>JAJDCR010000125.1 GCA_029260735.1 Planctomycetota bacterium
AAGCGTATTGTTAATAATTTATAATTTCTTCGCGCTCTTTGCGCCTTTGCGTGAACATAAAATCCCATTTTGATGCGACAGGTTTTCAATTTACCCCGATATTAAACCTAAAAATGCATTTTTTTTGCTGCTGAATATAGGTTGAATTAGGAAAAGATTCTTTTCTACTTTGTAATCATATTTCTGGAGAAAGCACTATATATAATCATTTTTTTGAAACAATAATTGTTTTTTTGGCGGTGCCACACCTTAAAATATTTTCTAAAAAAGAATACTAAATAACGGTATTTTGACAAAAACCTATTTTTGTAATTAAAAATTTGCCTTCCTATCTGTAAGTATGTATATTTTGGTAATAGTCACTATTTTTTGGGAGGTAAAGGCATGGAAAAAAGTATTTCTGATTTAAAACCCGCAGGCTATCTTTATTTGTTAGAAAAGTTTCAGTTGAATGATATGATTGCGCACTGGCACACTTCTTATGTATCTGTGGGGAGTATTCATCGAACCAAAATTCAAGATAGTTTTATTGAAGATATCTATCCACAGTCTTATTGGCCGGGGGAAGGAATCGGAAACCACTTGGAGTTTGCCCTGAAATACGATGGAGTAAACTTAGGATATTTAGAGATTGTCTTCAGAGCAGCAAAAGAAGACGAAGTCTTAGCTTATATTAAATCAAAGCCTACCGGAAAATATGCACGCCGTATTTGGTTCTTTTTTGAATTTTTAATAGGAACAGAATTGCCCATAGCAAGTTTAACTAGAGGAAATTATACAGAAGCTCTCGAACCAAATCAGTACTATACTGCTCTGCCCGGAAGACGAGTGCAACGACAGAGAATTATGGACAACCTACTGGGAAATCGGGAATTTTGTCCTATTGTTAGGCGTACAGAAACACTCCAAGAAATGAATACAACCGATTTACAGAAACGATGTCAAGATATCGTGACATGCTACTCTCCTGAGTTGATTCGGCGCGCTTTAAGCTACCTTTACAAAAAGGAAACAAAATCTTCTTTTGCTATCGAACATATAAAGCCAAACGCTTCTCGCACAGAGAAGTTTATTGCTTTGCTAGAATTAGCAGAACGGCAAGATTTTTGTGAAAAATCTCTCTTAGTTGACCTACAAAACCGAGTCGTCGATCCTCGCTTTCAAGACAAAGATTACAGGAGTAGTCAAAGCTATGTCGGGCAAACCATTTCTTATCGAAATGAAATTATTCACTACATTTGCCCTAAACCCAATGATTTACCAAAATTTATGGAGGGACTTTTACGCTCTCACCAAAAAATGAAACAAAGTGAGATTTCCGCCATTGTTCACGCGGCAGTAATTTCATATGGCTTTGTCTTTCTTCACCCTTTTGAAGACGGAAATGGCCGCATCCACCGTTTTCTTATTCATAATATTTTATCTATTCAGGGAATGGTTCCCTCAGGACTGATGTTTCCAGTATCGGCAGTTATGCTGAAAAATCCAAAAATTTATGATCTTTCTTTAGAGGCATTTTCTCGCCCCTTGTTAAAGTTAATAGAATACACTTTAAATGAGGAAGGAGAAATGAAAGTTCTTGATGAGACAAAGAAATATTATCAGTACATGGATATGACTAAGCAAGTAGAAGCCCTCTATTTTTTTGTTTACCAAACTATCGAAAATGAACTCAAAGAAGAGCTTCGTTTTCTCGCCAATTATGACCAAACAAAAAAAAATATTCAGGAAATTATCGATATGCCAGATAGACAGATTGATCTATTTATTCAACTTTGTCTTCACAACAACTGTCAATTGTCCGCCCGGAAAAGATCTTCTCATTTTGACTTTTTAAGCGAAGAAGAACTTTCTCTTATGGAACAAGCGGTTAGAGATGGTTATGAATCTAAGCAATAAAAAAGTCATAATTTGTGGAGGTGGGCTTGCAGGGTGTTTTTTGGCAATACTGCTCAAAAAATCATTCCCCAAAACCATCATTAAGGTATGGGAACGAGAAGAGAAAGAGGAGGAGTCTGGCTTGGGATACACCATCCAACCACCAGTAAAACATAAGCTAGAAAGTCTCGATTTAGCCCGAAGCACTCAGCTTTTCCACAAAGATTTAATCTATTGGGATAAAATTCATATTGAGGCCAAAGGAGTGACTTCCTCTTTCGATTTTATCCCGACATTCGGAGTTACTCGCTCTAACCTCCTAGCCTATTTGCGAAACTTTGCCGAAGAGTTAGGGGCTCTCTTTCAATACAATCGATCCATTACACCAGAAAAGATCGAAAATCTTCGGCAGTCTTGCGATTTACTTATCGCAGCGGAGGGTGTCTATAGCCCCATTCGACAATACTACAAAGAAGAACTGCAAACCCAACAGACTTGTGGTAAAACTTTCTACATTTTTGCCATAAAAATGTTGCCTTAGTCGGAGATGCTGGAACTTCTGCTCACTATAGTCTAGGAGCAGGACTAGATTCGGCCTTCACCAGTGCTCTCAAACTACACTATTCTTTGCAGTGCGGACAAGACATCGAGAAGAGTTTACAACACTATAGCAATAACACCCGAGCGATGTCACGTAAGATCTATAGCGTATCAGAAAGACAGCTGATTTGGGCTTATAATGTGAACGAGCTTTTTTTCCATCCCAAGAGAAGGGGCCGGCTACTTAGTCTACGAAAACTAGGAGTTTTACCAATGTCCAAAAACCGTACCCCCGTTGCCCTTTTTGGCATCCGCACCAAGTAAAGCCCAAGTGCAAGCACAACTAAAAAAGTACATCAAAGATTCTTGAGTTCACTCAAATCTTGAATAATATTCCAATAGCAATCGGCTATGAAATTATGGCCCAAGAGAAGCTTTTGCCTTTTGCCCACGAAGTTAGCCCCATACGCTTAAATTATCAGCCTTATAAATCACTAGGTCAAACTGCCATAACAAAAACTCATCTCTTTGAACCTCCTGAGCATAAGCGTCTTTATCTGTGGGATCTAATTGTCAGAAAAGAAGAGAACCACTTACTCATCATCGTTAGATACTCTAATCGTTTACATCGGCGTAGTACAATCAAGAATTTTGTAGAAGAATGGATTAACAATATCAACAAGTTTTGAAAAAGAAAATACACTCATTTCTGACTTCAAAAATCCGTAGAAATGCCGCATGATTCAAAGGGGGGCTCATCTTGAGCTCGGCTTTAAACCGTAACTTCTAACGAGACATTACATTAACACAAACATAACAAAGAGTTACGTTGAAAAAAGTAAGAAAACCGCATGATTTTTCACTCACTGATAAGTTTATGATAAGAAATAGTAAATTTTTACCATTTCGTTTTCTCTAACACTTTCTTTTGGAGGACTATTAGCAATCCTGATTTTTTTTGATAATCGCTTGTAAAATTTGTGAGGTAAGAGTTTAATAAACAAAGCTACTGGGATACTCTTGATAATGTAGTAATGCTATTAATAACAAGTTTTTTGTAAAATTAAAAAATGAATTTTTTTGCATTAGAGCAAAGCTGGTACAGTCTTTGCTTTTCATCTCTTATCCATCGTTTACATTGTCATAACAAGGGAATGTCCTAACATTTTTGATACTCAAGTAGTTTTCAAAAGCACAGTGCCATCAAAGACTTTGTTGAAAAATGGATGAATCATACTAAGAAGCTTTGTCAAAATTTAAGGAACCATCATGAATAGAGTTATGGCAACTGTCGGACTACTTTGGAGTGTCCCCTTGTCTCTTTTGTCTTTTGCTTTTTACCGTTTTATACGCTCACGGATCAGAAAAGCGGCGGCAAAGTTTGTCCAGAAAAAAATAGCCCGTAATGAACCGATGGAGTGGATACCTTTATCAAAGTTTTTAGCTCAGCCCATGGCGCTACCTTACCAAATGGTATCGGGGCCTAGATGGAATTGCCATGCCATTATTGGTGTAGTCGGGCCTTTGGATGTAAAGTCTAAAATCAGTATTAAGGTAGATCAAGCCCAAGAGTCGGCAAAGCAATGGACTATCGTTTTCTACGAACCCAGCTTGGCCACGAGAACCTTTATTAGTTCAGCTGACCTTTCGAGTTCAGAACCGTGGCAAGATATCTCCCTAGAACCTGGCCGATATAGTCTGGCCTTGCGCTACTATAATTCTGGTGAGAAAGTGACATTTCCAGCAATAAAAGTGGATGGAGAAAACAAAGTAGACGAACATTGTGCGGATCAAGAATATGAAAACTACCAATCTTTTCTGAAGAAAATTCAAAATAGCAATAGATTTTTCTACCGGGCATTGCACTACTATGTATATAATCTAGTCTACTGGGAAAAATGGCTCTCTAAATCCTTTGTCAAGAATGAGTTTTTACCTGTCGGAAACCCAGAAACCATATTTCACTATGGGGCTTTACAAAAGGGTCAGAAAATACAAATCAACTTTGATAATACGTTACTAGAAGAAGCCCATATATACATTGCCTATGATAACTTAGCGAGTTTCCCTGTATTTTGGGAAGAAGTTACTTCCTCGGGATATAAAAGCATTGCTGTTCCTTGTAAAGGATATTATTTAATTCGTATGCACTACAAAAGTCAAAATAGAAAAGCTTCCCCTAATCTTGAAACAAAAGTATTGGCAAATTAAAAAAGGAGAATCCATATGTCAAACTACGAATCTGTATATTTTTCATTTGATTGGCAAGAAAAGCCCTTAGGAAAAAGCGATAAAAAAATCAAGCAAAGCGAAATCCTTTTTTTCCAACAAGGAGAAGAACTCAGTAAAGAACTGAGTGAGGCTACTATCGTAAAGATAGGGAAAACTTATAAAAAAATAGATAAGCGCCATTTTGAAATAAATCCGACTAAGCCAGAAGAATACGAAAAGCTCTTCCAGGAAGTTGAGGCCAAATACCTTCTTTACAACTGGTGCTACGGAATTAAGCTATCTACTCTTTTGAACCGGAGTGTTTACAGCTCTTTGTATCT
Source organism: Planctomycetota bacterium (assembly GCA_029260735.1). GTDB lineage: Bacteria > Planctomycetota > Uabimicrobiia > Uabimicrobiales > Uabimicrobiaceae > JAJDCR01. Next base: position 4,971 of record JAJDCR010000125.1, read on the forward strand.
ATTCAAAGCCCTCTATAAAAAAGAAGCTCGGATTATTTTTCTCGATATGAAGGGGGAAGAAACATCTCATCCCGCTTTTAGTGGTCTTTCGGGAGCCGGCAAAACGATAGAAATGGAATCTAGAAGGCATAAATGTTCAACTCTCGCAATCTCAGACACAAAAGAAGCGTGGAGCATTATCCAAAATGAGCTGCAAGAAAAGAAAGCAGACGCCGAGATCAAATACCAAAATGGTAAAAGATGGGTAAGAGCCATTGCGGAAAAAGTATCGCCCAAGACCGAAGCAAAGCTAAAAAACAAAGGGACTTACCTTATTACCGGTGGCATGGGGGGACTAGGCTATATCTTTGCCGAATATCTAGCCAAGGAAGCCTCTGCTCGTCTTATTCTTACGGGTAGGACAAAAGAAAACGATAGCATAAAAGAGAAATTAAAAAAGTTAGAAGAACTCGGCGGAAAAGCAATATACATAAGTACTGACCTGGCCAAAGAAAAGGAAACAAAAGTTTTTCTCGAAAAAGCACTCAAGAAATTTAAAAAGATAGATGGAGTTATTCATTCGGCCGGAGTAAATGCCGATAACTTTGTTTTAAAAAAGAGCAAAGAAGATCTCAATCAAGTTCTTCCTTCTAAAACCCACGGCCTTGTCAACATTCATAAAGAACTTAAGAAACAAAAATTAGATTTCTTTGTTTTATTTTCTTCAGGGGCGGGCTGTTTTGGCAATACAGGACAGTTTGACTACTCTTATGCCAATGCTTTCATGGATGCCTTTGCCGAGCAAAACGAAGGAGTATATTCCATTAATTGGCCTCTCTGGCGCGAGGGGGGTATGCAAGTAGACCAAGAGACAGAGAAACTCATGGAAAACATGATGGGTACAGTAGCAATGGACACTCCTACAGGCATCGATGCTTTTTGGGCCGCCTTAAATGGTGAATATTCCAATTTTGGTGTCATGTTTGGAAGAGCAGAAAAAATGAGATCTCGTTTAGGTTTAGAGAAAAAAGAAGAGATTTCCTCTGCCGCAGAAAAAGCAGGAAAAGCAGAAAAAGCAGAAAAAACAGAAAAAAATAAACCAGCAAAACAAACAAAAAAAACAAAAGCACTTTCCGAGGAAGATATTAAAAAAGACCTTAGCGAGAAAATAGGAGAACTAGTGGCAAAGGCTCTTGACGTCGATATCAGTGAAATAGACTCAGAGGCCGAAATTAACTCCTATGGGCTAGACCTTCATGGAGCCACAACCATAACTGATTTTCTAGACCATCAATACACTATCCAGATTTCCCCTAACTTACTACTCCAGGATTTAAGCCTAAACTCCTTGATCGAACTTCTCCAAGAAAATCATTGGCAAGAAATTACCGAGCATTATGGAGTCACCCTAGTAACAGAAACTAGTTCCGAGAAAAAAGAAAACAAACCAGAAAAACCATCTGTTAGCCCACCCGTAGAGTATAAAGAAATGGAAGAACCAAAAAGCGAAGAAGGCGAAAAACCTCCGCTTAGCTCAGAATTGCATAAGTTGATGGAAGAAACTCCCGAAGATGATTGGGATGCCGCCATAGAAGAGCTCTCACAAGACGAAGTGGGGCAATTGATCGAAGAGCTAAAGATTATCGTGGAACTTGAGAACGTTTAACTACAAATCTTAAGTGAGAAAATAAAATTTTTAGATACTTTAGTTTTTTCCAAGGACCTATAGAGAGAAGAGCTACTCTTCTCTCTAAAAAGAGTACATTCTCCCAGTTTTCCAGCTCAAGTTATCTTCCTCCTCTGCAGAATTCCGCCAGTTTTTTTCCCCAAGAAAAACTTCCAGGCTATGTGCGCTTAGCTCGTAAGCATTTAATCTAGATCTACTTATAGTTTTGTTTGCAATCTTGAATCTATTCGTAAACTTATTTGTAATTTATCAATCTATTCGTAAACCTATTTATAATTCCTCCATCTATTCGCAAACCTATTCGTAATCCCTTAATCTATTCGTAAATCTATTCGTAATTTGTTTGAAATTAAGAGTAGGGAAGCCTACAATAGAATTTACACTGCAAAATTCAAAATACCTTAGTTCATAATCTAAATTCTGAGAACGAAATATGCAAAAGAAAAAAGCTTCTATTTTGGTAGTTGAGGATAATAGAGAGAGTTTACAGTATATTGTTGATATTTTACTGACACACCAATACCATGTTCGCCCTACTCGTAATGGAAAACAAGCCTTGGAGTCCATCAAAGCGAAACTACCGGATATTATTTTACTCGATATTAAACTACCCTTGGAGCTTGACGGTTATGAAGTTTGCAAAATACTGAAGTCTAATGAGGACATGAAGCATATACCTGTTATTTTTATTAGTGGGTTGATTTCTATTGATGAAAAAACGAAGGGATTTGCTCTCGGAGGAATTGACTACATAAACAAGCCATTTTTAGCAGAAGAGGTTCTGGCAAGAGTAAAAGTTCACTTGGAAAACTCACATCTTTTACAAACATTACAACAGAAAAACAAAACTTTAGAAGAAACTATTACGCGTTTAAAAAACGAGAAAAAAGAGAAGCAACAAACGCAGAAAGCGTTAGAAAAAGCGGATGAAAAGATATCAATAATCTCCGCAGAACAAGTAAAACGTTGGGGCATGAACCAATTTGTCGGCAAAAGCAAAGCTGTTTTACAAGTAATGCAAAAAGTAGAGAAGTTGAGTGGAACAAATACGAATGTGCTCATTCTCGGTGAGAGTGGCACTGGAAAAGAATTATTAGCTCGTGCAATTCACTATCAGGAAAACAGCCGCGAACCATTTGTACCAGTTAACTGTTCACTTTTTACCAAAGATATTGCCCAAGCTCAATTATTCGGACACACCCGCGGTGCATTTACTAGCGCACTTAAAGCTCATAAGGGGCTATTTGAGTGTGCAAATGGCGGAACATTGTTTCTAGATGAAATAGGTGATTTGTCTCTAGAAGTACAAACCATGCTACTGCGGGCAATAGAAGATGGGGTGATACGACCTGTTGGAAGTGAAGTAAATCGCGAAGTAAATGTGCGTATTATTGCCGCGACAAATAATAACTTGCAAGAAAAAATGGACGAAGGTCTTTTTCGGAGTGATTTGTATTTCCGTTTAGCAAGATTTGTTTTGCATGTACCATCGCTAAGTGAACGGCGTGAAGATATTCCCATTATGACTGTACACTTCGTTTCTCAGCTAGGAAAAGAAAAACTTGTGGTGGATGAGAAAGTCAGCTCTCTACTGCAAAGCTATGATTATCGTGGGAATATTCGCGAATTGAAAAATATTATTGAACATGCGATTATTATGTGTGATGGCAAAAAAATTACAGTGGAAGATTTACCTAATCACATCGCATTTACGAGTACAACTTCAGCACAAGATAACGGAGCGACAGAAGAAGAAATAATTATTGACTACTTGAAAAAGCACGGTCGTATTAATAACAGCCAATGCCGCGATTTACTCCGTGCCGATTTACACCACGTCTCTTACGTATTGCGAAAACTACATAAGGCCGAAGTGTTGGTAAAAGAAGGAAACCGTCGCTGGAGCTACTACTCCTTACCATGACAAAATCATTTACTCTTGGCAGTTATCAATCAAATCTACGATTTCTTCATAAGCAAAATTACACGCTAGTTCATTTAGTCTCTCTTGTAAAAGTTGTGGAGTTCTTTGGATAATACTGTTGATTTCATCCATGTTCGCTTCAATTGCGGCTTGTCTGAGTAACTGTCTCTCTTTTTTGGACAACCCCTGAAGGGAGATGCAAGTTCTGTTCGAATCTTGCGAATTGTATTGTCTAAACTCACAGTCTACATTGAGATGTTTTTGTATGATTTTGAGTAGTAGTAATGGATTAACAGGCTTTACCAATATTTCGTTGCATCCCGCAGCTATCATGGCTTCTTTATCTTCTGGAAAAGCAGAAGCGGTCACCGCAATGATAATAACTTTTTTATCGAGTTTCTTGATCCGTTCTGTCACTTCACAGCCATTAAGTTCTGGCATATGTATATCCATCAAAATAAGAGGTGGCTGATATTTTTTCCACAGCTCTATTGCTTGCTCTCCTGTAGAGGCTTCGTAAATTTGAAATTGGAATGGCCTTAGGATTTTTTTCAATAGTGAGCGGTTAACTTCTTTGTCATCAGCAATTAGTACACTGATTTTTGGATATTGCTGGGTAATTAGCGGAGTCACTTCAGGAGATTTCTTTGATATTTCTTTAGATACAGTTGCCTGTATTTCTAAGGTTACAGTTGTTCCTTTTTTAGGAATGCTATCCACGGATATTCCCCCCCCCATTAGCTGAGCAAACTTAAGACTAATTGACATCCCTAATCCAATACCTCCTTCTTTTTGCAGCCCCGATTTTGTTTGGAGAAAAGGTTGAAAAACTTTGTCTATTTCTTGCGAATCTATTCCGCTACCTGTATCGCGTACTTCAAAGACAAGGTGCACTTCTTGTGAGAGGACCCGCCTCGAAGTTACTTTGAAATGAATAGAGCCTTGTTCCGTAAATTTAAGGGCATTTGCTAGAATATTAAGTAAAATTTGCTTTAATTTTGTTTTATCGCAATGGATGTACCGCGGAACATCGCTAGTAAAAACAAACTGTATGTTCTTTTGCTGAGCTTTAAAACTAAAGATATCACGCAACTCGTATAAAAATTCATCAAAATCGACATCTTGTAATTCTAGCTCCATCTGCTTTGCTTCAATTTTTGATAAATCAAGAACCATATTGATAATATTGAGCAAATGCTCTCCTGATTGGTAGATGATTTGAAGATCTTTACGTGTTTTTTCGTGAAGTTTTTTTTGCTGCCCCAACATATAAGAAAAGCCCATTATGGCGTTTAACGGTGTGCGTAGTTCATGACTCATAAGAGCTAAAAATTCACTTTTGGCGCGGCTTGATTTTTTCACTTTGGCGATGGCCTGCTGTAATAGTATGGTTTTTTCATCTACCATTGTTTGCAATCGCAATTTTTCCTGTTCTTGATAAGTATGTAGATCTTCTTGTAAACGTAGTTTTGCGTCTTTCTCTTCGTTGATACGATCGACCAAAGCAAAAGAAAAAACTATACCTTCAAAAGCAATGATCATTTTGTAGATATTGTCGTTCCAAACACTACCCGAAATAAAGCCCTCTGTTTGAAGAATGTTTGCAATAGTTGCAAGACAAACCGCAAGCCATCCTATTCCAAAATAAATCACATACCTATTTTCATGTCGGATTTTCCATGTGATCCATGGCAGAGTAAACGCGAGAAATAAAATACTGGCTATAAAAACCTTGATGTTATCGCGAAATGAGATTATGCCAATAAAGTATAAGCAGGAACTGCTTGGCAATGCCGCGATAAAAAAGTGGAAGAAATATCTAAAGCGGAGGAGATGTGCTTTGATATCAAGTAATTGGTAAACAAATAGATAGAAGCACAATACTGTACAGAGAATGGATAAAATATGCAATTCATCTTGAATGTTTTCAGTATTGTATACAGCAAGAAACCCTTCTTGTAACAGAAAGAAAATATTGAGTCCCACAAAGTACAAACAGTAGTATAAATATACTATATTTCGGGTAAAAAAACCAACAGCCGCATTGTAAATTATTAAGATAAAAAAACAGCCATAAAAAAAAGTTTGGAGTGCTAAATTTTGAGCATTATATTCGGCAAAGGCATCTTTTTCATAAAGGGAAATTTCAAATCGAATAATGGCCTCAGATTTTAAACGTATGTACATAGTGTAGTGTACGTTTTGTTTTAAATGTAGAGGAAACAAACAATAGCGGTGTGGAATATCACGTTTATCGTAGGCAACTTTCGCTCCCACATGGGACTCGTAAACAATATGCTTATTTTTTACAAGATAAACATCTTGGTAATCCACTGTTTTTTTAGAGCACAGTATCCAGTTTTCGTACTCGCTGTTATTGACAACTTCCAGACGTAACCAAAATGCTGATGAAGAGTGCTTAAAGTTTTTAGTCTGCACAGTTTTCCAATTTGAAATAGCTAAAGATTGTATTTTATCTATTTCAAAGCCACTTGTTTTATCTTCGTAATACATAAAACGAAAATCGTTGTTGACCTTCGTTTCTAAAGCAAGTGTTTGGATATGAAAAATAAGAATAAGCGACCAAAAAAAAAGTTTTCCCATTGTAATACCTACTGCCAGTTGTCCATGTTTTTATAAATAACTATACCAGGTTTTCTAAAACGACAAAGTTGATTTATGAGGTACATCTTATCAGAAATCGAAAAGATGTAAAATTCTTACTTTTGCTCTACACAAAAGGTATCGATGTAGTTTTTACAGATTACCAATAGACCGAAAAATTCTAGCAATACTGATAATCTTTTGATAATCGCTTGTGAAATTTGTAAAGTAAGAGTTTAAATGGAAATTTTGTTTTGAAATTAGAGAAACAAAGCTCTTGATATAACATTGATAATAGAAAGGACTATTCATAAAAAATATGGTACAGTCTTTGCTAGTTCCCTAATAAATCATCCATTTACGTTTAATTTATCAATTACATGACTAACGAGAAAACATTTATGTACAACGACAGTAAAAAACTTGAAGAACTCAAGAGTAAATTAGACAAAATGGTTATGAAGTTATCTAAGGATACGATAAATAGAGACGCAAATACTAAAAAAGATATTGATTCGATCTTTAGATCCCTAAAAAAAAGAAAACTACTCCGCGAAATTCAAAAACAATTTCATCTGAAATTTCTCCCCAGCATTTTAAAGGAACACAATACCTTCGATTCTTTTGCCCAATTTCTTTTTACCCAAGTAAATAACTCTCGCTACCAACGCTTAAAAGTAACTCCTGGAATGTGTGGACATAACTCTCTTTTTGTCGGACAAATTGGCGATTGGACTTGGGAAACGGTTTGTCAACTATGCCATGTAGATGCTTTTAATGCTCGAAATGAAAACGGCGCCCCCACATATCTCTCTTTCTTTTATTATCATATCAAAGGTAATCCGAAGACTCATCTAAAGCTATTTACAGTTGGCGATGAAATAGAAGTAATGTCTCATTTATTTCAGTGTAATAGCGAAACACTACAAGTAACCCATAAAATAAGATTGTTTGATGAGAAAAATTCCCCTTTTACTTGTGATTTTAGTGTGGATGAAATCTATGATCACCCCGATGAAAATGTCCTTTATGTCCAAAATTTTAATCGTTGGATCAGTAGAGTAGAGGAGGGAAATAATGAAAATTTAACAAAATCATCGCCAAAGGGTTTTCAGTATAAGCACTTGCCAAAAGTATCAGAGAAATATCCGCCTTGGGATTTTTACCATGAAGCGATCCAAAAGGAAACATTTCATAAAGACTCTTCTCGTGAGTATCGGAGTATTGTCGAGGAGTTTGTTGATGAGTATGAAATAGATATAACCAGAGATATAAATGGAGTGGATCTCTTATACTTTAGCACTTACTTTAGCATTATTGACCAGAGTATTTTACGCTTATGGCAGGAAATAAGAGGTAGCAAAAAAAGTTTTTTAGAGAGAAAAGTAATAGACCAAAAGATTTGCTATCTAGGAAATGCAGACTATGAAACCCTGCTGGAAACTCGTGTAAATCTATGGCAAAAAAAGGGAGCCAATAACAATAACGACTATGTTTTTAATGTCGTGATATCCCGGAAAAACGATGGAAAAGTGATTGCCATTTCTACAATGAATTTACTGATGGAAGAAATGGTATTTTCTTCTGTGCTTTCTTCGAGTCTTAGTATAAAGAGTCCAAGAAAAGAAAAAATACTAGCACAAGCCACAAGAGTATTAGCAAAAACATTAAGTATCTCAGAAGAGAAAATAGATCCAGGCACAGATTTTCGGGAATATAAACTAAATTCCGTTTCAGTGGTGGCCTTTATAGAAAATCTATCCCAGGAATTGGAGATAGAAAATTCGATAGATATGAATCCAAGTACTTTTTTTGGCCATGAGAATCTTGGTAAATTGTCTGAGTTCCTCCATGAAAAACTAGGATTCGTGGATTCTGATGAAAAAAAGGAAGACTTGGGATTAAAAATAGCACCAATGAGTCAAAAAAGAAAAAGGATTCTTCAAAGAGTAGATGATATTGCTGTTATAGGGATGGCAGGTGTTTTTCCAGAAGCCAAAAACTATGACGAATTTTGGCAAAATTTGGCATCAGGAAAAGACAGTGTCAGGGAAATTCCAAAAGAACGTTGGGATTGGAAAGAGTACTTTAGCGAGGAGAAGGAAAAAAACAAAAGCTACAGCAAATGGGGCGGCTTTATCGAAGATGTCGACAAATTCGATGCAACATTCTTTAATATTCTTCCCAAAGAAGCCGAGTTGATGGACCCTCAACAACGAATATTTTTAGAGATCGTTTGGAAAAGCATAGAGGATGCAGGCTATAGAACATCGGCATTGGTAGGAAAAGAGGTAGGCTTATATGTGGGAGTCTCAGGACAAGATTATCAAGAACTTCTAAACTCTAGTGGATTAGAGATAGAAGTCCAAGGCACCATAGGCAACGCCCACAGCATTCTCGCTAACCGTATATCCTATTTACTGAACTTAAATGGGCCTAGTATGGCGATAGACACCGCCTGTTCCAGCTCTTTAGTGGCTGTTCACTCCGCAGTTCGAGCTATCCAAAATAAGGAATGCGAATTAGCCATCGCTGGGGGAGTAAATCTTCTCTTAAGCCCAACACTTTTTATTGCCTATAGCCAAGCTAGTATGCTTTCTCCCGATGGGAAATGTAAGACTTTCGACAAAAATGCCAATGGCTATGTAAGAGGAGAAGGTGCCGGGGCTGTTTTCTTGAAGCCATTGAAGCAAGCCTTAGCAGATAATGATCATATCTATGGCCTACTAAAGGGCTCCGTAGTTCAACACGGAGGGCGAGCTAATTCATTAACTGCTCCTAATACCAAAAGCCAAAAGAATTTACTACGTGCGGCCTACGAAGATGCCCAGATTAATCCTCAAACGGTATCCTACATCGAAGCCCACGGAACAGGCACTGAGCTGGGCGATCCGATAGAAGTGCAGGCATTAACAGAGGGCTTTCATGAATTAACAAAGGGATCAACTAGCCATGAAGAGCAAAAAAACTATTGCGCCTTAGGTTCGGTAAAGACAAATATAGGACATTTAGAGGCCGCTGCGGGTATTGCAGGATTGATGAAAATACTTTTGGCGATGCAAAAGCAAAAGATCCCTGCGACAATTCATTTTAAGGAACTATCCCCCTACCTAAATTTAAAGGATAGTCCTTTTTGTATTGCAAAGGAAATCCAAGATTGGCCCCGAAGAAAAAATAAATTTGGGGATAAAATTCCTCTGCGAGCCGGGATTAGCTCATTTGGTTTTGGAGGGAGTATTGCTCATGTAGTTGTTGAGGAGTATGCCCAAAAGCCATTGGTTTTAGATAAAAACTTCGATTTAGTCAAAAAATATTTAATCGTACTCTCCGCTAAAACAAAGAATAGCCTAAGGAACTATACAAAAGAATTAGCTCAAAAATTGCAGAGTGATTTCCCCCTCAAAAATGTCGCTTATACATTGCAAGTCGGTCGAGAAGCCATGGAGGAACGCTTAGCGATAGTCGCATCGAGTGTAGAAGAATTAAAAGATAAGCTGACAAAGTACGGGCAAAATGAAGTGGATATAGAGAATCTATACACAGGGAGGATAGAAAGTAAAAAAGAGGCGAGTGAATTTTTGGAAGGCAAAGAAGGGGAAGAATTTATTCTGGCTACCCTCAGAAATAAGAAGTACGGTAAATTAGCTAAATTATGGATATTAGGATTTGAAATAGACTGGGAGCTTTTATACAAACAGGACAAACCTAGAAAACTAGCCTTAGCCACCTATCCTTTTGCTAAAGAAAGATACTGGCTATTAGAAACACAAAGTAGTTCCATTGCTTCAAAATCCAGTATCCATCAAATGCTTCAGAAAACCTCTTCTCCTTTATTGAAAGAAAAAACAAAAGAACTAGTAAGAGTAAAGTGGGAGTTTTTAAGGCCAAATCAAAGTGATATTATTGCAGATGAAATTCCTTTGGGTGTGGATGAAAAAATAGAATTGTTTTTACAACAGGTAATTGCTCGCCAAATTCAGAAACCTATAGATCAGATTCAAAAAGATATCTCTTTTTTTGAACTGGAATTGAGTTCTTCTGGGATAGTGTCTTTGGTCAGAGAAATGAAGACAATTCTTGGCCAAGAATTGTCTCCCACTTTATTATTTGAATATATTTCCATAAATGATTTAGCTAAACACCTCAAAGAAAACTATTATTCTCAATTTAAAGCCATTCTTGTCAGAAAAAAGGAAGTAGAAAAAGAAGACAAAACCTTATCCAAAACACAAACAGCATTCCAAACCGTTCATTCTATAGAAAGAAAATATCCATTAAGCAATACCAATAACAAAAAAAATCTTTCTGAGAGGCAAGAAGGGCTATGGGCATGGCAAAAAATTTATCCCGGGGTAAGTGCTTATAATTGTCCTATTAGTTTTAGACTTTTTGGAGAAAAGAATCTTGTTCTACTGGAAAATGCTTGTCAGCTTTTAGTGAAACAGTACCCTATTTTGCAAAGGATGGTACAAGAAGTGGATGGGCGAGCTTATCAAGCAATAGATACTTCCCAACCTGTTTTCATTAAGAAAGAAGATATTTCTCTGCTTAAACCTGAACAAATCATTGCATTTTTGCAGAAAAAAGCAAAAGAGCCTTTTTTCCTTGAGAAAGAACCTCCATTTAGAGTCCATCTCCTAAAATGTTCAGAAAAAGAAAGCATTGTTCTCTTTACAGTCCATCACATTATTTTTGATGGCGGCTCTGTCCTTCCCTTCTTAAAAACGTTTTTTGGTTTTTATGAGGAACTATTAAGAGGAAGAACTCCTTCCTTTCGCTCTTTTACGAGAAGTTATGATGATTTTGTCATGGCAGAAAAAATGATGTTGCAGAGCAAAGAAGGAGAACTACGTTTATCCTATTGGAAAAAACAACTCGAAGATTCCAGGGTTCTGGAGTTTCCCACCGATTTCCCTCGTTCGCCCCAGCAAAGCTTTGAGGGAACAACTTGCCAATATGTATTTGAGGCAGAGTCTACTGCTCAAATAAGACAGTTCTCTAAAGAAAACTCTAGCTATTTCTCCACCTTATTTTTGGCCGTCTTTAAGCTTCTTCTCTACCGTTACACCGGAGCAGAAGATATTATTGTGGGAATGCCCCTCGATGAAAGAGGGGGAATAAATGAAAGAGACAAAATAGAGGAAAGAGAAGAAAAGGAAGATCAATCCCTCATTGGCTTCTTTGTCAACATGATTCCACTTCGTAGTACTTTTGAACAAAAAACTTCTTTTATCTCGTTCCTAAAGGAGTTACAAAATACTATTATCGAAGGCATGGCTCACTCTTATCCTTTTGGAGTTCTTCTGGAAAAGCTAAAAGTTCCTCTCTCTCCTAAACATAGTCCTATTTTCCAAGTAGCGTTTTTCTATCAAAATTTTTCGGGAAGTAAAGAA
>JAJDCR010000126.1 GCA_029260735.1 Planctomycetota bacterium
GGCCTGACATATTACATCCCTATCGGGATACCAATTGTGCATTAAGATAGGTTAGTTTTATTCTAGGCAAATGCCATTAATGTTAGGTTCGAGTGGCATAATTGCGGTACATTAGATTTGTTTAAGCGTAGGTAGCGGTACATGATTATCAAACCATCACCTAAATGGTATATCGCCAAGGGAAATCTGACGTAACAATATCCGCGATAATAAAACATTTCTGGATACGATTAATACCACTAAAACCCAATGCAAATAATATTTGCTTAGAATAAAACTAACCCACCTTAATACGCAATTGGTATCCCGAGGGATGTAATACCTCAGGCCCAGATGAAATCTGGGTTTCCTACGTATTCGACAACCTAACGTAATCATCTATAACGATCACACAAACCCTTAAATTTTAAAATGCCAAATTTTCGTTTTGCAAATTATATGTATAAAAGTTAGGGTTGAAACCCCAGGCTTTATTATGTAACCGCTTTGCGGTAGGCACATTTTAATATGTATATTTTATCCCGCAAAAGCGGTTACATGCTATAGCCTAAAATCACCTAAACCTGTGTTTACGTCTAAGAGATGATTGCTAATTTCTAGAGCGGTTTTGTAGTATTCTAAAGCTTTTTCATTTTTGAGATCTTTCTTGAACAAAGTTTTGCCATTTTTTGACACTTGCTTTTTCTAAGCCATGTCCTTGAGGGACCTCGTAGATTGAAATATCTCCTTTGTCCTCTGGTAAAGCCAAGAGGCGCCAGTCGGGACTTAAGCTAGCAATATTTCCTTTGAAGTAGCCTAGAAAGGTTTCTGTCAAGAAATCGTTGTCGCAGTCGTAGATCAAAATTTTGTTTTCGAGAAAAATAGCCAATTTATTATCTTGAGGAGAGAAGCTAAGCTGTTGGAGAGGTTCTTTAAAGCGCATGGTCTTTTTATGTTGCCAAGGCTGAGTTTCTTCCTCGCTTTTTTCCCACACGGTAACTGTATTGCGAGTACAGCCTGTCGCAAGAAGATTCCCATTCGGATGCCATCCAAAGCTACTGATCCTTTGAGTTTCAGGAGGAAAATACTGAAACTCGGAAGAACGAGCTGGGGGAGGTTGAAAGAGAGCTTCGAAAGGGACAATGTCCATGGTTTCGGCACTTCCGATGGCAACCCACTTTCCGTCTAAGCTCACCTCTAAAGCGGTAATGACACCTGAAAAAATGTAGTCTAAAGCTTTTACCACTTTTGTTCTCCATTCAAAGGTGTATAAACGTCCTCTGTCTGGGTCTCCGGGAGAGAAAAGGATAGTCGCATTATCCTGTAAAAACCGGATTAAACTGGCGGGGTGGCGCACCTCATAGACTTCCTCATTAATTAGGGAATGAACCCGGAGAGTACGACTGCGGTGTAGTATGGCCAACCACTTTTCATCAGGGCTAAAAAAAGCTTGCCGGACATTGCCATCACCTAAAGAGCGGAAAGTGCGCGGAGATTTTTTCTGAGTATTCCTCTGAGTATCCCAAAGAGTATCCCAAAGATAAACAGTTGCTAGATTAAAAGGATAAAAAGCGAGGAATCTTCCTTGGGAACTCCAGGAAATAGGAGAGCGAAAAACACTGCGTCGTCCAAAGGATTTTTTTACTGCACTAAACAAGGGAAGGTCTTTTTTGGGAAGAGGGAGTCTTTTTTTCCAAAGAGGATGAACTCTCCATTTCTTGTAGAAAATTCCTTCTCGAGCAACACAGGTATGTAAGAATTGCCCTTGGTCGTCAAATTTAATGAGATCACAAATGTCTATAAGCTCCTGCTGCCAGATTTGTTCGTATAGATTAGCATCCCATAAAACAACACGGTTATCGTGGCCGCTTGTTGCAAAAAAATTTCCATCGGGGCTGTATTCAATGTGGTTAACCCATTTTTCGTGGGCTTTTAAAGACAAGTACTGAGGGCGATCTTGGGCTTTCTCTAGACTATAGAGAAGGAGATTTCCATCCAAATCTCCGCAAACTAAAGAGGTTTGATCAGGGCTAAAGGCCAATTCACTCACTCCCAAATGCAAAAATTCCCATTTTTTTTCATTTTTCTCTAAGTTCCAAATCTCGACCCCACGATCTTTATTCACAGCTAAAAAACGGCTATCGGGACTAAAAACAACTTTTGCCAATCCTCTTTTTTTTAAGAATAGCTCTTGGTGGTAGGGAGTTTTTGTAGCGACTTCAATAAATATAACATTCATGATCCTAGAAATTTGACGCAAGAGATCTCCTGAAGTGTCTTTCAAGTGTTCTCGGCTTACCCGTAGGGCGATCCAGCGATAGTCAGGAGAAATAGCAAGATCATCTACTCGCTCCTCAATGTCTAAAGAGTACAGAACTTTTTTTTCTTTTGTTTTCCAATCCAAAAAAATAAGCTCTTTTTCTGTTGCCATAAGAAGATCGTTTTTCGCGGTAAGGTAGAAAGCTTTTTTCTCATTTTCTAAAAAAACGCGAGCAACTTTTTTATCTCCGGTTTTTACTGAACGATAGGAAAAACCTGTATCGCTCCAGTATTCGGAAAAAAGAGTGTCTTCCTTGCCTAAGAAAATTTTGCCAAAACTCGCTGACTTTTGTACCCAAGAAGCTTCTGCGACTTTTTGAGGTAAGTTCGGTAAAACCGAAAAGCGTAAGGTTTGTCTTAACTTACCTCTTCCTGATTCATATTCCCTTACTTCCTGTGTAAAATCACCAGGAGAAAATTGCTTATTTTGTCTTATTTCGGAAGAAGCCTCCTCAAATTTATTCTGTGCTTGCTCGGAGTATTTTCTCGCTTGGACAAGAGTTTGGGCTGCTTGGGTAAAGTTTCTTTTCTCAATCTCGCTTTGGGCAAAATTAAGATAGGCTTGTCTCAGTTCGTTTTGCGACTTTCCTAGGGCAATTTTTTCTCGAACGGAAGCTCTTCCTTTTTCAAGAAGAGCCTTATCTTTTGCTTGATTGGACTGCTCTAAGTTTTCTTTTTGTTGGGCAATGAATAGGTTGGCTGTGCGTTGTTGGTAAGCTAGCCAAGAGGCTAGTAGCGTTGAGACAGTAGTGAGGAGTAAAAAAACAGAAGCTAAAGGATAGCGTTGGCACCATTTTTGAGTTCGCCCTAAGATTCCCGGAGGCTTTGCTCTTATAGGACGATAGGCTAGAAAATTTTCAATATCTTTTCGTAGCTCTTCTGAAGTTTGGTAGCGTTTTAAGGGATTTTTTTCGAGGCATTTTAAGGAAATCGCTTCCATTTCGATAGGAATGTCTGGGTTAAGGTAACGAGGTGAAATAGGTTCTTTGTCCAAAACCTGGATGATGATTTGCATGTTGCTATCTCCTCGGAAAGGAGGAGACTTGGTCACCATTTCGTAAAGAACTGCTCCCAGAGAATAAATGTCGCTTCGCTCATCAATTTTGTTGATTTCTCCTCGCGCTTGCTCAGGTGACATATAAGCAGGTGTTCCTAAAATCATCCCACTTTTCGAAAGCTCAGTCTCGTTTTCTACGATTTTAGCGAGACCAAAATCCATAACCCGAGGCTCTCTCTCCTCATCGAACATAATGTTACCTGGCTTTAGGTCGCGGTGGATAATTCCATGCCGATGTGCTTCCTGAACTCCTGAGGTAACTTTTAAAAGTAGCTCCATGATTTTTTGATAAGAGAGATCTTCTTCCCGAATAAGTTGGCTTAAATTTCTTCCCGTAAGATATTCCATGGTGAAAAAACTCGTTCCCTCTTCTTCACCAATGTCGTAGACTTGAATCACATTAGGATGATTTATAGTGGCAATGGATTGGGCTTCCTGTAAAAATCGCTGGATAAGCTGCTCTGTTCCCGTAGATCTCCCTGTAATTACTTTCAAAGCCAAATCGCGTTTCAAGTGAGGATCAAAAGCTTGGTAAACTTTTCCCATCCCTCCTTGCCCTAAAACTCTTTGTATTTCATAGCGGCCAAAATTTTTTCTTCCTTCACTTTCTAAAAGAAAGAGTTTGTCAATTTCTGGAGGAGCTTGAAAAAGGATTTCTGAAGGGCTTTCTTCTCTTTTCTCTTGCTCGACATTTTTTGATTTGAGAGAAAGAGATTTTTCTTTTATCACTTTGTTTTGCAATTGTTTTTGGGCTTGGTCAATTTTTGCAGCTAAATCTTGGGATTGAGGAGAGAGGGTAAGTGCTTTTTTCCAATCATGAATTGCTTCTTGGTAGTAACCCAAACGAAAGAAAAAATCTCCTCGGTTACAAAAATGGATAGAGGTGGGAGCAAGAGCAATAATTTGATGGAGAGTTTCAATGAGGCTCTTCCAATCTTGAGAAGCCAAATCTTCTTGCCGCTTTTGGTAGAGTTCTTGAAGCTTAGAGTTTGGTGGTAAAGACATAGATAAGACCTTTTGCTAATTACAGGTAACAAATCACGTTCTTAAGATATTACTACTCCTAGTTTATCAAAGCGCTGCGAGAAACTAAAGAGAAAAGAGGTGGTCAAGTAAGTCAACGTAATGACTTCTGAACAAGTGGAAATGAATCTCTAGAAGAAAAAAATTGCAAAAAGCATATAGGAAAACTATACTGTTGCTCTTTATGAATATAATGACAAATAATTGTTTTACGAAGGAATTTACATGAGCAAAGAAAAGGCGGTTGTTTTACTAAGCGGGGGAATGGATTCCGTTACTGCTTTTTACTGGGCTTTAGAAAAATTTGAGGTTCTGGCTGCACTTAGTTTTGACTATGGATCTAAGCACAACGAGAGAGAGATTCCTTTTGCTGCTCATCATTGTAAAAAAGAAAACGTTAAGCATACGGTTGTTTCTCTTCCTTTTGTCAATGAGCTTTTCCAATCGGATCTTCTAAAGTCGGGGGGAGAAATTCCTGAGGGACACTATGAAGCAGAGAATATGAAGCAAACGGTTGTTCCTTTCCGCAATGGTATTATGCTTTCCATTGCAGCGGGTTATGCCGAAAGCATCGAAGCCAAGAGATTGGTTATTGCTGCTCATGCCGGAGACCATGCTATTTACCCCGACTGTCGCGAAAGTTTTATGTCTTCTATGTCTTCTGCTATTGAAGAAGGGACTTATTTAGGAGTCGCCATTACTCGGCCTTTCATTTCGGATCGGAAAGAAAATATCGTTGTTGTGGGAGAAAAGCTAGGGGTAGACTACTCTATGACTTGGTCTTGCTACAAGGGAAAAGAGAAACACTGTGGAAAATGCGGAACCTGTATGGAAAGAAAGGAAGCCTTTCAACTGGCCAAAGCTAAAGATCCCACTCTTTATGAAAACTAATCTATGTTAATTACAGAAATTTTTTATAGCCTCCAAGGAGAAGGAGAGTTAATGGGAGTCCCCTCCGTTTTTATCCGAGCAGGAGGATGTAATCTCCGTTGCGTGTGGTGCGATACCCCTTACTCTTCTTGGGACCCCAAGGGAGATAAACTCACTCCAAAAGAAATCTCAGAGGAAATCCAAGGTTATTCATGCGACTATGTTGTTTTAACCGGAGGAGAGCCTATGCTCTTTCCTGAGATGCACGACCTGGCTCAAACTATGCGCACCCAGAAAAAACACATCACCATTGAAACAGCCGCGACCATTCTCCCTGGCGGCATTGCGTGCGACTTAGCATCCTTGAGTCCCAAACTAAAAAACTCCCTTCCCTTAAATAATAAGAAATGGGAAAAACGCCACGAAAAAACGCGCTACCAAGTGGAAGTGATTCGCGCTTGGGTAGACCAAGGGGACTATCAATTTAAGTTTGTTATCTCCTCTCCCGATGACCTCGAAGAAGTCGAGTCTATTTTAGAAGACATCCAAAGAGAGATCCCGCCCGAAAAGGTATTCTTAATGCCCGAAGGAATAAGTTTGGATGCTCTTCATGAGAAAAGCTCTTGGCTTGTAGATATTTGCCGAAAAAAAGGCTACCGCTATGGGCATCGCTTGCATATAGAGCTTTTTGGAAATACCAAAGGGACTTAATCTACAAGTTTTGAAATAGCAAAAAAGAAAGGGCCACTCTGTTTGTTTATTTGTCAGAGTGGCTCTTTCTTTTTTTATTCTTCCTTTTTTCCTTGCCAAAATCTTTCAAAGTCGCGGTGAATTACATAAAGGGCGGGAGTGAGCACTAAGATTATCGGAGTGGAGAACATGATGCCAAACCCCAGGGAGATAGCCATCGGGATCAAGAAGCGTGCTCCTACCGAGCTCTCAAAAATCATCGGAGCAAGGCCAAAAAAGGTAGTGAGAGCAGCAAGAAAAATGGGGCGGAATCTTCGCGCTCCTGCTTTTATGGCGGCTTCACTCGGAGACATTCCTTCGGCTTGAAATTGATTGGCGGTTACCGTTAAGACAAGTCCTCCGTTGACAATAACACCACAAAGAGCGATGATTCCAAAAACACTGATGATGCTTAAGCTGTAGTCCATGACAATGTGACCGAGTAAGGCACAGCCTATGGCAAGAGGAATGGTGATCATGACAATAAGGGGCTGACTATAGTTGGCAAAGAGTGTTGCTAACATACCCGCAATAGCAAGCATAGAGATGAGAAACCCGGAGTTGAGTTCTTGGAAAGCCTCTCGTCGATCACGGTCTTGTCCTTCGAAGGAATATTTGAGTCCTGGATAGCGAGAGAGAATTTCCGACATGTACTCCTCTTTTAGGGAATCTAAAACTTGGTTTTCATTGGTGATTTCGGGAATAACGTTGGCTGTAATGTTGAGAATTCGCTTACCATCAATCCGCCTGATTTCGGTGTAAGCCCTTCGTTTTTCAATAAAAGCAGCTTGGGAGAGAGGAAGTTCCCCATTGTTTTTTGTCCGAATTAAAAATTGATCTAGTTCATAGAGAGATTTACGTTCTTTTTCTGGTAAACGAACCATTACTTTTATTTCGTTACGTCCTCTCTGTTGCCGAAGAGCTTCTGCTCCATGGAAGGCATGGCGCAACTGCAAACCAATTTCACGGGCATCTAGACCTAAACTTTGGCTTTGGGGTTTCACTTTGAAATCGTACTGAGGTTTGCCCTGGGCATAGCCATCGTTGATATCCGTAACCCCAGCAAAATTTGTCAGGACTCGACTAACATCACGGGCAGCGGATTCCAAAATTACCGAATCGGGGTGGCTCAGCTCTACATTAATTGCTTGAGAGCCTCCTGGCCCAATTAAAAAATCAAAAAACAGACTTTCTAAACCTGGAATCTCCCCGGTTTTCTCCCGCCATTTTATGCTGAAGTCTCGGGTGGTAATTTTTCTTTCGCTTTGCGGAACTAAATTAAAAGTCACTTCCGCGGTATTGCTTCCATCTTTACCTATCTCTGTAAAAATTCCTACTGTCATTTTCTCTCCGTCCGTTTCCTGGACAACTTGTCGACCGCACTCTTCAATGTAACGAGCAATACGCTCGACTTCTTCAATAGGAGTTCCATAGGGTAAAGTTACCTCTGCATCGATTCTGTCGGCCAGAACACGAGGGCGGAAAGAAAAGTGGATTCTCCCGCTGTCAAAATAGGTAAACATTAGGGCAAGAATCCCTAAAAAGATCAGGGTTGTCTGGTAGCGGTACTTTACAGTTTTTCTTAAGAGAGAGGTGAAAATTCCTTGGGTAAACCAATCCAAGCCGCGAGCACAGAAACCTTGGATTCCTCGCCCTTCCTTTACGGCTTGAGGTTTGGGAAGACCGGAGAGATGGGCGGGCAAAATGAACAAGCACTCCAGCAAAGAAAGAATAAATACAGAAATAACAACGATGGGAAGAATTAAAAAGAAACTTCCCGTTGAACCGGAAACAAAAAGAAGAGGAAAGAAAGCAATGATGTTTGTCGCGACCGCTACAGAAATAGGGGCAGCCATTTCTTTCGCTCCTTCAATGGCAGCACTTAAGGGAGAAAGACCTTGTTGACGCTTGTAATAAATATTTTCTCCCACCACCATGGCATCATCGACGACAATTCCCAAAGTGATGATGAAGGCAAACATGGAAATCATATTAATACTGCCTCCTAAAAAGTACAAAAGGCAGAATGATCCGAGAATAGAAATGGGAATTCCCATGGAAACCCAAAAGGCCAGTCGAGTTTCTAAAAAAAGCGTTAAGGTTAACAAGACAAGAAGTAGCCCCATAATTCCATTTTTTAAGAGGAGATCCCGACGCTCTCGGTAGCGGTCAGACTTGTCTTCGTAGATCTCTAGAGTGATTCCCTCCGGTAAACGGGGGGTAACTGTCTTTAAGTACTCTTTAACCTCTTGAGAAATGGCAATGGGAGTTTGTTTTCCGGTTCGATAGATAATAAATAAAACAGCGGGTTTACCATTAAAGTAAGCCTTTTTGTCGCTGTCGGTAAAACTGTCATGGATTTGAGCAATATCTTCGAGTCGCACTTTGGTACCATCGGAGTTGCTGACAATTGCGATGTCACCAAACTCGCTAGCAAAATTACGTCTCTCCGAGGTTCTCAGAAGAACTTCTCCTGAAGAAGACTTTACTCCTCCGGCCGGAATATCGATCGCACTATCGCGGATAATTTGGGCAATGTTTCCCAAAGTTTTATTATAAGAGCGGAGAGTGGATTGAGGAACTTCCACAATAATTTCGGGGGCCCGGACACCTTCAATTTCGACTTCTGTGATTTGAGGTAGATCCAGTAACTCTTCTCGGATTCGCTGAGAAAAGTAAAAAAGGACGCGCTCTTCTATCTCACCGAATAAAGCTAGCTCCATAACATTACGGCGGCGCTTTTGTAGTTGAATTAAGGGACGCTCGGCATCTTCTGGCAATGAACTGATGCGATCGACCGCTCCTTTGATGTCCTGGAGAGCTTTATTCGGATCAATGCCCGTAATCAACTCTGCCGAAATGCTCGCTCTTCCCTCTAAAGCGTTGGAGTTGATTTTTTTGATACCCTCTAGGCCTCTGAGTTCTTCTTCCATGGCCAGAAGAATTCCCGTTTCGACTTCTTCTGGGCTGGCTCCCGGGTAGCTAACGGAAACGTTCACAATATCTAGGTCGTACTCGGGGAAAACCTCTTGTTTTATGTTGAGCATAACAAAGGTTCCGCTGATGATGAGAGTGAACATCAGTAGATTGGCTGCGACATGATTTTTTGCCATCCAGGCGATAAAGCCTTTTTTTTCTGTTTCTCTATTCATGCTAAAACTTACCTCGCCTCATGATTTTCTGTACGTACATCAATACCAGGTAATGGAGAGCTTAATCGACTTGTGATGAGCTTATCTCCTTCTTCCATTTCCACAGCAATAAGAATATCTTCCTCCCGTTGCCATTTCACTTGAACTTCGCGCATTTGAAGTTTATTTTGGGCATCTGCTACCCAGATGATGTTTCCCTCACGCAAAGCGACTCGAGGGATAGCGATAACATCTTTGAGGACACTTGCATCAATAGCCACTCGAACATAGGTTCCTAGTAAAAGAGCATTAGCTGCTGTAATCTGAGAAGGAAAGCTTTCTTGTGCTTTTAGTAGGAGAGGGTCATCAATGCCAATAAGAACACGGGCCATGCGCCCTTCAGGGTCGAGTTCTCCTAAGAGGCGAGCGACATATCCTGAGCGAAGAATGGGCTGATCAGCTCCAGTATCGACAGAAATTTGGACAGGTGAACCGCTTAAGTAGGCATCTTTAGGAAAGGAAATTCTGGGCAATTGGGCTAGAGGAATAGAAACCTGAACCCAAAACAAATCTGCTCCTACTAGAGTAGCAAGAGTCGTTTGAGGACTGACCAATTGACCTTCTTCGACGCTTTCTGATATGACCAAAGCGTTAAAAGGAGAGTATATTTGGGTTTTAGATAAGGCTAATTTAGCCGAAGTAAAGAGACTCTCAGCTGCTTGTAATTGGTATTTGACTTTTCGCTGATGAGGTATACGTAAAGCCAGTTGTTTACCGGGGTCCGAGGTAGCGACGTTTTGTCCCATTAACTTCCATTCCCTTTCGGCAACCGCTCGGCGCCCCTCCTCCACAGCAATATCAAATTTTGCTTGCTCAACCTCTGACTCTCTTTGCTGGAGAACAAGCTTGTACTCTCTCGGGTCGATGCGCAGTACAAGCTCGTCTTTGGGAATGAGCACTCCGCGCTGCAGGTTTTTGTTTTGTTGGACAATACGCCCTCCTACTTCAGCTTGGAGGGTAATGCGCTTCGCGGCAATCACTGTCCCATAAGCCTTAATAAAGACTCTCGCCTCTCCTTTAACCAGAGGCATTGTTTTTACTAGAGGAACAAGGGTGGTTGCTTGACTTTTTTTAACTTTAGGGCTAGTGAGGTACATTTGGTTTACAAAAAAAGCAATGCTCGCTATAAAAACTAGAGAAAATAAGTATCTCATGGGTACACCTGATAAAATTTAGTTTTTTGGATTTCCGAGTAGACTTGTGCCTCCGATGGCTCGATAAAGGAGGATACGGTTGGAAATGAGTAGTCTACGCTGTATTATAATTCCTTGCTCTAGGGCTTGGACGGACTGAAGGGCAATGAGAACAGGCAGATAGTCGGTAAGTCCTTGAATATATTGATTCCGAGATTCCCGCAGATTTTCTTTAGCAATACGGAGCTCTTCTTGAGAAGCTTGGAGCAGTTGGCGTTGGTATTTTTCAAGCCACAAGGCATTCTCCACTTCTTCAATAGCAATCAGATAGGCTTCACTGTAAAAGGCCCAAATTTCCTTAACGATAGCTTCGCGTCTCTCTTGCTCTGCTTCTCTTCTGTGCCAGTCGATAATCGGGGCAATGATTTGGCTAAAAAGGGAAATAAATATTTCATCGGCTCGGAAATCGCTTCCTCGAAAACCCCCTTCGGAGCCGATCCTGAGCCGAGGTAAACGATCGGCCACCGCTTCGGCGACTTGGTAGTCGGCCGCCAATAGCTGCCGAAAAACCTTGCGTAAATCGGGTCTGTTTTTGAGCAGATCCATGGGAACTCCTGTTTGAGGAAGAGGAGGCAAGGGGGGTAGTGGGCCTAAAAATTCCCATTTACCGTCGGTAGGGGACATTCCTAGTAAGACCTTAAGCCGACTATTTAGTAGCTGTAAGTTCGCTTTAAAGGGCGGAATTTGCGTACGGAGAGAAGCTATTTGCTGGCGCTGCTGGTAAACATCGACAGAAGAGGCTTGGCCTTGGCCAAATCTTAGCTCTATCAGCTCTAACTGAGTTTCATTTGTTTTGATCTGATGCTCAATTAACTCTAGCTGTAGCTTTTGTTCTATAATCTGATAGTAGTTGTCTGCGACTTGAGTACTTAGGATTAAGGCGAGATCATGGAGATCCTCTTGGGCGGCTTGTACTTCGTAGGACGACGATTTGCGGGCAGACTCTAGTCGCTTCCAAAGATCGACCTCCCAAGAAAGCTCCAAGGTGGCGTTTAAGTTATCCTGGCGTTTTCCTTTTCCCGGCCAACTTAAACTGCCATCGACATTAGCATTTAGCTCAGGAAATAAAAAAGACCTCTGCTGCTTTTCGATAGCCCGAGCCTGTTCGATTCGAGCGACCGCTTGTTTTAAAGTGAGGTTGTTAGACAAAGCGTTTTTCATGAGATCATCTAATTTGTCGTCGGCAAAACTTTGCCACCACTTGGCCGGTAGAGTTTCTCCTACCACCGTAATACTGTATGGGTTGGAAGGTGTAACTAATGGTTTTCGCTCATGATCCACTTCGTACACTGTGCATCCGACCAAGAAAATAAAAAGACTTGAGAGAAAATATATACATCGTTTATTCATAAGGCAAAATATTTCGATCAAATGTTCGGGAGTATTTTCTAATAGTATTTTGTTTGTTGTTTCTGTTTTTCTTTAATTTTTCTTTAACTGCATAGCAAATAGAGCAAATACAATGCCAAGTGGAATTTTTCTTTTTTCACTGTCTTCTTTTCGTTATAAGCATGCTTATAACAAGTTGCGGTGAGAACTTTATTCACACTAGTGAGAACTTTATTCTCACTACTAAAGATCTATTTCATACCGTTTGAGTTTTATTAAGAGACCTCGTCGGGTAATCCCTAAAATTTGGGCGGCCTGAGTTCGATTACCTTCCGTTTGGAGGAGAGTTTTTTTTATGGCTTCTATTTCTATTTCGCGTAGAGTTTGTCTTTCGTTTGGGGGAGTAGTGGCTGAAGAAAGGCGAGAAGGAAAAGCGTAATTTCTTATGGTTAAAGGAAAATGCTCAGGTAAAATAATACTCGTCTGTGAAAGCAGGCAGGCGTGTTCTATGGCGTTGGATAACTCTCTAACATTACCAGGCCAGGGGTATAAACTCAAAAGTTTAGCCGCAGCTCGGGATAGTTTTTTATGAGCAGCACCTTCTTGAGATAACAAATTGCGGGCTAGGGGTAAAATATCTTCTAGGCGTTCTCGCAAGGGAGGCAACTCAAATAAAATAACATTTAGCCGATAGTAAAGATCTTCTCGAAAGCGGCCTTGCTGAACGTCTTCCCATATATTTCGATTGGTCGCAGCGATGAGACGAAAGTCCAATTTGATTTCCCGACTAGCTCCTACTGGAGTAACACAGCGCGTTTCGAGCGCTCTTAACAAAGCGGGCTGAAGTTCCAAGGGCATATCTCCAATTTCATCTAAAAACAAAGTTCCGCCGTCGGCTTCTCGAAATCTCCCCGGACGACTTGTGACCGCTCCTGTAAAAGCTCCTTTCTCATGGCCAAATAGCTCACTACTTAACAAAGTTGCAGGTATGGCCGAACAATTGATGGCGACAAGCGGTTTGTTTCGACGAGTGCTTTGCTCGTGGATAAATTTAGCAATAACTTCTTTGCCGGTACCACTTTCTCCCGTAATCAAGAGATTGGCATCGCTGCTGGCGATACGGTAGGCATCTCGTAGTATCGTGAACATCGCGGGGCTTTGGGCGACAATGCCTTCTCTAGCGGAGTCCGGAATCTCAGGATGATAGCTGTGATTTTTCATTCCCAAAACATCTTGAACAGCACTGACTAGCTCATCTAGGTCAACAGGCTTTTCTAAGTAGTCGACTGCTCCGATTTTGAGAGCATTGACAGCATCTCTAACATCGGCGTAAGCCGTTACCAAAAGAAAAGGAGTTTCTGGATATTGAAGACGGGCTTGTTGGAGAAATTCTAAGCCATTGATCCCTGGCAAGCGAACATCACTTAAAACCAAAGAGGGAGCTGTTTTTTGCATTTTCTGCAAGGCTTCTTCCGCACTGTAGGCTGTTTCTACTTGAAATTTTGCCTGCTCTAAAGTGTAGGTGTAGAGTTCACAAAACGATTTTTCATCGTCGACCACTAAAATTTTTGCGGACATTTTTTCCTCTTGTTTTTAAACGTATACAATTTGGGAAATCATGACGGTTGTGCCTTGATTTGGCGAAGAATCTATTTTGATGTTCCAAGAGTGTAAATCGACGATACTTTTTACAATAGATAGTCCTAGGCCATGTCCTTGGGGAAAGTCGCTGACATAGGGTTTAAAAATCTTCGGTAGTAGCTCAGGAGAAATTCCCTTGCCTTGGTCGCAAATGTATAGAGTGGCAAACTCTCTGTTTCGCTTCAACTCTACAGAAACTTCCTTTCCTGCCTCACAGGCATGGAGACTGTTGAGGAGTATGTTAACAAGGAGTTGACGTAACATCTCAGGATCTACCAAAATAAGGAAATCTTCGTACTCTACCTTTAGAGCAACCCCTTGAAACTCAAAACTAGGGGCGAGAACCGAAGATACTTTGTCTAAAATTTCCGCCGCATTGATGGACTCTAGTTTTGCTTCTCTAAATTTGGCGTAGGCCATAAAAGCGTCCAGACGGCCAACGGTTTGGTCAACAGCATCTATAATTTCCTCTGCCATGAAGACGTTTTTTTGAGGGCTAAGGGAGCTATTGCTAATTCGCTGGGCTAAGCCACGAATAATTCCCAAGGGGTTTTTAGTCTCATGAGCAATACCAGCAGCGACCAGCCCCAGTTCTTCGAGATAATTGGCTCGAGTTTTTTGCATGTAGAGATTTTCTTGGAGGTAGCGGTTTCGAATAGTCAGAATCCAGACCAAGAGAATCATTCCGGTGCAAAAGAGCATCACTAGTGTGGCAAAGAAAGCGCGCCGGACAAATTTTTCGTATAGTTCCCAGTGCTTACTTGTATCTAGCCCTAAAGTAAGCAATTGATGATCATGGCCAAACTCTAAATCTGGTTTGGGAGAGAAAGCAGAGGAGGCCTCTTTTTGGAGAGGATAGTCTTGTAAACGCACCCGTTTACTAAATAGAAAAATATCCTGCTGGAGGTTTTCTCCTTCAAAATCAATGGGCATAGAAAAAATTTGGCTTTCACCTGCCTCCAGAAGTTTTTTTCCGTTTTGAGATAAAATAATGAAACGTAGCTTACTTGTATTGACAACGCTTTCTAAAATAGCTTCTAAGTGCTCACGCTGGAAACGCCCGGCCACATTTTGAGTACGAATACTTCCCTCTAAAGCACTACACAAAGCATGTGAGGATCGGCTAAGCCTTTCCAGTCCATACTCTTGGATGCTATAGTGTTCTTGCCAACACCATAACAAGGCTCCGATAGATAGAAAAATACAACTGACAATAGGAATACGGTAATTTTGCATAAACATTCTTTTAATAAACTTTCTCCTTTGTTTTGAGAAATCAAAAGCTTTTTTAAAGCTCTTCTTTTTGATCTTGGTTTAAACCAAATTGCTTTAAACCAAATTGCTTTAAATTAAATTGCTTTAAGTTAAATTGCTTTAAATTAAAACAAAGCAAAAATAGTGCCAATAGGTTTAGGAATAGAATGTTTTTACAGGGTGATCACTTCTTCGGCCATATATGTCATTCCCGTAAGGCAAAGATCGCTGTTATTAAGTTAAGGCGTTGTTTTTTGTTTTTTGCCTTTCTGAGCCTAGGGAATTTCTTGATAAAAGGTACAAATATTATTTTTGGGCCAATCGGTGACCCAGGGTACCGTTCGCCTTTGGCTCACTATCCCCTGGGCTGTGATGTGTAACACTTTCAGTGTACGGAATTTCGTGGATCATTTTTTTTTCAGAATACGCTCTCAAATTTTGGGCCAATGTTTGGAGAAAACCTTCTCGTTGAAATATCCCCCCAACAGATAAAGCTAGTAGCGTAAAAAGTTGCGTTTATTCCAGCGGTAGCGATATTGCCAATCTTTGTTTTCCCAACTTCGCCTTTTTCTTTCTTCATCGCTTATGTCATGTTCCATTTTCTTTAGCTCTTGGGCAATTAGTGGCCTTAGTCGCTTTTCCCATTCCAAAAGATAAAGGGGATCACACTCTACTAGATTGTACTGCCATTTGAATTTGTATAAAGCTTGTCCTATTTGCCAAAGGAACCAGTTTTTGGGGTAGGCTAGGGCCTGGCAAGAAAAAAGCATTTGCTGGAGCCTCTGGAGACTCTCTTGGTAAAACTCTATCGCCTCTTTCATCGAAGAAACCTTCTTTTTTCGGATCAAAGAACTTACTTCGGGGCTTAAGTCTTTTTTCTTCAAAGATTTCTTTACTTGTTTCATAATGAGTTCGTTATGTTGCAAGGGCTTGAGTAAAAACCACGAGTCAGATTTTTCTTGGTTTAGAGAAAATCCTTCTTCTTCTAAAAACTGGAGTACTAAATTGTGGCTGATGATAAATTTAACATAGGTAAACTCTAAGTCTTGCCGCTGGTATTTTATGCAAAACCTTAGAATGAACCAGTCCTTCAAAGGCGAAAGAAAATCGAGCGGGTTAGGAATAAAGCTACTCAAAAATTCAAAAGCTGTAGATCTTGCGGTTTCCTTTCCTTGGGCAGAAGTTAAAAGAGCAAGATCTCTTCTTAGTTGGTCTATCTTGTTCCTGGTGTCTAAGACCGCTTCTAGCGCACAACAGGGAAATTCTTTCTGATAAGCTTGCTCAGAATAGAAATTTTTCTCCGGGCCTTCTTTCCGGAAAAAATAAAAAGAAAAAATATGACTTACTTGACGAGAAACCTGCTCATGATCCTGAGCAAAATATTCGGCGATTTTTTCTCCTCGGCTTAATCTACGGTGCAAAGTTTTCATATGCCGCCAAGTTTGATAGATGTTTTGAATATAGCTAACAAAAATAGAAACGACATTATCAACTAAGACAATGAAGGTGACAAAGGAAAGGCCCAGAAGGTGATGGAATAAGAGGATAATTATTTTAAATTGAGCGCAAAAACGTTCCAAAAAACCTGGCTCGGCTGCCTGCCCACTGAGATATTCTTCCATTAAGTACAAACATTTTCTTTTAGCATCGCTTCTTTTTTGAGTGAAGTACTTTTTTAATTTTCCTCTAAGTCTTAGGGTGGAAGAGACTAGTTTTCCCACAAGTTTCCCTATCCCCATTCCCAAATGAAAAACTAAGGTAAGTGGCAAGAGAACAAGTCCAAATAGGCCTTCTAATAAACTAGCTCTTCTTTTTTTCTCGGCAGAGTACATGGGTAGTTCTATGGAAGTTTCGATATCGGAAGGAAGCTCTTGAACCTCATCTAGTCTTGATACGGGAGCTTTCTTATCTCTTAAAATATCCTCGGATTTTTTTACTTTTTCTTGAGGTTGGGGTAAAGTTTTCTCTTCTATCTTTTCAGGAAAGATCTCTTGGGCTCTTGTGATATCCTGAGACTTTTGTATTTTTTTGCGCTCAGTTTTAACTTTTTTGCTAGGTTCAGGGCGTGCTTTAATTTTTTGCTTAGAACTAGTTGAATCGAATTTGCGTTTGTAGTCGAATTCTTCTACTTGTTCGGTTAAATTTAAGTGTTTAGACTTAAACTTTAATCCTGTGTATGAACCTATATCCTCTCGAAGACTCTCATAGTTTTCCTTTAAGTGATCTGTTATTTTATCGACTACTTCTGGGTCGTTTTCTAAATCAAAAAAACCCTCCCTTAATAACCAAACTGTTAAGTGGTGGATGATTTTTTTTAAGTCAGATTCTTGATGGGAGCGATAAATTCCCATAACCATTCGTCTGAAAACCAATTGAGCGATGTGTTTTACCTCTTCGTTGCTTAGGCTTTTGATAAACTCTTCTATTGATTTGTTTGAGTCGCCAGGAAATTGAAGAGACAAAAAAGTATAGAGAAATAAACGAGGGTTTTCGATGGCCAAAGTCAAGTCAAGATCCTTTGCCCTCAAGTGTATCGGAAAAAGTCGCCAGAACGAATAGTCCTTACAAAGTAAATCGTGTAGTCTTATTTGAGGAAGTCCTTCTGTTACCATTGTAAGACCTTTCTACTTCTAGAGGCAGTGATATCCATTTAAGTAATAGGACGTGTCAGAAACGACACGCCTTATTAACAGCAAAGAAAGACTTATTTTGGTAACAATCTTGTAGCAATTCACTTAGAAAGCAAAATAGAGCAAAATAGATCAAAATAGCTCAATTTTCTTTTTGCTGAACAGACCAACTCCAGCCTTCGTCGTCATCGCTCAAGTAGTCGTCCTTACCATTGGGCCCTTTGCAATATATCTTCCATTCCCTTTCCTCTTTTATCCACAAATAATCTTCGTCTTCAAAAGGGTCTTTGCTGGATACTCCTTCTATCTGGGCGATACTTGCTATGTTTTCGGGGATATCATCTCCTTTTTGTTGGAGTTCTTGTGCCTTTAAAGCCAAGAGAAAAGTCTCTCGTTTTGCATCAAATTTCATTCCTTGGATAATAAAGGAGTGGAAAGAAGGTAGGCATATTTTGGTCACATTGGCATACCAAGGAAGGTTTTCCACTTGTTGCTCTATCGCTTTTAACTTCTTCGAGTTTTCCTGCCAATTCAATGAGGAGTTTTCTGAAAGCTCTCCCATCAGTCTAAAGTAAGCAAGGGCGTCTAGTTTAACGAAAGGACGTACGATGGAAGAAGGTAAGCGGTAGAATCCACCCATATCATAAAAATCATCCAGTTGATTTTTTTTGAGGACATCTAGGAATATGTTGATACCAAAAACCCTTTCTGCTGCGACAGCACTGTCTAAGCGTGCTTTCCATTCTTGCTGCAAAGCTGGTTTCATGATTTCTTTGATCTCAGAAATGAGTTGCGGGTGTCTTTGAGTAAGAGGAAAGAGCATGTCCATTAAGCGTTTGTATTGACTATTCTCCCACATGGCTGATATAATCATGCGTTCCTTGTGTATCGAATTAGTTAGGGCAACACTCGCTCGGAGAAGACTCATCGCTTCTGGGTATTTTTTTTCTTCTGCCCAAATATAAATTTGCAGGGTTGTCAGGACAGAAATCTGGTTAATCGCAGTTAGGTGTGGGATTTCCATTTGCATCCCTTTTTCCCACTGCAAAGGATAAGCACAGAAAGAGTCAAAAGAAACTTGTTCGAGCAATTGGTAGAGCTTTGTGTTTTTTTCTAGTTTTTCTTTGAGGTCAAGAGGAATTTCTGCTGGGAGCTCTTTTAGAAGAGGCTTGATCTGCTCAGTTATATCGTCTATGTCTTCGGGTAAAAGTTGGAA
Source organism: Planctomycetota bacterium (assembly GCA_029260735.1). Lineage (GTDB taxonomy): Bacteria > Planctomycetota > Uabimicrobiia > Uabimicrobiales > Uabimicrobiaceae > JAJDCR01. Next base: position 18,432 of record JAJDCR010000126.1, read on the forward strand.
GGCTTGCCCATAAATAAGAGCAACATTACTTTCATTTTCAGGTATAACGATCGCTAAATCCTGAAGTTGAAAGCTATCTCCCTTCGCTTCCATTTCAGCCAAAGTTTGCTCAAACCTATTGGATACAGCCGAGCTAAACCATGCGTAGGTAATCATAATAAAAACCAAAATAGCTAAAAATACAAGTAAAACCTTTTTCATTTTCATCTCCTGATGAATAAAAAAAAATAATAATTCGATAGATATTATTGACATAACTTATAAGCTAGGAAGCTTATATATCATAAATCCAAGGCTTTAAAAAGTCTAGATGTAATCAAAGACTATAGATAAAACTCGTTTTTAGTAGCATTCAAAATTTTACTTCATAATCAAATCTAGTTAGGTAATCGAAATCAATGACTTTGACAATACTCCTCCTCCTGGCTGTGATTTTTGTGGCCTATAGCAATGGTAGTAACGATAACTTTAAAGGCGTGGCAACTCTTTATGGCAGTGGTATATTGAGTTACCGAAGCACTCTTCTCTGGGCCACTATAACAACTTTTTCAGGTTCTCTCTGTGCAATATATTTGAGCCAAGGATTGATAAAGTCTTTTTCCGCCAAAGGACTTTTCTCTGTATCAACAGCACTGCCGATAGAATTTTTTATTGCGGTGGCATTTGGAACGGCGATCACGGTTTTTCTTGCCACATTAACAGGATTTCCCATTTCGACTACCCATGCTCTTATTGGTGGATTGACAGGAGCTGGAGTTGTTATGGCAGGGCAAGAGATCAAACTTTCCGCTCTACTACATAATTTCTTAACTCCTCTTTTGTTGAGTCCTTTTATTGCTGTGGCGATGGGAGGTGTTTTGTATTTTTGCCTCAATCACTTACGACAATACTTGAAAGTAACGAAAGAGCTATCCTCTTCTACTGAAAAAGAAGAGACTTTGCCGCAAAGAAAATCTTTTGTTCTGAGAAAAATGGAGGAATGGGAATTTTCAACGGACACTAAGAATAGATCTGTAATGAAGTACCAGGGAAAATTTATGGAGATTCCACTCCATGCTTTGATTGATATAGGACATTTCTTGAGCGCCGGAGCCGTAAGCTTTGCTAGAGGATTGAACGACACACCCAAGATTTTTGCTCTGCTACTTGTTATTCAAGGAGAAAATTTTTCCCCGTCATTTTTACTTATGATTATAGCCATCGCTATGGCTACCGGCGGTATTATCAATGCTCGCAAAGTTGCCGAAACCATGAGTCAAAAAATTACTAAAATAGAGACAGGACAGGGGTTCACTACCAACATAAGCACGGCGGCAATTGTTTTCGGAGCTAGCTTGCTCGGATCTCCAGTTTCGACTACACACGTTACTTGTGGCACTCTATTTGGTATGGGAATAGTTACCCGACAAGCAAACATTAGAGTAATACGAGAAATTCTCTTATCCTGGTTGCTAACCCTTCCTATCTCTGCTTTTTTTGCTGCAGGGATTTATTTTTTGCTTACGCTGTAAAATTCACTGCTCCGTTTTTTCTCCTGAAGAGATCTCCTCGCTTGCTTCTTCGCTTGCTTCTTCGCTTGTTTCTTCTCTTGCTTTAGCTTCCTCTGTTGTCTCTTGGGCAAGAGGAGTTTGGGCTACTTTGGCTGCGTATTCAGCCAAGAGGAGATTCGACTCCAGGTTGTCTTGAGCCAAGGGGAAAATTCGATCTGATCGGGGCCAAAAATTGTCATAGTAAGTCCCGACCTCAGGAGTTATGGCAAAAATAGGGTCTTTCTCTTTGTCTTGGGCAAAAAAGTAGTCGTCGGAGTAGCCTCTTACAGGATAGAGTAAATCTCCAGGGGTTCCCGTTCGATAGCCGTTACTGGCGGACATCTTTTCAGCCATTTCCAGGTAGAGAGGATGAGCAGGGACATTTTCAAAACCGTGGGGATAGATGTATAGATTGCTGTAAGCGTGATAGTTGAAAGCGGTATGGATTTTCTTTTTTTGTAAAAAATTACGAAGAGCTTGAGTTTCTGGCTCCGAAAAAGGTTTTTTTCCTCGGTAATTTTGAGCCCAAGGGTAATCGCTAGACCCTTGATTTTCTGAATCCCAATAGTCCTCAGGGCCATAGTTCCTATTTAAATCCACTCCTTCTCCGTTTCGGTTTTTCCTCCACATTCCTCCTCCTTGAGGAAAGTATTTTTCATTGTAAGCAAAGCCATCTGTGTTGATCATAGGAATAAAATAAAGCTGGCGATTATGAATGATATCTTGGACACGAGGATCTTCGTAGTTTTCTAAAAGATAGTGCATAAAATAAACGACTGTCATCATGCCGGAAACTTCTTGTCCATGATGCATTGCTGTGTAGAGAACACCCGGCTCCTCTTCTCTTTCGTCTACTTCAACATTGTCAGAGATCTTAACCATGTAAATCTCTCGTCCCTCGAAACTTTGCCCAATAGATTTACGCTTCGTAATAATGTTTTTATCATGATAACGCTCATAAAGGTCATCTAAAGTTTGGTGAAATTCGTTCATGGTGTAGAACCCACCAAAAGAGCCCAGAGACATCGTTTTTACTGGGCCTGAAGGTTCTTCAGGCGCATCCTCGCTTTGCTTTGTTTCCTTGACTGAAGTTGTCCACCACGATGTGCTTTCTTTGGGGATTTCATAGGACTTAGCAATATCTTCTTCCAAAACTTGATAGGAAATGTTTTTTTCCTTAAGAACTTGAAACTCTCGTGTGCTCATAGGGATACGAAAAGTTAGTTCCTCGCCTTTTTTTTCGTAGAACGAACATTCCAAAGCAAAGCCTGCTTGGCTAAGTATTTTCAATTGATCTTGGGAAATATGAACTTCGACCAGAGAAAAACGCACGCGCCGATCTTGAGGAGAGCGGTCTCCCATTAAAATACCTAAACTCAGAATAAGAGCGAGAACTAATATCCCCCCTAGCCATATTATCCATTTCTTCATTGAAAATCTCCTAGTGAAATTTTTCCAACTGTTTTTCTCGCCGCCTTTGTAAACGTAGAGGATTTTTGTTTTCTCTTGTTGTCTCTTGTTGTCTCTTGTTGTTAGGTAGAGAAATTGAGAACTCCTTGAATATTCAATTGCACCGAAAAATGTTTTCTTGTAGAATTGGCAACTCTTCCAAAAGAATATATCAGAAAGGTTGTTTTATGGCAAAGAGCAAAAATGGCGTTAGCAATGATATTTTTGATGGACTTCCCATTGCCATTTGTGTGGTTGATGCAAAAAGCCTCGCGATTCAAAAACTTAACCCCGCTTTTGAATCTTTAACTCAGTTTGAGGAATCTAAACTCGTCGAGGAAAAAAAGAAGCTAGAAGATATTATCTACAAGAAAGATCTCAAGAAACTCACCCAAAGATTAGAGCACTTGGAAGAAGATCAACATATTGAGGCCGAATTACGTATTATTACTAAGAAACGAGGGGGGATGGAGGTTGTTGTTACCATAAAAAAACAAACAACAAAGAAAAAATCATCTTTACTCTGTACCTTTCGAAACATTGAGGCCCAACGTGAATTTGAGCAAGAACTTCGAGACAAGCTAGAAGAAGAAAAGAGAAAAGCTGGCGAAACTGTCAAAGGAATCATTCAAACTAAGCAACTCTTAGAAAAGCTTTACCGAGCTCCCAATGTTTTAAGAGAACTTTGGAGCTGCCAAAAAGAACAAAATCTTCTAGATAAGATGGTTGCCATGATGTGCCATGAAAAAGGTTTGAATTATGCTAATGCGACTATATTGCTCAAAGAAGGGGATTATCTAGTTGTTCGTGCAGCCCATAAGAAACAAGCTCTCCATCGTTTTAATCTAAGTAAGGACCATAAATTTGCTCAGGTTTTTCGAGGAGAAAAAAAAATTGTTTCAGAAAGTACCGGTGAGTATAGTTTACCGATTTTGTCACCGGCAGGGGGAGAAGGCATTATTCAGGTCATCTTAAATGAAAAAGAACGGAACTTAATTTCCGAAAGTGATGCTTTAAAAACAGCGCATCGCAACTTGATTCAACTCGTAAGCCAATCTCTAGGATACTCTCTTTTTTCGATTAGAAACTCACTTTCTTCCAAATCAACCTTTCAGCACAATATGGTCTCAGTGGTTGAAGACATTACTTCCAAGATGGAAGCAAAAGAAGAGTTTTATATTCTCTGGATTGATATAGATAATTTTTCTAGTATGCTAAGCGAATATGAAACAAGTCTTATAGACCTTATTCTTCCTCAGGTAGCTGAAAGTCTTCATGAATATAAGTCTCCCGGAAATTTATTGACCCAAGTGGGGGATGATGAATTTTTGCTTATGATTCCCAGTAATTTTCATAAAACAATTGACTTGGAAGCTAAACAACTAGAACGTAAACTCCAACAAATTGATCTTGAAAACGAAGGAAAGAAAGTGAAGCTTACTTTTTCTATAGGTGCAGCGTCTTACCAAGCTCAAGATGATGTCACAGCGCAAGAAATATTGCTTCAAGCAGGGAATTGTTTAAAAGCTTCTCAAAAGATAGGGGGAGATCGAATTTTTCTGTGGGATGGAAGCCCCCAAGAGGTTCCCAAACGAGTTTCTCGGAGATTGACCTAGGCTAGGTTGTCCAAAAAGAAAGAACTCTAAAAGAAAGAACTTGTACCTTGCAGCAAAGGAGATGATCGTGAAATTTTGGTGGTTTCTTTTGGTATTTTTTTTTATGGCTCCTCTTTGGGGGGAAAAGCACTGGGCTTTAGTAATGGGAGTTTCAGAGTATCCTGCATTGGAAAAAGATTTTCCTAAACTCCAGTATGCTGCCACCGATGCTTATTATATTTCACAAATGCTAAGTTCTCCTCACTGCCGCTTTGCTTCTGAAAATGTTTTTTTGTTGATGAATGATCAGGCTCAAAAATCAAAAATCAAAAAAATATTTAGAGAAAGCTTTTCTCAATCTAGCTCTGAAGATTTGGTTTTTATTTTTTTTAGCGGGCATGGTTTTAATCGAAAAAAAGAAAACGAATTCTTTTTTTTACTCCCTGGTGACAAGGGAAAAGTGAGAAAACAAACCGCTCTTGGTTTAAAAGAATTAGAAGGCTTGATCCAACTTATTCCTGCAAAGAAAATATTTCTCTGCTTAGATGCTCGCCGTAGTGCTCATGCTCTCGGCTCGATTTCTTGGCCTACTTTTCCGGGAAAAGAAGTTTGTCTCTTAGAGTCGTCCCAAATGCAAGAAATTGCTAAAGAACGAGCAGGTCGAGGTTTTTTAGCCCATTTTTTTCTTTCCGGTTTACGAGCGATTCCTTATTTTGGGAAAACTGCCGACGAGAACAACGATGGATTAATTACAGTGAGCGAAATTTCTCACTACTTGACTTGGGCGATGCCTTTTTCTGGGGTACATCAACACCCTGTCCGTAGAGGAAAGCTCGATTCCGTCGTTTTTGCTCTTCCTTTCTATGATCGACCTCATATCCAAGTGATCACTCCCAAAACTGTCAAAGTGGGCCAGCCAGAAAAAGTTCGCATAGCCGGATTTATCCGAGACACGAAGGGGGTAAAATCTGTTGAGGTGGAGAAGATAAAAGCGCGCTTAGGGCAGATTAGTAAAAATAACGCTTCTCAATGGAAACTGTTACCTTGGCCCAATACTTTTTGGTTTTCTATCCAGCTCAACTTAACGCCTCGGCAGCGTTTTATTGAAATAAAAGTTACCAATGGCCAGGGAGAAAAACGAACAATAGAGCATACTATTCTCTATCGATTTAAAGGTTGGCATCAGGAATGGATGCCTCCAGGGATGAAGAAGGGACAAGAGTATGGCGTTTATGAATGGGAAAAAGATCGCCAAGAGATGGTCTATGTGGCGGGAGGTAATTATATTCGAGGAGCTCCTTCCCAACAACTTCAACAAATACGTCAACAAATTGCTCAACTTCGAGAGTACATGGAGAAATACCAGAAACTTTTGCGCGACGATAGACACCTACGAGAGCTCCTTGTTGCTGCTTTAGAGCAATCAAACCAAGCGGTCAACCGAATAGGGACAAAACTAGGCAATGTTTATCGAAAAATAGAGCTTCTCGATAAAGTCAATCGGGGGGATAAAAATAAAGAGCGAGACAAAGAAATCCCCAAGCCATCCACCCTCGTTGAGAGCCAACAAATATCTCAAATTCGGGAATATTTTGCCGAATCTCAAGTTCTTTTGCAGCAGTGCTACGAGGAAGTTCGAGATTCTGCAACTAAAAGGTATGAAATTTCAGAAAGCCTCTACTATTTAACGATGCTTTCTCGGCTCCAGCAGAATATCGAAGAACTTTGGAAACCACGAGTTATCCAAGGACAAGGGTTTTATATTGATCGCTATGAAATGAGCAATAAAAAGTACTTAGATTTTTGCCATGCCACTTCGCGACCTTATCCTCCTGATCCTTGGTGGCAAAGTGATTATATTTGGGATTCTCCTGAGCATCCGGTTGTTAATGTTTCTTGGGAAGATGCTTTTGCTTATTGCCTATGGTCAGGAAAAACCTTGCCTCGCACAGCTCAGTGGGAAAAAGCAGCTAGAGGAACTTTAGGCTTCTTTTTTCCCTGGGGGAACCAGGCTCCTGTACGTAGCTTAGTCAATGCAGATGTCCCTCCTAGCCCAGAGGAGTTTTCTTCCGACATGGTAATGGCAACTCCCTTGCCTATGAAAGTGCAGACTCTTCCTGGCTCGGCTTCTCCTTACGGTTGCTATCATATGGCAGGTAATGTTTGGGAATGGTGCTCCGATTCACCAAGTATATCTCTTATGCTCCTTTCGGCTCGCGGACCTAGTCATTATCGAATCAGCAAAGGAGGAAGTTTTTCCAGTGGAGAGTATATGCTTTCCACTTGGTTTGAGCACCCCTTCCCTACCCATTCTCGCAGAAGTGACTTGGGTTTTCGTTGTGTTGTAAACTTTCCTGAGGAGTAGTTATGGTAGTTATACATAATCCCATCGACAGATTTAAAAAGAGCTGGAGTCAGGCTCGGGAACTCAAGGACCCCCATGCCCATCTTTGCTCTCTGGCGACAGTATCTTCTGACGGTCAGCCTTCGGTTCGCGTTTTGGTTCTTCGAGAAGTAAACGAAGAAGGTTTTACTATTTTCTTTAGCGAGGGAAGCCCTAAATGGCAGGATTTACAAAAACAAAAGAAATACGAACTTTCCGTTTTTTGGCCTACCTGGATGGTGCAATACCGAATACAAGGAACCTGGAAAGAAATGCCCGAAGATAAAATGAAAGAGCAATGGAGTCGTAAACCTTATTCCAGTAAATTGCTCGATCATTACTACTTAGAAGTTCAAGCCCAAAGCACAGTTATCGATTCTCGCGAAAAATTTCTTGCTCAGATGGATTTACTCCGGGAAAAATATCCTGAGGAAAGTGAAATTCCTTTTCCCACGAATGCCAAAGGAGTTATCCTTCAAGCCCAGTTAATCGAAGAGTGGATTGGTTCCCCAGAAGATCGCTTACATGAACGCTATTTGTATAAAAAAAAGGGAGATAGTTGGTCTCGAAGCGTTTTGATTCCCTAACTTTAAAAAGAAAAAAGGAATTGAGTTATCATGTTAGAAAACATATATTTACATATAGGTCAACATAAAACAGGCACCACTGCTATACAAAAGTTTTTGAAAAACAATCGGACTACGTTAGAAGAAAAACATGATTTACTGTATTTTATTCCTAAGCCATTTCCTTTAAGACTTGATAATGAGCTAGAAGTAAAGCTTAATGTGCAAGGCTTTGAGCACTTATCAAAAATTAAACAGAATAATGTGGTTATATCAAACGAAAATTACTCTTGGCTTTATAAAGAAGAACATTGGCAAATGTTATTCAATATTTGCAAAAAGTATGCTAAAAATGTTTTTGTTATTTATTATGTTAGAAGGCAAGATCAATTAGCAGTATCACAAAAACAAGAGGGGACTAAGTGGCGCGATTGTTCCATTGCCTATGGTCACGAAATTAGTGCTTTGCCTACAAAGTTAAGTATTCCTGCAAAAAGATATTTACAAATACTCCCAAGGTATAAATTGTTAGAAAAAACATTTGAAAGAAATTACGTTAAATTGCAGGTGTATAAAAGAAGTAAATTTTTAGATAATAATGTTGTAAAAGATTTTTGTTTTTTATTAGGAATTAAAGATTTTTCTGATTTTATTTTTTTGGATGATATCCAAGTGTCTATTTCGAAGCCAAAGCAAATATTTTTACATCAAACTCGACCCTACTTCCCGGAACGATCTATTGAAAAAGAAACTCTCACTAAAGCTATAAAATCATTAAAGTTAGAAGGTGACCATGAAAAGTTGATGCCACCTAGAGATGAAGCCATAGGTTTTTATAACCAATTTAAAGATGAAAATATAGAATTAAATAAGTATTTAACTGGTGAAGAGAAGGATTTATTTGATGATGATTTTTCAACTTACCAAGATTCTGTAGAGGTTATACCTTTTGACCAAGAATTATTACATGAAACATATGCCAGTGTGATAAGACTTTTAGGAGAAGAATTGCATTTTTGGAGAAACAAAGATTCTTCTGGGCTAACAATTGTTGATTGGTTGAGAGATACCGCTCTGTCATTAGAAAAAACTGATATTGACACAGCCTGGAAGCTAATGGAAAAAGCTCTTGACTTAAGACCAAATGATCCATTCATTAAAAGAAAACTAGATGATTACATGGACATAACTTAGTCAGTGATTGTAAGTTTGATACTCTATTTGAAAAATTTGAAAAAGGAAAATTTGATGAACAAATTATGGTTACTCTTATTCATTTTTCTCACTTGCGTAGGAATTTGTGCTCAAGATAATCTAGAATCTATCGAGGCTGCTTGGGAACTGAATCCAGAAGAAAATGAAATCTATTATTTAGCTCCTGAAGGGTATGTTTTTGAGACTTTTTTCTTCGGGGGAGATATGATTCATCAGGCAGAGGAATCTTCTCGCCCCTTAGTTTTAGCCGAAAAAACCGAGCTTTCCAATTTGGTTCGAATCTACCTGGACGAGGCGACCAAAGAAGCAAAAGGAAAAGGGAAAATAGAGCTTTTTTTTCGCAAAACAAACCCCGAGTTAAGAGCTCCTCTTCTTTTGAGTCGTCCCCCTATCTTTTTCAAAGACATGAATATGTGGGTGGGAACAGATTTTGGCAAAGTCGTCCGCAAAAAGCTCGATAGTCGCTTTAAATACTACGGACTCAAAGTAGTGACCCAAGAACTGCGACCCGAGTTTCCCGGCAGCATGATCCGAGTCAACTATCTCTATCTACCAGAGAGCCATGAGCTGGAGGCGCGCGTAGTCGCTCTCACTCATATTGGTTATCGCTGGCGTGCTAAGTTAGTTCTAAAAGTAAAATACATTCGTTAGGAGGAAAAATGGTCGATCGCAATGAAATCACAACTTGGCAACAAGGATCTTTAATGCCCGGAAGATCCAAGGGCTGGTCCATACAACGCAAAGCGATGGTAGAAGAAGAAGAGAAAACTAAAGTGCGGCCCAATTCTCTAGGAAAAGCGATGTGCCAGTGCACAAGCGCAGAAGAAGCGGCTTGGCTTGTCGATAGACTAAATTTAGCGGCCAAGTGGGAGAAAGAAATCCAAGCTGCCTGCGAAAAATTTCCCGAACTACAAGAGATATTTGGACCAAGAATTTCTTGCAATACAAAAAATTCTTAGTCCAAATATCTTATTGTCGCTACGCGACCACTGCTTTGCAGTGAAAACCCGCTGGACTTTTTTGGGATTATGCGGCTCAGTTGTTGCTCTATGGCGATTGTATTAGTGGGAAGGGGTTTTTATGCTATGACAGACGTCATATTATGACATTTTCGTATTCTTGAGAATAACAATGTGGAAGGTTTTATCCGATTGGCCTAAAAATAACATTTGTACGTGTCATAAGGAAATACCTTAGACTCAGAAAGGTTTATGGATCATAATTTTTTGAAATCTGGAGACAGACATGGCGGTTAATTGGTCTAAGCTAAAAAATTGTTACGGTAATAATTCCGTGAATATTCCTATTCAAATCTGCAATCTTAGCCATCAAGAGCACACTATACGAGAAGAAGCTTTAAAGTACCTTTATAACTTTCTTTGTCACCAAGGGAGCACTTCTGAGGCTAGTGTTTATGCAATACCTTTTTTGCTTGATTTAACTTCCTCCTCCAATACTCCTGACAGAGACAGAATAGTTTTCTTTCTTGTGGATTTGGCTCTTCGTTTTAGAAGAGACTACGTACCAAATGGGATAGACATTACTGCTTTTCGAAGTAAAGCGAGCGATATAGAAATTTCTTGCTACAATGCATTACAAGTCGGAGTTCCAGAGTTAATCCAACTATTACAAGAAGATGATAAGGCTCTAACGTCTTCTGTTATTTATGCCTTAGCATGGTTTCCAGAGAATGCTAAACAATCTTTGCCTATTCTAAAAAGATTACTGACAAAAACTTCTTCCCCAGATGAAATTTCGAATCTCATTTTCACCATAGGTATTTTAGATCCTTGGTCTTGGAAAGAGTTAAATTCTTTTTTATTACATGATTCGCCGAGTTTTCGAGCTTCTTCCGCTATTTCTTTAGCCAAAAATTTTCTATCTCCTAACATTATTGAAATTTTAGGAGACACCGTCTTATATTTAGAAGATAGGATAACTTTAGATCATGAATGGGAATGGCACTATTGTAATAGTATTGAAGATTATGTTGACCTTATTTTTGCAAGGATAGGAATATGCAAGCGCCAAGAAATCGTTTCGCTGTTATCAGAAGAGCTTGAGTTTTATAGGTCTTACGATTACAAACTCTCTGATGTCGCTACATTTGTAAAAAAGCAAATATATGAAAATGTTCGTCAATTTCACAATCCTGCCCAACTTAGTTTCAACTTTGAACAAAAGAATCTATGAAAAAATATTTTCCCTAACTCTACTGGTATTTCTATTTCTTTTCTCCAATTCCCCCCCCTTAATCTTACGTTATTTGTCATACCAAAACACTTGTATCAACTAAAGCCAAAAAGGGATTTGTTCCCTTTTCAACTCTACAATATGCCACTCCACTAGTTTTGTCTCTCTCTCTGGTAAAATACTCTGAAGATGACAAATCTTTAGAAAAATTATTGTAATAATAACCAAGAGCACGATAAACTATTATTAGGAAATGAGCTAGCATGAAATTAGGTGTAGATCCCACTGTTGATTTGGTTTTTAAGAAATTATTTGGAAGTGAGACAAACAAAGGCCTCTTGATTAGTTTGATTAATGCCGTTATGCAAGAAGTAGGGGAAGATCTTGTTGTCGAAATCGAGATTATGAATCCCTACAACACTCAGGATTTTTTAGACGATAAACTCTCTATTGTGGATATAAAAGCCAAAAGTGAGCTAGATGAGTGGTTTATTATTGAGATGCAGGTCAATGTAGACGCTTATTTTCCCCAACGTCTTTTATACTATTGGGGAAAATCTTATCAGCAGCAGTTAAAAGAAGGGGAAAAGTATCATTTACTTAGGAAGGTAACTCTCATTGCTTTTTGCAAGGCCACTCTGCCAATAGTGACAACAAATTATTATAATCACTTCAAGGTGTTAGAAGTAAAAGAAAAAGTGACCTTGTCGGAACATTTGAATATTCACACAATTGAGTTGGAAAAGTTTGTAAACTCTCTTGAAAAGATTGGTAGCTCGCTAGAGAAATGGAGTTATTTTCTGAAGCACGGCGAAGATTTAGAAGATGACTCTATCCCCTATCAGCTAGCAACTCCCGAGATAGAACAGGCCATAAAGGAGCTAAAAGTGTTTACTAAAGATGAAATAGAAAGAGAGCGATACGAAAGCAGACGCAAAGCTCTTATGGATCGTAACTCTTTGCTTGCGGATCGCTACGAAACTGGTTTGCAAAAAGGCTTACAAGAAGGGAAGCAAAAAGGCTTACAAGAAGGAAAGCAAAAAGGCTTACAGGAAGGAAAGCAAGAAATTGTTACCAATGCTCTAAAAATGGGACTAGATATAGAGACCATTGCTACTTTGACCGGACTAGAAGCAAATATCATAGAAGAAATGAAGAAAATTTCTGATGAATCTCTCTAGGTAAATACTACGTCAACCGTGGCAACTTAGAAATTTGCTGAAATTGGCAACAGACATGAAATTGGAAAAATTTTATTTTTGATGTATTTTGTCAAAAAGGAGTGATAGCTATGAAATTTGAGTTTTCGGAGGAAACTGTAAAACGGTATGAAATGTGGAAACGGTATTGTGAAGAATGGCGTTATTCGTTTAACACTGGAGGTTATCCTATAGGCTGTTACTCTTCGATAGAAGAATGCATTGAAGGAATTAAAAAAGAGCACGAAATGAATGACTACAGCGGCTGTTCTGATTACAATATAACAAAATTCAAATACTGGAGTCCTTCATTTAATGATCTAGTAGAGGAAATTAACCAAAAAGCTTGGAGTAGTGGTTTAAGTAAAAACTTTAAGTTCTTAGATTTACCGGAAGAGGAATCATCATGTTTTGCAAGCAAAGTGAATGAGTATATGTTACTTTGTTTAGCAAAAGACAACTTGCTGCCAACAATATTTGGCAATGTAGTTGTGGCAGCGACTTACAATGTCGCTACAGGAGAGTACGTAGAATTGAATGAAACACTTACAAATAGCCTAACCTCGCTTTGATAAAAAACTCTAAGCTTTTAACAACCTAGCCTAGGACTTCGTCTACTGTTGAAATAAGAGTAGAGAATGTATTCACTGCGGAGCAGTGGGGAAACGTAGCCAGGGGTTTTAATCCCTTACTTTTATACACAAGATTTTGTAATTTAATTTTTTACTTTTGTAGCATATGTTAAACCTGGCTAAAGTCTTTATTTTCAGCGTGTCCCCCCCAAATGGGGGCTGTCTGGAGTAGGTTTTTTGGTTTTGGCCTGTAAGGCCTATACAACCTAGCCCAGGGCAACGCCCTGGGATTATAGGATTAACACAAACGTAGCCCTGAAAGGGCGGAATAATTAAAATATTTCGCCCCTTCAGGACTGGGGATATTGATGTTCAAATATTCCCAGGGCAACGCCCGGGCAACGCCCCAAAGCCATTAAGTTAAGGAAAAGCCCTAATATATAAGAGGTGGAGGCCATTTTTGTTCCTCTATCCCTTATAGTATGGTAGTTTGGTTTTCTAAAAAATAATTTCCCAAGGATGTATTTTATTAGGCGTAGCGGACAACCACAAGGGCCCTGCAGGCAGGCCCTTGCTGTTGTCCCTAC
>JAJDCR010000127.1 GCA_029260735.1 Planctomycetota bacterium
GTGAGGCTCCTGCCGAACAGGGGATGTGATTGGCTCCTGATGGTATTGAGGCACATTCACAGGATCATAGGTTTCATATTGAAAAAACGTTTTATATCGCACGTACTCCTGCCGAGCAGAGGGTGTGATTGGCTAGAAACAAAGCACATCCCCTGTTCGGCGGGAGCCTCACCCTCCACCCATACTCCTACCCCTGAGCAAAAAAATCAATAAATTCTTTTGGAAGAGCGAATTTTTTGCTTTCCGCACGACCTCCATAAGTCAGCTCAATCTCAAAAGAATGCGGAGTATTCCCTTTTTTGTGAATATATATTTTCTTTGAGAAATTGTCTGAAGAACCTAAGTCATGGTAAAGAAAACGATCCTCCGTATCTTCCTCTATATTATTTTTAATATATTCACAAGCCAAAGAAGTTCCACCCCATCCTCCATTCCTTCCATACTCTCGAATAGCAATCTCAGAAGCGGCCGGATTTTTTTTATCTTTCAGGAACAGAGCTCGCACAATAACAGGTTCTCCCTTATCATTTTTGTGCCGAACATCTCCCAACAACTCCTCTTTTTCTTCAAAGGTCGGGATTTTAGCAACTGCTAAGTTCGGAAAATCTTTACGAGTAAACCTGTATTTGTAAAGGCAATCATATTGGTCCATCAATTCCACTCGAATTTGTAGTTTTTCTAAATCGCTTTCCTGGGGATATTTATCAAAAGAAAACTCCATACTACTGCTCGAGGGTATCGCCGAAGAATGCCCTTGAATCATTACAGGAAAAGTGGCTTCAACATCGTGCGAGGAAGTCACTTTTCCTTCTTGCCATTTCCCTTGGGTTAAAAAGAATATTTTCATCGAAACAATAGCGTTAGGTAGCTCACTCAGATTAACCAAAATACAGTTTAGTTTGGGATAAACACAAAAGTCTTGGTAGTCTTCATTTAGAAAAATTTTTCCTATTTGAAAACGTAGCATTTTTACCTTGGGACGACGAGAGTTCATCGTGATAAGCCATTGATATAGGGTAAAAATGGAAGTTGCAACAGAAACAGCTATCGCGATTTCACCATTATCCATATTTTTTCTCCTCTAGAGTAAGTGGTATTAGAGCCTACCAACAATAGGCTCCAGATATATTAAATAGCGACTGGTAGAATAGTCTCGTAAGGTTTTCCTGTCAATAAAAACTTTTGATTCCTCACTTATCATTGACAGTCGACTATTGCCTATTTACAATGGAAGAAAAATTTTATCATTTTCTACTCTATCTTTTCCATGAACAAAAGGAATCCTATGCCGGCCAAGAAATCTCAATCAAGCAAAGCAAATAAAAAAAACAAAGCACGTCCTTCTCTGCCTCCTCAGGTTGACCTAGAGGAACTAGAAAAAAAAGGAGATGCGTTGGTTGAATGGATGCAAAAAAATCCTTCGGAAGTTATCAAGAGTCGCCAAGCCCTGCAGGAAAGAATTATAAAAAAACGTTGTATTTATGGAGAAACTCCCCTTCCCACAACTCTTATGCCTCTCTTTCTAAAACAGGAATCTTTTGAACTATTTGCAAAGGCCAGTGAAATTTTAGACAAAATCCTAAATAAAACCATTGATCTCTATTTTCAAGACCCTGTTGTTCGGGAATATTTCCCCTACTCCGAGATTCCTAAAGAATGGATAGAAGCTGATCCTGGATACCGCAGGCCCACTCTTATAAACCGTCACGACGCTCTCTTTGATGGCAAAGAACTAAAGTTCATTGAATTTAATACCGATAATCCTGGAGGAAAAGGCTGGGTCGATACCTATGAAGAGATTTTTCATGCAGAACCCATGTACAAAGATCTTATTGATGATTTTGGACAACCCGTCCAAAGAAAAATCTTGCAAGGTTTTTACGATACTGTCCTAAGTAGCTTCAAGGAAATGTCTTTTTCTGAAAAACCGAGAGTGGCCTTAGTTGATTTTCGCGAAATTTCCATGCGCACAGAGAACGAGATTGTGCGAGATTATTTTATAGAAAAGGGAATTGAAGCTAACTTAGTCGATGCTCGTGATTTTGAATTAAAAAAAGGTAAACTATGGTCAGGAGGAGTATCGTTCAATATCATTTTACGCACTCTAAAAGCAGAGTTTTACCGAAGATTCCCCCGCGAAATGAAAGATTTTATCCAAGGAGTAACCAAACCATCTGTCTGCATGATCAATTCTTTTCGTTCTGTTTTAGGCTCGGAAAAAGCTGTACTCTCGTTTTTAACAAACCCTTTTCATCATCACTACTTTGAAGAAGATGAAGTTGAAGCCATCAAAAAGCATATTCCCTGGACAAGAAAACTAGATGAAACAATTACAATTTCTCCTGAGGGAGAAGAAATTAACTTAAAATCATTTCTCAAGGCAAATAGAGAACGTTTAGTTCTAAAACCTTCTTGGGGAGCAGGTGGATCAGGAGTTATGGTGGGAGATTCTGCAGAAAGAGCCGACTGGGAAGATTGTGTTGATAGAAATATAGGTTGTCCCTGGTGGACCGTCCAAGAAAAAGTTCCCATTCCTCGTATTAAATTTCCTGTCATCAAAAATAATCAAATTATTACAGAAGAAAAATTTGTCAACTTTAGTCCCTTTGTTTTTGGGGGGAAATATGTCGGAATGTTAGGACGCACCTCAGGCAAAGATGTTATCAATGTAAGTGCTCAAGGAGGAGTAATTCCTGTTTTCCGAGTCAAAGAAGGAAAAAAGAAATGACAAAAATACTTCTAACAGGAGGCTCTGGAACCCTAGGACAAGAAATCATAAGAATAAACAAAGAGCATGAAATAATACACCCTGTTAAAGAAAAAATAAACATAACTAACCTAGAGGCAGTTCAACAATTTGTTAAAGAAATAAAGCCCAAAATTATCATTCACTGTGCTGCTCTAACTAAACCAATGAAAGTTCATGAAGAAAATCCAAAACAGAGCATAGAAGCAAATATCCTAGGAACAAGCTACCTAGCTTTGGCTGCTATCGAAAACAACTCCAAGTTAGTCTACATATCAACCGATTATGTCTATCCTGGAAAAACAGGTAACTATCACGAGACCGATCCTATTTCTCCTATAAATCAATATGCATGGTCCAAGCTAGGAGGGGAATGTGCTGTCAGAATGTGCCCTCGATCTCTCATATTAAGAGTAGCTTTCTTAAAGCGTCCTTTTTTACATCCACGTGCGTTTGTTGATTCTTTTAAATCGAACATCTACCATGATGAAATTGCTCCCACTATCCTAAAACTTATTGAAGCAGACGCCTGTGGGGTAATTAACGTTGGAGGAGAAAAAAGATCTCTTTATGAATTTGCTCAAGAATCTAACCCCAATGTTCTTCCTATGAAATTGCAAGAAGCCTCAGAAAATTTTCCTGCAGATGTAAGTATGAATTTAGAGCACTTAAACAAAATTATCTCCTCTTGCAAATAATTCCCCCTCTAACCCAGTCATAAACGCTGGATAAAAATAGAGAAAAAGAGCACTATAAAAAGCAATATTAAATTTTTAGAAAAAAAAATTTTTTTCTTTTAATTTGCTTATACGTTCCGTATTATATAAGACTAAACAGATTATGGACTGCAAACATTTAATACTTGTGTAGTACAAAAACCCGTAAATGTAAGGTAGAAAAACCGTGATTATAAGCAGTGATATTTCTAAATATCAGAGCTTGCAGGAAGATTGCTCTCTTTTTGAAGGAATCTTACAGCAAATGCCAGGCTTAGTTTGGCTATTAGATGCTGAAGGATGTTATAAGAAAGTTTTTACTTCCTCTGAGAATTTACTCACTACTCCGAACAAGGAATTAACTGGAAAAACTATCCACGAGACATTACCTTCCGGACTAGCAGACAAATTCCAAAAAATAATTCACCAAGTTCTATCCACAGGAAAAAGTGTAAAACAAGAATACTCCCTAAAAAGCATTAAAGGAGAAGAGTGTTATTTTTCTGCAGAAGTGATAAGAATTATTCACCAGGAAGAACCACTTGCTCTATGGGTTAGTCACGATGTCACAAGTCATAAAAAGGAACAAAAAAAGCTTCTAGTCCAAAATCGAGAACTACAAGATTTTACAAACATTGTTGCTCACGACTTAAAAGCACCTTTACGAAAAACTCTCACTTTAGGATCTCGGCTACAGAGCTTAGCAAAAAATACATTAGAAGGTAATGCCGCCTGCTATTTAGAGCGAATACTTCAAACTGCAGAAGATATGCAACAATTAGTAACAGACTTACTCACATTTTGCAGGATAGACAATCTAGGAACTTTAAGCAAAATCCATTTGGAGGAGATTTGCCAGAATGTCCTATCTGAACTAAAAGAAAGTGTAGAAGAAGTAGGTGCTCAGATAGCTTTAAAAATTCCCGAAGATACCTACTTCGAGGGAGACTACACAAAAATTCGTCAGCTTCTTCTAAATTTACTACTCAATTCTTTAAAATACCACCACCCCCAAAGAACTCCCAAAATTCTCATCCAAGCTAAAAAATTTCCCAATAAAATTATTTTTTCCATCCAAGATAACGGAATAGGTTTTTCCTCTCAGTACTCGGAAAAGATATTCATGATTTTTCAGCGATTGGAAACTCGTGCCAAATATGAAGGTTCAGGAATAGGCCTTGCCATTTGCAAAAAGACCATTGAACAGCATAACGGAGTAATCACAGCCGAGGGTATCGAGGACCAAGGGGCTACTTTCACCATAGAATTACCTCTAAAACAAGCCTCGTGCTACTCTTAGTCTCATTTTTTTTTACACTTAGGTATCGAAACATTAATTATGAGAATTACGAAAGTTTACACTCGCACAGGCGACAAAGGAACAACTCGTCTAGCTGATGGATCTGAAGTTCCTAAAAACTCTCTACGCTTGGAATCTTACGGTACTGTTGATGAACTAAATTCTTGTGTCGGCGTATGTAGACAGTTTATAGATGAACTCCCTTTAAAGAGTGCAACTTCCCTAGATCAATGGTTAGAGGCTATTCAAAATGATCTTTTTAATCTAGGGGGAGACCTGGCCACACCGATAGAAAAACGTTGGCCTCAAATGATCATTGTTGGCAAAGAAGAAGTTATTGCTCTAGAAAAGTTAATGGATACTTGCCAAGAAAATATCCCTCCTCTAAAAGATTTTGTCTTGCCTGGAGGAACAAAATTAAATGCTTTTCTACATTCTGCTCGTACCGTTTGTCGTCGAACAGAAAGAGTTGTTGTGAGCCTTTCCCTCCAAGAAAACATCAACCCTCAAGCAGTTATTTACTTAAACCGACTTTCTGATCTATTTTTTGTTCTTTCTCGCTGGGTTCAATTTAAAGCTAACAAAGTAGAAATCTTATGGGATAAAACAAAAGGGATTAAAAACCTTATCATTGAATAATTTATTTCCTTCCCATAGTTTTTTCTTGCGCAATAGATATTTATCTGATAAGCTATGCGGTCATAGGATTTAACCTATAGTTTTAAATGGTCAAACCCTCCCAAAACAAAATCTTTATTGACCAATTTCTCAGTAAAATACGGTTTGAGATAACACTCTCTTTTTGGAGTGTATTTGCAAATTAAATCAACACCTAACCTACAAACTAACCAATCCCCTTTTTGTGTAGCCAAAATCTCTACTGAACTTTGTTCTCTTAGAGCAAAAATAATAGGGAAAAAAAATTTTGCCCTACAGTCTTGATAGGTATGCATAAGGAGTATAGTTAAAATTAGCTTCTCAAACTTACTAATCTTTTCTATAGTCTAGAGGTACATAATGTTTACCAAAAGATTCGAGCGACGAATTTACATTGCAGTCACAGTAGCTCTTTCTTCCGGGCTACTTGGCTTTTCTTTTTTCTTATATGCTATGTGGCCAGCGAACATAGTAACGGGCTATGAACCCGATCAACCAATAAATTTTTCCCATAAACTACATGCTGGCGAAATGAAAATTAGCTGTGTTTACTGTCATAGCAATGTAGAAAAGGGAGCCCATGCAACAATTCCCCCTATCTCCACATGTATGAACTGCCACAGCCAAGTTCATCCTAATAATCGTAGTGGGCAACCAAGTGAAGAAATTAATTTATTGAAAAAACACTGGGAAGAAAAAACTCCCATTCAGTGGGAAAAGGTAAATGATGTTGCAGACTTTGTTTACTTCAACCATAGCCGACATATCTCGTCAGGAGTAACCTGTAACGAGTGTCATGGTCCCATCGAGACAATGACAGTTGTTCGTCGGCAAAATTCTTTAAAGATGGGTTGGTGCCTAGATTGTCACAACACTCCGAAGAAACAAGAAGTGGTAACAGGCCACAAAAGTGAGAATATGACAAGCAAAGATACCGAACATCTTCCAAAAGGGCACGTTGCTACATTGCCGGAAGGTCACCCTATCGTAACAAAATCTACCCGAGCGCCGATCAACTGTAGCGCCTGTCATCGCTAAAACACATGGAGATATTTGATGGTCGAGAAACATAAACTGGAGAAACCACAGAATAGTCTACCCATACCAGCTCAGTTGAAACCTTACGCTTTAAGGACTCATGAGGAGGTATCAACCCCGCTAACAATGACACGGCGTTCAATGTTGAAAAACTCAGCGGCATGGTTGACAATGGCATATGGGTTAGCTGCTTGCGACCGAGTTCCACCTCGGAAAATAGTTAGTCGCCCCAACTTACCCGAATACCAAACACCCGGAGAGGCTGTTTACTACGCGAGTACTTGGACAGACGGAAACTATCCTTACCCAATGCTTGTAAAAACAGTTGATGGACGTCCTATCAAAATAGATGGGAATCCTGATGTTGCTATCAACTTTGGTAAATCAACTTCTTCTATGCAAGCCTCAACTCTTTCTCTTTACGATCCTGATCGATTACGACATCCTTTAAAAGATGGGAAAAAGGTTTCCTGGGAAGATGCCGATAAAGATATCATAGGCAAATTAAAAGAAGCTAAGTCTGTCGTACTAGTCACTCGGTCCAACATTGGACCATCTGAGCGAGACTTAGTAAAAAGATTTCAAGATATCCAACCTAAACTTCGCCATTTGGTCTATGAAGCAATTCATGATGGCTTGCGTCAAGGAACTTGGGAAGAGGTTTTTGAACAAGAGGGAGAGAGCCTACCTAAGTTTTCTCAAGCAGATATCATATTGAGCCTAGAATCAGATTTTTTAGGCACAGATGGAATTGTTCCCGAGAACGTGAGAGAGTTTATCACTAAACGAAAAATTAGTGATAAAAACCCGACAATGTCTCGCCTCTACATGGTAGAGTCCACAATGTCAGTAACTGGCTCCAATGCCGACACTCGCTTTCGTTTACGTTCTTCGCAGATGCTTTCTTTTACGAAAGCTCTTTTAGCTTCTCTTAGAGGAGAAGGCAAAGAACTTAGCGAATACGCCAAAAAACATAACCTATCAGAAACTAACTTGTCAAGTTTAGTTAGTGACCTGAACTCTCACAAAGAAAAATCACTTGTTGTTGCAGGACCACATCATTCCAAAGCTGTTCAAGCAACCGTTGCTCTAATTAATCAAGAGCTGGGAGCTTTTGGTAAAACATTAGCTTGGAATTCTAAGCCAGCAACTCTTTCTGCGAATTCTCAAGAAGAAATTGAGCAAGCTTTCTCTGAAGAAGTGGACGTTTTCATTTGCATGGGAACCAATCCTGTATATTCATGGGCTGGAAATGATTTTTCCAATCTACTCAAGAAGGCTAAGTTAACTATTGCTCACGGACTTTACATTGACGAAACAATGAGTGCATGTACTTATGCTCTTCCCAGTCATCATAACTTGGAATCATGGAATGATGCTGCTCCTCGCGATGGTCTTTACACTTTTTGCCAGCCCACTATTAGCAAACTTCATGACACCCGTCAAGAAGCTGAATCTCTTTTAGTTTGGGCTCGAGGAATTTCTAAAGATAGCAAGGGTCTTGATTACCGCAGTAATGATACAGAAAACCTATGGTACTCTTACATTCGCTATTATGCCAATAAAGATAAAAAAGAACGCCAATGGATTAAATCTTTAGAAAAAGGTGTTATAGGTGAAATCGTAACAACAGAATTTCCCAAACTTAATGCTGACAAAGCAAATAAGTTGGGTGAAGCCTCTGTGGCAAGTGGGGAATACGAGCTACTAGTCACTCCTCACCACTCTCTTTATGATGGACGCTTTGCCAATAATCCTTGGCTCCAAGAACTTCCTGATCCTACAACTAAACTAGTTTGGGATAATGCTGCTATGCTAAGCCACACCACAGCCAAAAAGCTAGGTGTAGAAATGAATGATCTTATAGATATTCAAGCAGGTAAAGCGACTATTCAACTACCTGTTTTACCCGTTAAGGGAATAGCAGACAATGTTATAGTGGCCACTCTAGGTCATGGTCGAGAAAAAGCAGGAACGATTGGAAGCAAGCAAGGTCATAGCATCAGCGCTCTAAAAGGAACACCTGATAGTCCTTGGCACTTTCCCGATGTGAAGGTAAAGAAGAATGGGGAAAAATATACTTTAGTACGTACCCAAAAATACTTCTCTATGGAAGATCGCCCTCTTGCTTTAGATACAACTCTTAGCAAATTCAAAAAAGATTCCGAAGTTTTCCATCATAAGCAACACAAACCAAGCTACTCACAGCTTCATGACCACTATGATTATTCAATAAATGCCACCCCTTATAAGTGGGCCATGGCCATTGACTTAAATTCTTGTATTGGTTGTAATACTTGTATGCTTGCTTGCCAAGTAGAAAACAATATTTCCTTTGTTGGAAAAGAAGAATGTTCCAATGGACGGGAAATGCACTGGATTCGTATCGATCGTTACGAAGGGGGAGATGAAGATAATCCAACCATTCACCATCAACCTATGCTTTGTCAACATTGTGACAATGCTCCTTGTGAATCAGTTTGTCCTGTTCAGGCAACGGCTCACAGTCCCGATGGTTTAAATGAAATGGTTTACAACCGCTGCGTAGGTACTCGTTACTGCGCTAACAACTGCCCATATAAGGTAAGACGTTTTAACTACTATGACTACCGCGATCTTCGTGACTCCGTTCAAGAGTTGGCATTTAACCCTCAAGTGACCGTAAGATCACGAGGGGTTATGGAAAAATGTACTTTCTGCGTCCAACGCATTAATTCTGCCAAGTTTGAAGCCAAGAATGACGGCAAGGAAGTAGCTGACGGAGCTATCCAAACCGCTTGTCAAGAAGTTTGTCCTTCTCAAGCAATTCACTTTGGAAATATCAATGACCCCAACAGCCACGTTGCTCAAATCGCCAAGTCATCTCGTGCTTATAAAGTTTTAGAAGAAATTAACGTAAGGCCGAGTATTTCTTACTTGGGTAAAGTACGAAATCCTAGTGAAAACGTCTAGAAGTTAGGAATAGTTAAATGAGTGTAGATACTATATTACGACCAGCTCCTCTAACTACACGGGAAGTTAGCTTTCAGGAGCTTGATAATGATATCAATAGACCACTAGAATCCTTTCCTACATTTCGTTGGTGGATTGCCATCTCGATAACATCAGGAATGGCAACGTTATTTTTAGTGGGAATCTATTATACCGTTTTCTACGGTATTGGTACTTGGGGAAACAACAACCCGGTGGGTTGGGGTTTTGCCATTGTCAACTTTGTATTCTGGATCGGTATTGGCCATGCGGGAACATTGATTAGTGCGATTTTGTTTCTACTCCGACAAGCTTGGAGAACAGCTATCGCTCGATTTGCCGAAGCCATGACGATTTTCGCGGTAATTTGCGCTTTGCAATTTCCGCTTTTCCATACAGGTCGACCTTGGTTAGCTGCTTTTTGGCTACTTCCCTTACCCAACCATAATGACATATGGGTAAATTTTCGTTCTCCTCTTTTGTGGGACGTTTTTGCGGTTTCAACTTATGGGCTAGTCTCCTTCATGTTCTGGTATACCGGATTGGTTCCTGACTTTGCCACTATTCGTGACCGAGCTAAACACCCTATTCGCAAAATGGCTTATGGAATTTTGAGCCTTGGTTGGACAGGTAGTCATCGTGCTTGGCAACACTACGAAAAAGCTTATTTGCTTTTTGCTGGTTTTGCAACACCTCTAGTTTTAAGTGTGCATAGTGTGGTTTCTTTTGACTTTGCCGTTTCTGTCATCCCTGGTTGGCATACGACAATTTTCCCACCCTACTTTGTTGCTGGAGCGATCTTCAGTGGCTTTGGAATGGTGGCAACTTTAATCATTATTATGCGTAAGATGTTTAAACTAGAATACCTAGTAACAGACGATCACTTAGAGCTAATGAATAAAGTTATTATCACAACTTCCATGATGGTAGGATTCGCATACATAACTGAGCTTTTTATTGCCTGGTACAGTGGGGTAGCCTACGAGCGCTACGCGTTTATGAACAGAGCCGTTGGTCCATATGCATGGGCTTATTGGACAATGTTCTCTTGTAACGTAATTTTCCCTCAACTACTATGGTTTAAGAAAATTCGACGTTCTGCTTTACTCATGTATCCTATTATCATTCTCATTAACGTGGGTATGTGGTTCGAGCGATTTGTCATCGTTGTAAGTAGTTTACATCGGGATTATTTGCCATCTAGTTGGGATTACTTTACACCAACCATCATTGACTGGTTTTTGTTTATCGGTAGCTTCGGTATATTCTTAACCCTAATGCTACTCTTCTGTCGCTTCTTACCAACCATATCGATTGCAGAAGCCAAAGCCTTTTCACCAGGAGCACAACCTTCAGGAGCACATCATGAGTAATGAAAAGAAACTTGTGGGGATGGTAGGGCTCTATGATACACCTGACGAACTCGCAGGAGCAGCAGTCAAGGTGAGAGATGCTAAGTATCAAAAATGGGACTGTCACACTCCTTATCCACTGCATGGCTTAGACGATGCAATGGGGCTAAAGCCATCTCCGATCCCCTATATAACTTTAAGCGCTGGCTTTGTCGGAATTTCTGCTGCTCTTTTGCTACAAGGCTGGATGAGCGCAGTTGACTACCCCGTTCGCATTGGTGGTAAGCCCATGTGGAGTTGGCCTGCTTTTGTACCGATTACGTTTGAGCTTTTTGTTCTGTTTTCTTGCGTAACTATTATGGGTTGTGTTGTCTTATTTTGTAAGCTAGGCAAATGGCACTCTCCCTTACACGATTCTGATATCATGAAAGAAGTTACCTCCACCCGTTTTGCTGTCGTTCTAGATTCAGAAGACAGTAACTTTACAGAAGAAAAAGCTCAAAAGCTACTCGAAGAAACTGGCTGTAAGGACATTCGCCCCTTACATCAAATTGTAGACGTAGAAGGGGGCTTGATATGATGAAAATGCTATATGATCAACTGGAAAAATTTAAGCCCAAGTTTTCCTCTGATCTTTACAAGAGTGTACTTTTGACTCTTCCTGCTGTAGCAATTATTGTCCCTTTGGTCGTTGTGGCAATACCTCCTTTGGAGTTCTTCAACGATATGGCAAGGCAACCAAAAGGTAAAGCACAAATGCTACACGGAGGATACTTCGGAGAGGGCAATGTGTCCGAAAGATTACCCGTTGAAGGAACAATCCCTCGAGGGTACTTTGAACGCTATTACCCTTTGGCTGGTCTAACTAGACAAGAAGTCAGAGATCAAAATCTTAAGTTTTATGAGAACCCTGTTGTCGCAACAGAAGAAGCTCTCTACGCTGGCAAAAAACATTTTCAAGACTACTGCACCCCTTGTCATGGAAAACTAGGGCAAGGTGATGGTCTTGTCACTGCCCTCAAGCGAGAAGCAGGTTTCCCTCCTCCTCCGACTTTCCATAGTAAAGCTGGTCGTGAAGTGGAAGACGGAGAGATTTACCATGTTATCACTACGGGCCAAAATTTAATGTCATCTTACGCCAACAAACTGTCTCCTCAGGAACGTTGGAACGTTGTTCACTATGTAAGAGCTTTGCAACGTGCGTTTGATCCAAAGCCGGAGGATCTCAAATAATGAAAAATACGGAATCTACTTTGCAAATAGAAGCCAAACCCCTAAAAACAGCAGCGATTATTCTTGCTTTGCTAGGGGCTGTTCTTTCGGGAATAGTTCTCTCGGATAAAGCTAACTATTCCGTTTTTAGCTTCTCTTACCTCTTGGCTTTTATTTTCGTTTGGACAGCAGTGATAGGCTGTTTATTCTTTGTCGCTCTTCATCATGTAACCGGAGCTGTTTGGTCGGTCGCGTATCGTCGCATAGCCGAGTCATTTGCCTCTAATGTAGGTATTATATTCATCCTATTTCTTCCCGTAGCATACTTTACCTATGCCTACAAAGACTTTCACTTGTACTCCTGGATGGATCACCACCACATGGAAGAGCATCCTGTCTTAGCAGGAAAACTCCCTTACTTAAATTTTAACTTCTTTGCGATCAGGGCTTTCGCCTTCTTTGCCATTTGGTTTTTGTTTTCTCGTTTCTTTGTTAAGTCTTCTGTTCAACAGGATGCTTCTATCGGAAACAGTGATTTGCAAGCCAAAAATGTTCGTACGACCAAAAAGATGAGAGACCTCTCGGGTCCCTTTATCATTCTTTTTGCTTATACCACTAGTTTTGCCGGCATTGATTGGATTATGAGTTTAGATCCTCTATGGTTTAGTACCATGTACGGAGTTTATATTTTTTCAGGAGTGGTTTTAACGGCTCTATCGGTAATTTCCCTAACTCTTTTTAGTTTAGAAAAGAAAGGGCTTTTTCCTAAAGAGTACCTGAAAAAAGACCATCTTTATAGCCTGGGGGCTCTCCTTTTTGCCTTCTCCTGTTTTTGGGCCTACATTGCCTTCAGTCAATTTATGCTTATTTGGTATGCTAACATTCCTGAAGAAACAGAATGGTTCTATCATCGTATGCATGGCTCTTGGCTAACAGTGACTATCGCTCTTGCTTTAATCCGTTTTGTGATTCCTTTCTTCATGATGCTTTCGCGTCATGCCAAAATGAACATCAAAATGATTGCGGCTGTTTCGGTTGTTCAACTGGTAGGTCAATGGATAGATCTCTACTGGCTGATTATGCCTCACGTAAACAAAGAATACCAGCCTTCTTTAGGCATAGCCGAAGTGGGACCCACTTTACTCCTCACGGGGCTCCTTCTCTTTTTTGTTCATCGTTTTATGAGCAAGAATAGTCTCATTGCCGGAGGCGATCCTGTACTGGATAGGTGCAAAAGTTTCCATCTTTAATAAATATGGAGAAGAGACTGGAACAACTAGTCTCTTCTCCATAATCTGAAGAAGTTAAACTGCTCTGAGTTAAAGGAGATGATTAGCCAGCTCCCTGATTCAAGAGATAAAGGGAAAGTGGTTTAAAGACTTCAAATCATCTGGACATTCTTTATATGATAAAAAAACAGATTTTTACGTTGTTGGGACTAATGCTTATTTCGGTCTGTCTTTGGGCAGAGAAAAACGAAGAAGGATCGGAAAAAGAAGAGACCATACCAGGGATACACTACCGTCTAGGGGATAATATTCCTTTAGACATTCCTTTTACTGACACAGAAGGAAATACGGTTATCTTAAAGGATATTATTACTCGTCCCACTATTATTTCTCTTGTCTACTTCAATTGTCCGACAATTTGTCATCCTATGATGGCGGAGTTAGGACGAGTAGCCCAGTTGTGTGATCTTCAACTGGGAGAAGATTACAATATCATTAACTTAAGTATCAGTGAAGCTGAGGATTATAAACTAGCAAAACAGACCAAGCAAGGTATCCTGAGCAAAATGCAAAAAGAAGTTCCCCCAAAAAGTTGGTATTTTCTAACCGGTAAACACGAAAATATCATAAAATTAGCTGATGGATTGGGGTATCACTTCAAAGATCAAGATGAAAATTTTATTCATCCTTCAGCTATAGTTTTTGTTTCAAAACAAGGAAAAATTGTTCGCTACAAAAGTGGACTAGCCATTTTAACTGCCGACATAAAAATGGGTGTGGCTACAGCCATAAAAGAACAACCGCTCTCCATCATAGAAAACTTGACCAGACTTTGTTTTGCTCAGGATGCTGAAGGAAAAGCGATTCTTCTTAAATTTAATCGAGTTATTTTAGCTTTTACCCTTTTCCTTGTTTTTCTATTCGTCCTATTTCTTATTTTCCATAAAGATAAGCCAAAAAAAGAGGGTAGTAAATCATGAGTGAAGCTGCCGTGGATAAACCAAAAGTGAACTATTACAATGCCAAGTCTGGAATTATGTCTTGGCTAACCACGACTGATCATAAGCGCCTAGGAATTATGTATCTCTATTCATTAGGGGTATTTTTTGCCTTTGCCGTTTTTATGGCATTTTTATTACGTTTAGAACTTTTCACTCCAGAGATTGATGTCCTCACTTTTGGGGGAGCTCAAGCTGGAGACCTTTACAATCGTATTTTAACTCTCCATGGAATTGTCATGGTATTCCTGTTCATCGTTCCAGGACTACCTGCTGTTTTTGGAAATTTCTGTCTTCCGATTATGATCGGAGCAGAAGACGTATTCTTTCCTCGAATTAACCTCCTCTCTTGGTATTGTTATGTATTGGGAGGTCTTTTTGCGATATTTTCTATCGCCTTAGGGGGGCCGGATACCGGATGGACATTTTATGTCCCCTATAGTACGACGACAGGACATAATGTTTATGTTCCTGTACTAGCTGCCTTCATTGTGGGTTGGTCGTCGATTTTAACAGGTCTAAATTTTGTTACCACCGTTCACCGTTTGCGCAACAAGAACATGAGTTGGTTTAAAATGCCTCTCTTTGTTTGGAGTTTGTATGCAACTGGTTGGGTTCAAATTATAGCGACTCCTGTCATTGGTATTCTCTTGCTTTTAGTCATGATGGAAAAGGTTTTTGGAATACCTGTTTTTGATCCTCGCATAGGGGGTGATCCTGTTCTCTTTGAGCACATTTTTTGGATCTACTCACACCCTGCCGTTTATATTATGATTTTGCCAGCAATGGGAGTTGTTTCGGAGATTATCGCCACTTTTTCCCGAAAAACCATTTTTGGTTATCATTTTATTGCTTACTCTTCTATCGCAATCGCAGCGATTGGATCTCTAGTATGGGCTCATCATATGTTCACCAGCGGAATGGCTAATGAGGCGAGAGTAATCTTCTCGTTTTTAACGTTTTTCGTTGCTGTTCCTAGTGCGGTGAAAGTCTTTAACTGGATTGCAACCATGTACAAAGGTTCCATCCGACTTTCACCACCTATGGTCTATACGATGATGTTTATTCTGATCTTTAGCATCGGAGGATTTACCGGACTACACCTGGGAGCTCTTTCCGTTGATATCCATCTCCATGACACCGCTTTTGTGGTAGCTCACTTCCACTATGTGATGTTTGGTAGTGCCGGTATCATTTTCTTTGCAGCTATGCACTATTGGTTCCCCAAAATGTCAGGAAAACTCTACAATGAAGTTGTCGCTCATATTGCTGGTGTTCTTTTCTTCATAGGTTTCAATGCCACTTATTTCCCTCTATTTATTGCAGGGTATTTGGGTATGCCTAGACGCTATGCCAGCTATTTACCAGAGTATGAATTTTATCACAAATTTTCGACAATAGGATCTTGGGTGATGATTTTCTCTATGCTCCTTATGTTTGGTAATTTGATCTATGCGGCGCGAAAAGGAAAGAAGTCGAGTGATAACCCTTGGGGAGGAGCAACTTTAGAGTGGCACACCTCTTCGCCTCCACCCACTCTGAATTTTGACAAGTTACCTGACGATATCCCTGGTTCTTATGATTATCCATTAGAGGTTGTAAAATGAGTACTGCTGTTGTAAATGCTAACTCAGCTCATGACTCTCATGATGCTGAGCATCACATGCCCTATGATCCCATGGGCATCAAGATTGGAATGTGGCTATTCTTGTTCACGGAGCTCTTACTCTTTGGGGGCCTTTTTATTATTTTTGCGGTCTACTCTCACATGTACCCGCGAGAATTTCATCAAGGCTCAAGTCATTTAAGTGTACCAATGGCGACTTTTAATACTTTTCTACTTATAACAAGTAGTATGACGATTGCTCAATCTATTACTGCTTTACGAACTGGAAACAAAAAGCTTTGTTTAAGTCTCTTGACTTTCACAATCGCTTGTGCTGCCGGTTTCTTAGTTGTGAAAAGTTTTGAATGGGGAGCCAAGTTCCACCATGATCTTTATCCAGGAACCGAAGTGTACTTTGCTCTTCAGCCGGGAGAATCAGCTTTTTTCTCTCTATATTACTTGATGACGGGCTTACACGCTCTTCACGTAATTATCGGAGGAATACTGATTGCGGTAGTTATGCGAGCAGTTTCTAAGGGAACTGTGAACCAAGAGAAGTACGCGTTTTTGGAAAATGCGGGTTTATATTGGCACTTGGTTGACTTAATCTGGATCTATCTATTTCCGTTATTTTACTTAGTAGGGTGAAAACATGAGTGGAGCACACGCAGAAGAAGAACACATCTCTTCTTATGGTTTTTATGTTAAAATTTGGCTAGCCTTGCTGTTTCTAACCTTTATGACGGTTAGTGTAAGCTATGTCGATATGAAGAAGTTTACTCTCTTCACCGCCATGCTTGTTGCGACTGTTAAGGCTGGTTTGGTTGTGCTATTTTTTATGCACATTCGTTTTGATAAACCCATTTTTGGGGTAATGTTAATGGTTACCCTTATAGAGTATCTCATTTTTATTGTCTTAACTTTTTCTGATTATGCCTATAGGTGATAGATATGTTTTTTTTAGCTGTATCTGAGTTTACAAGAGATGTCGATCGGGCTTTCTGGATCATAACAGCCATTTGTGTTGTCCTTTTTGTCGGTATCGCTCTTGTTATGGGAATGTTTGCTTTCACTTACCATCGTAGCAAACGCCCTACTATAGAGCAAATAGCGGGAAACAATACTCTAGAGGTGATCTGGACCATTCTTCCCACAATTCTTGTATTCTATATTTTTTACGTGGGATATGCCGACTTTCTCAACATGAGGCAAGTTCCCGAAGACGCTATGGTCGTAGAAGTAACAGGTAAAAAATGGGCCTGGGAGTACTACTATCCTGAAGAAGATATCATGACCAATACTTTGGTTGTTCCTGTGAACCAACCGGTCAAGTTTCTTCTTCATTCGACAGATGTTTTACACAGTTTCTATCTACCTGACTTTCGAGTCAAAGAAGACTGTGTCCCTGGTCGAGAAGGGTATATGTGGCTTAAGGCTGAGGTTGTAGGAACTTACAACATCTTCTGTGCAGAGTATTGTGGACAATCTCACTCAACAATGCTTTCTGAACTAGAGGTTGTCGATCAAAAATCTTACAAGAACTGGGTTCGGGGCAAACTAGAGGATAAAAACCAACCGGTTGATCTAGTAAAAGCTGTTGATCCCGAATCTCAAGAGATGGTTGACCTACGTGAAAAAGGCAAAAAAACCTATGAAACCATTTGTGCCGTTTGTCATCAAAAAGATGGTCTTGGGGGCGGAGCTGTCGAAGCTCGTAACCTAACCGAAAAAGATGGCTGGGTTCGAGGAGCTAAAATTTCAGACATTTACGTTACCTTAACCGAAGGTTTGGCTGATGTAAAAAAAGGTTCTGGAATGGCTGCTTTTACAGGTATTCAACCATGGGATCGTTTTGCCGTTGCTCACTATGTTGCCTCCTTAGGAAAGTTTGATAGTCCTGAAGTGACTCCAGAAGATTTGGAGAAACTAAGGGATAGTTATCCTACTTTAGAAACAGGAGGAGGTATTGTCGGGCCGAAAATGGATGTGGAAAAAGCAATCCGTCTGATTGCTAAAGAAGCTCGCGAAGCCGGCCGCTAAATTCCTTTAAGAGTGACTAGACAAAGAAATTTGTCTAGTCGCTCTATACTTTATTCGCTAGTGGATATAAAGAGACAATTTTAGATGGAAAAAAAAGAGATCCAGCAAGCTTGGTCAAAAGCCCAAGATATTGCCTTCATTATTATTGAAAAAAGTTTTATCTCTTCTTCTGACATGCAACGCTTTTTGGCAGAATATAAAAGTATTTTAGCTCAAAAACCGTCTTATCCTTTCTATGCTTTCTTAATCCACCAACGTCTATTATCCTTAGAACAACTGGGGTATTTTTTTCAGCAAGAAAAACTTTCTCCCGAAGATCTTCATTGGCTAATAGCTAATAGTTACTTAAAAAAGGCTAACATTGAACATTTAGTTCAAAAACAACTCTTACCCAACCATTATATAAGCTACCTACAAAAAATATCAGGGGTAAACCAAAAAACTCCTAGTTTACCTTCTTTTGATCTAGAAGAGCATGAAACCGCCACTAGCATAAAAAAAGAAGTGTTTATTCTCCAAGAAAATCAACTTTTTAATAACCGCTATTTGGTTCAAAAAAAGCTCGGTCAAGGAGGAATGGGGGTAGTCTATCAAGCACATGACCAACAACTAGATAGAATTGTTGCTTTAAAGTTTCATACTTCATCGCATCAAGAAAGCATACAACGCTTTAGTCTGGAAGCCCGAGCTACTGCCAAGTTACATCATCCTAACATTGTAACTCTTCACGATATCGTTTTTTTTCCTGGTAAAGAAACAGAGCAATGTGCTCTTGTTATGGATTTTATTGAAGGAAAAACTCTAAAGGATATCGCCCGAGAAAAAAAATTATCCCTCCACGAGATAATTAGATTCATCAAGAAGGTAGGAGACGCCATCGGGTATGCTCATGAAGAAGGCATTGTTCATCGAGACTTGAAGCCTGCCAATATCATGGTAGATGCTGCAGGTGAGCCAAAAGTAATGGATTTTGGTTTAGCTAAAATGAATAAAGATGTTGGGATCACGGAAAGTAGTGCTGTTTTTGGAACTCCTGCTTACATGTCTCCTGAGCAAATTAATAGTGCTAAAAATGTAGATGCACGGACAGATATCTACGCACTGGGGCTAATATTGCATGAGTTAATAGCCAAAAAGCATCCCTTTCATGCCGAAACACCTTACATGCTGATAAATAACATTTTACAGCAAGAAACTCCTCCTCTTTGCCAAGAATCTCCTTCTACGCCCAAGGAAATCGAAAGAATTTGCTTAAAGGCATTAGAAAAAAAACGAGAAGATCGCTATCAAAAAACTCAAGATTTTGTCCATGACTTAGATGCCTTTTTAGCTCAAATGAAAAGTCAAAAGCCCAATTCGAAAAGAGCAACCAGAAGGCATACCCGAAAAACAAAGAATCGTAAATCTTCTTCTATTCAAACAGCAAACACCGAGGAATCAAAAAAGCTCCCTTATAAGAAAGCACTTCTAGCTGCCGCCCTATGTCTTTTTTTAATAGCCGCTGTTTTCTTAGTTCTAAAAATTTGGTTTTATCCTCCTCTAGGAGCAGTGAATTTTTCTATAGATGAAGCAGTGATTACAAAATCCCAGAAAAAGAAAGATTTCACTTTTCAACAACACCAAACTTTAAAAATAAACATTCCGCCTAAAGCCTGGCTATATACCTTTCAGGGAAAAAAAGACAAATATTTTTTCCCCTCTTCCGAATATATCCAAGCGCCCAAAGAAAACAAACGTTTATTGGAAATCTCTCTAAAAGATCTAAAAAAATACGACGACTGGATTTTTTATCTCAGTTACACAGAAATAAAAGCAGAAGAGTTTGCCATGCAATTTGCTCCTGAGGCAACAAGAGGAGTGGATTTTCTTTCGAAGGGAGAAACAGAAGCTAATGACATCACCACCTGTAACCTCCACCAAGCGAATGGAAAAGGAAAACTAGAGCCCCTACTGACAATGCTCATTTCCAGTTCAGATTTTGGCTTTCGAATGTTATTTTCTTCTAAAAACAGTGGCTTTCAAAATTTTGCCATAGAAAATACCTCTCTAGAAGAACAAGTTCTAAAGGTCAATGACCAAATCATCTTTCGTGCCTTCTACCCGGAGAACCACTACTTAGCCATATTAATGAAAGATAGCCAAGGTAATGTGGATAAACTCCATCCTCTCCAAGAGCAAAATATTATGGCAGGAGGAAAAGAATACGTTATCCCCGGTCGCAAAAGCCCTATCGAGTCCTTTGTTATCAATAGCGATTCCATAGGAGAAAACTTTATCTACTATTTTTACTCCGAAAATGAGCTAGATATTCCCAGCTTAGAGAATACCGTAGCCGAACATAATCCCACCCGAGGCGTTGACTTCAAGAAACGCACCCCCATACAAGACAAGCTAAAATTCTTCTCTTTCTTTTGCGAAGCTCCTTAGGTTCATTAATCATCTCCGCGTATGGAACTCGATGGATCGTTCTTTTAATTAGGCGACTAATTTTATAGGAGAGAGTGAGAATGGGACAAGATTTTTGGATTTCTCTGCTGAAGTATGCTCTATTCGCGGGAGGAATGTTTCTTTTTAGTAAATGGATCAATAATAGCCGTAAAGCAAAATCGAAAAACGATTCGAAAATTCGTTACCCAAAAAGTTCTTTGATTTTAGGACTCCTGGGCTTTGGATTTTTTGCAGGCATTGCTATTATCTCTAATGTTTACTCTAATGAAACGGTAACATGGATAACAACCTCTGTTTTTTGTGGATTTGCTTCCTTAGGATTAATCCCTGTGTTCATGTACTTTTTTGTATACTATGAATTATCTGATGAAGGCTTGGTTTCTAAAATGGTATGGAAGCATAAGTACATAAAGTGGTCGGAGATAAAGCGCGTAAAATACCACAAAACTGGCTATTTTCGTGTAAAGGCAAAAGATGGCGAGACTATAGATATATCTGTTTTTCTTGTAGGACTTCCTACTTTTGCTCAACTTTTGCTAAAGCACTCCACGCCAGAAGTAATCGAAGCCAATTCATTGGATATTATAGAAGCCACTGCCCAAGGGATATTACCAGATGTCCTCTAATGTGAAGGAAATCTAATGTTTATTGATAGCGATAATTATTTATTTTGGAAAGTAATGTTTGGGATTGATTTTTGTCGCGCCCCTTCAGGGCCGTTTTGTTCCGGGCTTGGGTTTTCCTAGGGCTTCGCCCTAGGCTGGGTTGTGTTGTCCTTTCAGGACAAAGAATTTGTTATGTTTCTTCGCAACCCCGTCGTACTTTTTTCGTACATTTTCCCCCCGAGCAAAAGGCATAAAAAACCTAAAATCTTAACCACTCCGAGCTTTCAATAAATAGTGGGAAGGGTTTACACTACAAAACCAAACTTCTCTTTCTCCGCCCAAAAAAAAAAATTCTTTGTCCTGAAAGGACAACACAACCCAGCCTAGGATGAAGTCCTAGGGAAACCAAGCCCAGAGAAGAACATACGTACTCGTCGTATTCAACTACGACGGATCTTATGGGCAAGCCCCCTAAAGAGCATCCAAAACTGTCCTCACGTTAGAACACAGCTTCTCCATGGTATATGGTTTGGAAACATAGCCATTCGCGCGGTTCAAAATAGTGTTTTGTCCATAATCAGTGCTATGTCCTGAGGAAATGATCACCTTCACTTCCTTATTAATCTGTAAAATTCTTTCCATCACCATTTGTCCGGACATTTCTGGCATGGTCAGATCCAGAATAATCAGTTTTATTTTGTCTTGGTTTTCTTCATACATAGACAAAGCGGTTTTACCATCTCCTGCCACAATTGTGTTGTACCCCATCTGATTTAACATAGCGCTGGAGATTTCTCGAACCATTTGTTCATCGTCAATGATTAAGATAGTTTCGTCTCCTTTAGGCATAGAAAAGGAGGAGAAACTCTTCTCTTTTTTTGCTGGGGTTGCTAGAACTAAGGGCAAATAGATATTAAAGACTGTTCCTTTTCCCCATTCGCTCTCTAAACTCAAGTAACCATTATTATGCTGAGTTATGATGTTGTATACCATAGCTAACCCAAGTCCTTGTCCTTGCTTACCTACTTTTTCTTTTGTTGTAAAAAAAGGGTCAAAGATTTTTTGCGTAATTCTCTCTGGAATCCCACCACCACTGTCCTCGAAGCGAACATGAATATAGTGCCCCACTTCTAATGTTTTTTCTCCAATTTTAACAACTTCTCTATTTTTTTCTGCAGTGACTTGAATATAGCTTTCTGGACTTACTCCATTTTCTTCGATCGCTTGGATTGCATTTGTTCCTAGATTCAAAAAAACCTGATGAAGTTCTCCATAGTTAGCCATTGTATAGAATTTATCTGGTTCAACTTCTATTTTTTTATGAATAAGTCGATCTGTTGTACGAGATAAAATTCCCATAACCTCAATGATAACATCAGAAATATCAACGCTTTCTTTTTCAGAGTTTTTTCCTGTCGAAAGATTTTGGAATTGTTTGATAAGCTCAGAAGCTTGCTGGCAACTTTGCATAACTTGCCTTAAATAATAATTTTCTTCTTGGCTAAATTTTTCGCTATTTAAATCCAGTAAACTCAAATTTCCGATAGCCCCAGTGAGAAGATTGTTAAAATCATGGGCAATGCCACCAGCTAAATTTCCCAGAAAATCCATCCTCTGCCGAAGGAAGAGTTGTTCCTCTAGCCTCTTCTTTTCTGTAATATCAAGGCTATTAAGAACCACTCCTTCCACAATAGGATCGTCTAAGTTTACTTGACAAACAGATCGGATAAGCTGCCAATTTCCCTGTGCATGCCTAGATCGATAAACCAGAGAGAAATTTGTATTTTCGTTTTTTAAATTTTCCGAGAAAATTTCTCGAGTTTTCTTACGATCTTCAGGATGAATAAAGTAAAAAAAGTTTTGCCCAATAAGTTCTTCCGGAGTATGCCCTAGAACAGTTTTCACGGAGTTACTGTTGTATAAAATATTCCCACTAGCATCCACCACAGAAATAACTTCGGAAGCATTTTCAATAAGGGCTCGAAAATAATTTTCTCGATCCCTTAGTCTATCTTCTCCCTCTTTACGCCTCTTAATTTCTTTTTGAAGCTTTTGATGCGACTCAATATGCTTAGCAATTTTGGCATTTAAAATATCAATATGTATAGGTTTCTCAATAAAGTCCTGTCCTCCTTGTTGGAAAAACTCTATAACTAAATCAATAGAGGCATAGGCAGTCATCATAATAACGGGAGGAAGTTCGGTCTTTTCCTTCTGGATTTTCTTAAACAATTCTAATCCATTAAAATCTCCCATAAATTGGTCCAGTAAGACTAGATCAACTTCGTTTTCCAAGAACTTCCTTAAGCCTTCCCGGCCACTAGTCGCATAGCTAAGTTCGTATCCTAACTCTTTCAAATCTAATCCAATTCGATTCAAAATGTCTCGATCATCATCAATAATCAATAATTTCGCCATCTTTCTACTCCTTAATAAAAACTGAGTTATCAAGAGTCTAAGTTAACTATCTCTAAATTACAAATAAAACTATTCACAAAAATTTAAAAGGCGGTTAAGAAGGTGGTTTTATCTCCTAAAATTTATAAAAAAAAATTTTAAAATGCGAATTTATTTAATTTTATTTATTTAATTTTATTTAATTTTATTTATTTTATCTTATTTGTTTTATTGAAATGAAAATCTATCTGGACAGTTTTAGAGAAAAAAGATAAGATATTAGAAGAAGAACCCCTATAGAGCGGGTTCTTCTATAAATCAAAAATTCTCAGATTTAAGGTAGTGTGAATAACCTATGGCAGATCAAAAATTTGTTGAAAAAATAGTCATTGACAGTAAATTGGTAACCCCTGATCAATTAGCAGAAGCTCAAAAAACTCTTGCGGCAAACCCTGAGGGACACCTTTTACATGCACTTTTATTTCATAAATTCATCAATAAAGATCAGATGAAAACAATTGTTCAACTTTACGATACATCTGTAACCAAGA
Source organism: Planctomycetota bacterium (assembly GCA_029260735.1). Classification (GTDB taxonomy): domain Bacteria; phylum Planctomycetota; class Uabimicrobiia; order Uabimicrobiales; family Uabimicrobiaceae; genus JAJDCR01. The sequence continues at coordinate 23,866 of JAJDCR010000127.1, forward strand.
AGCGAACAAAAACAAGCATTGCTGGAGAAGGGATGCCTGCTCCTGTTGCTCGTAAGACAACCACTCAAATGATGGCACAGATTCCTTCGGGAGGCATGGACACACAAAAACGCGTAAAACCAGAAGCTCCTGCAGGAAACATGGTTATGGTAGCGGCCCCTGTCGCTGCCCCAACTATTCCCCCGATTCCAGCAAGCCCTTTGCCACCAGATGTAATGCACAAGTACTTCAAAGCAGCTCGTGATATGGGGGCATCTGACTTACACATCAATACAGGTTCTCCTCCCATGATTCGTAAAGAAGGGAAGTTGACCGCTTTAAATCGCCCTCCTCTTAGCGCAAAAGAAGCCCTTGAGCTAGTAACTTGTGTACTCAATCCTTCTCAAAGACAAGTTCTTGCAGAACAAAAATTTGTCGAATTTTGCTACGCTCCTCCCGGAATGGGACGCTACCGCAGTTGTGTCCTGAAGCAACGATTGGGCTATAACGGAGCGTTTAGAATTGTCCCCTTACGTCCTTTTACCTTTAAAGAACTTGCCTTACCCGATCAAATCAGAAAATTAACTGAGTATCACCAAGGATTAGTTTTAGCAACAGGGCCAAAAGGATGTGGAAAGTCAACTACTCTAGCTGCTTTAGTGGAGCTAATTAATCAAGACAGAGAAGAACATATCATTACAATCGAAGATCCGATAGAGTATGTTTTTAAACCCGCTCTATCACATATTAGCCAGCGCGAGGTCATTTCTCATACTAAAACATTTGGAGCAGCACTGAGAGCAGCTTTGAGGGAAGACCCTGATGTTGTCATGATTGGGGAGTTGAGAGACTTCGGCACCACTTCTTTAGCCATTACCGCAGCAGAAACAGGACACTTAGTTTTCAGTACTCTCCACACAACTTCTTCTATTTCTACCATTGAAAGAGTTTTGGATGTTTTTCCAGCTAACCAGCAAAATCAAATTCGAAGTATGATATCTGAATCACTAAAAGGTATTCTTTGCCAGCAACTCGTTCCTCGTAAAGACGGGAAGGGAAGGGTTCTTGCTATGGAAATTCTATTCAATACCATGGCTGCAAGTAATTTGATCCGCGAGCAGCAGCTCCAACAACTCGACTCAGTTATGCAAATGGGTAAGAAACTAGGAATGGCTACAATGGATAACACTTTACTGGAGCTGACGGAAAAAAACATTATCGATGGATACCAAGCCCACATGTTAGCAAATAACAAAGAGAAGTTTAAAAACTGGCAACCAGGAGTGAAATAGTAGGGATAAATCTATGGCAAAAATTGATGAACTATTTAATGCAATGCTCTCACTAGATGGGTCAGATTTACATCTACTACAAGGGCAACCACCTAAAATTCGAATGCACGGGCGACTTCGTAAGTTAAACTACCCTCCTTTGACCCAGCAGAAGATGGTCGAATACTTAAAAGAAATTTGCTCTGCTGATCGCTGGAGCCATTTCCTAGAAGTAAAGGATCTTGACTTTGCCTATGCATTAGGAAAAACTGCTCGTTTTCGAGCCAACTATTACAATCACGTTTATGGAATGGGAGCTGTTTTCCGGGTAATTCCGTCGGAAATAAAAACTCTAGACGAGCTAAAAGTTCCTCATGCCTTGAGACTTTTTACGACCTTAAACGCAGGTCTACTTTTGGTCACAGGACCTACCGGATCAGGAAAATCAACCACTTTAGCGGCAATTATCAATGAAATTAACGAAACTAGCCAACGTTACATGGTAACGATTGAGGAACCCGTTGAGTTTGTTCATCCCAACAAAAAATGCGTAATTTGCCAGAGGGAAGTCGGAATTGATGCTAATTCCTTTGCGGATGGACTAAAAGCGGCTAAGCGCCAAGATGCCGATGTTATTCTCGTCGGAGAAATGCGCGACTATGAAACTATTTCTCTAGCGATTAACGCATCAGGAACAGGAGTTTTAGTTTTTGGAACTCTCCATACTAATTCTGCTATCAAAACTATTGACCGAATTATCGATGTATTCCCCGTCGATCAACAAAACCAAGTTCGTAGTATGTTAAGTGATTCCCTCAAAGGAGTATGCGCACAACTTCTCCTCAAAACGAGAGATGGTAAAGGACGGCGTGCCTGTAATGAAATTCTTTTGGGTACCCCTGCTCTCAGTGCAACCATTCGCGAAAACAAGATTCCTAACATTCGCAATATTATCCAAAGTGGTAAAAATATCGGAATGCAATTGATGGATGATTGCATTCAACAGCTACTGGAGCAAAAAGCTATTTCTGGGCAGGAAGCCTACTTAAAAGCTATTGATAAGGGCCGTTTCCAAAACTGGGCTCCAAAAGAAGAATAAACAGTTCTTAAAAAATAATTACTTTCGTTACTTGCGATTGCGAGTAACTGAAAGTAATTATCTCTTCTCCTATGCATCTTCCTTTCCTCTATAAATCATCTCTTGAAAATTATCTAACTTTAACCTACTTTAAAGATTATTGAATCTTTATTTAAAATACATCTACAAAACTTAGACAGTAACAATCCTAAGCTCACTTCCCCCAAGAATATAGCCTAAAAGAGTCACGGCAAACTAAACTGTTTCAATAAGGAATGTCCTAGTTATTTTTTTTAACCGGTACTTTATTTTTATTTTTATTTTTATTTAATTTTGATATATATTAGGATATACTTAATTATCATTTGTGTATTTTCCCAAAAAAATAATCACTACTTTGATTCTTTGGGAACTCTTAATGATTTTTTCTTGTGAGTATAGGGGATACTACGATGAAAGAAAAAATTAATCATTACAATATTTTAGGTGTATTAGGAGAGGGAACGTCTGGTAAAGTTTATCGCGCTTACGATACAAAAGAAAAACGTAATGTTGCCATCAAGATACTCAAACTAAATATTGATAATGAGAATGTGTTGGTGCGCTTTTTTAAAGAAGCCCAGACAAAAGCTAAATTTGATCACCCTCACATAGTAACAGTCTATGAAGTAGGAAAGTTAGAAGGCTCCTACTTTATTGTTATGGACCACATTGAAGGAAGCTCTCTAAAAGAGCTTATCGATTCGAGAGAAATTTCGAGAGAAGAAGCTTGTCAATGGATCATTCAAATTTTAAGTGCTCTTAACCATGCTCACGAGATGAATTTTTTGCACCGAGATATTAAACCTTCTAATATTTTAATCGATTCTGAAAATAAGGCTCATCTTGTTGATTTTGGACTAGCAAAAGTCTTAGAAAAAGCGTCTTCTAACATTTCTCAAGGAGCTGTTTTAGGAACATGTGCCTACATGCCTTTAGAGCAAGCTACGGCAGAAGAAACAAGTAAATATGACAATAGAAGCGATCTCTATTCAGTCGGAGCCATTTTTTATGAGCTTTTGGCAAAGCAAAAAGTGTATGATTCGCCGACTATTTTAGGCATTGTATTTATGCTTTCTCAGGGAAATATAGACAGTCCCCACGAGATAAACGCAGACATCCCTCTTTATCTAAGTCAGATTTGCGTAAAAGCTTTAGAAAAAGAGCAGATAAATCGTTTTCAAACAGCAACTGAGATGCAAAAGACTATCCAAGATTTTCTTTTAGAAAAAAATAGTCCTCCTCCTGTAAAAAGAAAATTTATTCCTAAATCTGAGTGGAAAAAAACGACTCAGAAAAGAGTTTTTAGTCAAAAGGTAACTTTCCGTCGCACTACTCAAAAAAGAACCTTAAAAAGAGATCCCTCGCTTCTTTTATCCAGCTCAACAGCAAAACCATTGGACGAAGAAAAACTTTTACTCTTTCAAAAGAATGTTTCAGATAGTGAGTTTAATGAAAAGCCGTCCAGCAAGAGAATGAATCTTCCCATTCTCAGTTACCCCTCTGGAGGAGAGATTTTAATAAAAGAAGAGAGTGTCGCTCCTTCGATTGAGCAAGAAAAGGTTTATCAAAAGCCTTTATCCAAAGAAGAGAATTCCAGCTCTCAAGCAAAGATCAGCTCTCCAACAAACATCAGTTCTCCAACAAACATCAGCTCTCCAACATTTCAAAATTCATCAGAATCAAGTACTTTATCTTCTTTTGAAGATAAAAATCCTCCTTCACAAAAGCTAGACTCGTCCCAAAACTCTGATGAAAATGAAATAGATCCAGATACTTTATCTTCTGACCTATCATTATCTGTTCTTTCCTCTTCCAACGCACCAACAACTGATCGAACAGAGCAAAGAACAGATCACCTTGAGCCCCTCAAAGAAGTCGAAACAAGTCATGAAAACGATGACCTAAAAAAATGCGTAGGCGATTTTATCGAATCTCAAACTAAATTTTCGATGGCCTTTATACAATTAGATTATTTTGACGACTATAGCAAGCTTCTGGGGTTATCAGAAACCCAAGACTTACTCTATACTATTCTAGAAATAATGATCAAAAACTTACAGTTGAATGCTCAAGTTTACAAGGTTAGCTCATCCTACTTGTTTGCAATTGTTTTTCCCAAAACAAACCTAAGAAAAACTTTTCTTTTGACCAACAAAATCAGAGAAACTCTTCTGAAGGAGAGAAAGATTTTCCATGAGATTGCCGAGCATTTTTTGCCTAGCCTTAGTGGAGCAATTGTGTCATACCCCTACACTGCTAAAAACTTTGATGATTTACTTTCTTCTGGCAAAGACATACTAAGCGAAGCCCTAGAAAAGGAAAACATAATTTTATGTGCAAAAAACCAAAGGAATTTTTCTAAAAAGAATTTTTCTTGCGCAGAATTTGTTCCTCGGAACTTCGTCTGGAAACAAGTAGCCAGAGCTTTAGAAAAAAATAGCAGTCAAATGATATTAATTGAGGGAAAAACAGGTGTTGGAAAAACAAGAATATCCAGTGAGATAAAGCAAGCAAAAGGAAATCAAAATGTTTTTTTCTCTTCTTGCCGAGAAGCTTTAACAAACCAACCCTATAGCGCAGCTCTTCATCTTATTGATAGCTACTTACAAGCACATAGTGAGCAAATACCCAATATTACCAAACGAATGTGGGAAGAAGAAATTCATGTCCTAAAGCCTTTAGTAAAATCTTTCAGTAAAATAAAAGGAGAAGATTTCCCTTCTTTTCCTCCCGATAAAACACGTAGACTCACTCACCAGGGAATTTGCTTTATTCTTGAATACATTTGCTCCCAGAAAAAAATAGTTTGGGTCTGCGATAATTTTCAGTGGATAGATCAACTGAGTCTTTATGTTTTTGAACATATTTTTAGAACACCCGAGTCTAATTTTTTCTTAGTGGCCACTTTGCTTAGAAAAGAAAACCCTCTTGTCCATTTGCCCTATGCCAAGATGCTCTCTCGTTTTCAACTAAAAAACTATTTTTCTATGATTTCTCTAGGCTCTCTTTCCTCAGAGGAAGCAGAAAAATTTTTCTCTCTCATTTTAAAAGATCCCTACACTCCCAAAAACACATTTGATGTACTTTTTAGAGCTTCCTTTGGAAACCCAACTTATTTAGAAAATGTTTTAGAACTCCTTCACTATCAATTCAGGTTAAAGAAGGATTCATCTCAATGGCACTTCGACTCTTTAGATTTAGATGACCTCCCGGCAAGCTTAGATGAACTTATAGAGCTTCTCCTCAAAGAAATAAAGGAAGAGTCTATAGAGCTTTTAGAGCATGCCGCTTTAATGGGAGAAAATTTTGAGCTAGAAAATCTAGAAAAAATTACAGAAAAATCGGCTTTTGAAATTCAAAATTTACTCGAAATTCCCGAAAAACTGGGAGTTATCGAGGAAAAAAGGGACGGGGAGTATGTTTTTCAATCTGCTATGCAAGACTTTATTTATTGCCAACTGGATGAAGACATTCGACGAGAAGGGCACCAAAAAATTGGAGAAGCTTTAAATGCTAGCTTTGACCCTTTAGTAGATGATCCTGCCGTAATCGCTTATCATTTAAACCAAGGACACGGCATAGGTAATGCAAGAGAAGAGATCCAAAGTTTTGAACATGAAAGAAAGCTAGCCTCTTGCTCAGATGAATATACCTATATCTATGATGGTGAAATAAAACGTCGAATCAAACCGGTTCTTCCAGAAAATCAAGAACTAACAGAGTCAAGTCTTGCCTTGCTGAAAGCTTGGATGCAAAAATTTTCTCTAGCGATAAAACAAGTCCAAAGATATCCAGAGGGAAGTGATTTGATCAAAAACTCTATCGCAGATCTTTTTCAAAGCATCGACAATTTATGGAAAGAAATACCTGGCTTCATCATTAAGGTTCAACCAGAGCATCTCATCATAAACGCATGCGAGTTTCCTCTGCAAGGCTCTGCCCTCACTAATTTTCATAATCTTCTCAAAGGTCATTACATCAATCAATTTAGTTGTACTAGTGAAGCAAAGGTGGAAGAGCTAGAAAAAATAGTTTCTGCCTTAACTATATCAGGACAAACCATCGTTCTTAATCCAGAGCACTGGGACACATTCTTAAACGAAAGTAGAATTGAACACATTGATATTGTCCAAAAAGCTTATATATCCATAGATAAGAACAAGAAAGAATTGGGTGAGGATCTCGACTTAAAAGAGGCCATAAAACACGACGAACTGGATAAAGAAAGTATTCTCCTCTTTCGCGAAGTTATTCGTTACTTTTGTGCCTCTGTTGAAAATATACAAAGGTATCCTGCTGAGAGTAAGCTACTAAAGTTTTCCTTTGACCTATTGATAAAACAACTTGAAAGAACTTTAGAAAAAGTAGAGAAAATAAGTTTTGTTTCCATAAAAAATGATTTTTTAATCAATAACTATGTCTCTAACGAAAGAATCTTTGGCCACCAAGTTTTTATCTTAAGTAAAATTTTTCTAGATCAATCTGTGGAGAGTTGTTCTTTTACAAAAGGAGCCACTCGTGAGGAAATTTACTTGTTCCTCCAGCAACTAGCTTCATCTCAGAAAAAAGAAACGGCTTTCTGGCTAGACTTTGAAAAAGAACACAAAATAAACCACTTAACCATCAATAAGCAAATATACCAAGAAAAAGAGGGAGACAACATAGACTCTCCGGAAGACTCTTTCGAAGATTTAAGTATTGAAGATAAAGTTCTTCATATTTTAAATATGGGAAAAGGAGAGTTACTACCCGAGAATACGAAAGAAGGTTTAGAAGAACTATTAGCAACACTTTCTGAGCATAGTAAAGAAGACTTTGAAGCTATTCTAAAAAAGGTAGTGGATTTTTTGAATTCAAGCCTCGTTGAAATGCGACTGCAGATGTCTTTATTTATCGGAGAAATTTTTGAGAAAAATCTACCCGAAATACAAAATAGCTTGCTTTTGTTTTTAAGGCCCCAAATGGAAAACCTTCTCCAAAAGGAGGAGAATTCACAAGTATTACCTAAGCTCGCCAAAGTAGGTCAACACCTTGTTATTGACCGATATCAAGATAATGATTTTAAAGCTTGCTGGGCTTTGGTCAAAAGCATGATGGACAAGCATAAAGAAAAACTATGTCAAGAACCAATAGAAGAAATAATGAAAGAACTCTTAGAAAACTCTCCCCTAAAAAATCTTCCTTTTGATTTTGAGACAAAAGACTTTAATAAAAAGTTTTTTATCAGTTCCTTTTTTCAAGCGGTTGGCAAAATAGCGATAGAATCCATTTTAAACGCCATTGGAAAAATTTCTCATCGTGGGCACAGAGAAAAGCTGGCCAATGTTATCCAAAGCAGTGGAAGTAATACAGGTAGCTATCTTAATGTAAAGTTTTCTCTCAAGAGTTCTTTTTTAGAAATAAGTCGTTTTTCTGAAGTTCTCCATTTTTTAAGTGAAGAGCCAGAAAAGTACTACAAGAATATAGTTGATCACGAAGACCCAAAAGTTCTGGATTTAATCTTAGAAAATGCACCTTCTTTACAAAAAAATGCTGCGATTGCTCTTTGCCGCCAAATCATCTACGGAGAAAAAAGTGAAAACACCATCATCAATGGCTTACTTGCTTTAGAAAAAATTAATTCTTCTGACTCCACTAGCTTTTTCATCGAGATCTGCCAAAAAGCGAATAAACTTCGTATAAAAAAAGTTTGCTACCGTGCTTTGGGCTCCATCAAAGATGCTCGCGCTCTTCCTTTTTTATTGGAAACAGCTAACCAAAAAGCCTTTTTTGGTTTTTCAGAAGACCAAGAAGAAGAGAAGTTGTTTGCCCAATATGCACTCAAGTATTTCTCTGAAGAAGACATTAGCATTGCTAAAATCAATATGGAGAAAAACGCATCTTTGCTTCAAAGAATCACTCGCAAAGTAACAAGCAAGCAAGAAGCTTTTCAGAGCCCAACATAGACCTAAGAGTTAAGACCTCTTTCCAACTTTTATTTTTTATTGATTATTTTTTATTGATTAGAAGAGAATCCTCCAAAACTGATAACTTTGGAGGATTTTTTTGTTACAGATTTTAACACGTACAGGATTAATCCTGGCTTTACACTCTCTACTTTATTTTTCTCTTATATTTTCTGGATTAAATTCTCTCATGGCGGTATACTTTACCTAAGAAGTAGTAACAACAGACATATGTTTCTCGCTATTTATTTAAAAATGTGTGCTTAAGAACACATTTTTATAAAAAAATTTAAAGCAACATCAGAGGGTATCCTCCGTGGAAAAGAAATTTGATCGTTATAATATTTTGAACGTATTAGGAGAGGGAGCTGCAGGTAAGGTCTACCTAGCCTATGACACCAAGTTAGATCGCAATGTCGCCCTAAAAGCATTAAAAGGAAACATTGACCAAGAGAATGTGCTGACACGTTTTTTTAGAGAAGCTAAAGTCACGGCCAAACTAGACCATCCTCATATTGTCACAGTTTATGACGTCGGTAAATTCGAAGAAACACATTTTCTCACCATGAAATATATCGAAGGGTCTTCTCTTCGATATATTATTGATTCTAAAAAGGCTTCCCGAGAAGATTCTTGTCGATGGATCATAGAAGTCTTAAGCGCTATCCATCATGCTCATCAAATGAATTTTTTACACAGAGATATTAAACCTTCTAACATTTTAATTGACGGAGAGGGCAAAGCTCATCTTGTAGATTTTGGTTTAGCAAAAGTCCTTGAAAAGGCCTCCTCTAATATTTCTCAAGGGATGATCCTAGGGACTTGTGCTTATATGCCCTTGGAACAAGCTACAGCAGAAGAGGCCGACTCTGTTGATGCCAGAAGTGATATTTACTCGACGGGAGCCGTTCTCTACGAGCTCTTAACCGGACAAAAAGTTTATGATTCCCCCACTATTTTGGGGATGGTTTTTTGGCTAGCTCAAGGAAATGTTGAAAGCCCGACTAATATAAATCCTGAAATCCCCCTTGCTTTGAACAAAATCTGTCTGAAAGCCTTAGAAAAAGAAAAGATCCATCGTTTTCAAAGTGCTCAGGAAATGAAAGAAGCTATTGAAAACTTTCTCGGGCAAAAAAAGCTACTCACCAAAAAAATTTCTTTCCCAAAAAGAAATCCCCTCTATCGAAGTACTCAAAAAAAAGCTTTGAGTAAAGATTTCTCTCGCTCTATTCGTCAACAAAAAACAAAGTCTTTTGAGAGAGATCAGCTTTCTCATCTCTCTCATCTCTCAAAAAATTTTGGAAAAAAGCCCTTAGAGAAATCTTTGGAAGAAAAATCATCTTCCTCTTTATTGGATAATCCAAAAGAGGAAAGCTTAAGTAAAACTATTCCTCTTTCTCAGTTTGATACATCTCTACAAGAAAAAATTGCAAACAACAAAACAAAAGAAACCCACTATACCTCGAAAAAACATCCTCTCCTTCCAAAAGCGGATATAGCTTCAAACGAAAAAACGACAAAAAAGCTTCCCCAGAGTAAAAAGGAAAAAGAGGAGAACAATCATCTCAAAAAACAAGCAGAAGGCCTGATCAACTCTAAAACAAAATTTTCCTTAGTCTTGCTAAACATAGATCATTTTGAAACCTACAGCGAGCGCGTTGGACTTTTAAAAACCCAAGAGTTGCTCCAAGAAATCCTGGAAGCATTAATCTTAAGCTTACAAAAGAACGGCCAAGTCTATAGAACTAGATCCTCGTCTATCTTTACTCTTATATTGCCTAAAGTAGACTTAAAAAGAGCTTTTCTTGTCGCAAAAGCCTTAAAAGAAAACATATTAAAAGAAAAAAATAACTTTCTCCATATTAGTGGAAGCAATCCTCTTAGCTTAAGTGGAGCCGTGGTCTCATATCCTCAAAATGCGACAAGTATTGATAACTTAATCGCTTCTGCTCAAAATGTATTAGCCCAAGCGCAAGAAAAAGGAAATCTTATTTTATTCGCCCAAAGTTTTAAAGATTTCTCCCGGCAAAATTTTTCTTGTTCAGAGTTTGTTCCTCGGGATCTCATTTGGCAACAAATAACAAAAGCCTTAAATAAAAGTGATAGCCAAATGATTTTACTAGAAGGAAAGCCTGGTATTGGAAAAACAAAGATCTCCCAAGAGATAAAACAAAAAAGAGAAAATGTCTTATTCTACTCCTGTCGAGAGACTTTAGTTGACCAGCCCTATAAGGCTGCTATTTACCTGATCGACAACTATTTTGAAGAAAATCCTAACGAAGTCTCTGTCATTGCCTCTCAAATGTGGGATGAAGAAGTCCACTTACTTAAATCTCTTGTAAATTCATTTTGTGACCTCGAAGTAAAAGAGGTTCCTTCTCTTTCTCCCGAGAGAGTACGCAAATTTATCCACCAAGGAATTAGCTTCCTCTTAGAAAACATTTGCTCTCGCAAAAAGATTATTTTTCTTTGCGACAATTTCCAATGGATAGACCAAGTTAGCCTCTATGCTTTTGAACACATTTTTCGAAAACCAGAGTTATCTTTTTTTATGATGGGAACTTTGGTTCGAAAAGAAAAATTTTTGATGACTCTCCCCTATCTCAAAATACTCCCTCGTTTTCAGGTAAAGGATTATTTTTCGGTCCTTTCCTTAGGCTCCTTTTCTTTCGAAGAAATGAAAAAGTTTTTAACTCTCATTCTAAAGGAGCCATATACTCCTGAAAATACCACGGAAATTCTGTTTAATGCCTCTCAGGGTAACCCGACATACATAGAAAACATTTTAAAGCTTCTTTTTTCTCAAGAGAAACTAAAAAAATCTTCTTCTGGTTGGAGCTTTGCCCCTTTATCGATCAAAGATCTTCCCTCTAGTCTAGAAGAAGTTATTCAACTTCTTCTGGAAAAACTGGAAGAAGAGTCTCGGGAATTTCTGGAGCAAGCGGCCTTAATGGGAGAGAGTTTCTCTTTAAAAAGTTTGGGAAAATCTACTCATAAATCAAAGCCTGAAATGGAAGATTTACTAAAAATTCCTAAAGAACTAGGAGTTATTCTGGAAAAAGAAGAAGGAGAATACTCTTTTCCACCAGCAATGCAAGATTTTATCTATTATAAATTTACCGAAGAAGACTTCCGCCAAGAGCAGCACCATAAAATGGGAGAAGCCCTAAACGATCACTTTGATCCTCTCACAGATGATCCTAACCTTGTCACCTATCACCTTCATCGAGGACATGGACTGGATTGTGCTTCCCTAGAGATTAAGCATTTTGAAAACGAAAAAAAGCTTATCTTTTGTCCAGAAGAAAACATGAATATCTACGAAGGTGATTTAAAACGCCGCATACGCCCCTTACATTTAGAAGAGCAGGAATTTACCGAGTCGAGTATAGCTGTTCTAAAAAGCTGGATGCATAGACTAATCTTAGCTATCAAGCAAGTTCAAAGATACCCTCAAGGAAGCGATTTAATCAAAAAATCTATTTCTGATCTTGTTCAAAGTATGGATGATCTATGGAAAGAAATCACAGGATTTATTATTAAAGTTCTCCCCGAAAAATTAATCGTAAACTCTTGTGAATTTTCCCTAGAAAACAAATTGCAAGATAGGGTAATTGTAAACTTTCATCAACTTCTCACAGAGCACTACATAAATCAATTTAGTTGTATTAAAGAAGCGAGTTTTGAAGAGCTTGAAAAAGTGGTTTCTGCTTTGACTGTGTCTGGTCAAACCATAGTTCTCAACCCTGAGCATTGGCAAGTTTTTTTAGATGAAAGCAATATTTGCTATATTAACATTGTTCAAAAAAAATATATATCCATGGATAAAGAGAAACTAGAAGTCATCCAAAACGACGCACCAAAAGCTCCTTTAGAAAATAAGGATTCCGAGCTTGATGAAGAGAGTGTTAACTTGCTTCGAGATCTCTTACGTTATCTTTGTGCCTCTATCGAAAATATCCAACTCTATCCTCCTGAGAGCAAGTTATTAAAATTTTCCATCGACCTACTAGTAAATTCGATGAACTCTTCCTTAGAGAAAATGGAAAATGTAACTTTTGCTTTAGCAAACAAAGATTTCCTCATCAATAACTATGTTACCAACGAAAACATCTTTGGTCATCAAATCTCTATTTTGTATAAAATTTTCTTGAAGCAGGGAGTAGAAAGTTGCTCTTTCTTAAAAGGGATTGCCCCCAACGATATCTATACCTTTATTCAAGAAATTGCTTCACCTAAGAAAAAGGAGAAAACTTTTTGGACCGACTTTCAGAAAAAATTCTCAACAGATAATTTAGTTATCAATCAGCATATATACGAAGAAATCCAAGTTAAAGAAACAGGAAATACGGGACAAGAGGCATTTAAGAACTTAAGCTTTGGAGACAAAGTTCAGTACATCCTAAAAATGGGAAAAGATGATTTTTTAGAGGAAGATGCCAAAGATGGTCTGAAGGAACTCCTGGAAGTTCTTTGGGAACAAAGCGAAGAGGATTTTGAGGCCATCGTTCAAAAAATTATCGATTTTTTGAAGTCCAACCTTATTGAAATGCGTTTACAAATGTCTATTCTTATCCGTGATTTACTAGAAGAAGGGCGTCCTCTAATCAAAGAGAAATTACTTTTTTTATTAGGCCCAGAAATGGAAGTTTTACTGGCAAGAGAAGAAAACTCTAAAGTTTATCCTGAGCTAGCTCAAATTGCCCAAGAAATAATTGCGAATAAATACCAAAGTAAAGAATTCAAACACTGTTTAGCTCTCGTCGAAAGAATAATGGAAAAACACCAAGAGAAAGTATGTCCTAAAGCTATCGAAAAAATCTTTTCTGATCTAATGTCAAACTCCGTTTTGAATCATCTCCCTTTTGAATTTCACTCTGAAGACCTGAACAGAAAATTCTTCGCCAATGCTTTTTTTCGAGCGTTGGGCAAAATAGCCAACCCCTTTCTCATAGATGCCATCGAAGAAATTGCCAACTACGAACATCGAAAAAAATTAGCTGTGGTCATCCAAAGCAACCAAGAGAATGTAGATCTTTATCTCGATCCCAAACTCTCCTTAAAGACCTCTTTTTTAAAAATAAATCGCTTTTTTGAAGTTTTACTTTTCCTGACAAAAACTCCCGAAAAGTTTTATCAGAAATTGATTCAGCATGAAGACGCAAAAGTAATTGATGCAATTCTGAGCAACACTCCTTCCTTAGAAAAAAAGACCGCCGTTTCTCTTTGCTCTCAAGTTATCTGTAGCTATAACAAAGAAAATACTCTAGTGAACGCTCTTCTGGCTTTAGAAAAAATTAAATCTCCCGATTCCACCGAGCTCATTATTGGAGTTTCCCAAAGAACAGATAAGTTAAAAATAAAAAAAGGTTGCTACCGCGCCCTAGGCTCGATTCAAGATATAAAAGCACTCCCTTTTCTCCTGGGAATAGCCTATCAAAAAAGACTTTTCAATTTTTCTGAAAAAGACAACGAAGAGAGACTATTTGCCCAGTATGCTCTCAAGCATTTCTCCGAAGAAGATATTAAAATAGCAAAACTATCTCTTGAAAATAAAAGATCCCTCCTTCAGAGAATAACTCGCCAAGTCACTCGTAAGATAATGAGCAAAACAGAATAGCTCTTTCGTTTTTTCTTCTCATTTGGTATATTGTTAAAAAATAGCCACAAAAACCATTTAGGTTTTTACACAGGCTTCAAGTTTGTTTATCGTTTTTTTCCTTTAGGGCAAATGCCTGTAAAGCGCTTGTTTGTTTTTTCATTGGTGAAAAATTTTTAACCTTGGTGGGAACCTTCAATGGAAAAAAAATTTGATCGCTATAATATAATCAGAAGTTTGGGAGAAGGGACTTCTGGCAAAGTCTATTTAGCTCAAGACACTAAGTTAGAGCGTAATGTAGCCTTAAAAGTGCTGAAGGGAAACCTCGAACAAAAAGATCTCCTTGAGCGTTTTTTTAGGGAAGCTCGTGTCACTGCTAAACTCGACCACCCTCATATAGTCATGGTCTACGACTTTGGGAAGTTAGACCAAAGTCATTTCATTACGATGAAATATATCGAAGGAGCTTCTCTCCAAAGTCTTTTAGATTCTACAAATACTTCTATAGAAGAAGCTTGCCAATGGATGATAGAAATATTAGATGCCATTCATCATGCCCATCAAATGAATTTTTTACACCGCGACATTAAACCTTCTAATATTTTAATCGATCTTGAAAGTAAAAGTCATCTTGTTGATTTTGGTTTAGCCAAAATACTAGAGAAAGCTTCTTCCAACATTTCTCAAGGCATGGTCTTGGGAACTTGTGCTTATATGTCACTAGAGCAAGCTACTGCAGGCAAAGTAGATAAGAGAAGCGACATCTACTCTATAGGATCCGTTTTTTATGAAATTTTAACGGGACAAAAAGTATTTGAATCTTCTACTATCTTAGGAATGGTCTATTGGTTAGCCCAAGGAGATGTCGAGCCTCCTCGTAATATAAATCCAAAAATTCCTTTGCCTTTGAGCCAAATTTGCTCGAAAGCTATAGAAAGAGATAAAGAAAACCGCTTTCAAAGCGCTATGGAAATGAAAAAAGCCATTGAAAACTTTCTCTCCCACAAATACCAAGGAACCAAAAAAATTTCTCTTCCGAAAAAAGAGCAAGATTGGCAAGCTCCCTCAGCCAAAACAAGAGCTTTAACTCAAAGATTTTCTAATTCTATACTAGGGCAAAAAACAAAATCTTACAAAAGAGATCAGCTCCCTTCCTTTATAGCAAGTCGTATGAGGACAGAAAAAACAGTAAGGCTTCCCAAAAAAGATGATTCAAAGCAAGATAGCCTGCCAAAAGAAGAACCAGCAAAAACATTTATTCTTCCGCATGGCCATGCCTCATTGGAAAAAAAACCTGTCCATACAGATTCGAAAACCGAGCCTTCCCCAAGTTCGGATGAAATAACAGTTCCTATCGAAAATTTTATCCCAATGAGTCCTTCTTCAAAAGCCTTCCACTCTCGATTTAAAAAAACATTTGAGTATCAGCAAGTAAGTCCAGAGAATGATAAAAATAATGAGGAAGATTGTTTAAAAAATCAAATAGATGGCTTCATAAAATCTCAGTCAAGATTTACTCTAGTTTTAATAGACTTAGACCACTTCAGTGACTATTGTGAAATTGCGGAGTTACAAGAAATCCAAAAATTACTCCAAAAATTTTTGGAAATTATAGTTCTAAGCATACCAAAGAACGCTTATGTTTATAGAGCCATTGCTTCTTCTTCTTTTATATTTATATTACCTGAAACAGATTCCGAGAAAGCTTTTCTTTTGGCCGAAACTATAAGAGAAAGCATGTTAAAGGAAAAAGAAAATTTTCCCCAACTTACAGAGCATTTTCTTCTTAGCCTCAGTGGGTCAGTGGTCACATATCCAGAGACAGCAACAAATATTGATGATTTATTTTCTTCCGCTCAAAATTTACTCGTCCAAGCCAAAGAAAAAGAAAACCTCATTTTGTATGTTCAAAGCATGCAATACCTCCCCAAGCAAAATTTTTCTTGCTTAGAATTTGTCCCCAGAGACTTAATGGAGAGTAAAATAGCAGAAGTTTTGGAAAAAAAAGGTAGTCAAATGCTTTTACTAGAAGGAACTCTGGGAATTGGAAAAACAAGAATTTCTCAAGAAATAGAGCAAATAGGAGAGGATGACAATGTTTTTTTCTACACTTGCCGAGAAACTTTCGTCGATCATCCTTATCGTACCGCTACTTATCTTATTAACAACTATCTCCAAAAAAATCCCAAACAAATACCTTTAATTTCAGCCCAAATGTGGGATGAAGAAGTTTCTTTGCTGAAACCTATTCTCAAATCTTTTCGAGGTATCGAAACAGATCCTCCTTCTGCTCTTGCTCCTGATAAACTTCGCAAATCCATCCACCAAGGGATTTGTTTCATTTTGGAGCACATT
Source organism: Planctomycetota bacterium (assembly GCA_029260735.1). Classification (GTDB taxonomy): domain Bacteria; phylum Planctomycetota; class Uabimicrobiia; order Uabimicrobiales; family Uabimicrobiaceae; genus JAJDCR01. Next base: position 40,135 of record JAJDCR010000127.1, read on the forward strand.
TGCTCTCGGCAGCACATTACTTTAGTTATAGACAACTTCCAATGGGTAGACCAAGTGAGCCTCTATGCTTTTGAACATGTTTTCCGAAGCCCAGAGTGTCATTTTTTTATGATCCCTGCTTTACTTCAAGAAAAAGACTCTCCCATCAACTCTCCTTGTATGAAGATGCTCCCTCGCTTTCAGATGAAAGACTATTTTTCAACTATTCATCTGGAGCCTTTTTCCGACAAAGAAATGGAAGCATTTTTAATTTCTGTTTTAGAACATCCGTATACTCCTGAAAGAACACTTAATGTTCTTTTTCAAGCCTCCCGAGGAAATCCTACATACATTGAAAACGTTTTAAAGTTACTTTTCTATCAAAGAAAGCTAAAAAGAACTTCTTTTGGTTGGAGTTTTGATTTTTTATCCCTAGAAGATCTCCCTGATGGCTTAGAAGAGCTGACCCAGATTCTTTTCAAGGAACTAGAAAAGGAATCTTTAGAAATTCTCGAGGAAGCGGCTTTGATAGGAGAAAATTTTCAGTTTAATGAGCTTGAGAAAATCACCCAAAAATCTAGAGCTGAAATGGAAAACCTCCTTCAAATTCCTGAGGAACTTGGTCTTATCGCAAAAAAATCGGATGGAAAATATGCTTTTCAACCAGCAATGCAAGACTTTATCTATCATCAGTTGCCTGAAGATATTCGCAAAGATAAGCATCATAAAATAGGAAAAATGCTTGATGATAACTTTGATCCATTAGTCGATGATCCTAGCCATGTCCTCTATCATTTTTACCGAGGGCATGGGATAAATGATGCCAGCATAGAAGTCAAAAAATTTGAAAAGGAAAGAAAACTAGTTTTTTCCCCTGAAGAAAATCCCCAGATATATGCAGGTACCATGAAGCGCCGTATAAGGCCTGTAAACTTAGAAGATCAAGAGCTTAATGAATCAACGACAGTTCCTATGGTAAGAGTTTGGATGCGAGAGCTTGTTTTAGCGGTTCAACAAGTCCAAAGATATCCTAAAGGAAGTCATTTTATCGAAAACTCCATTTCTGATCTTTTTCAAGGCCTAAGTAATTTGTTCAAAGAAATCACTGGTTTTATCATTGAAGTTCAGTCAGATAAATTGATGATAAACTCTTATGAATTTACTTTAGAAGATAACGTGGTTGCGAATTTTCATCAACTCCTCAAGGAACATTACATAAATCAATGGACTTGTATAAAAGAAGTTACTCTGGAAGAGCTCGAAAAACTAGTCTCGGTTTTGACTATCTTTGGACAAACGATCGCTCTAAATCCAGAGTACTGGAATGTATTCTTGGATGAAAGCAATATTTGCTATATCAACATTGTCCAAAAAAAATATATAGAAAAAGAAGATATCCTAAAGAAGAGCCAGAAAATTCTTTTGGAAAACACAGAAGGCTCGGAGTTAGATGAAGAAAGCGTTATTTTACTACGTAATGTTATACGCTATTTCTGTGCCTCCGTTGAAAACGTGCAACTGTATCCTCCTGAAAGTAAGCTCTTAAAGTTTTCCATCGATTTACTGGTAGGATCTATAAATTCTTCCTTAGAAAAAATGGAAAGTATAACTTTTGCCTTGGCCAACAAAGATTTCTTAGTCAATAACTATGTTGCCAACGAAAAAACTTTTGGCCATCAAATTACTCTTTTGTATAAAATTTTCTCTGACCAAGGAATTAGTAGCTGCTCTTTTTTAAGAGGCATCAAGGATCGTGATATTGACCTATTTGTCCAAGAAATATCCTCTCTAGAAAAGAAAGAAGAAGCTTTTTGGATAGATTTCTCCAAAAAACTTCCGAATAATTTAACTATCAATCAACATGTGTACGAAGAGCTACAAATAGTAGATACTATAGACAATGCTCCAGAGTTATTTGAAAACATGGATTTGAAAGAGAAAGTTCAACATGTATTGGACGTCGGGAAAGATGATTTTTTGCAAGAAGATGCCAAGGAGGGACTCAACGAATTATTAGAAACACTTTCCCAACAAAACCAAGATGAACTGGAAATAATTATAGAAAAAATGGTGGAGTTTTTAAAATCTAACCTTGTGGAAATGCGCTTACAAATAGCAATACTTATCGGAGATTTATTAGAGAATAGTCTGCCTCCCATAAAAGCAAAATTACTTCTATCTTTAGAACCAGAGATGGAACAGATATTGAAAAAAGAAGAATACTCCAAAGTTTACCCAAAATTAAGTAAAATTGCTCAGCATGTTATTATTGAAAAATACAAAAAGAAAGAGTTCAAAAATTGTATAGCTTTAGTCCAAAGGATGATGGAAAAACACAAAGAAAAGCTATGTCCCGAATCTACGGAAAAAATTATCCGCGATCTTTTGTCCAACACTGCTATGAGCGATATTCCTTTTGAACTCAACACAGAAGATCTCAGTAAAAAGTTTTTTATCAACGCCTTTTTTAAAACAGTAGGAAAAATTGCCGATCCTTTTATTGTTAATGCGATTGGAGAAATTGCTAGCCAAGAGAATAGAAAAAAACTAGCCCAGATTATCCACGGAAATCAAGATAATATTGATCGTTATCTTGAACCAAAGCTCTCTCAGGAAAACCCTTTTTTACAACTAAGTCGCTTTTTTGAAGTTTTACCCTTGCTCACAAAAGAGCCTGAAAAGTTCTGTCAAGGTTTAGTCTTACACAAAGACACAAAAGTCATCGACTTGATTCTGAGCTATGCTCCTTCTTTAAAAGAAGAAGCTGCTGTAGCTCTTTGTTCTCAAATTATCCACAAATACGATAGAGAAAACACAATCGTCAACGCTCTTTTGGCATTAGAGAAAATTAAATCTCCTGACACAATTGAGCTCATTACGGAAGTTTCTCAAAAGACAGACAAGCTACGTATAAAAAAAGGCTGCTACCGAGCTTTAAGCTCAATAGGAGATATCAGAGCACTTCCGCTTTTAGTAGAGACTGCTTACCAAAAAAGTCTTTTTTCTTCGGAAGAAGAAAAGGAAGAGAAACTGTTTGCTCAATACGCTCTCAAGAATTTCTCAGAGAAAGATATAGAGAAGGCTAAAACAGCTTTTGAAAAAAGCCAATCCTTATCAAAAAGAATTATCAATAAAATTACTCGCAATAAATAATAAAGTTCAACACATAATTGAAGTAGAAAAAGACCAACTCCATCAAGCCGATTAAGGCAGCTTGGCAAAACGAACAAACTCTGTAAAAAATTTGCTATTGAGTCTTCATCTCTTGTAAAAACATCTCCATTCCTCGAATAATAGCCTTAGCCTGCTCTTTCTGGTACTGCTGATCGAGTAAGCGAGATTCGTCATAAGGGTGGCTCATAAACGCTTGTTCTACCAAAACCGAAACCATTCGAGTATTCAGGAGAGGACGATAGTTAAAATTCCCCACTACTCCAAACTCTTTCCAGCCTAACCCGAGAAGCTCCTTATAGATGTATTGCGCTAGTTTATTACAGTGTAAATGTTTATAGTAAGTACTCGTTCCTGAAACACGAAGAAAACCTTTCTCCGAAGAAGCTGCATTTGCATGGAGTGATACATAAAAATCCGCTTGCCCTTTGATAGCAATATCCACTCTTTCTCGCAAGCTAGGTTGGGTGTCACCTACGCGAACAAGGATAGTTTTTGCTCCCAATGCCTCCAGTTCAGCTTGCAAAAGCTCTACCGCAGTAAAGTTTATATCTTTTTCTTTTGTTCCCATTAGCCCTACTGCTCCGTTCATTTCTCCCCCATGACCCGCCTCTAGAGCAAAGACGAGCCCTTTAAAGATAGATTCTTCAGAAAGAGTAGGGGGGTGCTTTATGTAAAGAGTAAGCTTCTCTTCTTCTTTTTCTAGCCAATACCCCCAAATCTGCTTACTTTTTATGGGTATGTGAAGACGAAACCAACCGTCCGATTTTTGTTCCGCACTAACCGTTTTGACTACTTGAGCAGTCATTTTATGGCTAAGCCAAGTGGTTGCATGGTGGGTGTTAAAAAAATCCAAGTGCAAAGTGTTTTCAAGTCCCGTGCTCACAGAGTAGGCGACCGGAGAGCTTAGGGGAATTTCGACTTTGTCGTAATTCTCTTCTCCGCTGATAATGCAGTAAGTAAAATGAGCACTAGGAGTGGGTGTTGAAGGAGGAAGAGCCTTAACATCTTTTTTAGATACCCAACCAAAAATAGATTCGCCAAAACGAATTTTATAATGATTTTTCTTTTCTCCCACCACCTGTAAATGGGTACCTTCCGGTACTTCACTCAAAAATGGACCACCCAAGCGAACAGAGTGTGTTCCCCAAGTAATAGGGGTTTTATCTTCTGTTGCTGCAACAACTCGATGCTGGTAGTTTTCCCAAATAACTTCCTCTAACGAAAGTTCTTTCTTTTCTTCTTTTAAGTTTTTTTGACTAGAAGAGTCTTTATCTCGAAGAACTGTTAAATGTCGAGTAAGCTCTTCTCCTTCAATAAAAGCTGTTACAACAATACTGTTCTTCCCTCGCTTCAGAGGAATATTATCATAAGCAAATACTCCGGTGGGGTAAACATCCACCTCTTTACCATTAACCAAGACTTTCCCACCAGGAGAAGTTCGCCCTAGTAAATGAATTTTTTCCTTTTTGATCAGTTCATCTGCTTTTGGCTCAAAAATATGGAGAAACCCCTGCTCTTCTCTCGTCGAAATGGCACAAGTAAACTCTTGGACTTTACCTTTTTCTATCTTTAAGGGAGGAAAAAGAGTTTTTTCTCCTTGGTAGACAACTTCTATCCGAACCTGCTGAGGAGAAATTTGTAAAAAAGCGAATCTACCATCTGACGCACTTGTCCACGCTTTTTTAAAAGCATTATTGGAAGGCTTAGTTTCTCCCAAAGAATGAATTTTAACCCAAGCATCTACAACCGGTTTGCCTTCTTGGTCAACGACTTTTCCCAAAAGAGCACCCGAGGAGGCTTCTGGCCAGCTAGGAACATCCGCTTTTTGGGCATAAACTCCTTCTCGAAGCAAATGAAAAGCATTCTTTTCCTTCGCGGAACTATAAGAAAAAATAGCATGCCCATAAACTTCTTTATCTCGGCTAAACCGGATTTCCTCTATATTTTCTTTAACCGGCCACTCTCCGTACATTCTCTGCCCACCTGCCACTCTTTGCTTTCCTACCCCTCGGATAAAATCGACAAGAAGTTCGTTGTAGTTAGGTTTAGGCTCCGGTATATTCCAGTAAATCATAGGAATCAAAAGATCCATAGATCCATTCTCTATCCAGCTCCAAGTATCTTGAAAGTAGTGATGGAAACCACTACTAAAATCATAGTAGCCAGGAATATGATATCTGTTATAGATTCCCCAAGCAGCACAAGAAACAGTTAAGTCAGGCTTCTCTTTTTTGACCTCAGCATAAACGTCATTGACAAATTTGTTCATTTGCTCTCTTTGCCAATCTCCCCAATCTTTGCGATTAGGATTTCCTTTTCCCAGAAAACGCTTTCGACTAACAGGGTCATGGCTAAAATTTTTACCAGGATAACGGATTCGATCCAGGTGCAGTCCATCAAAAGAATAGCGTTTTACTAGATCGCGGATTACCTTACGCAAGTAAGACTGTACTTCCGGAATACCAATCGAAAGATAGTGGTATTCCACTGGCCCCATGATTTTTCCTGTTTCATCACAACAAACCCACGAGTCTTCTGATTCAGGGCCGTGGGTATAGTAAAGATGAGGAGGATTTGTCTTTGGTGGAGGGGCTTGGTATTTACTCCATAAATAAAGAGGGATAGGATTGATGTAAGCATGAAGCTCCATGCCTCTTTTGTGTGCTTCTCCAATGGCAAACTCTAAAGGATCAAAACCAGGGTCTTTTGCTCCGACTAGCTGTGACCAAGGCTCAATTTCACTAGGATAAAGAACTTCTGCTGCTCCTCTAACTTGAAATAAAGCCACATTAAAATTTGCTTGCTCCATATCATCAAAAATTTTGATGATATTCTGGCGACAAATTTCAGGATCTAAGTCAGGCCATTCAAAACGAGTTACCCACAAGGCCCGAAACTCAGGAGTAGTTTCTTCCGACAAAAGAGGCAAGTTTAATAGAAAGACGAGAGCGAGAAGCAAAGGGTATATTTTCAACATAATCCATCCTAAGATTTTTTTAGCTTTTGTTCTTGTTCAATCAAAGATCCAACAGTTTTTCGAATATTTGGGGTAAGTTGTTTGAGTACATTCAAAGGGTAAACCTGAGGGTCCTCATAGTACTTCAAGAGAGCCCGGGCAAACTCATGACCACTGATAGCATACACACTACTATCCTGAGCAAAATTTACTCTTTCGTAAGTGTAAAAAATCTTAAGTAAAGATTTTAGAAGCGAAGTGGCTTGGCTTTTTTCCATTTCTTTTTGAATAGACTGAAGTCGCTGCTGACAATTTTGTAAAGTCTTAGCACGAGCAGCCACTTCCATCTCCTTATCCTCATATATTAAACCTAAAATTTCTTGAGGTAAATCCTCAACATTGGGTTTATTTCCATTTTTCTGAACTCTTAATAGTTTTACTGTCTCTGACAAATCTTTTACAGAGTATCCATAAATTTTAATTCCTGGATGGTGATAACGATTATTTTGTATAAGTTGCAAAAAACTCTTAAAACGACGATTTGCCGGATGAGGAGAAACCAGAAGATGATTTACCTTATCTTCAAGTTCTTTTTTAAGCCGTTGGCATATGAGAAAACAAATACGATTACGCAAATGAGAAGGGATAAAGTTTAAGCTTGTCTTTAAGTCTTGTATGGAAGATCGTCCCCCTACATCCAAGAAAACTTCAATCAAGTTAATAATACGATCTGCCATATTCTGATACGGAGGTTTCTTCTGAATCCGATCTAAATGGCGCATCAAAGTAGCTAAGTCTTTTGATCGAGAAATAGTCCTCGCAAACAAAGTATCTTTGTTCTCTTGAGAGTATAACCGGTGGAGAACTTGGTGGATTCGATTTTCTTTTTTAGAAAAATGAGTTTCCAAAATTTTACGCCAAGACTCAGGGTCTTTTTCTAATTTTTCCTGGATACGCTTCGTGAAAGAAATAATTTCTAAGTTTTTATGACGTTGAAAAATTTGTGAATTTGCAGGATAGTTTTGCAAATAACACTCCAACTCATCCCTGTCATTACAACGTTCGATATGAGCTAGAAAAACTTCATCGTAGCCACTAAAACAAGAGGTTACCAAGGAAGAAAAATACTTACGAATCTTTTGATTAAAAATCTCTGATTGAGATACTCCAGCCATTTCATCTAATTTAAAACGTACTTCAGAAGCGGTGTTATGAAAGATATCAATAAGAGAAGAACCCTTGGTGAAAGAATTCCCTCGTAAAACTAAAACATAACGCAAATCCTTCAGAATTAACTGATCAGAAGACTTGGTTTGCGAAGACTCTAGTAAAGCAAGAATCTCATTCATCAAAAACGATGGTTTAGTTTGAATAAATAAATTTTGAACTTCTTTTGGTATATGTAAAATAGCCCCAGGAACCATAGTCATAGAAAGCAAGGTAGCTTCAAATTCTTTATTTTCATCTTCATCTTGCCCCGTCATTAGTGACCCCACGGGAGATTGCATAAATTGGCTAACTTCTTGAGTAAACGTTTCCAGAGTAGGGTCCATTTTGTTACGAATCGTAGTCATAAGGACTTGCGATGCTTCAGCTGTTTTTAAAGGCAAAAAAGACGTAGATTTACGGTGCATTTCATCTTTAAGTCTTTGGCTAGGCCTAGGAGGAGACTTTCTATGTCCAGGCAATAGCTTCTGTTCCTCTTTTTGAAGAGCTTCTTGCGTCGCTTTTAAAAAGTCTTGAGGAACTTGAAAGCGTTTTTTAACGTCTCTCTCCATTGCTTTTTCGATCAAGTCTCTGACCGAAGAAGAGAGGTCTGGTCGATACTCATCAATCTTTTTAGGGTTTTCTTCTTGTTTAACCTTCAAAAGGAGGGCTGGATTTTGAATGTGAGAATATGGTCGACGACCCGAGAGAAGATAATAGAGAACACATCCTAAAGCATAGATGTCTACTCGAATATCAACCGGTTTTCCAGGCTGGATTTGCTCAGGAGCCATGTAAGCAGGAGTCCCAAAAGCAAGATCGTTTACTAAATGCTCTTTCGTAAACTTCGCCAAACCAAAATCACTAATTTTAGGAGTCCAGGAAGCTTCTTCTAGCAAAATATTCGCCGGTTTCAAATCGCGATGAACAATATTCAAGCTATGAGCATGCTCAAGAGCTTGGAGGCAGTCAGCAAGTATCTTTAAAGACTCTCTTACTCCTACATTTTCTTGCTTTTGCAGAAGTATATTGAGGTCACTTCCTAAAACATACTCCATCACCAAAAAAACAGTGTCATTATGGACACCAATCTTATGCAAACGGACTATGTTATGATGGCGAAGAGTACGGTGAATAAAAATTTCTTGAGAAAAAAGCTGAACCGCCCGAGGGTCATTAATAACTCTTTTAGGAAGAAGTTTGAGCGCGTAGGTTTTACTCTCTTTTTTCTGCAAAGCCTTGTAAACAATTCCCATATTTCCATGACCGAGCTCTTCTAAAATTGTATAGTTAGAAAACTCATCAATTTGTTCTTTCGGAAAAGCCTCCAAACATTTGCGCTTCAAACGCTGAGAAACAGAAGAGTCAAGAAAATCTGTTTCTTGAGAAGTCTTGGGACGACGATGGCTTTTTTTCGAAGAGGAAGTTTCTGTACGTAAGGAAGACGAAACAATTTCTTCCTCCCCATCGTTTTGCCGAGGATTCAGTTGGCTATCGCCCACCATACCAACTCGGTTATACAAAGGATTTCTCTTAGTTTTAGATTTACTATTGTTTGTTTGTTTGCTTAAGAGAGAGTTTTGACCTGACTTATTTTCTGTATTCTTAACTTGAGTAACTTCACCTGTTTTATTTTGCGCATGCTTTACTTGAGGAACCTGCCCTGTTTTATTTTGCGTATTCTTAACTTGAGCAACTTGTCTCGTTTTATTTTGCGCATGCTTTACTTGAGCAACTTGTCTCGTTTTATTTTGTGCATGCTTTACTTGAGGGACTTGTCTCGTTTTTTTCAGAGAATTTTTACCTTCAAGTCCCTGCTTAATTTTTTCGATATCAGATAACGCCGCGAAACCTTGCTCAATAATAATATTTTCGATGCGTCGGCTCTGACCTCGCAAAGTAGCCTTTTTTTGAAGATCTAAGCATTTACTTAAATCTTCAAAAGAGATGATACCCTTTTTTAGCATCTCGCCAACAACTATGTTATCTTTCACATCCATTTCCACTTTTCTCCACCTTGGGCCCCGTTGGGGTATTGAGGGAAATTATTTGCAGAAACTATTATAGCTTTACTGTGTAATTTATCAAGATTTTTAGAGTTCACTAAGGAATAAAGACATTTTTGTAAAGTTTCTTGATGCCAGAAAAATTGTTTTGTAAAATACTCAACTAAAATTAAATGGAAAATCAAGGCTTCTCTTAAAAACTAAGAAAACTAAGTAAACTGAGTAAACTAAGTAAACTAAATAAACTGAGTGAAAAGATATCAACAACCAAGGAGTAACTCATGAAAGATGGTTTAGGAAGACGCTTTCTCAAAAGAATAGCACGTTTTTGCTATACCTTTGATTTAAAAACAACTCGTTTTATTTGGAAAGCAAAAGGGGAACCTAAGTTTGAGTTAAAAGGGTACTGTAATGGCTGTGGAATCTGTTGCGAATCTCCGATGATCCAAACTAACCCCATCTTTTTTCATTTAAAAAGTGTCCGTTGGATGATTCTAACTTGGCACAGAGTTGTCAACGGCTTTGATTATGTCGGAGAGAACAAACGTTTCTACACTTTTAGCTTTCGCTGCACTCATTGGGATTCGGAAACAAAACTCTGTGATTCTTATGAAAGTCGTCCTGGTCTTTGCCGAGACTATCCACGTAACTTAACCTATACAGTCGATCCTCAGTTTTTTGAAGAGTGTAGCTACTATGCTGTTAACAAAAATGCTGCTCGTCTACGAAAATCTCTCGAAAACCAAAAACTTCCTCCTGAAAAACTCGCCGAGATTTATGAAAAACTCCATCTAAAAGAGTAAAAGAGTAAAAGAGTAAAAGAGCTTCCATAAAAAAATGGGACAATTTTTTTCATAGAATATCTCCACTTTCGAGAATAGCCTGAGCTTCAATTTCCACGAGAATACCAGGAGAAATAAATCGGCTCACTTCAATCATGGTTGCTGCTGGTTTAATTTCTCCAAAAAACTCACAGTGAGCTTGAGAAATTTCCTCCCAATCGTCGATATTTTTCACATACATCCGCGTTCGAGTGACATCAGAGAGCTTACCTCCTAATCCTTCAATCGCTCTTGCTATTTTTTGAAATACATACCTCGCTTGTCCGTAAGCATTTCCTTCTTCTATTGTTTTTCCTTCGCCATCAGTAGCCGTTGTACCGGAAACTTCAATAAAGCAATCCACACGCACAGCTCTAGCATAACCCACTTTTTTTTCCCACTTACTAGGGGAATGAAAATGTTTCCTCATTTTAAACTCTCTAAAGGGACTCTTATTTTTAAGTAGACATCTGTTTTTGCTTTGTATACTATATAAGAATTTGGCAGAGTTTACAAGCACGTCAAAACCAAAGGAAATTCATCATGTATACGACCAACTGTCATAACCGAAAAGTAGGGTTTTTCTTTTTACTTTTATGGGGGGCTCTTCCTTTTGTTTTGACTCAAGAAATAGAGAATGACATTAACCTTTTCTATCATGAATCACTGGAAGTTCAAGAAGACAACAGCGATTCTATTTTCAAATATGCTTGGGATTTCCCCAACTACGGAGACGATGAAAGATACAGTTTTGCTCGTCGTTTTACTTTCTTTGAGTTGAATGGGGCAGGTGTGGGCTATGTCGGCTACTCTTATGGACAAGTCAATGCTGATGACGTTGTGGCACAAGGAATTTTTGCCTTCATCGCTTTTCGCCCTTTTGTTTTTGATTTTGAATCTTTTGATATCTCGCTAGGAATATCCTTTGCTGGAACAACAGAAAATCAAGTCATTGCAGACGTCAATGTAGATGAAAGTGACGACACAACTGTTCTCAAAGCAAAAGCTGATAGTATCGAAGGGCATTCTTCTGGTTACGTTGTTGCATTAAACACAGTTTTTAATTTCCCCGACCAGGCTCTCCAAATAGAAACATCCATAGGGCACGGTTGGTCACATTTTGACCTTGCCATTGATATTGATTTTGATGTCAACATCTTAGATGTTCTATTAATCAATGGATCCTTAGATGAATTTGAGTATAATCAACGCGACCAAGCTTTTTTCTTCAGTTTTATGATTCGCAAATTCTATGACCGCGACTTCCTCAATTACTTTTCTGTAGGAGGCCAGGCCTTTATGAGCTATACAACATATTCTCGTAACAGCAGAGGAATACCGAATTTAGAATTAGAAATCCTAGGAGAAAAGATAGACCTAATTAACGGCCAAAAACAAAAACTTCCCCCTGAGCTTGATATTCAAGGAGGAAAAAAAGTTGATATTAACAGTTTTGCTGTTGGTTGCGACGTCCGTCTTTTTACCCTCCCCAGCGACCTACCCATTCCAGGTATTGGAAATCGCGGCTTTGATTTTGATTTTTTGGGAGGGCTTGAGCACCGCACAGGAGAAGCCTTTGGAAGAGATATTCATGGCCTCAGAATCTCTTTAGGTGGATACGTCTCCATATTAGGGATGTTCAATATCATTTATGCCTATACCTGGGAAGAAGCTAACGATCTCAATGACGATTGGTCTATTAGCGTTGTTATTGGTCTTTATGGTTCAGCAGGAGTTTCTCTTCCCTCTCCACTACCTCTAGTACAACCAAATCCCGGCAATGTCGGGGGTTAAGTTTTATATCTTACTTTATTCGCCTTATTTGTTCAGCAGGAGCATTTTATGTACTACCGAAATTCAAAAGCATTTACTTTAATTGAGTTGATTGTTGTTATTGCTATTCTAGCAATTTTAGCCGTAGCTCTTATTCCCTTAATTAATAACTTCATTGAAAAATCACGTATTTCTCAGTTAATGACTGTCGTTGCAGGTGTTGAGACCGCTGCAACCGCTTTTAACGCAGATACAGCTGGTATTCCTACTGATTTTTTCATCCCCTTAAAAGACAGTGAGTTTGTTGTTGATCGAGGTCGAGTAAACTGGGATGGTCCTTACTTTAGTGGCAACTCAAGCGGAGTGACTCCTTGGGGAGGACAATTCTTCTTATCGATGTCATCAGGAGAAGTGGCTCTTGATTTCAGCTTACTTCTACTGGGAGAGTTATCCGCTCCTAACCCAGAAAGCATTGCCAGAGTACCCATTCCTTCGATGGTAGAAGTTTCCAAAAAAATTGATGGAAGTGCAGACTTAGATGCGGGAAGAGTGCAAAATCGCCCTGGTGATATTTTTGGAATCATCATTATCAAAGACGCTTTTGCTGACGTTGCTCCCGATAACGAAGCTAATGCTCCCACTATTGAGTAAGGGTTAATCGTAGGGACAACGACGAGGGCCTGCCGTAGGCCCTCGTCGTTGTCCCTACAACAAAAAATCCAAATATAATTGCTCTATATCCGCAAGCAAGCGCGATTTATCATAGCGTTTCTTTACCTTCTCATGTCCCTTTTTTCCCAAGCGCTTTCTCAGTGCAGCATTTTCCACTAACCGAGCCAAGGCAGAAGCAAAACCCTTTTCATCCTCTTTTTTGACCAAGAAGCCCGTTTCCCCTTCTTCAACTAAGTCAGGCACTCCTCCCACTCTTGTTGCAACAACTGGACAGGCGCAGTACATCGCCTCAATGATAGTCACAGGAGTTCCTTCGTTGTGAGAGCAAAGAGTAACAATATCCAAAGCACTATAGATCTCTGTAGGATTCTTCAGCCAGCCAGTAAAAGTAACGTGCCTACCTAGCTTCAAATTATCAACTAATACCTCTAAGTTCCCTCTTTCCTCTCCATCTCCAATTAAGAGAAAATGAACTTTCTTTCCCTCTGAAACAAATTGACTGGCAACTCGTAAAAGAAAGGCGTGGTTCTTCACAGGAGCAAGGCGTCCAATTAAACCAATTATCACCATATCGGAAGAAATTCCATACTTCTCTCGCAAGGAAAATTTATTCTTTTCTCTATCAAAAGGAGAAAAATCAAAACCAAGAGGTATTACGGAAAACTTTGATCTTCGTGTGATTTTATAGCGATAGCAAATTTCTTGGCGTTGGGCAGGGCTAATCGTAATAATCCGATTTGTGAAAAGGGCAAAAAATCTCTCCAGAGCAATAAAAATAGAGGTTTTTAGAAAACCAAAGTAACTATGAAAAACGTGTCCGTGAAAGGTATGAAAAACAGCGGGTGTTCTCAAAAAAATCGCGACTAGCCGACCCAAAACTCCAGCTTTAGATTTATGAGTATGAATAACATGAGGCCGATACTCTCGTAAGATTTTTCCGATTTTTTGAGCAGCCAACCAATCCTGGCGAGGAGAAATACTACGTCTTAGTTCCGGAATAACAAGGGGAGTCACTCCGTACTTTTCCGCCAAGTACTCCATGCTCCCTTCTTCAGGATCAATTTGCCCCGTAATCAAAATAGTATCAAATTTATCTTTATTGAGAAAGGCAGTGAGAAGAATGGTGTGGATGGCGGGACCACCAATGTTTAAGCGATCGATGATCCGAGCCACCCGAATTTTTTGTTTTTTTGGCATAAGTTAAAGAGAAAATAAAATCTGTTTTTGTGTATTAATCTCTATGTTTTCGGAAAGGTTTTGGCTCGACTACAGTTGAAATAAAAATATAGGTATGGGATGTGACCTAAGAAAAAGATTATCCCCGAAGGGGATTAACGTGAATAGCCCTGGGTTTCCAACCCAGGGAAAATTTAAGAACACCCCACCAAATCGCCCTGAAGGGGCGAAACATCTTTAGTATCAACCCTTCAGGGTGAATCTGAGACGAAATATATTTTCCCCTGGGTTAAGAACCCAGGGCTATTCACGTTAATCCCCTTCGGGGATAATCCAAAAAGCGGTTTCAGAAGAGTCTCACCTCCCCTAAAAAACCTTAGTCTTCTTCCGACTCAGAAAAACCCAAACGCAACCATACAGGAATCAAGGCAACTCCGAGCACCAAGGTCAAAATAGCCCAAGCTCCTGAAGAAAGAGGAATCCAAGTAGGCGGTGGGCTTTTCACAATAAGAGTCCCAATTCCCACTAAGAGGGAAAAAACCGAGAAAGCCGTTACCGCAACCGCGGCCAATCCACGCCAAAGGCGTGCAGGTCCTTGGTCGCCAAACTCTTTCATTCCTACTTTTTCGGGGATAGGCCCCCAATATCCAGGAGGTTTAACCCTTTTATAAAAGTCTTTGAGACGATCTTCATCTTCTGGACCAATAATATAGATAGCTCCAAGAGCAGCAACCGTTGTGAGTACAGCCATGTAAAGTAACCTTATGGCATCTCCTTCTACACTGAGTAAGGGATATGACGCCAATAGAGAAACCACAATAGCTGTAATTTCGGCCCAAGAGTTCATTCTCCACCAAATCCACCGAAGAACCAAAACAATTCCCATACCAGCTCCTAAGAGCAAACTAACTTTCCACGTCGTAGCAATAGAATCTAACTGGGTCATTATGGCTAGAGCTATTGTTAGAATAAGAAGGTTCGCCCCTCTGGCAACCCAAACAAGTGATTTATCACTGGGTTCTTTCTTCAGCCAAGACTGGCAAACAAAACGACGATAGATATCGTTCGTCCAGTAAGAAGATCCCCAGTTTAAGTGGGTATCGACAGTGGAAGCTAAAGCAGCGAGCATCCCTGTGAGCATAATCCCCCTTACTCCGATAGGAAGAAACTCTTTAATCCCTCGAACAAAGGTAAATTCTCGATCAGCGGCCAGATTTTGAACTCCGGCTTCTGGGGGAAGTAAAATCAAAAGTCCCAGTCCAATAGGAAGCCAAAAAAGGCTACGTAGAAAAATTTGAGCAAAGGTAAAAACAAGGGCTGCAATTTTGGCATCTTTAGCACTTTTGCAGGCCATTGATCGCTGTGCTAAATAGCCTGTTCCATCAGAATTAAGCTGGATTAGCCACTGTAGAGCAAAAAGAAGTAAAATAGCACCGGTCGCATCTTTCGCTTGGCTCGGAGTAAAAGCAAGAATTTGACTAGCGGTAATTCCCCCCGGATCTGCCTGGGCATAAGTGCTTTGAATTTTTTCGTAAATAGCAGACATACCGCCCGCTTCAGAAACGACATAGCCAGCATAAATAGCGGTTCCCACCATCATAATACCAAACTGAACAACGTCAGTGGCGACAACACTACGCAAACCTCCTGTCGCCGAGTACAAGGTAGTAACCAAAAGAATGCTGATAATGGATATCATGTTGTTTGTTGTTAAAACCCAAACTTGAGGATCTTCCAAAGCCACACTTGCTACTGGCACATTAATAAATTCGATAATGCTTTGGAAAAAGCCAAAAAGACCCGAAGGAAGCCATTGATCCCAAATCAAGAAAGGCTCAGCAATACGAGCAGCAGCAAAGAAGACCCAAGCTAAAACAATGCAGTTAAAAAGAGTTCCAAAGTAAAGGGCTTTGAATATCCGCAAAAAAGCTGCGGGCTTTGCTCCATAACGAATTTCTGTTAATTCGGCATCGGTTATAACATTGGCTCTACGCCAGCAAGGAGCTAGAACAAAACCCATTAGAAGGAAAGCGAAAGCATAGATCCACATTTGCCACAAGGAAAAAATTCCCGCTGTGGCAATTAATCCCGTAACTAAAAGGGGAGTGTCCGCGGCAAACTGGGTTGCTGCCATGCTAATTCCCGCTTTCCAACCACTAAGAGAGCGGCCTGCGAGAAAGTACTCTTCTAAGTTTTCCGAAGCCTTGTCCTTGGACTTAAATCCAGAGCAAATAGCATAAGCGATAAAAGCAAATATGATGAGAAAATCTAACCATTCCATAGAAATTTCCCCTATTTGTTTTCGTAAATCTTACCATCTTCGTAGCGAAAAATTTCTCCATTGCGGTCTCGAATATTTCCACCACTAGCATAGCCCGCTCGGACAAGCTCTTCTAAGTCTTTAGGATTTCTATTTTTCGCCATTTTAAAATTATTAATGGCCATACCAAGCCCCCGAACCTTGGCCTTATCCGCAATATCTTTAGATTTTTCAATCGTTCTCAATCCTGTTTTTCCATCAGCAGAGGTCACTTTTTGGCGATTCAAGAAAACAGTCGATAATAGAACCATTATACCTACGGCAACAATAAGACCTATTATTCCGAAACCTTGTTGTCTTTTTTTCATCAAAATTCTCCACAGAAAAAGAATAAAAAACTTAAAATATCTTATCTACCCATCATAAATAAGCCCAAGTCAGATTGCAAGAGCTTTTTATGCTCTTATTTCCCCTTGCTAATTCCTGCTGCAGCGGACTGTCCCGTCAAGATACAAGTCCCTAAAAAGGTTCCCTCCAAGGTTCTAAGACCATGAGAACCACCGCCCCCAAAGCCTGCTGCTTCTCCGACAGCATACAAACCAGAAATAACCTCTCCTTGAGAGTCCAGAACTCGGCTGTCTAAGTCGGTTTGGATTCCTCCCAGAGTTTTTCGAGAAAGGACAAAGGAACGAACAGCGATCAAAGGCATCGCTTTTGAGTCTATAATTTTTTGGTATTTGCAAGTGCGAACGCGGTCTCCTCGGTATCCTCTTAACTGAGCAATACGACGAAGTTGGTCATCGTTGTGATATTTGGCCCCTCGATCAATAAAGGCATCGTATCTAAGAATTTCTGCTTCGAGGATTTCTCGGCTGACAGCATCATTTCCTTGCAGTTTATTCATTTTTTCAACTAGCTCACCAACAGAGTTTGCCACAACAAAATCAGGGCAATCTTGGGTGAGTTTCTCGACAAGTTTACCACTTCCCAAGAGAACTGTTTTTAGAAAAGCAAAGAGCTTCTTGTCACGAATGGCGTCGTTAGATTCTGCTCCCGAAACCGCCAATTCTTTTTTTGCTATCTTCCAATTAAAAATTTGCCAAGAGTACTTTTCTTTTTGCCGGCAAACTTGTTCCACCAAATAGCGCGTATCGTAACCCGAAATAAGAGGCATTGGTCCAATTCTTTCTCCGCGGTAGTTCATCCAGAGAGCCGATTTTAGAGGAACAAGACTTAGTCCATGATTTTCAAACTTAGGAGTATGATGGTGCACTCCGGCAGCATAGTTCCACATTTTGTCCATATGAGTGACTTTGCCCCCCAAATTCTCCACAGCATCGTGCATTCTTCCATCGGAGTGAGGATCAGCTCCATTCAAGATAACGTCAGGAGGCTCTCCCCAAGGCTCATACCAATTGTTACGAACCTTTTCCAGACATCCTCCAATTCCTCCCGTCGCCACAACGACAGCTTCTGCTTGAGCAGAGAAATCCTCTCCGCTTTTTTCGCAAACCCCATCGCAGCCCACAATAGCTCCATTTTCACTTTGCAAGTTTTGCACATTATGGTGAAAATACAACTCTAAATTGTTTTTATGAGTATGCTTCTCTAAAGCTTGGATCAAGGCGTCTGCTAGCCATTGTCCTGTCCCCCAAACCATATGAAATCTAGGGAGAGAGTTTCCTGGAACATCGTATCCCCTTTCCACCCAGTGGACAACCGGAAAGAAATTTACCCGATGCCGGCGCAGCCAAAAATAAATATCTTCTCGCGATCTTTGAATATAATGCTCCGCCCATTTTTTAGGCCAAACGTCCTCATCTGAAAACTGAGCAAAGGAACACCAGTCGGCATAAGCTAAATCGGTGTTATCGCGAATTCCCGTTCGCTTTTGATGGGGAGTATTGACCATAAAAACCCCCCCAAAAGACTCCCTAGCCAATCCTCCAAATTTTTCTCTAGGACTACGCTCTAAGAGAATCACCTTCTTGTTTTTATTAAGCAGCTCCAAAGCCGTCACAATACCAGCTAAACCGCCTCCAATAACAATGACATCACCTTTGTATACTTTTTTACTCATTTTCTTTTGTTACCTACAGAAAAAGGGTTTTCTAACAACTCAAAACTCTAGGGTTGATCAATGGTCGCGTAGTTATTTTTAAACAGTAGTCGAGCCTAAGCCATCCTAAAGAACTGTCAAAAAAAACAACAATAAATAAAAAACAGTTACCAACAAGTACAATAGTTTACTTTAGACTATAGGAAAAATTTGCCCTCAAATTAATATTTCACAAGACTTAGATGCGAGACAAAATTCAAATAATAACATTCTAGTTTTTTTTACTTTCAAAGTATGGAAGATAAGCTGACGAAACAGCGTATAATACTTTGTTTCCTCTTTTTTCTTTTATGACATATCCTAAATCTGTTAGATTTCGCAGAATTTTACTTAAAGAAGAACGAGAGAGACCAGATAGTTTTTGTAATTCCTTACTTGAAGAAGAAGTAAAATCCAAGTTAGCAAGCCCCTTAAGAGTTTTGATTTGGTTATCTTTTAAAGTAAAAGCAATTTTATCTTTTGTTTCATTTAGTGCTTCTAAAACATGATGAGCTTTAATTTTAGAAGAATTATCTGTAGCAGCTATATCCATCGCATTTTCAGCTAATCGAATAAATTGTTTACGAACACCTTTTGTAGACTCATGGATGATTTCTAGACTTTCTTTGGTAAAGAGCTTAGTTACACTAAGAGAATGATTTTGTGCTCTAATACGCTTGTCTAAAACCTCTTTCATCGACTCAAAGCTAGCAGGAGAAACAAAAATTGTTTTATCAAAGATGCTCCCTATTGATTCTGTATGTCGAGCAATTTCAGGAGAACCAGCTATAAAAAAAGTATAACCATCAGAAAATAAAATCTCCCTAGCTCTAGTTAACATCTTAAGAAATACCTCTATATCTCCAAGATGATCAGCTTCATCTATAAAAATAACTATATCCTTATAACCCATCTCTTGAACAATTTTATGAAAGTCTGACATATATTTACCTATTGCTTTTATCGATAGTACTTCAACATATGATTGGATTTCCTTACGTATTTCTATTTCTGTACCAATATCGTATGCAAACCCTAAACCTGCTACCTGAGCTTTCACTGTAGGATTTCTCTTTTTCTTTGATGTACTTTGACTTTTTTCTACATAAGGCCCAATCAGACGAGCAATACTCGTTAAAAGTAAATCTCCATGTCGTTGATTTATAAAGTATTTTCTTACAAAATCTCCGGGTTTTTTTATAGTTCTCGTTGTAATTTCTTCTATAATATCAAAGCAAAGTGTTAGCAAAACCTCATTAATAGCTCTTGAAACATTATCCTCCGTTACAATTGTTCGAACGCAAAAACGATTATGGTAATGATAACACAGATAAAGTATCAAGTCTGTAAGAGATGTTTTACCTACTCCATAGCAACCATAAACTAAAGCTCTCCTGTCTTTTATGATGGGTAATATTTGCATAGTTTTCTCAAGTTCTTGAGGAATGACTAATAGCTTTTCGTGGTTCTCACATAGTTTTCGATTGTGGAAATCTCGAAATAGTGGAGAAATTTTAAAAGGATTTTCTGTTATTCCCAATACTTCATATCTATTTGCAGTACTTTTAAGAGATTCCAGCATGGATGTTTTCTTTCATAATTGTTCATATGTTCAAAAGCTGTTCGTCATATGTTCAATTATATTGAACAGTTCCTAAATTTACAACAAAAACTGTTCAACTGTTCATAACTTGTTCATTATATGTCGATTTTTTTTGAACAGCGTCACAATACCAGCTAAACCGCCTCCAATAACAATGACATCACCTTTGTATACTTCCTATATTCAGCAGCAAAAAAAATGCATTTTTAGGTTTAATATCGGGGTAAATTGAAAACCTGTCGCATCAAAATGGGATTTTATGTTCACGCAAAGGCGCAAAGAGCGCGAAGAAATTATAAATTATTAACAATACGCTT
>JAJDCR010000128.1 GCA_029260735.1 Planctomycetota bacterium
CTTAAACAAATCTAATGTACCGCAATTATGCCACTCAAACCTAACATTAATGGCATTTGCTTAGAATAAAACTAACCTATCTTAATGCACAATTGGTATCCCGATAGGGATGTAATATGTCAGGCCCCGATAACATCGGGGTTTCCAACGTATTCGATAACCTAACGTATCATATCAAGAGGTTAAACTTGTGTATAAAAGTAAGGGTTAAAACCCCAGGCTTTACTTCGAGCAAGAGAAAAGAGATGATCGAAGAGGAATTTAAAAAGCAAGGATTGTTTTTGCTCGTTTGAAGTAAAAATAGCTTTGGCAGAGTTAAGGATCAAAGTTTCCTCTAATCATCAATATTTCTCTCATTTTTTTCTATGACGCAAGAAAAATAGAGTAGATAGCCCTAGAAAGAGAAGCGAAGATGGCTCAGGTACAGCAACTGCATCAGAAAAAGCCACATGATCAAAGACGATTCCATCTAATCCAGGAGAACCAGGAGCCTGAGGTCCCCAATCCAAAGAAACAGTGTTGATCGTCTCTCCTATGGCGTCCAGTCGTATGTAAATATTTTTCTGGGAGTTATCATTAACTGTGTCTAGATATTCTGGTAAACCAGAAACAGGAGTAACCACAGCAACACCATTGACCAAAATACTAGCATCAGGATTACGCCGTACTTCCATATTAGACATTCCCAAAGCAAAAGAACTGGCTCCTCCAGTAAGGTGAAAGGTAACAAGATCATTCCCTGCATTAACTAAAACACCTGAAGTTCCCCAAGCCGTCGCAGAACTATTAGCAATATTTCCTGTTGTTGAACTAGCTGAGCCTCCAGAGAAAGAAACCTGAAGACCGTTAACCAAAGTGCCATCGTCAAAATCTTCTACGGTAAAACCTGTTATTCCCACATTGCTATCAAAGACAGATAAATTACTGTTAAAGACACTGGGATTAAAAGCATTTACAATAATAGCTGCTTGGATTAAATTCGCAAACAAACATAGAGAAAAAATCAGAAGTTTCTTCATTTTTACTCCCTTCTACACTCAAATTTATTACAAATGTATTTTTAGCTTAGAACTAAACTAATAATACAGAAATACTTTCAAATAATCAATAAATATTTAAAAGACGAACCTATTCGGCACCTGTCTATAGAGAGAAAAAATCGATAGACAAATTTAGTGCTAAAGAGAAGGTTCAATAAAACGGACTATTTACACGGGAGCGAAAAAAACGTATTTTACTAAGCCTATAAAAGAAGGCTCATCCGAGATTATAAATTTTAAGAGAAATATGCTCGGAGTGAAGGTTCTCCGAGAACTAGTGGCTTATTTTCTCTATTATAGAAATTGAAATACAATAGTTTAGGAGGGATATTAGGCATAGTCTCATTTACTAAGGAAGGCTCACTCCACCACAGAGCATTTCCGCTTCCGGAAGGTCGGGAAAATTTTTTTTGCTTGGCTAAGCTTTGAGGAAAGAGTGAGGTATTTTTAAGAGAAAGTATTGAGGCCCGCCCTAGTCCGCTACAATGCTCTGTGGCTCCGTTCGGTGATTAGGTTAATTTAATTTCTAATTTGGCTCCTGCCGACTAGGGAGAAATGAAATGACGATTGAGATGGCATTGGCTAACGTAATTATTTTATAAGTAGTTTCTGCTAATGGTAAATCAATTCTTAATTTCCTATAGATTTATGATTACTACCCATTCTTTGCGCGAAGCTAGAAAAACATGCATTTGATTCTAAGCAATCTATTATAAAGCTTAGTTGTGTAACAAAAATGTGCATTTTCAGAATAAATCTCTCAATAATATACATTTCCTCTATACAAATTTTAATACAATAGTAGGAGACTTTGGTAGGCATTGTCGAACTCCTTACATACCAGATTTAGCTTGGCAGAAAGTGTCGCGAAAGCGAAATCTGAATGGAGTGAGCTCTTTGTTCGAATGACTAGATTGGGCCTTAAAACTGTGATCCTATCAAAAAAGAAGGCACTTATTTTTATTTGCTTAATAACCAAACGACCTTGCCCTCTATGCTTATGCCCTACTAACCCCCTACCTATATGAACGCGACACAGAAAAATATCAAGCCATGATAGCAGCAATATCTCAAACTTCTCCCTATTTAAATATGTGGGCGCAAAAAAAGATGGGAGACTTAAAGAAATACATGAATCCCCTCAGGTTTAGAAAGAAAATACTACAGATCAATGCGGAGCATAGTCCGTCCTACACCCAAAAACCATCTTCCTTTTACCAAACTCTCCTTCAAAAATCACAAGAGCTTAGAGCTAACCCAACTCCCTTTTACTATGACTATGATGATAACTTAATCGATCTAGGAGAATTTCTTCTCTATGAGCCCGAGCATCTTTTTGAATCTCTACCTGATTAATTTTTGTTTATGCCACTCAAAAATGATATGATAAGAAAAGTGTTCCATAAAAAGCTAAGTATTAAAAAAATGAAATTTTTTCTAAAAAAGTAAAAAATAAAGAGAAAGGCTCAAAGTAAGTCATAAAGTAAGTCATAAAGTAAGTCATACTCGTGCCAGACACGAATAAACACGAAAAATTAATTGAAGTACATTTGTCTCCCAGATTAGCACCAAGAAAGTATATATTCAAAGTACTTTCAATATTTTCTTTTGAGAGCTTAATGGTAAGACATGCTCTTAGGAATTTTTTTGAAAGGATATTTTGATGAAAAATCAAAAATATTTTTACTTACTGATGGGATTTCTGATTGCCATCCTACAGCTAGCATTAGCTATACCGACTCAAGATCTTGATGCTCATTATGATGCGGCTTCTATCACACCAGTAGGTGGTAATGTTACTACTTGGAATGATGATTCGGGAAATGGACACCATCTTACAGGCTCAGCCTCCTTCGTAGCTACTGATACTCATGGATTGTCCTCCGTACGTTTTGCAGGGAACACCCTAGGAAATACAGGATATGCCGTTCCTTCTGCTGTAGGAACCATGGTTGTCGTTACCAAAGCAGATTCAAGTGCCGGTTTACAAGTACTTATGAGTTGGTCTGCTCTAGGAGGAGGTCACGCTCCTTATTCGATGCAAGTTCGATTTGGAAATTTTACTTACGGTGTGTCAGGATCGGATGCTACGGAAAGTCTCGTAGGAAATGTTGCGGCAGATACTCAATATCATGTCCGAACTTTACGTTATGCCCCTGGAGACATGGACACTTTTCTTGATGGAGCAGTAGACGTTCAGAATTTTGCTGGCGAGACAGGCTCTGTTCCTTCCAGCACAGGCTTCCTTGTCGGTAATTATAATATTTTAAATATCCCCTATTTTGGAAATATTTCCGAAATTTTTATTTATAACCGAGCTCTCACAGACGAAGAAATTGATGAAGTAGAATTTGCTATGGGCGCAAAGTTTGATATATCGATAGAAGGTGCACCAGACCCCATTCCGGAACCTTCATCCTTTCTTTTAATTGCACTCGCTGGTATTTTTGTATATCGTAAAAATGCCTGCCCTCAAAACCACTGACACCAAAACCAAGCTCTTCTTTAAAGATCACAGAAAAAATCACAGAACAAAAATCACAGAGATCCAGAGCTAACCCAGAATTGCACTTATGGCGAAGTTAAAAAAAATTGCGAAGAAAATACCCATTCTTCCTTCTTTGTACAGAATGTTGCGTAACTATCGATTAAAATCAAAAAGCACTGAACAAGTGTTCACTGATATTTACAAAAACAATACATGGGGTGGAAAAGATTCGGTTTCAGGACAAGGTTCAGATCTTTACCAAACCAGAATCATTGCCAAAGAGCTTCCCCTCTTGTTTAGAGAGTTTAATATCTCAACTATGTTGGATATTCCCTGTGGTGACTTTCACTGGATGAAAAACGTAGACTTAATCAACATAGATTACACCGGCGCAGATATCGTCCATGATCTAGTAGAGAAAAATACAGAATTATATGGAAGAGATGGCTTGCGTTTCCAGCAGATGAATCTAACCAAAGATAAACTGCCAAAGGTAGACTTGGTCTTCTGTCGTGATTGTCTTGTCCACCTTTCTTTTCAGGACATTTTTCAGGCTCTAAATAATCTATGCAATAGTCAGTCCCAATATTTTCTCACCACTACATTTACAAAAAGAACGGACAACCGTGATATAATAACGGGTCGATGGAGCGCACTCAATTTAGAGCTTGCTCCCTTTGCACTACCCAAACCACTTAAAATAATAAACGAAGGCTGCACTCAAAGTGCTGCCGTTCACTCAGACAAAGCGCTCGGACTATGGGAAATAGCTGATATACGAGAATGTTTAACAAAGCGCTGTACTTGATAATTTTGTTGTTGCACTTAAAAATGGTGTAGTAAACTTACAATTTTCTAAAGATACTCAAAGTCAGTAAAATCAAAATTTTCAAAAAGGATAAAAAAATGAACAAAAATTTAACTATTATTCTAGCCCTTGTAATATTCACAACGCCATTTACCTCTGCAACAGCCCTTTTTACGAACGTCCTCATTACAGGAAACAACAGTATCTTCAATACCGGTACCCTTATCGAAGCGAATAACTTAGGCAATAGCTCTTTACCTCGTATTGTCAATGGAGTGTCTTTTGGTAACAACGAATCTTCTCTCACCGGTTTTCAGGATTCAAGCAATGATGATATATCCAACCATGTTGCTGATGCTGACATGGACTTTATTCTTAGTACAACTCAGTTTGTCCCTGGTGGTGGAACTGGTGTAGTGACAGTTAATGGACTCGTTACAGGAAGAGATTATCGCCTTCAGTTACTCATTGCCAATAGCTTAAATGGCACAGGAGTAAACACATCTATCACTGTAGAAGGAGATACTTTAGATTTTGTCAAACTTCAAAATGAAGCTCGTAATATTGTTGTAGATTTCACCGCATCAGGAACAAGTGTTTCCGCAACATTTAACAATACTCCCAATAGCTCTATTTTAAATGCCTATGCTCTACACGAACTAAATGGAGCTGTTCCTGAGCCTTCATCTTTTGCTTTGGCTTTTTTAGCGATAGGCTTTTGTTTTTTCAAACGCAAGTAGTCAAATCAATAAAATACTCTATTCGCCTTTTATTGATTTTACAAGATGAAAACGGTCTCTAATCTGACCTCTTTGGTTAATCATTACTGCCTTTAGAGTTTTTTGATGAACTTCTATAACAACCGATCCATGCTCCAAAAGAGTTTTTTTCATAACAGAACTGACCCATCCTTGGCTCAGTTCTGCTCCTCCGTTCCCCACAACAATTGCGATAGTTCCTTCGTGAGGGTGTATTCCTGCTCTTTTAATATAAGCTCCATCTCCTTGCCTATCTCCATCTCCATAATCCAGGATGACTCCTTTTGAGCTGGTAGGAGTTTTGTAGGCTCCATCCATAAGCATCGATCGTTCATAAATGTGGGAGTGTCCCCCTAAAACTATATCCACTCCTCCCGATTCCAGAATGGGCATAATATATTCACGTATTTCAATATGCTCAATTTCAGTATCACTATCGTGAGTTCCCTTGGTGTAAGGAGGATGATGACAATAGGCAATGGTCCAATCTTTCTTGTTCTTTTCTAAATCTTTCTTTAACCATAGGGCCATTTCTCCGGCAGGATGACGATTGAGATTTTCACTATCTAAGGAGATAAAATGAATAGAACCGATTTCAAAAGAGTAGTAAGACTCTGTTCCTGAAGGAACTCCTCCTGATTCAGCTTTTGTCGGAAGAACATAGGCATCGTTATAAGGACGATAGCCAACTTTTCCGGTATAAGATTCATGATTGCCTATCGTCGGCCAACAAACCACTTGGCGAAGAAGAGATTTATAGACGGAAAAAAAGTTCTCCTGAAATTCAAAGTCCTCTCCATTTCTGTAGGCCATATCACCCATATGAAGATAAAAATCCAAAGAAATATTCTTTTTCTTCAAATACCCTTGTAAGCCCTGAAAAACTTCTTTTTGAGCCTCGTTTCCTTTACCGGAGTCTCCTAAGACCCAAAAACGAAGAGGCCGAGCGTTGTCTATGGGATAAGTGCGAAAAAAATGCTCCAAATCTCCTCCTGCAATAGCTTCATCTCCGTCATAAATCGTATAGTAATAAAGAGTATCCGCCTTTAGGTTTTTCAGATGGGCACTATATTGATGAGTGCCCTCAGGAGCACTAAAGAGATAGGATCTTTCATCTTCGTCACCAGAACGTAAACTAGCGGATCGATCTACGCTTATCTCTTCTAGAAAAACTTCTCTATCCCTATTTTCCAGTTTCTCAGAAAAAAGTACTCTCGGTTTTATCGTTCTAGAAGTTCGCCAAACGATAACAATAGAATCACTCGTGCCCATTTGCATGTAAGGGTCACGAGAAATAGGAGAACTTTGGAAAGAAGCTAAAGCGAAGCAAATAGAAGCGACTAAAATGAAAATAAGAAAAAACTTTTTTTTCTTCATTTGTTCTCTCTTAAAATAAAGATTGACTTTATACCTTCAGGATGAAAGCGATAGATCGAAAAATTTTCTTTGTCCCAGGTGCTAGGCACTAAAGAAAAATGTTTATTTTTTTTGAAAAAATCAGGACAAGAAGTCAAAAAAATCTTTTCCACTAAAACGATATCGACATTTTTCTTTTGACAAAATTTAGCAAATATTTCGTATGGGTAGAGACGGCTATAGTTAATTTGGACAAGATCAGAACGAGCAAAATAAGCAAATTCAGATAAGGTTGTCGCTAAAACCAAAGGTCTTCCGTTATGGTAAACTGACCCTCGGTTCTCAGGTTTCAAGGGGATAGTTTCATTAAAGTTTAAGTGCTGCTCGTTTCCTCTAATCCAAGTTCCTACTCTCTTATCTATTTTATCTGAAAGGAGGTAAGAGCGCAGTTGGCTCATAGAGTCCCAAACACAAATGGTAATGAAGATAACGATAAAAACTCGACTAAAACTCCACAGTTTATGAGACCATTTCTCTCGAAGAAAGAAGGTTAATTTATCCAGTTTCGCCAAAAAAATCTGGGCTCCGAGTAAAGTCCAATGTAAAGAAAAAGGGATAGTCGGAGCGATATAGCGTTTTTTAATATGGGCCACTTCGAGAAAGAGGAAATAGTTATAGAAAATCACGAGTAAAAGAAGGTTATCTATCCAGTTCCATTTTTTGCTTTTCCATCTTTTTCGTATGCCAAAAGGGATAACTAGCAGGAAAGGAAGAAAAAATCCGTCAATTGTTTTACTAACGTACCTTTTCAAATCCCTTATATTGTGTTCACTTGAAAGGATCGCTGTTCCTTCGGGATATTCATTGGCACTGTGGTATCCCAATTTACTCCATCCTAGTTTTTGAGCTAAAATAACTCCATACTGAGCCTGCCGTGAGTCGAAGCAAGGAAAACCTGTCACTTGGTATTCGTAATAGATCCATGGACTACAAATAGCCAAAGTGGCAAAAACAAAAAGAAAAACACGTATGGTCGCGAGAAAAAGTTTATGGAAAACTTCCTGAGATACATTCCTCAGTTTTTTCAAGGGAGCCAAGTGAGCGACAAAAATAAATAAACAAAATAGAGGAAAATATCCCACTCCTTCTCCTCTCGTTAAACACAACCCCGCCATTCCAAGGGTCATATGAAAAAGATATTTTAGATTTCTCTTTTCCATATAACAGACAGTTCTCTCGACCATAAACAAAATAAAAAAAGTTTTCGGACCTTCGAGAATTCCCATCGTAACATAGCGCAAAAGACGCGGACAAGTGATATAGAGGAGGTACCCCCAAGGAATTAGATCCTGAGGAAGAAGCCGATGAAGAAGAAGGCGCAAAGGCCAAAGACCGAGAAGAAAAAAAATAGCAGAAACCAATTGCAAGGACATGAACGGGTCGCCAACAAGCCAAGAAATTAATCCGGCCAAAGTGGGAACTAAGGGAGGAATCGAATGAAAGAAGGCTCTTTCAAAATTCCCTTGAGAAAATTCATAAACGAGGGGGCCGTAGTAGTTAGATACATCCATGGGAATATTATCGGAAAAAAGAATAGAAGTGCCTGTGCAAACGATGCCAAGAAAAATTGCGAGCTGAAAAATGCGATCGCTTGTCTTGAAATTATTGAAGATAAACATCCAGGTAACCTTATTTCCCTTTCCTATTTCCATCATCTTTAGATTTATGTTGACCGACTTACACAAAGAGGAAGAAGTATCTTAAATGTACTTCCTTTGTTGACTTGACTTTCCACTTCAATACTTCCTTTATGAGCCTCAATAATGGCCTTGCTTAAAGCAAGACCCAACCCTGACCCCGATAGAGTCCTTGCCTCGTCCGCTCGAAAAAACCTTTTAAAGATATTCGGCTGCGCTTCTTCAGGAATCCCGATCCCCGTATCTTGAATTTGAATGGAAACATAGTCAGGCTCTGCCAACTTCACTCTAATCGTAATGCTCCCTCCTGGGGTAGTATATTTAAAAGCGTTGTCTAAAAGATTGATCAGCACTTCTTGGAGTTTTTTGAAATGTCCACAGATCATAAAGTCGCTATCTTTTTCGTAAAAAATCGCTATATTTCGATAGCTTTCTATGTCTCGGAAAACTTCTATTGTCTTGGTCACTAGCTTGTCAAGATCCAGCTCTTCTCTCTCGGTGAAAAGAATTCCTGCCTCTACTTCCGAAATATCTAAAAGAGTGTTGAGTAAGTTAATCAAATGGTCACACTCTTCGAGAGAATTTCCTAAGATAGCTCGGTACTCTTGGGGAGACCGCTTTTCAAGCAAAGAAACCTCCGTATTTACTCGGATACGGCTGACTAAAGTTCGAAGATCATGGGCTAGGTTATCATTCATCATCTTCATTTCTTCAAGGAGTAACTTAATTCGGTCAAGCATTTCATTGAGAGTTATGGCAAGGCTAGACAGCTCATCGTCGGCATCAAGCACAGGAATTCTTTTGTCTAAGTTTTTAATAGAAAATTCGCGGGCAATTTCTGACATAACAAGAACGGGGCGCAAGGTATACTTAACCATTAGAAAACCGAAAGCCCAATAAATCAAAGCGGCAATGATGTATATAGTTGTAAAGAGTTTAAGGATGTGCTCCATGAAGAGGTTACTCTCGTTGAGAGAAACGGCATGCTGAATAATTTCTCCCGAAGGAAGAGGAAGGTAATAGACCCGATAAGTCTGGCTTCCTAAAGAAGTTGTTTCAAAAAACCTTTCTTGTTCTTTGGCCCAAGGAAAGTTTTCTTTGCTTTGGAATAAAGCTTGAAAGTGAGTGGGATCAGAAAAGACAATAGGCTCTCCCTTGCGGTTGCGCATACAGTAAAAAACATTTATCGTTCCAGCAAAGCGAGCCTCTGCTTCCATCAGATTTCTAATCTCTTCATAAGAGCCTTTTTCCTTAAAAATATGCTCTACTTCAATCGCTTCTTCCAATATCCATTCATCTTTGGTCGTAGAAAGATGTTCATAGACCAAGTAAGACAAAACAAAAAACATAAGGAAGAGAGAAATAGCAAAAACGCTTGCGTAAAGGAAACTCAGTCGAAAGGCAATCGAAAAGTTTTTTTTATTCGGAGCTTTGAAAGACATACCCTACTCCTCTGATTGTCTGAATAAGATTGCCCTCAAAACCCTCGTTGATTTTTTCTCTTAGGTGACAAATATGAACATCAACAATATTTGTGCTCGGCTCAAATTGGATGTCCCAAACACTCTCTAAGAGCATAGTGCGACTCACCACTTCCGCCTTATGGCTCATAAGATACTCTAGAATAGCAAATTCTTTGGGTTGCAAGAAAATTTCCTTCTCTCCTCTGTAAACCTTTCTTGTCAATCGATTGAGAAGAACATCTTCCGCTTCTATTGTATTGCTTAGAGGAATGGAGCTAGATCTTCGGAGGAGAGCATTGATTCGAGCCAGAAGCTCAACAAAAGCAAAAGGCTTGGTTAAGTAGTCGTCACTCCCTAGTTTAAGTCCCTTAACTCGCTCTTCGACTGATCTTTTTGCACTGAGAATTAAGATAGGGAGAGTACTTTTTTTTTCGCGCACTTCTTTCACTAGGCTAAAGCCATCTTTTTTCGGAAGCATAATATCCACGACTATAGCATCGTAAGCTTCTGTTATAGCCAAATGAAGTCCATCTTCTCCATCGGAAGAATGATCAACAGAAAAACCATGCTCCTTTAAACCTTTGCAAATGAAAGAAGCCAAAGGAGTGTCATCTTCTACTAACAGAATTCTCATCTTAATATTTTCCATCCTGGTCTAAATTTATTTATGAATCAAAGTAAAGAAGCATCATCATTCTATTTTTAGAAGAAGAGTCAAACCACAAAATAATGTATATTTAGAAAACTTTTTCGAGCACGTTTTGGGTAAAGTCGTTTTGTCCTCTATTCCGTTTTTCCTTTGCAACCGTCTTTTTTGACAATTATCTGAGCCTCAATAGTAAAAGCAGGTAGCAATCTCCCCAATCGTTCGTTGATTTTCCACCAGAATCTAAAGTTTTCTAAAAAACCAATTGCTCCTCCAGATATAAAACGAAAGCCTTTTTTTTCAGCAATCTCCAGAGAGGAAATTTCTAGTATTTTTCCACAAATACTAGACAAAGAAAATGTTTGAATATGGCTCCGTTCAATTCTCCTAAACTTATCGTAAATTGGTTGCGTGTGTAAACGTAAGGTATGCAAAAAAGGCGGGAAAATCGGCACTCCCACAATGAGCAAACCCCCTGGGCGGAGAACTCTAGCCATCTCTTCTAAAACATAGTCTGTGTCATGGAGGTGTTCTAAAATTTGTTCACAAACAACAATATCAAAGATTTCGGAAGGAAAAGGAAGCCCTTTTTCAACATCCGTTTTGACCAACTTCCAATCCTCTTTTTGATAGACGCTCTCCAGTCGACCGGGATGATTATCTACTCCCACAAAATAAATTTTCTTGTCGAGTTGAGGTTCCAGATACATTTTTGTGCGCCCCTTACCCACGCCCACATCCAGTAAAAAGACATCTTCTTCACCATTTTTCTTTTGAACATATTCGGCAATAGTGCGGGCAAGAGCATGATAGCGAGAAAGGCGCAGCCGATAGCTACGATTAGAAATTTCTACACCGAAAGCCAATTTGTTAAACTTCGTCATAAAGATCTCCATCTAAGTTTTGTTTTAAAGATTAAGGAATAATCTCAAAAATAAGCAGACAAAGATCTTAACAAAGAAAAGGTTAAATAATTGTTAAGGTTAGATTAAAAAAAAATAATCTAGAGCACAATTAACCTAAACTCGGCAGAAATACGATTACGATTACGAATCGAATTACGATTACGATTACGATTACGATTACGAATCGAATTACGAAGAAACAAAGTCAGTTCCATTTTTTACCCCGAAGCGAAGCTGGGGTTCGATGCTGGCTAATGGATTTCGGTTTTTTATGTGCTAATAACGGATGTAAACCCCACTCCCAAAGAAAAGAATAGAGTAAGAGGAAACCAGGCAGCAAAAACAGGGTTCAAGAATCCCTTGTATCCCAAACTCAAGCAACCTAAGTTGACACCATAAAATGCCGCCGAGACAAAAATACAAATCCCAATACCGATAAACGGGTTACGATTATTTTTTGTTAAAACGAGGGGGATTCCTAAAAAAAGCAGGCAAATATTACTCAAAGGAACTGTAATGTGGCTATGTAAAACCAGAATAATATCCGTGGAGTCAGGTTCCTTTTTTAAAAGAGATCTCAATTGAGAAGAAGACATCGTATCTAAGTTCTTTTTATAAGGAAAAAGTAATGCTTGCAAGCTAAGTTTAGTGTCAAGTAAATACCCTTCCTCAGAAATCTCCTCCACTCTCATTTTTCCTTCCGGACTATAATAGTAAATATATCCTTCTTTAAAAAGGATATACTCTTTTCCTTCTTTCTTAACCCAATGTCCTTTTTCGGCCTCAATAACCTGATGAGCAACAAGCATTTCTTGAGAGCGATCAAAAATAGTCACTCGAATTTTTTCCATATTCTTTTGAATGGGATAAAGTCGGGCAATATAAAAAATACGCCCCTGTTCATCAATATTCTGTAGATCCCGATGGAAGGTCTTTCGGCTATGGGTAATCTTATCTGTCCCGGTTATTTCTTCTGAAATAACCGGGATTACAGCTTCTTGGAGAAAAAGCATAAACAGGGAAATTAAGATACCGAAGAAAACAAAAGGGCGCATGACCCGGTACATCGAAATACCAGAAGCCTTGAGAGGAACCAGCTCATTGGATCGGGTCATTTTAATAATCGTAAACATTCCTGCCATAAGACAGATCATCGGAGTTAAAGCGTAGAGAATAACGGGAGAGCGATAACAATAATAAGTTATTATTTCAAAGAGTAGAGAGATCTCCTCCCCTCCTGTTTGGTGCACCTCCACATATTTCACAAAACGACTCAGATTTTGAAAAACATCAATGACAATATAAAAACCGAGCACTGTGAGCATACAAATAAAATAAGAGAGAAGAAGTGTCCCCACAACATAGCGATTGAGTATGTTCATCCATTTTTCCTTAAGGTTTCCGTGGGATATTTTCCACGGAAACTTATGATAGTTTAGGCGTGTCCCTACTTAATCTAGGGGTTTTTGACTTGCTTCATTTGCAAGTATCTCTGGTAATCTTTTCTTATAATTTTCTAGCACTTGGTACTGCTTTTGGGAATAGAGTAACCAGGGAAAAAGGGAGTGAGCCAGGGCATCTTTGTAAAACTCTGGATTTAATTCTGTGGGTGTAAGTTTATGTCCATCCTCTTGGTAGGTAAACTGTTTAGGTTCCTTATGAGGTAACATAATGATGACATCGTTTTCTACCCGATAAGCATTGTGAGAGCTATACTGCATAAACGCTCTTCCTGGTGCTTGTTCTGGTATTGTCATGATGTTTCTGCCGACCATCGGGTGAACAGTGTTTAGTCCTGTAAAATGAAGAAGGCTTGGCATCATATCTACATTACTTATCAGTTTATCGAATGTTCCGTGGGGCACATCGGGGCCTATGATTAGCCCAGGAATCCGAAACTTGTGGATCGGGACAAGATTATCCCCTCGGACTTTAGTATTATGATCTGCAATAATCAAAAACAATGTATTTTTATAATACTCTGCTGTCTCCGCTAATTTAAAAAACTCTCCGATAGCATAGTCGGCATATTTCATGGAGTTTTTGACGGTTGTTTTGGGCTCTTCATAGAGTTCAATTCTTCCTTCGGGAAAATCATAAGGAGAATGGTTAGATGTACTCAGCATTACTGCAAAAAATGGTTCGTCCCCGTGAGCTAAAAATATTTTATGAGCTTCTTGGGCCAGATATTCATCGTGGACTCCCCAAGCTCCTTTGGGAATATTTTCTCCAAAGGTAAGCTCATCATAAACGTGGTCAAAACCATTGCCCATAAAAAAGGAACGCATTTCGTCAAAATTACTCATGCCACCGTAGATAAACTCTGTTGTGTAGCCGTGTTCTTTGAGAAGAGCCCCTGCCGTAAAAAAGTCTTTTTTGGCAAAACCCAACTTCACCACACTGCGTCCCGGAGTAGGAAGAAAACCGGAAACGGTTGCCTCTATCCCACGAACTGTCCTCGTTCCAGTAGCGTATAAATTCGTAAGAAGGAGTCCTTTTTTGGAAAGTCGGTCGAAGTTGGGAGTGAGAGGTAATCCTCCCAAAGCTCCCACAAATTCAGCCCCTAAGCTTTCCTGTAAAAAAATAACCACATTGAGCGGTCTCTTTCTCTCAAAAGGGGATTTCTGCACATGTTGCATCGGTGTTTCCGAGGGAACAAAACTCTCTTCAGGAAAAAAACACTGTTTCTTAACTCTTTCCTTAACTTCCTCACTAGATAGTTTTCCATAAAGGCGAAAAGAATCTCCTTCGTGTTTAATACGATATATAGCGTATAGAACAGAGTAAGAAGAGTTCAAAGCTAATTCATTAACTAAATGATTGTTGGAAAAAGAAACAGTTGAAATATTCGCGGGCCTATGTCCAATACTGGAACGCCCTCCGAAAATCAAAATAGCTACAAGGAAAGGCAAAACAAGCAAGCGTCTTTTCCAGCCCCAAGGTCGGTAATTTTTCAAAATCCAATCGGAAGAGTGGTAGATAAATTTTCCGGCCAACCCCATAATGACGAGCAAGAAGAATACTTCGATTTTATAGGCTTTCCAAACCGTTGCCATCACCTCATGAGGGTATTTTAAATACTCGAAAAAAATGCGGTCAGGCCTTAGATCAAATTGCTCCATAAAAGAAAATGTCGACATTTCCATAAAAAGAAAAAAGCAGAGCAATAAAGTGAAAAAACCTTTGAGTAAAACATCACTTACAGAAGAAATGTTCTTCGGAAAGAGAAAAAGAATAGCCGCCGGAAAAAGCAACATATAACTCAAAATAAGAGTGTCCATGCGCAAACCAAGGGGAAATATCCACAAAAAACCTGTTGTTGCCGATACTCGATCCCAATAATAGACCATTAAAACAAAGCGAAAAAAAGTAAAAATAAATAGCCCTATGAGGTAAAAAAAGAATACAGCCCCCAAGGGTCCACATAATGATAGTTTATTTAAAAATTTGTCAAAAAAAGATGACTTTGTCATAGTATTGCTTCTTCTATAAAGGGAAGTCCAAAAACTTTTGGCTCTCCCCATAGGAAAAATAAATTGTCGTTAGTACAAAAAGGAGGAAGGGAAGTGCTCAGAGTACATAAAAGAACTTTGTAAAAAGACCACATTTTTGTTTATGTCTAAAAAAATAAGAATATGAGACATTAACAAAAAGAGGGTTAAAGTAGCATTAAGGTTAGATTAAGGTTTCTTAATCTCTAATTCTACCGCTTTGTGTAGTCATTAGAATTTTGAAAGCTATTACTAATCTAAGATGTACTCCTCCACTCTCTAATTTATAGCTATTCGATTTTTTAATTAAACCAACAAGAAAAAGCTTTGTTTTTCGAAGTTTACAAGAGGGTCCATCAATCTTAGCACCGAAAAATATACAAATTTTTCTTGCTTAGAAAAAATAACGAGCTAAACCTTACTTTTAATCCCATTATTTTTTTTGGGATTTACGTTTATTTAGTTCTTTTTCCGCCAATTTAGAAATTTTGGCCCAAGGGTTATCCAACTGTTTTTTTAGCCATTCCTTTTTCTCTAGGCTAAAGATCCTTCGCAAAACTACAAGGCAAACAGGAATAGAGCAACCATTGACGTGGCGTTTTAGTTCGCGGCATTTGTAAAGAAAAGGGACGGCTCTAGATCCTTTAAGAATGAGAGCACGAGACGCTTGGGTGTGTTCAAAAAAATCAGGAGAGACAAGCTCTTGGAGAAGAGCTTCCACTTCTCTCTCATTTTTTCTTGTTGCTTTAATTTTCAAATAATCTCGCACCCTCATCTCTTTCTTTTCGCTCATAAAAGCACAACCACAGAAAGAAAGAGAAGTGTACATACTCAAGGGCAACCATATCCATTTTTTAAAATTCATAAGTAAACCCTTAATATAAAGAAGAGTTAGTATCATACTCAAAACGGATCAATCTAATTTTTCAAAAGAAACAGGAACAGAAAGTAGGGCTAAGGTTTGCTCTGAAAAATATCTAGCCCTCGAAGAAAAAGTGTGTAGTTCTAATCCAGTTTGCTTTACTTCTTTCTTAAATTGTTCAATAGTGATAGAAAAACGGTAGCTAGGACGGTTTTTATACTTTTCCTTAAAAACTCTCCTCGCATGAAGATAAGAGTGTTTATTGTAAAAGGATATAATAATCCATTTACGGGAGACTCTTTTGAGTTCATGAAGAATTTTTAAACGTTGTTCTTCTTCGCTAAAATGATGGTAAAGGCGCATAGAAAAAACAAGATCAAATTCATTCTCTGAAAAGGGAATATCAAAGACCGACCCTTCAAAGAAATTGATTTTATGGTGCCATTCTTGAGGAAAATTATGGGTCATATTTTCCTTGGCCTCTTTTAACATTGCAGAAGAAAAATCCATTTCGGTCAGAGAGAATGTATACTCCGACAACTGCTTTTGAAAACGGCCTGTCCCACAAGGTAAATCCAAAATAGATTCGTTTTTTCCAACTATTTTTAAAAAACGCTCTACCATTTTTTCTTCTTTTTTATGCGTCCTTAAACGCCGACCAGAAAATCTTTCCTTTGCATAATGTTTTGCCACAGCAGGATTGTCATAATGCTTTTTCATAATTTTTTTGACTTCTGTATCCATAGAGTTCCTCACTTTTGCATTTATTTTTAGGGCCTGTCCCTATTTAGATTTAGATATCTTGTTTTTGAAAGTTTTGATAAGCGCGGTGATAAATTTTTAATTCCTTTTGGGATACTTTCTTTCTTAGTTTAGCTATATTTTGAATGATCTTTCTTTTCTTAGAAGGAGAAACAGAGTCTCCTAGATAAATATCCAAAAAATATAAACGTTCCTCTTTCGAAAAAAAATTCTCTGCATAAACGTCTAAACATGCCAAGTCCATATAAGGATGAAGTATTCGGTCTCTCAATCTACGTTTTGATGGATCTATAATTTTAAAAACAAAAGAATCACCTTCTCTTCTCACCAAGATATTACGCCAATGATATTCTCCATTTATAAAACTACCTTCGTTCATTTTTCGCGTGGTCTCAGCTAGTGACTTTAGAAAATTTTTTCGCTCTAATAGGGAAAGATGGGAGATTTCACGGAAAATGAAAAGATCTAAAGTTTCTCCCTTACTCACCTCTTCTATCAAGAAATAACTATATCGCAGAAAAAAACAAAATCGCTTTTCTAGAAATAGAAGAACAGGAGGAGCTAACCTCTTTTCATATAAATGGCAAAGATTTTCATACTCAATCCGAGCTCGGCTTTTTCCAAAAAATCCTCCTCGAAGTAACACTCTTCTGACATCTCTCCATTTTGGATAAATGTAAACTTTGAGGTAAAATGTAGGCATACCATTGTCCGGCATAACTCGATAGACTTCTCCAGTACGTCCTTTCCCCATTACCTCGTGAGGAAAACGGAGCCAAATATAGTAGTCGCGAGCTCCTAGAATACATTCTTTGAAATTTACTTTATTTAAGGCGGGGAAACTGATTTTGTGTTTTACCAACAAAAAGAGCCTCGTAATATTTCTAAGACTCAGAGCCAAATGCTTAAAACCATATCCTAAGTATTCGCCTATAGAAACATCTATACCGAAAGCCGATTTATTGTATTTTGTCATAACAATCTCCATTTTTAGTTTGTCTAAAATGAGTATGCTAAGACATTAACAAAAAGGAGATTAAGTGATCGTTAAAGTTCCATTATTTTTATTTAATGTTATTTGGGAGGGGGGGAGAGAAGTTTTAGGTTTGATTTTGGGTGGGGATGGGGAGAAGATATAGGAAGTGAGATAAGCCGGGGTAAGTTGCTGGGTTCCTTTCTTGTAGCGTAATTTAAGAGCTGGCAAAGTCTTTGTTTTCAGCGTGTCCCCCATTTGGGGGCTGTCTGGGGTAGGTTTTTTCTTTAAAACATTTTTTAGTAATAGTTTGTATTGATTTTCTTCGAGCTCTGAAAGAGCGAAACAACCCAGCCCAGGGCAACGCCCCAAAGCCATTAAGTTAAGGAATAATCAGTAATAAAAAAGGATAGAAGGCGATTTCTCGTTTCTACGCCTTACAGCATGGCAGTTTGTTTTTCCTAAAACA
>JAJDCR010000129.1 GCA_029260735.1 Planctomycetota bacterium
ACTACCATACTATAAGGGATAGAGGAACAAAAATGGCCTCCACCTCTTATATATTAGGGCTTTCCCTTAACTTAATGGCTTTGGGGCGTTGCCCTGGGCTGGGTTGTTTCGCTCTTTCAGAGCTGAAGAAAATCAATACAAGCAATTACTAAGAAATGTTTTAAATAAAAAACCTACCTCCCCCTACAAGCGAGGATCAACCTCCTCGCTTTCCAAAGCTAAAACCCCAAAAATACTCTCATGCACTCGCCTCAAAGGTTCTTTTCGAACAAACCTTTCCAATCCCTCTACGCCCAAAGCAAACTCTCGTAAGGCTAAGGAACTCTTTCGAGATAGGCTTCTCTTTTTTAGTCTCTTTAAGTTTTCTGGCATATCGTACTCGGGCCCATAGATAATGCGGAGGTATTCTTTTCCTCTGCATTTTACGGCAGGCTGGAGTATCCCTCTTTGGCTTTTAACGACAAAATCGTATGGTTTTACGACCATGCCTTCGTTTCCTTGCTCGGTCAAACTCAGCCACCAATCCTCGGCTTCTTTCACACTACTTTCATCTCTGGTTTCCACAATTTTATAAGGGGTGGCTCTCAATATCTTTTCATCTGCCTGGCAGATCTCTTTGATATTTTCCATATGCCACTGGTGGTCTTTATCGATATGGACAGTCCCTTCTGTTGCTAGAATGTGAAAAGGAGCTAGTTTGTAATCTTCTACAGACTGAACTTCCCAGCAATAGTTTCTATAGGCGTCTATATATTTAGAAACAGAGGCTTTTTTATATTGAACTTTTTCGAGTTTTTCTTTTGCTCTCGAAATACCTCTGGCCAAAGTTTTTTCGAGAGCAATTTCTACTTCGACAAGAGCATTTTGAGCAGCAGCCCCGACAGAAGCATATTGATCTTTAAGCAAGGACTGAGCTTTGGCCGACCAAGGCATAAGCTCGGCATCCAAACAAACCCAATCGGTTTGGTGTTTTTCCCAGAAATTCGATTTTGTTAGAGCCTGAACAATTCTCGTTAAAAATTCCGTTTCCATCTTGGTATCATTAAAAAAGTTTCTTCCTGTTCGGGTATAGCAAACTCCCAAGCTTTCTTGGGTAACTCCAAACCTTTTTAAAGCAACTGCTTTATTTTGGCAAAGCACTAAAACGGCACGCGATCCCATATGTTTTTCTTGGCAAATGACTTTTTCGACCCCTCTTTTTTTGTAGTAGTTGATTGCTTGGCTCGGA
This sequence comes from Planctomycetota bacterium, assembly GCA_029260735.1. Taxonomy (GTDB): domain Bacteria; phylum Planctomycetota; class Uabimicrobiia; order Uabimicrobiales; family Uabimicrobiaceae; genus JAJDCR01. The sequence continues at coordinate 1,229 of JAJDCR010000129.1, forward strand.
TATTCTAGAAAATCGGGCAAATCACTTGTCGCACAAGGAGACATCGTTGGCGGCAAATAGATTAGCCATTTAGGGTTTAAGGCAAAGCGACTCATAACCTCCAAGGCGGCAATAGAATTTTCTTCTCGGATAGTTATATTGCTTTGCAAGCGAGTTTGAACTATGCGTTTTCCGATAACATCATCGATATTCAGTAAGTCGTCATACTCCTGCTGGGAGGTCACTTCACTAACTGCACTACCCATGTCTTCCAGGAGGGGTTTGATCGGTTCGCTGTAGACTTTCTTTGCAGGAACGGAAACAAGCTCTTCTTCAGGGTAGCGTAAGGCAGTTAATTCTCCTCCAAAAACGCATCCTGTGTCTATATTTATGGTTCTGTTAAGCCACTGAGCCTGGGGAACAGGAGTATGACCATAGACGACTTTGGCTTTTCCTCGATACTCCGAAGCCCAATTATACCGAACTGGTAGACCAAACTCGTCTATCTCTCCGGTGGTTTCTCCAAAAAGACAAAAAGAACGAACGGCCCCTGAGCCTCGACCTTGCATCTCCTCTTTTAGTCCGGCATGAGCTACGACTAATCTTCCTTCATCAAAAACATAATGGCTGATTAAACTGTAGAGAAACTCTTTAACTTCATAAAGAAACTCCGGAGATTCTCCTTCCAATTGTTCCATTGTTTTGTCTAAACCATGATTTAATTTAACGTTTTTACCATTGAGTTTTTTCTGCAACTTTAAATCGTGATTTCCTGGAACACAGTAAGCTACGCCACTATTAACCATACTCATGGCTAGTCTTAAAACAGCCGGAGATTGAGGACCTCGATCCACTAGATCCCCTAGAAAAATAACCTGTCTATTCTCTGGATGAGTGACTTCAAGGCCAAAGTTTTGAATGTTTTCTTCTATTTTAGTGATAGAGTAACCTAGTTTTTCTAGGAGCTCTATCGTTTCATCATAACATCCGTGGATATCTCCTAAAATATCAAAAGGCCCGAATATTTCCTTTTTGTCGTTGTAGAGTTTTTCGCGAATGATGCCTGTCACACTGTTGACTTCTTCAGGAGACTTGAAGATTTCTATTTTGCGAAATCCTTCTCGTTTGAGCCCTTTAAAAGAACGCTTTAGCTGTTGCTTTTGTTGGCGAATAACATAGTCTCCAAAATCTCGATCAGAACGGACGGCGTTTCTTTCCTCGCAAACTCCTTTGGGCATATCAAAGACAATAGCAACGGGCAATACGTGATGTTTTCTTGCCAATTGAATGAGCCCTTTTCTCGATTCTGGCTGGACGTTTGTTGCGTCAATGACTGTCAAAAGACCATTTTTTAGACGTTTTCCGATAATGTAGTGTAAAAGATCAAAGGCGTCGTTGGTGGCACTTTGGCTTTTTTCATCGTTGGAAACAATTCCTCTGCATTGGTCAGAAGAGATGACTTCGTATTTTTCAAAGTGCTTTTTGGCAAAGGTGCTTTTCCCTGAGCTAGAAGCCCCGACAAGAAGAACTAGCGACAATTCTGGTATTTTAACTTCCATAAGAAAATATCCCTACTTGGGTAGGAGAGCCTACCTTTTTCTCTTCTTCTCCTAAGGACAAGAATTTTACTTTGTAGTCATTTCTTTGGGCGACTCTCTGGGCCCAAGTTTCAAATTCTTTTCGAGTCCACTCAAAGCGATGGTCTGAGTGGCGCATACTGCCGGCTTCCATGTTTTCAAACAATTCGTTGAATTCAGCATTGGGAGTTGTCAATATAACGGTTTTGGGCTGAGCAAATTCAAAGACAACTCGTTCCAAGGAAATAAGACGGTCCTCGTCTAAATGCTCTATCACCTCAACAATCGCAGCGGCATCGTAACCTTCCAGTCTTTTGTCTTTATAGGTCAAAGCTCCTTGAAAGAGCTTAATTCGTTCCTTTTTTCGAGGGGCCATTTCTTCCCAGTAAAGGCGCTCTTTTGCTTTTGTTAGTTCGTGATAAGAAACATCCATTCCTACTATTTCTTCAAATTGCTTTTCCTTGAGGAGCATTTTGAGGAGTTTTCCTTCGCCGCAACCCAAATCGAGAACCCTTTTCGCTCCGGTTTTCTTTAATTCTTCTAAGACTAGAGCCAATCGCTTGTCGTGAAGAGTCTGCTTTTTCTTTTTTTCTTCAGAATTTATCTCTTCTGAAATAGTTTCTTTTTCGTCTTCCTCTCCCAGTTTTTCCATTGCTCGTCGCGTTAAAGAACGTAGGTAAATTAAATATCTTTGGGTAATGAGCTCTTTCTCAGGGTGGCTTGGTAGCCAGCCTTTCCCTTTTTCGAGCAATTTGTCAATTTCATTTTGACTGATGAAATAGTGCTTGTCGTTATCTAGCACAGGAATAAGAACATACAAATGAGAGAGCAATTCCTGAAGAGTTATCGTGTGCTCTAGCTTTAAAGTAAAGTACTTGCTCTCTCCCCAGTTGAATTTTTCGTCCAAGATATGGCGCTTTAGCTCTACCTTGTAGCCCAAAGGTTCAAACAACCTTCGAATAAGTATGTCTCCTCCTTTAGGAGCAGGTAAAACTGCTATCTTGACTTCGAAAGGCATATTAACATTGACTAACTCTGGTTTGGCGGCACACTTACCATTCATGGCAGTAGAAAAAGCTTTCGATAAAGCGACACTCATAAAAGAAGAAGCTACGTAAGGACGGTCGTTGACATATTGTCCTAAGGAGAAACCTTTACCCGAAAAATTTTTGCCCCCTCGAACCATATCAATGGGGTCAATGTCTAGAAGTAGAGCGACCGATGTCTTGTCTTCAGAGCTTTCCGGATAAAAAATGTGGGCTTCCCCAACAGATAGATCGACAGACTGGAATTTGTCAGGGTGCTTGTGGAGGAGAAACCCCAAGTCTGTCGCTGGTTTATGAGTGGTCGTTATCGTGAGTAGCATTTAAAACCTTTCTTTTTTGTAGGGACAGCACATGGCTGTCCCTATGTATGGTTCTATTTAGAGATGTCTCTTATTGGGTCTTTTGCGGTAATCTTTGGTGATTTTTTTCCATTTTTCTTTCTCCGCCAAGTGAGCTTTTTGGTCTTTTTTGCGGTCTAAAAAATGAAGTTCTCGTTGTAGTTTTTGGTAACTTTGCCAGCGGCTTTCATCTAGTTCTTCTTTTTCTAAAGCTTCTTGGATAACACAGCCGGGCTCTCCTTGGTGCTGGCAATTTCGAAAAAGACATTCCTCGGCTAAACTTTCAATGTCTTCAAAAGTTCCTTCCAAGCTATCTTGGCTTCCCCAAAGTTGCAGTTCTCGCATTCCAGGAGTGTCCATAATGAGCCCTCCCTCCGAGAGTAAGATAAGCTCTCGATAGGTCGTCGTATGCTTACCACTATCCTTGAATTGGCGAACATCTTGGGTCTTTTGTCTTTCATAACCTAGTAGCTTATTGATTAAGGTAGACTTTCCTACTCCTGAGGACCCCAGTAAAGCAACGGTTTGTCCTCTTTTGAGAAAGGGCTGGAGATTTTCCAATCCCATTTCCTCTATTGCACTAGTTGTCAAAACCGGTACTCCCATCGCAATTGAGTTTACTTCGGCTAATTTTTCCTCTTTGTTGGAACACAAATCTGCTTTACTTAAAACAATAACCGCTTGGCTCTGGCTCTCCCAAACCAGTAAAAGATAGCGCTCTAACCTGCGCAAGTTTAAGTCTTGGTCTAAACCCATAACTAAAAAAATAGTGTTGATATTTGTCCCGACGATTTGCTCTTCCGTTTTTTCCCCCGCCGATTTTCGAGAAAACTTACTCTGGCGAGGAAGGATTCCATGAATCGTGGAACTACTCTCATCAACCGCTTCTATATAGACCCAATCTCCCACTGCGGGGAAATCGTCTTTTTCTTGGGCTTGGTGAAAAAAACGCCCAGAAACAAGCGCTTTTTTTTCTCCCTTTTCCGAATAAACAATATAAGAATTTTTATGCTGAGAAGCAACTCTTGCCGCTTCGTAATTGGGTTTTTGGTACTGTAAAAATTGATTTTTCCAATAGTCATTCCAACCTAAATCGAATAGATTCATTGATAATTTTTCCTAGAATTTTTGGTTTTATATAATGAGATTTTCGAGAAACACTTTTGTCCCTCAGGACATCCTTCTTTTTGATTGTGACCATCATAGCGTTTTCCTTTCTAGAGCTAAAAAGCTCCTATGGTTTTATCTATAGAAATTTGGACATAAAATCTCTATAGATATAATGAGTCTGTAGTTTTAATGGGATAAAGATGGAAGATTTTGTTGGAAGGAGTGAAAGGAAGGGAATAAAGAGGTGTTTGGGGAAATCCAAATAGGATTTTCCATGCTGGTCTAACTAGTTCTCAAATAGAAAACTGTCTCTATACTTCCTTGCTTCCACCCAAAACAAAACTTCGATCGGCTTTTCTTACATTCATAATTGTCCTCCTTGTATTAGGATTAAAATGGGAACTATACTTTTAAACCAGTTAATTCTAAAGTGGTTCATTTGTCAAGGTGTTTTTTCTTTTTTGCAAGAGAAGAAATCCGTAAAAAAAGCGTAGTTTCTCCTTGACAAAGAAAAGAAAAAACAAGAAGATTGAGGAGGGCGTTGCGCGTTTTTTTTAAAGAATGGTTGGGAAGCGAGTAAAACAAAAGAATGCATTTTTAAGAGAAGAAACAATGTTGCAATTACTTATAACTAATAAGATATAGCCCATTTTTGACAGAGTATCCCTAAGGAG
>JAJDCR010000130.1 GCA_029260735.1 Planctomycetota bacterium
ACTACCATACTATAAGGGATAGAGGAACAAAAATGGCCTCCACCTCTTATATATTAGGGCTTTCCCTTAACTTAATGGCTTTGGGGCGTTGCCCTGGGCTGGGTTGTTTCGCTCTTTCAGAGCTGAAGAAAATCAATACAAACTATTGCTAAGTAGGGACACGCTGTAACATATATCGAAGCTTACAGGTTTTCCGAATGTTTTTTCCTCTGAATTTTAACCTCAATTCCGGGAACCGGACTCAAAGTAACCTGAGGAGCCAAAGTAAATTTTTGCCCCGGAACGCTCGACATACGAAATTTCTGTAGGGTCATAGCGAGAATCATTTGGCCTTCCATCAGAGCTAGCTGAGTTCCGATGCAGACGCGAGGTCCTCCGCCAAAGGGAAAGTAAGCAAATTTAGGACGCGACTTACTTTCTTCAGGAGCAAAACGCTCTGGGTAGAACTCGTCAGGTTTCTCCCAGAAACGAGGATTACGATGAGTGATCCACTGGGATAGAAAAAAAACAGAGTTAGGAGGAAACTCGTAACCTTTATAGTTAAAAGTTTCTCGGTTACAGCGATTGACAGTCCAAACTGGTGGGAAAAGCCTCATTCCTTCTTCAAAAACCATCCGTGTATAGACAAGTTTAGGGAGGTCGGCAAAAGTAGGCAGACGATTTTCTAAAACGCTGGCTAACTCTTCTTCTAATTTTTGATAAACGCGATCATTTTGGGTCAGGAGATTGTAAGTAAAGGCTAATCCATTCGCAGTGGTATCATGCCCTGCAATAAACATAGTTAAAACTTCATCACGGAGCTGAGAGTCGCTCATAGAGTTTCCACTTTCCTCATCAACTGTTTGCATTAACATGGCAAGTAAATCAGGCTTAGGGTTACCGTTTTCACGCCGTTCTTGAATAACCCCATAGACGATTTCATCCATCACCTTTATTGCTTTTAAATATCGGAGGTTACGAGGAGTAGGAATCCATTTAGGAAGGGGTAGAGGAGACCAAAAAAGATGAATGGTATAAGCTTGGATTTCTTTTAAAGATACCCCTATGTCCTCAATTTTTTCTCGAATATCCGTCGAAAACAAAGCCAAAACAACGAGATAGAGAGTTAGAGACATCATTTCCTCAGCAATATTGATCGTTTTTCCTTTTTGCTCCTTCTCTTCCCAATTTTGGAGCATTTCCTGAGTGGTTCTTTGGATAATGGTCTCGAACTGAGCCAGGCTTTTTCTATGAAAAGCCGGATTAACCATACGACGTTGCTGTTTCCAAAAATCACCACCACTGGTCACTAACCCATTTCCCAAAGCCGCTCGTAGCCGGCGAAATAACTTAGGAGTTTTAACAAAATCTCTTTCTGTTTTTTGAAAAACAATTTTAATAAGTTCTGGGTCACTAACCAAATAGCCATCAATGCCAAAAAGGGGAATGCGAACAATTTCTCCATGTTCTTGAGATAATCGCTCCATTAGGCCCAAAGTGTCTTCGATCATTTCTTTAGAAAGCCCAAAAAGAGGAGAAGCTTTCGGAGTGGGAACTACTTTAACAGGAAATTCTTCTGTCATCACTTACCTATTTTCTTAGAGATTTTTTGGGGGTGTAACTTTTCTATAGAGGGGAATCAAAAGTTTTTGGACTTTTTTAGTTTAGAAATTTTGATTTCTGGCAAGAAGGGACGAAGCACATAGCCCTTTTCTGTAATTGAGGAGCGACGAAGTCAGAGATCAAAAAGGCAAACTAAAATGTCCAAAAATTTTTGGTTTCTCGCCATAGTAAAGAAAGTTTAGGAAAAAGGCAAAAACTATTTGTTTTGGGTCTTGAAATGAAGATAGTTCAACTGTAGTCTTAGATAGAAATAAACCAAAACAATTCCTATACCGTAACCAAGAGGTGAAGAGATGAAGAAAGAAATGAAATATATCGAGTTGAAGACAGGCTATAATGACAATGGCCCTGCTTGGATTGCTCTCGTTTCTTTTTCTAAAACAGGACAGACGATCTATTTTGATGGAAAGTCCTTGAAAAAAATTAAACGGGGAGGTATTGGATCAAATTACAGTAATCTCGAAAATGAGGAAGAGTACTGGATTTCCGGGGTAAAAAGAGATGGACAAGATCGTCATTATAGTGGAAATGGAATTATCCAAATCGAAGAAAATCTGGTTTCGGAATACCTAAAATTTGTCAAAAAAGATAAGCTCAATTTAAAGAAATTCCAAGTCATTTCCTCTTTAAACTCGAAGTTTCATTCTGATTTTCATAACCAAGAAAATCCTGACTATAACTATGTTTTTAACCTTGCTTTTCCTGACAAAGAAGAAAACTATCCGGCAGGAGAATTAACATTCCAAGAGGTTCAGGAATTAGCAGAGCTAGATTGCTCTGAGTTAATCTATGGGATAACTTGGGGGAATGGGTTTGTCAACGACTTGGTTAAAACCAATTTGTCTTTGTTATGTGAGTCAAACGAGAGGGGACATTACTTCAATCCAGCTCTTGCTAAAGTCATTTACGAGCGCTTACATAATGAGCTACACGCCGTTTCTTTTTCTGGAAAGAAAATCAACAAAATTTACCAGAGAGTTTTAGATATATTCTCGGAAGCGAAAGAGAAAAATATGGGGCTGTCCGTTACTCAAGTGTAAGAAGTAAGTGAGTTATTCAAATTTTTTAGATGATAAACCGTCGCCTGTAAACATCAAAGCCCAAAGTAAGCTAGACGGGTGGTTTTACAGACGACGTTTTCCTGCACAAATCCCAGCAAACATTGCCATTACTAGCAAAACCAAAGAAGAAGACTCAGGAACAGCACCTGCTAATAATGCAACTTCACTATCTTCTAAAACTCCAGAAAAAATACGAAAATCATCCACTTTTCCAGTAAAAAAGCGACCATCGTTACAACAACCTCGCCCAAGTGTAAAACCTGGAGACTTTGTGGCGACAGTACCACCTATCGCTCCTGTTTGTTGGTCTAAAACACCATCGACATAAGAAGACATGACTGTTGTTGAGCCATTATCGAAAATCGTGAAAGCAATATGGTGCCAATCATTGTCAAGAACGTTGTTCGCAATCACTTGAGGATAACCAACTCCAGTAAGTCCAACAATTAAATTGATGTCATTCGCATTAACGTTATTGGCTGCTTGTGAAGCATAACCACCAACTCCAGCGCCTTCATGATTTTGATTAAAGAGAGACTGAAGAGTCCCTGTTTGGCTGGGCGCATTGATCCAAAAAGCCATACTGAAAGAACCCGTAAATTGTATCTGTCCACCAGGATCACTAAAATTAGCAAAACCTGTAGAACTAAAGTCGTAAGCATTACTACCAGCAAAAGCTCCTTCAACTCCACGCGTAACTCCACCCGAAAGAGTTCCGGTCACATTGTTCCCTGAAGAATCAAGGACATTTCCAGAAGTCTCTTCAAATTCCCAGTGGGCCTTAAGTGTTGCTGCTTCAACCGAAAGACTAAGCAATGCAATTAGTGCAAAAACAAGTATTATTTCTCTCACAGCTATCCCCAATATATGAAAAAATCTTTTTTCCTTAAGTAACCATAAAATATAGTATATGAGAAATAATCTCATATAACAATAAAAAATTTACCGCTTATATTGGCTGGTATATTGATCGATTTCATTTACCTGAATTTGTTCCTGCGATGGTCTGTAGGGACAACTACGAGGCCCGCCTGCAAAGGCCCTTGTGGTTGTCCGTTACGCCTCCTAAAACCTGATTTTTAAGAAAACCTAATTTTCCTCTTTTTAAAGGGTAGAGAAACAAAATCGCTCTCTACCCTTTATTTCCTATATGTTTTCCTTAACTTAATGGCCTCAGGGCAACGCCCTAAGAATAAATTTCCTTAAAGTACCGCAAAGAAAACATTTGGTAATAAATCTATCGTCAGCGAATAATTTTACGGGCGTAGGTTCCGACAAAGAGTGTCATGGTGATAATCCCGACTAGGGCTTCTAGGGCGACCACTCCCTTAAGCCAACCATCAATGTTAGGGTGAATATCACCAAACCCCATGGTTGTAAAAGCCATTGTAGAAAAATAGATACACTGCGTTAGATTTGCTTTTGGGTGTCCCGGCAGAATTTCATCCCCTTCTAAAATAATTTGCTCGTTATGAACCCAGTAAAAAGCTCCAAAACAAACGATTAAACAACAAGCAAGAAAAGTGATGCGTAGAGGATGGGTTCCGTAGCTACTTCCGTAGTCGATAATTATGCGTTCGAGAAAGTTTTTCATTAAGATGAAAATGTTTTTGCTTTTTCTCGCTTGGACTGTAGAAGTTCGGCGGAGGGTACGCCTAGAATTCCAGTAAGCCCAGTCTTCTTCTTCGTGCATTCCTTGGTAAGAAAAACTCTTTTTCAAGATGAGAAACTCTTGGGCTGTTCGGTTCATTTCTTCGGGATCTTTTGTTTTGCTGTATTCTCCACGCAGTTTACCTTTGATTTGCTCAGGAGTGACCGCAATTACGTCTGTCACCATATTATAAAAGCCAATTCGGGAGAATGTGGCATCGGCTAAATTTAACCGCCGATTAATGTTTGCTCCTTTGATCAGAAGCTCTTCTCCGACATTGATCCGACGAAGATCCAATTCTAAGCTACAGAATACTCCTGTGAAGATGGCATCTTTTTTGAATACAGCTCTGCGAAAACTAGCTTGTTCTCCAAAGTAGGCGTAATCAAAGCGAGCTTTTTCGGAAAACTCTACTTTCTGAAAGAGAGCTTTTTTTAGAAAACGAGTGTGGATAAAGTTTACCGAACCTAAAAACTGACAAGGGACGGCTGCATTTTCTTCGAGGTGTTGTTTGTCATAAGAGAAACAAGCCGCTCCTTCAAATTCCGTATTAATAAATTCAGCATCGTTAAATTTACTTCGATAGAAGAACGTTTGCTTGAGAAAGTGAACGTCGGTAAAACTTGTTTTTTGGGCGAAGTTTACCCCGACAAAGGAACATAGGTGATCGAAGATCGCTCGGTTGAAAGAAATTTGGTGTTCAAAAGAACTATCGTTGAATAAAGTTCGTCCGACAAAATGAGCGCGTTCAAACTTGGTTTTTTTTATAAATTTGGCCTTTTCAAAAGAGACTAAGCCCTCCGGTATTCCTAGATTTGTCCGCAAGAAGGACGTTTTGTGTTTGAAAATGGCTTCTGTGAAATGAGTGGTCGCTAAAAAAGAGGTATCGGCAAAATCGACCTCTCGCTCAAAGCAAGTTTGAGAGAAGTGGATAGGAGACTCAAAACTACCGAGAACACTTTTCCGGCAAAAAAAGTCACCTCCAAAGGTGGCTTTAGAGAAATCAACCTCTTGCTCCAAACGAACCTTATCCAGAAGGACACGTCCTTTAAAAGTAGCCTCTGTTGTTTGTAGCTTCCCTTTTAGCTGTAAATTATTCAAAGCGAGTTGCTCTTGAAAACTACTGTTATGAAAAAAAAGAGGCCCTTCTATTTCACAAGAGCGAAAAGAAACTTTTCCTTGGTATTTTGTTCCCTTAGAAGAGACTTCACCGGCAAAATGAGACCGGTCAAATTCAACTGGCCCTTGGCATTCCATCGAATTCAAACCTGCCCTTTGTCCGGCATTAACATCGGTTAAATAAAGGGATTTTTGAAAACACGCTCCTCGAAAATTACTTTTTTTACCAAAAGTGCTTCGCCGAAAAGAGGCATCTCCCTGGCACCTTAGATCACGAAACCAAGCATTGCCTTGGAAATGACATTTTATTAATTCCAGCTCTTTTTCTGCCAATGAGTTACTTAGGTTGGCATCTTCATGGAACTCCGAAAAACGAAAAGAGGCTTTTTCCGCAAAACGTGCTAAATTATAGAATTCCTTCCGAAAAGAAGCTTGCTCACAGATAAAAACGCCTTGGAAATCGACCTTGTGAAATTGAACTTTTTGGTAGAAAGTGCTTTCTCGCAACTCTTCTGGCTTGTCTTTTTGAGAAAGAATTACTTCTCCGGTAAAAGTTGTTTTCTGGATAGATATTTCTTTTTCTAGGTCACTTCCCTCTAAGTAGAGGTTTTCCACTTGGCATTCTTCGAGAACTATGGAGTGAGAAACTTTAGTTCTGCGTAAATCCAGAGTTGCAAACTCCACTCCTTTAAGTTCTTTTCCTTCTTTTATTTGAGCCAGAGCTTCTTCAGAAGATATTTTCTGAAAACTCTTTTTTGAATTCCCCCAGGAAAGAGGCTTTTCCTTTTTAGGCTTTTCTTCTGGGGAGATTTCTTCTTCATGATCACTTGCACTCATTTTTTTTTCCTAAAAATTTCACTCTACTGAAAGCGTTTAATTTGTCCTTCTCCCTTGATTTTTTCCTCTCCGCGTAAAATTATCCATCCTACCTTATCTTCCCAGTTGACGGAAAGCAAAGCAACTTGAAGGTCAAGCAAAGAATTTAGTTTCTCTCCATTCAGATAAAGAATAGCATCTCCCGCTTGCCACTTCATATTATGGGCAAAGCTATGGGGCACAGCAGAGAGAATTTTGACTTGCTCGTCTCTTTCTTCGATCATGACTCCCAAGCGTGGGAGGGGATAGTTACTAGCATCGTAGGTTCCGACGACGTATTTGCCTAAGTTACGAGAGAAAATTTCACTTTTCTGGCCTTGGGACATTCCCATATTAAAATGAGGATCTTTTTTGACCTCTTTAGGTTTATCAGAAGATGTTTCTGATTTAGGTTTGTCGCTATGAGGGTTTTTAGGTTTGCTCCCGTGAGGAGATTTCTGCTTGCTAAAGTTTTCTCCATGAGGAGATTTACGAGCTTGGACAGATTGGAAAACGAGGCTAATTTGCTTGTTTTCTCCGCGTTGTTTTAAACAGCGTGGGATTCCTAGATCATAGGAAACATGGCCGTTTCCAACAATAACCACCATAGTGGTTCTTTCTTCGTGTTGGGAGAGAATTTCTAAAATATGAGTGGCCATTGCAGCATCCCAGAGACACTGTGCAGCATAAACCGTAGAAAATTCTTTTCCTGCCATGATAGCAAATTTTCCGAGCATTCTTTGGATGAGATAGCGATGCTCGGGATCTTTCTCTAAAGGAGAAAATTTGGCCTTTTGCTCTTCTGAGAGAGCATTCCAACCACCTCGGGAAACTTGACGTACTTCAGAGCGGGGAATGTTTACTCCATAGGTAGGAATAGTGTACTTGCGAGCGACATCCATAATCGGTTTATAATGTCGATAATGGAAACCTACTTTCTTGAACCATTCGCTTTTTTCCAAAAGCTCTCTTTCTCCTATTTTTTGATTTACCCAATCCTCTAAAATAGCTTGCTGCTGCATTTCAAAAAACTCCATTCCGATAACCACTTTGGTTTTTTTTTGGAGAAGTTCAATAAAACGAGCTTGCTTTTGGTGTTGTTCTAAGTTGTCATGATCTTCCCCTAAAATAACAACTCGAGCAGAAGCTAATCGAGTGATGAGTTCCTCTTCAGAAATCATTTTTCCCTCGAAGCTCGAATATATTTGCCCGGGTTGAATAACGGCTAAATCAAGTCGAGTTTCTTGCGCTCCCAGGGGCAGACGATGGGTTTCTTGGGCGAAAGATAAAATTGCTAAGCAAAAAAACAAAGACAAACAGAAAAGAAAATGGTGTTTCATCAGATTTTCCTTATAAAAGTAAGAGAGTTCCAAGATTCATCAGATGTGCGACTCTACATACATTTTACGATATTTTCTGAAAAAAGGGAAGATCCTGGCCATAAAAATTACTTTTGGCAAGCCTGGAATAGAGAACAGGTGGAAAAAGGCTATGGATTGTTTTTGGAATTGCTGAAGGAAGGGGAGTTGTAGGATTTGTGCTACATCATTTACACTACTAAGGTTAATTGGAGGGTGAGGCTTATCTGAAATCGTTAAAGAAAAAGATGATCAAAAACCGTTCTAAACACCATGTTCCCTGGAGGGTGAGGCTCCTGCCGAACAGGGGATGTGATTGGCTCCTGATGGTATTAAGGCACATTCACTGGCTCATAGGTTTCATATTGAAAAAACGTTTTATATCGCGGGTGCTCCTGCCGAATACGAGATATGCTTTGTTTCTGGTGTGTTATAGGACACAACTCCTAGCTTTGACATTATGAGAAACCACGCACATCCCCGGCGCGGCAGGAGCCTTGCCCTCCAGGGAACATAGTGCTCAGAACGGTTTTTTGATAAACTTACGCCTCAAGTTAACTTCCCTCTATCCTCTAAATCTTTTCTCGGAAAAAATCTAAAACCTCTGCTGGAGTGTGGTGGCCTTCCGAAATCAAAGTATACTCTCCAATATTTTTTGAGACTCTCAGAGGCTCTCCTTTGTCGCTCTGCTCTTCTTGGGGATGAAACTCTAAATCTTTTTTTCCGACAAAGACAGAAACAGGCCTATTACAACAAGAAAACTTCAGCTCAGTCCAACCACTCTCAGTAGCTGCTTTCATTTCTAAGAAAACAATTCTGTGATGTTCATGAGAAGGCATTTTCTCGAACTCCACTTCTATTCCTTTAGTTTGCATCACCTGGTAAGTCTTTTTTTCTTTTTGGGCTAAGGGATAGTTTTCCCACCAAGGGACTAAAACAAAAAGACAAAACCAAATAGCTGCGGCCATCGAAAGTGCAGAAATCCATCGACTTTTTGGTAAATAAAGCAAGTGTGACTTCTTAGAGGATTCGTCAGACGAAGAAGACGAAGCACTTTGAGTCTTCATTTTCTCTTGCAGATTTTTCCATAAAATATCGGGGCAACCTGATCCCTCGTTCAGTTTTTTAGCAATTGCCATCTCGAACTTCTCTTCGGCCTTAGCTTTATCCCTATCCCTAGTCTCTTGTGATGTTTTATTTATTTGACAGTTTATTTGATCCCAGAGGCTTTTCCACAAAGCATCTGGGCATTTTTCTTCTTTTTGGAGATGGCTTTGAAGAGCTTTTTGCCATTTTTTTTCTGCTTGAAGCTGAGTTTTCTCTTCTAGACTTAAGCTTTCTTTAAAAACATGGCTCTCTTCTTCAGATAGCTCTCCATCTAAATAAGCTTGTCTTATTTGTTCTCTATTCCACGCCATAAAGTTCCCCTTCCTGACTCATTCTAATGAGACAAGGGAGTTTCCTTTCGAGACAAGACACCTTCTTCTTGGGCATACTTCATTAACGATTTTCTTAACTTTGCCCGCCCTCGTGCTAAATGCGTAATCACTGTTCCCACTGGTATTTCGATTGTTTGTGCTATCTCTTTATAAGAATATTTCTCCAGAGAGAGAAGGAGAAAACAGGTTCGCTCCGCCATACTAAGTCGAGAGAGGGCAGCAATAACTTCATCTCCGCATTGTTCAACAAACCAATCAGGCTCAAGGAGAACGTTTTCATAAATTTTTTCTTCTTCTGCCGAAAGAACCGCATCCACTTGATCCACTTCCAAACTAGCATGTTTTCTTTGTCGATTGGAGGAATAGCATTTATTAATCAAGATACGATACATCCAAGCTCGGAAGTTCGTTCCCAGTTCAAACTGGTCTCTTTTTTCATACGCAGTTAAAACAGCCGAGGAAAAAACATCTTCTGCTTCATCGGGTTTCCAAAGATTACGCTGTACAAACCGAAAAAACTGGTGCCGATGGGCTTCTAAAAGATTCAGAAATTCTTGATCTTTCATAGTGTGTTTTCATTTCCAACTCATTCTTTATGAGAACCGTCATTTAAATCCAATGATAGTTCTCAAGAGTAAGAAAAAGTCCCTAATTATGTATTCCTAAAAGTAAAAAAAAATGTCAAGTTTTTCGAAAAAAACTTCTTTCTTTCAAAAAGCTCGTTCTTATCTTTGCAGTGCATCTTTTTTGGAAATGGGAGTAAGCATTCTTTCGCTAATTTCTTCATGTGGAAGAATAAGAAGGTCTTCCACAGTCATTTGCTCAAGAAGATGAGCGAAAAAATCAAAATCGCTCGTTTCGGAAGAAAGTTTATAGTATTGCAAAAGTTCTTCTTTTTTCTCCCGTAGGACAGTTAAAGCTTCTTCTGCTTTTGATCCTGAGCTATTAATTCCTCCCAAAAGCTCTATTCTTTCTTTACCTGAAATATTTTCATTAGCAGAAAATTTGATCATTAGTAGTTTTGTTATATTTCCGAGGAAGCGAAGAGGGATCACAATTAAATTGCGACTATCATGATCACGTCCAATGTGAACTTTGCTGTTGAGAACAGCCATCGCTTTTCTTCCTCCGGTTAGAATATTTTTCTTGTCATAACGAGAGGAAAGCCCGAGAGAAGAGCCAAAATGAGAGTTTTCAATAGTCGTGAGATAGGTTTGATCGTTTTCGCTTGAGACAAGATACATAAGACCTCCGAGGGACTGATCAATACCTTTTTGAATATTGCTCAGAGTGATCATATCATATTCATTGAGGTCTTCTTGGTTAGCCAAAATAATATTATTTTGCAGCATAGACAAGAGGATATCTTTCAGACTTCCGGAAGGCATACTTGTGATTCCTTCAAAGCCTGTCACTCCTACTGTGATGTACTTGGCTTGGTGCTTAATCGCATCAATGGATCTAGTCAACCAAGTGCGCGTGTGGGTTAAGCAACTTTTAAATTCTTTTAGAATATTGTCCGTTCCCCAGTTCTGTCCAAAGACAATAGGGCTAGCTGAAGCGGGAATAATTCCCATTGCTGCAAGAAATAGCTTTTCTAATTTACTTGTATGAGAAGAGGAAAAACCATTGTGAAAAACACCTCCCTCTATCATTTCTCGAAAAGTTTGGTAGTGTTTCTTTAAAAAACTTTGAAAATTTCGATCAGAGACCATTTTGGTGGAGCTGTAGTTTTGTTTTTTAAAGTGAGATTCTTGCTCTACAAATTCATCGAGAACTTGGGAAATGAAAACTGCTCTCTGATTTAATGCTTTTGCCGCATAATAAGACCACAAGTGGCCAGCGGCTGTGTTCAAGATAACACACAAATAAGGAGAAACGGGAGGAATTACTTTCAGAAGTTGGCAATCTTTTTTCTCAGGAGGAATGATCTCATCAAAGCTCTCATCATCTTCTGTTGTAAAAACAATAGGAACATTGTCTTGGGCCAAAAAGATGGATATTTCTCCTTGCAAATCCTTGACTAAAGAGCTTTGTTGATTACCGGAGTTTTTTTGCAAAGCTCCAAAGAAGCAAAGAATCATAGCTTCTGCAGAAAGATTGATGTGTTTTTTGTTTGCGGCGAAAAACTCTGGAATACTCATATAGCAAAGTTCACTGAGTTTAATTTTAATCTCTTTTGCTACCGGGTATCCTACTCCTGTCGATAACGTATCCCAATAAATATGGCGAGGAGCTAACTCTCTCGCTGAGAAAGCGATTTGTTCTTTTCGCTCAAAGAGCTTTCTTAGAATAGAAGGGAGGTCTAAAAGCTCCTTGAGAGCATTCTCTAATGTGGGCGAGTTTATTTGTAAAATTTCTGCAAAATTTAGAGCGTATAAAGTTCCCGCAACCACTTGAGCATAAAATGCTTTGGTCGAAGCCACTGCGATTTCGACATCGCGCCCGTCTCCAGTATAGAGAATACCATCGACAAGGAAAGTCATATCAGAGTCTCGCTTATTCACAATAGCTAAGAGGTCAGCATTATCCTCAGCTAATTTACGCACAGCAGCATTCGTGTCCGTAGTTCCGCCAGATTGTGAAATAGCAATTACTAAATGATCGCTTCGATCTTTCTTATGATAACTGGCAGTAAACTCTGTTGCGAGCATACTTTCAAATTGAATTCCAGAGTTTTCTCCCAGGATTAACTGAAAGTTAGCAGCGACTGCTTCTGCGGCAGCATGAGCTGTCCCCATCCCGACAAAGAGAAAACGCCGATATTTGTTTTCGGCAATTTTGCGACGGATCCAATAAGGCAGAATTTCTTCTCCTAGCTTAACTTTGACAGAGCCAGCAGAGTTCTTTTCCCACTTACCTCGAAGGGTTTTTGCTACAATCTCAGGAGATTCATGAATCTCTTTTTCTAAAAAGTGTGAAAACTGAGTTGTATCTAGGAAAATATCCCGCGTTGTAATAGGCGTTCGACAAAGATCTTCTTTCGCTAACTCGATTTTTTTTCCGCCAAAATCAAATGCTTGAATTCCCTCAAGATTTCCTGGACTATTTTGATCTAAAATAAATATTTGCCCGGGCTCCATAGGAATATAAAGATTAGTTTGCTCGACAAATCCATAAATTTCAGAAGCGACATGATATCCGTAAGGAGAGATTCCTACGTACAACCCTTGCCCTTTTCCTTGTTGAGCCAAATAAATTTTCCCAGGCTCCAAGTCGCTGTGCATCTGGATAGCAAAAGAACCCCGAAACTCGTTAACGGCTCTTCGGAAGGCTCCGAGTAAAGATTTCTCTTCTGGAAAAAAATGCTCAATAGTTATAGGAATAGATTTGGCGTCGGTAGTAATTTTTTCACTAACATTAAGGGAGTTCCCTGCCAAATACATATCGCGTAATTGAAGGTTATTGTCAATGTCTCCATTTAAGGCAGCATAAATGTGAGCAGAAATCAGATTCTTTTCTTCTTTTGTATCTTCTTTTGAATCTTCCTTTGAAAAAGTCACCCCTTTGTTGTCGACAGGGTGACAGTTCTCAATAGAAACAACTCCCTGAGATGCCCATCGAGTATGAACGATAACAGAGCTTTTACTATATTTGTGCTGCAAAATTTCTGCGAGAATAAGGTCTCCCCAAAGATACCCTTTTAAAAACTGGACATTATCTCCCAACTGGCCAATCGCTTTAGCTATCTTATAAGTGAAACTTAAAGAGAAGCTATCTTCTTTTTCTTGTATGTCAATGGAGTAATTAGCTAAGTCTCTGATCGTTTGCCGCTCTTGAAAAGAAGATTGAAGATTTTTTTCTTCGAGACAATGGAGAAAATGGTCATATTTTTCTTTTTCATCGAAACTTAGCATAACAGAAAGACCGCAAGAATCTCTTCCCCGAGTTTCTAGCTTTTTGTCTAGCCCTCTTAACACAGAGGCAATAGCCAAGGCTTGTTCAAAAACAGGGTAAGTAAATTTTTCAAAGGGAAGCTGAAGAAGTTTTTCGATGTAGACTAAGATATCGAGAATTTCTTTTTGCAAAGACCAAGAGCTATCTAAAAGAAAATTATTTTGCTGAATAATGTATTCTGTATCTTGAGAAGAAATTCGAGAATCTTTGCTCATCTGCAATATTTCCAATTGCTCTTGGGCAAAGTCAGAAATTTCTTGAGCTAAGAGAGATAATTTTTCTTGCTCGGCTTTATTTTGAAAAAGATGATAAAGGTTTTGGGGTTGCTTTAGTTGGTTGATCTCTTCCAAAAGAAGATTTCCTTGGGAAAGATAGTGTTGAAATTTTTTAGGAATGATCTGTGCTTGTGGCTTCTCAATAGTTTTTTGGACAAGAGGAACAAAAACATTTGACCACAACTCTATCATTTTTGAGTGAGCTTGAGAAATACGTTTCTTTTGCTCTCTCAGAATATTTTTATCTTTGCTTTTTTGCTTATCCGACTTCATATTCAGAAAAACTTGAATCTCTTCTTGGTGCTCTTGAGTTGCTTTTACATATTCTTGAAGTGTGCCTTTGTCTTTTTCATCAATGCAGTAAGTTCGAGATTCTTCAGAGGAGATTTTATGTACCTGCAACTCCTCTTTTTTCCCCACACTAACAACATAAGAATTTTTGTTCTCTAGAATATTCTGAATATCGTACTTTTTAATTTCAAAGAAAAGTTTTCTTATTTCTTCACAAGCACTTTGCCAAATGTTTTCTTTTTTCTTTTTGACATAAACAACCCCTGCAATACCACAGGAAAGAACAACTTGATTTTCATTTTGGTCTTCCACCAAAATATGAGAAAGTCTTTTATAGTAGTGCCATAAAAGGGAGGCTAATTTCCAATTTCCATCCAAAATCATTTTCAGAAAACCCAATGTTTTTTTCCATAAAAAAATTGCCAAAACAAATCTCCTAAACTCCATCTGGGAGTAATTGACTTTATATTTCATCCAAATAAGCTTGTAGCTCAGCCATGTTTTGTGGTCTTTTATCCGCTTCTCTTTGTAAAGAACTCGTAATCAGCTTCCCTAAAGCCTCTGGGATTTGCGGAATTCTTTCTTCAATAGGAATATACTTTCCTCCTAAAACATTATCTAGAAGTTCTGCTAAGACATTCCCCTGAAAAGGAGGTTCCCCTGTGAGGCAATAGTACAGGCAGGTTCCTATTGCATAAATATCTGCCCTTTGATCCACTGTGCTTGCGTTTGCAATTTGCTCAGGAGGTTGGTAGCGCAATGTACCGATAAACTGACCTCTCTGGGTTAAGTCACTCGCATGAGGATTTTCCCATTGCTTTGCTGCTCCTAAGTCTGTCAGTTTAATTTCTCCGGTTTCATTGATTAGAACATTAGAGGGTTTTATATCGCGATGAACAACCCCCCAAGAGTGGGCATGGTTTACGGCCTGAGAAAGTTGTTTTGCAATTTGGATTACTTGAGAAACGGGAAGAGGATTATTCATCGCAGCTTCGTAAAGCGTTTCTCCTTCAAAGTACTCTAACACCATGTAGTAATGATTGTCTGCCTTGCCCGCATCGTACACTTGAATAATATTGTGATCGTCAAAACGAACTCCAAATTGGGCTTCTCGAAAAAAACGTTCGATAATATTTTTTTGGCTAGAGAGCTTCGAGTGCATCAGTTTAAGAGCAACAATGGTCTTCATAAATAAATGTTTAGCTTTAAAAACATTGCTAACAGAACCTCCCCCTAAGGGCATCAATATTTTGTACTGCGCTACTTGAGAGGGAGTATGTTTATCTAAAGGAAGATGGTTTTCGCAGAAAAAACGCTCTTTGTAGCAAACACCTTTCCCGGTAGCAATATCCTCACCAGAGACAAAAACACGGCATTGTTGACAACGATGTCCCTCTAACTGCAAACATTTTTTACAAAGCAACTGAGTCATACCTTCTTGTTGAGTCATACTCTCCAAAAGCTCATGTTTTGTGACAGGCACTGAGCAGTTATGGCAAACTCCCGCAATCTTTTCACTCTCGGACTCTTTCCCTGTTGCTACGGGATGTCGTCCAGAAACAGGACCTCTTCTTTTTTTAAGGAACTTAAAAACACTTGTTCCTATGCGAATTTCATCTCCAAAAGTTAGAGCATATTTTTTGACTCGGCGATTGTTAATAAAAGTGCCATTACGGCTTCCTAAGTCAACAATACCACTTCCTTTAGGAGAGTATATGATCAGGCTATGGAATTTTGAGACGTTACTATCGTCTAAAATGGCTTCACAAGCATGATGCCTTCCAATAAGAACCTTCCCGTGAGGAGGGATAGGAACTTTACGATTCAAATCTTCTCCCTCAACGATAACCAGTTCTGCTTCCATCATCTTCTTTTACTCACCTTTACAAAGTTCATCGGTTTCTTTCATGGCTTGAGCCACAACTTCTGCCAAATCTTTAGTTTCAAATTTATCTGCTAAACCCGCTGATTTTTTACCATCTTCAAACATAGACAAACAGAAAGGACAGTTGCTAACAACAACATCAGGGTTTGTCCGAGAAGCTTCTTCGATTCTTTCAACATTAACCCTCTTACCTTCCGTTTCTTCCATAAACATCTGTCCACCACCAGCACCACAGCAAAAGCTCTTGCTCCCACTTCTCTCCATCTCTTGTATGGTTGCCCCCTTGATTTTATTGAGAGCATCACGAGGAGCATCATAAATGTCATTGTGCCGGCCTAAGTAGCAAGAATCATGGTAGGTCATCTTTTGGGCAACTTCGTTTTCGAGATTAATTTTTTTGTTTTTAATCAAATGGTCGATAAGTTCAGTATGGTGGATTATCTCAAAGTCACCTCCAAAATCAGGGTATTCGTTCCCGATAGTGTTAAAACAATGAGGGCACTGGGTAATAATTTTCTTTCCCTTGTATTTATTGAGAGTTTCTACATTTTCTTCAGCCAGCATTTGGAAAAGATATTCGTTGCCCACTCTGCGAGCAGGATCTCCGGTGCACTTCTCTTCATCTTTGAGCAGAGCATAAGAGATTCCCGCACTATTCATGATTTTAGCCAAATCCATGGTTACTTTTTTGTTTCGATCGTCAAAGCAACCAAAGCAACCTACCCAATACAAATATTCTGCATCAGGATTTTCTTGAATACTAGGAATATTTAATTCTTTTGCCCAATCAAAACGAGTGGAGTGACTCATGTTAAATGGGTTATACTGGTTTTCTAAGCTACGCATGGCTTGCTGGGTTTCTGGTTTCATTTCTCCTTCAGTTAAAACCATGTAACGCCGCACTTCCATAATTTTGTCAATATGATCATTTGTCGCAGGACACTCTTCCATACAAGCTCCACAAGTTGTGCATTGCCAAAAGAAATCCTTGCTAAAAACATTGCCCAGTAGCTCAGGAAACTCTTCCTCTCCCTTAAGAATAGCTTCTTTCTGTGACTGCGCAGAATAACGAATACCAGTGTGAAGTTTTTTTGGGTCAAGTTCTTTGCCTGTGCTATTAGCTGGACAAACCGCTGTGCATCGACCACATTCCATACAAGCATAGGTATCGAGCATATCTTTCATATTAAAATGAGTCCAGCTATTCGCTCCAAAAATTTCGACTTCCTCGTCTTCTAAATCCATTTTGCGCAATTTTCCTCGAGGGTAACGTTTGCGTAGCAAAATGTTAGGAATGATAGTGATTAAGTGCAAGTGTTTTCCTCGTGGAATCCAGACCATAAAAAAGAGGATAATAACAAGGTGAGTCCAGTAAGAAATTTCGGCAACGAGATGTAAAGTATCAGGAGAGCGAAACAAACCTGCAATAGCCATGGAAGCAAAATAACCTTTAACATAAGCTACATCGTTTTCAATTCCTACTTGGTAACGGTGAGCATGCATGAGAAGCAAAGTGAGCATAATCCCGGTAATGCAGGCCAAAATAACTAAGGCATCTTTATGGTCTGAGCCTTCATATCGTTTAGGCTTGACAACAATTCGCAAGTACAAAGCCATCGACACCCCAACGAGAACTAAAAGGGTGAAAAGATTTTGCATGAAAGCAAGCGGTTTGGTTCCTCCAATAATAGGAAAAACAAAATCAGAAGAAAAAGCCTCCCCATACATTTCCACGATAGTAGTGAAAAGTACAATAAAACCCCAAAAAATTAAGGCATGGAGAATTCCTGAATAGTGCCAGCGGAGAACTTTTTTTTGTCCCAAAACCATAACAAAAAAATCTTTTACTCCCTTTACTATGTCTGGCCGGTCAGGCATTGGCTTCGCTTTTACAAGCAAAGAAAAGTAAACGTATAAAATGCGAGACAAGTAGCCCAAAGCAACTAAAGTTAACAAAATGACCAAAACAGGTTTTATCATAGTTCCCTCATTTCCAGAGTAAATCGATTTTTAACTTTTTTGATCAGAAATGCCCTTTTCCTTTTCTAGAAGGAAAAAGGTACTTACAATCAAAAGAGGTTTATGCTTAATTTTTTTAGATTTTTAGATCAAAGGCGCGTTCTCATTGAAGAACGTGCCCTACCTAATATATATTTTTCCTTTGATTTGTCAATCTATTTGCAAGAGATCCTTCTTCTCCATTGACTTTTCTGTAAAATTTTTTGATAATTAATCGATGATCAACATTTCGAAGACCATTTTTAAGACAATGAGGGGATTATGGACAAGAAAAAAAAACCTCCAGATTCTAGCATCGAAATAGAAAAAAATTGGGCAAAAGATTATTTACTCACTTGCTGCGAGCTAGAGGAGTTGAAGTCAAGAACGAAGCATCTAGTCCATGAGATTAACAATCAATTAATGGGGGCCATAAGTTGCTTGGATATGCTGCAAGAGGAGCAGGAAAGTGAACAGGAAAGTGATTGCGCTTGGCACTTAGATCTTATGATCGAAGCTATGACTAAAACAAGATCTCTTCTTCAAGAGTTTAGAGCGTATCAAACTACTTCTAGTCAAATTACGACTATTCCTGTTTCCGATGAAATCAAAAAAATTATTAATCTCTTAGGAAAAATATATCCCAAAATTGCTTTTGAAGTGTCTTTTCAAAGCAAAAAAACTTTTGTCATGCTCCAGAAAAGTACTTTTCGAAACATATTGATGCGCTTAATGCAGAAAATATCTCACGATATCTCGTTGGAAGGTAGAGTTTGTCTTCAGGTTAAAACATTACTTTTAGATGAAAACTTTCTAAAAAAGCAGAAAAACCATCCAAAACCAGGAATGTATGTGCAGATTTCCATTGATCGATCAATAAATACTCGATCAAAAGAAGGAGTTTTCCCGATTAAGGATTTTTCTTTGGAGAAAGAAGAAAATTTTTCCTCTTTCTCTGGAGAGCAAAAAAACAATCACTTTGCACTTAATTCATACAGAAGTATGATTATTTCGGAAGGATCTTCGGGTTTTCCAGTGCAGATCTATTTTCCTCTTTCAAAATCTTCGGATTAAGATGTTCCTCTAAAACTTCCTTGATTTCTTTCCAAGTGAAAGGTTTATAGAGACAGTAGCTCATTCCAGCATCCTTAAATTGGCAATCATCTTCCGCAAAAGTAAATCCTGTCATTGCAATAATGGGAGCTTCTAACTCAGGATAAAGCTCTCGAATCTTCTTACTTACTGTAAATCCATCCATTTTGGGGAGTTGACAATCCATCAAGATGAGATCATAGCTCTCTTTTGCCAAAGCATCGAAAGCTTCTTCCCCATTCATCACCATATCATGAGAATAGCCACTTCGGGTAAGCATCCAAGAAACTACTTTTTGATTTGTCAAATTGTCTTCTACTACCAAAATTTTAGCAGAGGAAGAAGATATTTTTTCAGCCTGTTCTTTTTTCTGAGAAGAAGGGCCTACATTGTGCGATCCTGACAAAGCTCGGATGAAATTTTTGAAAATAACTGGTTTGTCCAGAAAAATAATTTTCCGGGAAGTGAAAGGTTTAACATCTCTTTGCATTTGAAAAGATAAACAGCAAACTATTGGGAAACTAAAGAAGACGGAAGACTTTTGTATTTCGGGAATTTTTTTGATGAACCATTGAGCCCCTTGATCCTTTGCATCAACAAAAACAAAACTGTTGGACGAATTTTTCTTGATGAAAGATTGCGTTGTAGGAATTTCTTGAAATTGATAGAAATGGCCGCCATAAGCTTGTGTATAAAACCGAAGAATCTTTTCACTGGCTTCATTGTTCCCAAACATAAAAACATTTCCCGAAAAGCAATTTCTTTTTTTGCTCTTCGTTATGATTTTATTATCAATGGGAGCTTTTAAGTCAAGCTGACAATAGAACTCAGATCCTTTGCCTACTTCACTGCTTACATCAATAGAACCACCCATCAGATTACAAATTTTACGAGAAATAGAAAGTCCTAAACCAGTTCCTTCATATTTTCTAGTAAGTGAATTATCTAGTTGAGAAAAGCTTTGAAAGAGCCTGTCTAGATTTTCAGAAGAGATTCCAATTCCTGTGTCTATCACTGTAAATTTAACCCTCATAGGAAGAGAGGGAATAACCTTTTCAGAAAGGAGCTCTACTTTTAAAGTAACTTCTCCCTTTGAGGTAAACTTGATGGCATTATTGAGAAGATTTAACAAAATTTGTCGTAACCTACCAGAATCACCTATCACTTTATTAGGTATGGCTGGATCTACGAGCAAAAGTAACTCTAAATTCTTTTCTTCAGCACTAACAGAGATTAGCTGAATTAGATTAGCCAACATATTCGAAAGATTGAATTCATGGAAGTCCAGATAAAGCTTATTCGCTTCAACTTTTGAAAAATCAAGAATATCATTCAGAATAGTCATCAAAGATGAACTAGAATCTTGGATGATTTTTAGGTATTTTTTTTGCTCAATGTTTAAACCAGAGTCGCATAAGAGGTCTGTCATTCCAACGATACCGTTGAGGGGTGTACGAATTTCATGACTCATGTTAGCTAAAAATTGACTTTTAGCTTTAGTTGCAACTTCCGCTTTCTCTTTCAAGGAAGAAAAAGTTTGTACCATCTTCTTCAGCTCTTTTGTTCGCAAAGAAACTTGTTTCTCAAGTTCAATAGTGTATTTTTGCTTTTCTTTTTCCAACTCCCACTTTTTTGTAAAAGCAAGAGCAAGCTGTTTTAAGGCAACACTATCAAAAGGTTTTCTCATAAACATTAAGTTTTCTGAGGAACCTAAGAGCTGAACAATTTCTTCCCAAGAATAATCAGAGTAAGCCGTACAAATAGCTATTTGTATTTCTGAATCGATTTGCCAAATAGCTTGAATAGTTCGAATTCCATCCAATCCGGGAGGCATTCGAACGTCCATAAAAACGAGAGCATAAGGACAGTTCTCTCGCTGAGATTGCCTAACCATTTCCAAAGCCTCTTCGCCTTGATAAGCATCATCTATTTTATAGATTACTTCTCCCAAAGAAGCTTTAGTCTCACCAAAAAGATCTTTTTCTAATGTCTCTAGTTCACGGTGAATAGGCGCTATTTGTGGTGACAGAATCTGCTTGAAATCGGCATGAATTTCTTTGGTATCATCGACAACAAGGATTCTTTTTACAGAGTTATTCACTTTTTACCCCAATCCCAAAACAAAGTGAATAGAAAAAATATTACCCGTTACTATATTTCTTTGTTGTATCCTTTTTTCTCGACCTTTACTAGGACAATTTATGACATGCCCTAGATACTAATTATTTTTTATTTTCGAACATTTCTAGATATTCATCAGGTATTTTCTTTAAGTATTGCACAAAACGATGTTTGTCACTAGCTTTATCAAAAGCATCTTCAGGACTAACTAAATCTCGTAATAAAAGATCTTCTATCGCATCGTCCATTGTTTGCATTCCTAGACGTTTGTTAGTTTGAATAACATTCATCAATTGCTGGGTTTTTCCTTCTCGAATAAGAGCTCCCACTGCCGAGGTGTGAGTAAGGATTTCCAAGGCGGCAATCCTCCCTCCATTTTTTCTCTTAAAAAGAGCTTGAGCAACGACTCCACGTAAGGAGTCAGAAAGAGTATTGCGAATCTGCTCTTGCATACTCGCAGGAAAAACCTCTATTACTCTGTTAATCGTTTTACAAGCATCTTGGGTATGGAGAGTCCCAAAAACAAGATGTCCCGTCGCAGCAGCCTCTACAGCAAGAGAAATAGTTTCCAAGTCGCGCATTTCTCCCACCATTATGATGTCAGGGTCTTCTCGTAAAGCACCTTTTAAAGCAGCAGTAAAAGACTGAGTATGAGGCCCTACTTCTCTATGATGAACTAGACAGTTGTAAGACTGGTGAGTAAATTCAATAGGATCTTCTATTGTAATTATGTGGTCGTGGCGAGTTTTATTAGCATGATCAATAATCGCTGCTAGAGTTGTCGATTTTCCACTACCCGTTGGCCCTGTTACTAAAACTAATCCCTTGTGGAGACTAGCGAAACGTTTTGCTATATCTGGAAGTCCCAGCTGTTCTACTGTCATTATTTCACTAGGTATTTGTCGAAAAACAGCAGCAATTCCTTTAGATTGGCGAAAGTAATTAGCTCGAAAACGTCCCACATTTTCTAGTTCATAAGCAAAATCTATATCTCCGGTCTCTTCAAATAATTTAATTTTGTGCTCAGGACAAATATCATAAAGAAGTTCTCGTAACTCAGAATCATCTAATTCTTTATATCTGATTCTTTGGAGAGATCCTCTTACTCTGAGACTAGGAACATCACCGGCTGACATGTGTAAGTCAGATGATCCCTGTACATTCATTAACCGAAAAAAAGAATCTATTCTTGCCATTTTTGTCCTTTCGTTCACAAAAATATGGCCGAAACGAGTTCTATCTATTTTTATCTATATTTATGTTTATATTACTAAAAATTCTCTAAACTAGCAATACAAATATCTAACCGAGGGTATCTGAAGAAAATTTCGTCATTTTTTCAATGCTTAGGGCGTGTCCTCATTCAGCTTGTTTTTTGTATTTTTTTAGAAATAAATAGGAAAACTACCTTGAACTCAGTATTGCTAATTTCCAAAGAAAAGCTGAATGAGAACACGCCCTTACGGGGGAATCGAAAAAATTCTTTTATATTTTTTCAAAACTCGTTGTATGGTATTTATGCTCTTTTAGTTCCTCATGAGTGAGAATATGAGGAATAAAATTTTGTTTTTTTATTTTTCAATTTCGCCGTAAGGGCGTGTTTTCATTCAGCCTACTTTGTATGCAACTAAACGAGGATTTAAGAATTATATATATACCTAAAAAAACACCGTAAAAAAAGCTGAATGAAGACACGCCCTATTTTCCACTGTTTTTCTTGTAATTTTAGATGATTTGGTTACAATATAAATAATTATCGTGTTACCCGAAAATATTGATATATTTTTCGGAAAAACAGAAAAATGGGAAAACAAAAAAATTGCAGAAATTTTGTTTTAGAGGAGCCAAATAATGGCATTTTTTGATAAAAACCGAGATGTTTTGGCTCGTTTACAGAATCATGAGTATAAAAATGCCGATGAAAAAATCGCTTTACTAAACGAGCTAAAACAAGAGCATCCTTCTCCTCAAAATGTTCTATGGATGTTAAGTCACTCAGACGCTCGTTTTCGAGATTTTGCTATTCATATAGTCTCTCAAGACCGAAGTCGAAACACTTTTCAACTTCTTGTCAAAGAAATGAAACGAGATCCAGGCACTCAAAAATACATTTGCCCTGTTTTGGCTAAAATTTCCCCAGAGGGCTTAGTCCCCTTTCTTTCAAAAGAAATGTCTAGTGCAGATGTCTCCAAACGACGGCAAGCAATGGATATAGTCATTCATTTTACAGGTATCCAAAAAATACTACCTGTTCTCAAAGAAGCTATTAATGATCCTAATGAGGATATTCGATTTAAAGCCGCCCACAAATTATCACAAAATATCCGAGAAAGACAAATTTTTACTTATCTTGCTCCTTTTATGGAGGATAGCTCAAGTAAGGTTCGCCATACTATCATAAGAGAAGCGGCCACAACTAATTTTCCCCAACTCATACAACATTTTTTTGCTCGCTTACCTCATGAGCCAAGAAATATTCAAGATTGCATGATCAATGCTCTTAGTCGTCTAGCTCATAAACGAGGTGATGAGATTACCGAAAAAATTATCCCTGAGTTAGCAAGTGAACATGAGTTCTCTCGGGAGATTGCCGTTCGCCTTTTAGGGGAACTTCCTCGGCAAAAAGAAATAGTTATTCAGTTTTTACAATACACTAGAGGGATAGCTTTTTGGCTAAGAGATCGAATTTTTCAAAGCATCAGCACTATTTCTAGTAAAATAACCCCTGTTGTTATAGAAATATTAGAAGACAAAGACAATGCATTACGACTCGACTGTATGTACTTAGCCTTACATATTCGAGATCAACGTTTAATTCCAGGTATTGCTAGAATTGTCCAAAGTCCAGATTTAGACTGGTGGGCAAAAGATGCTGCTATTGATATTTTAGTTAAACTTCGGGCACCTGGGCTTTTTGAACTCCTGAAGCCCTACGAAGAAGATCCTGACATAAAAGTAAGTGTTATTAACGCCTATGGGCGTTTATCTCACAATGGAGCCTTTGAATATCTTTGTCGAAACCTAGGTGATTCTTCTCGTTATGTTCAAATGCAAAGTTTATCGGCGATCAGCAAACTTTCTGTCCCAGAAAGCAAAGCAGTTATTCGTAAGGTAGCAGAAACCTGTCCTGATTGGGTAGTTCGGAACGAAGCGGGTAAAATAGCAGAAGAAAAAGGCATTCCTGTTCGCCAAAATGCTTATGCTAAGCCTGAAGTAAATAAAGATATGGTACTCCAGGAATTAAAATCTTTAGGCTTAGAAATGGAAGATGACTCCTATATGGAGAATACAGGGAAGCGGAAAGCACATGTACATCCTACGCAAAAAACTGCTCGTCTGGAAACATTGCGAAGAACAACTAATCCTTTTTCTAGTGAAAAAGTTATGGATTTTTCCACCCAGCAAGCAGCAAAGAGAAGAGCAACTGGTGATATGCCCATAGTGACAACTCGACGAGAAGCCAGGCAAGATCGAGATCGCTTACATCCTCAAAAGCAAACATCCGCTTATACACCAAAGGAGTCAACCCCCCTAACAGAACAAGATCGCATTTCTACTACCAAGTATGAACATCCTTCTTCTAAAGAAAAAGAGCTTGTATCAGAACAAGATCGTGCTTCTACTGCCAAGGATGAACAAGCTCCTGCCAAGAACTACCCTGATTTTTCTCAAAGTGAAATTTATGACGAAATGAATGAATTAAGCGGACAAAAGTCTTTACGAAGCTCTCTTATAGATGATGAAAAGTCAGCCGCAAAGCCTCCTGTCACTCAAGGCTACTATCATCCCACTCAAAAACGTTCTTCTGAGCATAAAAAACAAGTCTACGACTTTACCCCTGCTCCTCAAGGGCACAACCCTGCTCAAGCTTCTCCTGAGCATCAAAAACAAGCCTATGGTCCTGCTCAAGCTCCTCAAGGGCACAACCCTGCTCAAGCTTCTCCTGAGCATCAAAAACAAGCCTATGGTCCTGCTCAAGCTCCTCAAGGACACAACCCTGCTC
>JAJDCR010000014.1 GCA_029260735.1 Planctomycetota bacterium
CCTGTAAAATCTCCTCGCCTTAATGCCATTGAGCAATTTTGGCTTTTCATTAAAAACTATATTTCTGCTGCTTCTATTTTCAATGATCTAAAAGATTTGTATCATACTTTACGTCGCTTTTTTTGGCGTTATAGCAATTACGATATTGTTTACAACTTTTCTCTTGCTAAAACTATTCATATTTGGAAGCAATGGCCTTCTTACTCCTAATTTTATTAGTCTAAATACTTTTGTCAGGTTACTTAATCGAGGTTAACCTAAAACAATTCCCTCATCCCTTATCAGGATTAGCACTCAGTCGGTTTAGCCATTTTTGCGCTTCCGTCCGGAAGGCAAAGCCTCCCTTTGTATCTAAGGCCAAACGCAAAAGTTTTTGCACTTCCGTCAATCTTTCCTTTTTCATCATAACATGAGCCAAGTAATAGGCTGTATAGGCGTTAACATTTCCCATAGAGGTGGCTCGTTGCAAGGCTTGTTCTGCTTCTGTTTCTTTGTCTAGTTTATAGTAAACCCAGCCTAGAGTCGAAATGATAGTGGTATCATTAGGGTAGAGACGAGCGTTAAGTTGAGCTAGTTGAAGAGCACGCTCTTGTTTTTTAGTATCCTTTTGTTCTACTAGTGAAAGAGCAAGAACGTTGTTTGCAGTAGCATGACTAGGAACACGGTAGATGACCTTTTCCAACAACTTGATGGCATTGGTATATCTTTTACGGTACCAAGAAATCATTCCCTCAAGCAGCTCTCCTTCCCAAGAATCTAGACCTTGTTGCTTAGCTTTGCCAAGATATTTTTCAGCTTCTTCAATTTGCCCGCTTTGAAAAAACCAAGTAGCTGCCGTAAAGGAAACCTTCTCGCTTTGAGGATTTTCCTTAAGCGCAAAACGCATCCATTTTTCTGCGTTTTTCATATCCCCTTCTTCTTGATAGAGGCGAGACATCGTAATAATGAAAGCATCTTTATCTCCGGATGTTTGCTTCATTCTTTGATAAGCTTCTTTGCGTTCCCCTAAGCGAAACTGAACTACTGCCATTTGGCGAATCAGGTTTTCATCTTTAGGTTTCAGAGAGAGAAGGAAAGTCAGATTTCGGTGAGCGAGCTTCCAATCTTGGCGGTTTTTAGCGATGAGAAGAAGACCTTCATGGGCTTGTTGAAGAAAAG
The DNA here is from genome assembly GCA_029260735.1 of Planctomycetota bacterium. GTDB lineage: Bacteria > Planctomycetota > Uabimicrobiia > Uabimicrobiales > Uabimicrobiaceae > JAJDCR01. The sequence continues at coordinate 1,159 of JAJDCR010000014.1, forward strand.
AATTTTTTCGAGCTTCGTCCATCTTTTTAGAAGTTTTTGCTACAGAAATAGTTTTTTCAAAGAACAGGTAAGCCCCCGCAAACTTTTGCTCTTGGAGAGAAAAGTTTCCTAAAATAAGATAAGGACCTGGATACTTAGGGGACTGGGAAGCTGTTCTCTCTAGCCAAGCCCTCGTCTCAGGACCTTTTTGTCCATTGAGAAAAAAGAGAGCGATTAAAAAACTAGAGGGGGGTATCGTATCATCTTTTTTGTAAGCGAGTTCTAAAGCTTCATAGCAATTACGAACATTACCAGCATCGAAGTACTGTTTGGCCGCAGCGACGTTCGGATTTTTTTGAATCTCTAAGCTCACATCCAAAGCTGCTTGGCAAACTCCTGAATACATTCCTAAAACAAGTAGCCATAAAAGAACTTTTTTCATAAAGAATAACCTTTCTACTATATCAAACTAGGCTCTTATCAAATAAATCAGGGTGCACCTAAGGAAGTTTCGTGGAAAACTTGAGAACTTCCTTAGGTAGAGCTTTCTTCTCTTAGGAAACTTCTAAAATGATCTTCCCTCGGACATGGCGTTCTTGATTCAGAGTAAGGGCTTGAGAAGCCTCACTAAGATTCATTGTTTGCACCGACACCGGGCGAACTTTCTCTTTATTAATAAGGTCCGTTATTTCTTGAAGTTGCTTAGCATTGGGAGTGACAAAAACAAAGCCTACTTTAATTCCCAGCTCTTGGCCTTTTTCTTCGCTAGGGGGATCAACGATCGAAACAAGAGCTCCTCCTTTTTTGACTAAAGCAAAGCTCTCTTCTTGGGTGGTACTTCCCACGGTATCGTAGACCACATCTACCCCATTAGGCTCGGCCTTTTGAATAACTTCAACAAAGTTTTCTTGGGTATAATCAATGATATGATCAGCTCCTAGAGACTCAACATACTCGCGGTTTTTGGCACTTGCTGTGGTATAAACCTTCGCTCCGTGGACTTTGGCGAACTGAATAGCAAGAGAACCTACTCCACCAGCTCCCGCATGAATCAAAACAGTTTGCCCCTCTTTTAGCTCCCCAAAATCAAAAAGGCTTTGCCACGCCGTTAATCCAGCTAAGGGAATCCCCGCAGCCTCGGCTAAACTAATCTTACCAGGAGCTAAAGCAAGAGCTTCTTCGTCTACAGCTATGTACTCGGCGTAACATCCATGTTGAACAGAAGCTTTACGACAGTACGCATAAACATTGTCTCCCGCCTTATACTTTTCAATATTGGCTCCCACACTTTCGACTACTCCAGATGCATCCCAGCCTAGGATAAGGGGAAAGGCATGAGGCAACATCTCTTGTAAATAACCTTCTCGGATTTTCCAATCGACTGGATTTACTCCGGCGTGAGTAATTTTAATCAGAACCTCATTTTCTTGAGGAACAGGCTTGGGTAGATCCATTTCCTTAAGTTTATCTGCTCCGCCAAATTCTTCTATTGCCATTGCTTTCATGAATTGACTCCTCTTTTTAGTTAAGATTTCGTTAAGATTTTAGAATAGAAAGAAAACTCGATTTTACTTTACGAAGAGAGAAGATGCAAGAATTCATTTTGAGGCTTTATTTTCTTGAGTTGTCTGCAAAAGTAATAAGTTTTTATTTAGAGTTTCTCTAACGACAGAATAGCACTAACAGGTCTTGTATTTTATGAAAAATTAAAGTTTTACACTATTTTCTTTTAGTTCTTATTTTTCTTTTATTAGCTTCTTTGTGTTTTTCTTGAGATTTGAAATGGTTTTCGGTAAACTATATAATGGGTTCGTTATTCTTGTAATTACGAACTGAAAAAAACTGGACTCTGTATGGTCAATATTAATGTTTTTCACTTCGCCATGAGCAGTCTATGGGCGACTTGGATATTTTTAGGGAAAATAAAATGAGACTATTAACTACTTTAATAATTGTGATGTTATTTTCTTTGCAAACATCTGTATTTGCAGATCTGACTATTTTTAATTCTGATACCGATAGTGATCAATTGATTACAGTAGATCCTAACACTGGACTAGGTACTGTTGTTGGTTCTTTTGGAATAGACAATATTGTAGGATTAGCATTTGATTCTAATAGTAACACTCTTTATGGATCAGTTAGAAATACAAAACAACTTGTAACTATAAATACCGCATCAGGAGTTGCTACTGTTGTTGGAACAATGGGAAACCAAACAGTTTTTGGTATAGCGTTTGATTCTAATAGCAATACTCTTTATGGGGTAACAAGCGATGATGTAATAACAATAAATACTACCACTGGAGCAGGTACTGTTCTGGGGGATGTTGGGTTTAATGTTGTTGCAGGACTAGCATTTGATGCGAATAGTAACACACTCTATGGCTCAGATATATCTACCGATAAGTTGATAACAATAAATACTACTACGGGAGCAGGTACTGCGGTTGGATCTTTAGGATTTACTAGTGTCCAAGGACTAGCATTTGATACAAGTACGAACACTCTTTACGGATCAGATGTAGCTTCTGATAAATTAGTCACAATAAATACCTCAACGGGAGCGGCAACAGCTGTTGGTGACATTGGAGTTACTGGTCCTAGAGGATTAGCAGTCGATGCAGGTGTGGTTCCTGAACCTTCCACATGCATACTTTTGGGACTAGGATTTTTATTTGCTATTAAGAGAAAAATCTAAAAGCAAGATTTACGAAATTCATTCAAGTTTGCTGCATACAAAATGGGAACTTATTTTTTTCCCATTTTGTATTTATACTATATCAATGACAGTTATGCTGTTTGAACGGTTATTTAATATTGATCGTAATCCTTATACAAAATCTATTAAGATCAGTGGATATCTATTTTTGTAGTTTAGGAAGATGAGTACTCGCTTTTCCTATGAGTTCTTCCACTTCGGGCATCCCCAGATTTTCTAGTGATTTGACCTTGATATGGCGCAATTTTTTCCCAGTCCCCTCTAATAATCCCTTGGGATCTGGAAGATCAGCTCCATAGAAAAAACCTAAATTGACATATTTTTTTTGAGGTGCAATGTAACAAAAATGCTCCGACATTTTTTTAGGACCAACCCCGTATCCCGCTATTTTTTGCTTAGACCATGGGACCTCTGTAATACCAGGCATAACCTTTGATAGTAATTTGCGCAGAGCATAGGCAATTTCTTTAATTTCCGCAGAGCTTTCTTCTAGAATATCTTCAAAACTTCCTTCTCCTACGGTTTTAATATTTAGTTTAGACATGTTTTTTCCTTTTAGTTTTAAATACTCAATTCGTTTATTTACCAATAAGTCCCAATAGTTCACCGATAAGCTCATAATAAATATTACTTCTCTCTAAATAGAAATAATTCTATGTGCTTGTTTTATTATAGTACAGAAAGAAATTGTGAGATTAGTAAATCCTTCTTATCTACCTTTGGCACAGAGTTTGCTTTTATCCTTTATAGTAGCACAAGGTTACGAATCCCACTTGCCTTATGCTACTATAAACTCTGCAATAAAGGAAAGGAGAAGGCTTATAAAAAAAAACTAAACAGGTAAAATTAACCTCAAAAATGGCATTCTTTCCCAAGGATGTCATTTTCTTTTTTCCTCCAACTTTTCAACCGCTGCTTTTCGTACTTTCTCGCTTTTATCCTGAGCTAGCTTCTCTAAAATCGAGGGCAAAAGTTTTTTGTTATCAACTAAGGCAAGGCGAACATCTTCGTCCTTATCTTCGGCCAGAAGCTCTTGTATTTTTGGAGATATGCCATGGTTTTGGGAAAGAAGACGCCTAGTTTCCCAGTCATCTTCTCCGCTTAGGTAGTTGAGTATTTCAGGATTGGCAAAGGTGTTACGGGCGATGTTTTCGATGAGACGGCTTTGGGCTGTCCAGAAATTCTCTTCTTCGAGTAAATCGAGGAGATCAAAAAATTCATTGAGGGTTTTTTGGGCGAAAACTTGAGCGACTTCTTTGTGGATGAGAGGAGAGGGAGATTTAGCCCACTTCATAATTTCCTCTAAGGGAGTCTTGGGGTGTTCCATTAGAGCGCGACGGACTCTCCAGTCTTCTAAGGTAGCGAGCTCTTTGAGGATATTCCACCCAACATGAGGGTTTTGGGCTAAGGCTTGTTGTACTCGCCAGCTAGAGTCTTCGATGAGTTCTTTTGCGGTCTCGGCGCTTATATGAGGATTTTTGGCCATCTGTGAGCGAACATACCAAGATTGTTCAGGGAGAAAGGAGTGAAGTGTTTTTGGGTCATTTACTTGAGCTATCAGTTGGGCTCGGACTAGCTCGTGAGGGTCTTGACTTAGTTTTTTGATCAAAGAAAGGGATAGCTTAGAGCTTTCCACCGATTCTATTCGTTTTGTCCATGGTTCTTGGGTAGATTTTGTTTCACAGCTTGTCAGAAAAATCAGAAGAATAAAGAGAATAGTGCTGTTTTTTGGGAGTTTCTGGGATCGTAAAAGAAGAGGAAGAAAAATAATATCCCCGATAAAAGCCATAAATATAGCGAGAGAAAGGAGAAGACCAAAATCTCGTATCGGTAAAAAAGAAGAGAAAGAGATAATCGAAAACCCTCCCATTAAAACGAGAGATGTAAAAAAAACAGCTAGTCCATTTAATTCCAGGCTTTTTTGCCATGCTACCTCAAAACCTTTGCTTTCGTGGAGAAAAAAAGTGTGTAAAAAATGAATACTATCATCCACTGCTATTCCAAAGGCAATAGAAAAAACCATGACCGAAGAGATCGTTGTAGGAATACCTGCTAAGCAAAGAACCATTCCCATGCAAGCCAAGGGAAAAAGATTGGGAATCAAAGAAATATAAATAATACTGACTCTTCTAATAAAAATAGCCATCAAGAAAATAACCAGAGCAAGAGTTAAGAGGAGGCTTTTGGCCAAAGAGCTATGGAGGTAGTTTTGGATTTCCATAAGGCGAGCAATCACTCCGGTGATGATAACGGGAGAACTGAACTTTTCCTTCTTAGAAATAATTTGGATTTCTTTTTGTAAAGCAATAAACTCTTCACTACCTATCGAATTGCAAATAAGGCGAACGCGATAAAAGTTAGGAGAAAGAAAGTTGGCATAGATTTTTTCTTGGTGCCTTTTAATTTCTTGCTGAATTCGCTGTAAAACTTCAGGATTTGTGAATTGCAAGGAATCCAAGGTATATTTATCGAAGCCGAGTATGGATTTATGGATGAGTTGGAGCTGGCTTTCTAAGCTTATGACGTCTCGTATTTGAGGGAGCTTGGCAATATTTTTTTCCCAGTGAGCCACTTTGGTGTAAAAATCAAAAGAAATATACTCCTGAGAGTCGTCGCGAGGAATAAGAATTTCCAGCGTGCTTCCTCCGGTAATCTCTTCCTCCATTTTTTTTGTATCCTGGCGGATGGAATGTTCGGGAGAAAAGTACTTAAGACCATTGGACTCTATTTTATTTTGAGGAACTGCCCAAATGGCAAAACCTATGATCATGATAGGAAAGAGGAGATAAAGCCGAGACAAATGAGCACACTTGTTTAAGAAAGGAAAAAAAGCTTGGTTGGAAAGACGGGGAGTGGGCTTAAACTTGATAATTTGAGATAAGCCTAGATGAGTTAGGTAAGACCAGAAAAAAATAACCCACATCGCTAAGGCCATATACTGTCCCAGTAAAGCAATGGGCTGAACTTGCGAAGTCATTAAAGAGCCAAAACCAATCGAAGTTGTTAGAGTAATGAGAAAATTGGGTTTGATCTTTTTACGTAAACCTTCTTGGATAGATTCTGAGTGAGCTAGGCTCAAAAATATATGCATTTGCATAGCGATGGTTAAAACAAATATCGTCGTTGGGATAATATTGGTCAGTAAGTTTAGGGTGTGCCCACTCAGAGCAAAAATCCCCATCGTCATGGTAAGGGAAGAGAGTACTGTTAAAAAGCTGACCAAAACAGCTTTTACACTCCCAAACAAAAGAGCTAAGAGGAAAAAAGAAAATCCAAAGAGAAGAGGGAAAAGGCGGCTTTTGATTTGCTCAGAACTTTCTCCGAGATAGTAATTAACAATAGGGTCTCCGCACAAATATATTTTACGGATTTGCCCCGCGTATTTCTCTTCTAAAAAAGCGATTTTCTGATGAGTTTGGTCGACCAGGACTGTTTTTTCAGAAAGAGAAAGAGCAGCGAGCTCAAAAATAGCCGTATAGAGAGTACCTTTCTCCGACAGAAAAGGAAAGTGAAGCTCTTGGGCTATTTTTTCCGCCCCCAGCTCATCGATAATTTGTTGCTGTAAACTCTGAGGAATTTCGGAGTGTAAGCTATAGTACTGCTCTAGTCCAGGAGTAGCTCCGAATTTAGCAAAAATCTCTTCACTAAACTCTTGCTCCTTTCGCGTTAGAATCGGTTGGGTTAGCTCCAAAGCAATTAAAAAATAATCTTGTTCCGGAAAATCCTTCAAAAATGCTTGGTAATTTTTCTCACCTTTTTTCCCTTTAACTGCAAAACTATCGATCGAGTTGTCTTGTTCTAAATGAAGAGCAAAGGGGGCAAAGTAACAGATGCAAGATATTTGTAAGAGCAAAATCAAGTAAGGGAGCAATTTATTCATGGGTGTACCAGACTAGATTAGGTTAGACGACAAAACAAGGGAAGATTTCTTTGCACTAGGGAAAAAACTAACAAAATTTACTGGATTTACCAAGCGAAAAAAACTATCTTGCGTAAACTATGGAAAACAAAAAAAACACGCCCGCATCCTCGGTGACTGTATATTGGAACCTGAAAGGATGCACAGAACTCATTTTGATGAGCTATGCTCTTCTTGCCGCTTGGCAAGATCCCTTTTTTAGTAAATATTGGGTAGTCTCTCTCTCCATTGCCCAAGGATTTATTTTAGCCGGTGCTATCATTGATGTCATTCACTATCGCCTTCTTAGAAAAGGAAGTGGTTGCATAGGCTTTCCTGAAAAGCTCGTTTCTGAGGGAGGGCTTTTCTCGTATATCCGCCACCCTATGTATTTGGGAGAGCTTTTGATGATGCTCGGGTTCACTTTGTGGATCGGGGATCTTTTATCGGGTCTTCTTTTTTTCATCGTTGCCTATAGCCTTTTCTGTCAGGCCTTACATGAAGAAAAAATCCTAGAAAATCAATTTCCAGAAGATTTTTTGACTTGGAAAAAAAGAACGAAGCGTTTTTTCCCGTTTTTGTTTTAAAGTTTTGTTTTAAGGATAACTCATGCCTCGCTGTGCTATTCTAACTTGCCAAGTTGTCCCCTTTCTTCTAGAAGAAGAACAGCCTCTCCTTGATGCATTAAAAGAAAGAGGCTGGCAAGCTGAACCAGTCGTTTGGGACCGTGACAATATCGACTGGAGTTCTTTTGATAGGGTCATTGTTCGTAATACTTGGGATTACCACATCAAGAAGGAAAAATTCCTCGCCACTTTACAAAAAATCCAGGAAAGTGGGTGTGTCCTTCATAATCCTTACCAAACTATGCTCTGGAACCACGACAAGTCTTACCTTTTAGAACTTCCTCCCAAAGGAGTTCCCATCGTTCCGACAGAACTCATTTCTTCTTCTAGCCCAATTTCTGATTACTTTGACCACTTTTCTTGCTCAGAGTTGGTCGTTAAACCCACAGTTAGTGCCGGAGCTTTACATACGTACTGTTTTGGACGAAAAGAAGTCTCTGAGGTAGAAGAAAAAATATCTCATCACAGAAAAAAAAATAAATTCCTCATCCAACCGCTCTATCCAAAGGTTCGTGAAGAAGGGGAATGGTCTTTCATCTACTTTGGACATACCTTTAGCCATGCTGTCTTGAAAACTCCTAAAAGAGGAGACTTTCGCGTGCAAGAAGAGCACGGAGGGGGAACGGAGCTAAAAAATCCATCTGCAAAAGATTTAAAACAGGCGAACCGAGCTTTGAATGGGTTTTCGGAGGACTGTCTGTATGCGCGAGTGGACATGGTTCGAAGCGAAGAGGGAGACCTGCGCCTTATGGAGTTGGAGCTAATCGAGCCTCAGCTCTTTTTTGGGGTTTACCCTGCCGCGATTGAAACTTTGGTGGATGCTTTTTGTTTAAAAGATCATTCAAAACCGCTCTAAGCACCATGTTTTATGGAGGGCGAGGCTCCTGCCGAGCAGGGGATGTGCCTAGATAACGATACCAGAAGCCAAACACATTCCCTACTCAGCAGGAGCACCCGCGATTTAAAACGTTTTTTCAATATGAAACCTATGATCCAGTGAATGTGCTTTAAATACCATCAAGAACCAAGCACATCCCCTGCTCGGCAGGAGCCTCGCCCTCCAGCGAACATGGTACTTAGAACGGTTTTCGATCATCTTTTTTAAAAACGGTTTCAGATAAGCCTCACCCTCCACTGCAAAAACCCCACTCAGCTATTCAAACCCAAAGCCTCTACTCGATTCAAAAGAGGAGGGTGCGAGTAATAAAAACGCGCATAGAGGGGATGAGGAGTTAGGTTAGAGAGATTTTTCTCGGCCAGCTTACCAAAGAGAGTCTTAATCGCTTCTTTCGCTTCGATAACTTCAAAAGCGTATTGGTCGGCTTCGAATTCAAACTTCCAACTTAGCATGCCTGTTATCGGGTTAAGAAAAGAGAAAACCTTACCGAAGACAATGGACACGAGAATTAGTCCCATGTAAATACTGGAGTTTTCTATGAGGAAAGTTTTGTAAAGGTAAGGGCTTTGCATCAAGAGGTGCACGCTATAAAAAAAGGCTAAGAATATTCCTTGGGTGAAAATGAGATTTTTCACTAGGTGCTTTCTTTTGCAGTGACCAATTTCGTGAGCAACAACAGCGATAATCTCTTCTTCGTCGAATTTCTGGATTAGGGTATCATAGAGAACTAGTCTCTTGCTTTTGCCTAGTCCAGCAAAGTACGCGTTACTATGCTCAGTACGGCGTGTTGCGTCCATGACAAGAACGTTTTCCAGAGGAAAGTCGGTTTTGCTGGCAAGCTTTTCTATTTTGCTACGTAAGCTACTTTCTTCTAAGGGAGTAAATTTGTTGAAGAGAGGTGCTATTAAGGAATGGTATAGCTGGTTGAGTAATAAAACAAACAAGAAAACAACTGCCCAAGCATAAAGCCACCAAAAATCACCTGCTGATTTCATAAAATAAAAAATAGCGTAGGCAACGATCGACAATATCACCATATTAAGAACTAGTCCAACAGCTTGATCGCGACACCATCCTGCTACTTTTTGTTTATTGAAACCAAATTTTTCTTCGATAACAAAGGTTCCGTAATAAGAAAAAGGAAGTCCCATTAAGTACTTAAGAAAAGTTAAGCCCAAAAGAAAAGCCAAACCTCGGTAAATTTCATTTTCGATGTAACCGTGGAAAAAAAGATCTAGATAATTCATCCCACCGCTGTAAACAAAAGCAAAGAAAATAACCATGTAAATAATACTGTGGATAGTCCCAAAGCGACTATTCTCTTTACTGTAAGAAATACTCTTTTGGTGCCTTTCCAGAGGCATCACATCTTTAAAGACCTCGGGAGGTTCGTCCTTAAATTTTTCCATGTGCTTAATATTTAAGCGATCGAGATATAAATCCCAAAAAAACTCGACTAAGTAAAGCGTAACAAAAGCAGCAATGCAAAAAGGAACCATAGTTTCTCCTTAAAAAATAAAGAGTAAAAATCTTCCTCGCCTCTTAGGCTTTTTTTCTAGAGGGCGAGAAAGTTTTCTCCTTGTGAAAAAATGACTTGCTAAAGTAGGGGATATTCTATAATATTCTGAGAGAAAAACAAAAGAAATGTGACCGAAAAGCGAGGATACCTATGAAATCATCTGAAACAACCCAGCACTTTGTTCAAGAACTAGCAGAGAGAATCAAGAATTTCCGTAAGTTCGATGATACTTTTGAACCTCTCTCTGAAACAGCCAAAACAAGTATGTTTAAGAAACAGAGAAATGCAGGATGGGCAGTTCTTAAGAAAGCTCTTCTAGTTGTTGACAGAGAGGGACGTGTTATGATGTTCTTTCGCCCTCCTATGGATGGAGATAGTCCTAAAGAAAACTCAGGTACTCCTTTGAATACTTATGGACTCACTTGTTTCAATAGTATTCTCGTTTATGACCAATGGTCACTTTCCTTTGAAGATATCGCTCAGAAAAGAGTGCAAGCTTGGCCCCAAGAGATAAAAATTATCCGAGCAGGCATGAGCCATGCTGTTGTTGCTGGAGGATATCTCTATTTTTTTGAAATTGGTTATGCGATTGTCCCAACCGGTTTAAAACTAAAAGTAGGAGGAGCTCAAGCGGGGTTTGTTGAGCTCGAAGATGCCATGGATATGATGAATAGTCATGGACAAGACTCTAAGGAAATGGAAATAAGTATTGCCAAAGCTTTGAGTCACCAAAACTAAGACATTGGAAAGGTTCCGTTATGAAAAAAGCCAAGCTCAAACTGGTCCATTCTAAGTTAATTCAAAGTTTTCAACTTCTTGAATTAGCCAAAAGCAAAGGACGTATCAGTGAGGAGAAATACTCTCAGAAAGCCCAAAGGTATATCGAAAAAATCAAAAAAATTGAAGAAAATGCTGATATATCAGGCTCAGAAAGCTATTTTAGTGACTTACCTCTACCAGATTTTATCCAAAAAAAAGCTTTGAGCGAAGAAGAAAAGGAACAATCTTCTAAAGTAGTTCCTTACGAAATTATGGGTGGATTAGCTATAAAAATGTTTGTCGCTTTTGCTGCCTTTATGTGCTTAACATATTTTCTTCCTCATATGTTTAGACTAAGTGGACCTTTCTTGATCATCGCTTTTGGTTGCCCTCTTCTTTATTTGGCCATCATGTATGTTCTGGATAAATATGAACCTGAACCGCTTCATTTTGTGGCCGGAGCCTTTCTTTGGGGAGTTGTTTCGACTATTTTGGCTTTATGGCTTAATATGTCAATTGCCGGCTCTTTTGGCTTGGTTGTTTCCATCTGTTTAGCTGGAGTGACTGAGGAATTTGTTAAGGGAATAGCTATTTACCGTATAGCTCGCCACGATGAGTTCAACGATGCCATTGATGCCCTTGTCTATGGTTTTGCTGTCGGCCTAGGTTTTGCTGCGATGGAGAATGTTCTTTACTATAGTCAATTCATTGATCCCGCCCGAGCAGATCAACTCACAGGAACAGGCTTGGCTTTTATTGTTTCGATGCGCGCTTCTTTATGTGCAATGGGTCATGCTGTATTTACTAGTATTATTGCGCTAGTTCTTGCTAAAGCGAAGCATCGCAATGGAGTATTGAGCTTTACAGATTTTATCTGGGGATATTTTCTAGCGGCTCTAGTTCATGGAATTTTTAACTATTCCTGTGTTGTCTTAGGTGGCTTTGCTCTTATTACTAACGGGCTTATAGTTTTGGCTGCCCTTTATATTTTCTGGAATATTATCAAGAAAACATGGGCCATTGAACGCTCTTGGGGATGGCATTTGACCGTTAAAAAGTAAAGAATTCAGAATCCAGAATTCAGAATCCAGAATGAATGCACCAAATTCTTATTTTTTGGTTTGGTAGGTAAACATTTGTTAGTCCTATTTTCTGGTATTAAGTTTTTTGGATTCTGAATTCTGGATTCTGAATTCTGGATTCTTTTTTATTGAAGTGAACTTTTATGAGTAAAAAAAATGTCTATGATTGCATTGTTGTCGGTGGAGGGCACAATGGTTTAGTCAATGCTGCTTATTTGGCCCGAAGTGGCCGCAAGGTGCTTGTTTTAGAAAAACGACATCTTGTAGGAGGCGCAGCTGTTTCCGAGGAAATTTACCCAGGCTTTACCTACTCGGTTTGCTCTTACGTGGTGAGTTTGCTCCGCCCCCAAATTATTCGAGATTTAGAACTCGCTCGGCATGGTTTAGAAGTTCTTCCTATGGATTGCTCTTTTACTCCTATGCTAGATGGCAACTATTTGGCTCGCTGGAGTGATGCCGAGAAAACCCGCCGAGAAATTGCCAGGCATTCCAAACGAGATGCCGAAGTCTACGGAGAGTTCTCCAAGGAAATGGTGAAGATCTCCAAGTTTGTTAAGCCTATTTTAGAAATGACTCCTCCTCGGGCAAACGAAATTCATCTCTCTGAGATGAAAGATATGCATGGAATGAAAACGCGCTTTCAAGGATTAGGAGCAGATCAAAAAACTCAGCTCCTAAAGATTATGACGATGAGTGCCTCAGAGTACTTGGATCAGTGGTTTGAGACAGAAGTATTGAAAGCGACTATGGCTGTGAGTGGAATTATTGGTACTTTCCTAGGGGTTAAGTCGCCTAGTACGGCCTATGTTTTACTCCACCATTATATGGGAGAAATCGACGGAGCTTTTCGCTCTTGGGGCTTAGTTAAAGGGGGAATGGGAACAGTTAGTAACTCGATCGCTGCGGCCGCAAGAGAACATGGAGCAGAGATTCGCACTAGCACTCCGGTCGATCAGTTTATTATCAAAAAGGGAGAAGCAGTAGGGGTTGCTTTGGAAAATGGAGATGAGATCTATGCCAAGGTCATTTCTTCTGGCCTTGATCCTTACCGAACTTTTATCGGACTAGCAGAGCCAGAGCATTTTGATGATAGCTTTCTCGATCAAGTGAAACGCTATAAATTCCGGGGCTCTTCTGGCAAGGTAAATTTGGCCTTGGATGCCTGTCCTGACTTTACTTGTTTTCCTGGGCAAGGAATGCACTTACAAGGCGACATTGCCATTGCTCCGAGCATGGACTACTTGGAAACGGCTTACGATGAAGCAAAGTACGGAGATTTTTCCAAACGTCCTTACTTAAACATTGTTATTCCTTCTTTGAGTGATCCTACAGTGGCTCCTCCAGGCAAACATGTCATGTCTATTTTTGTTCAGTATGCTCCTTACTTTCTAAAAGAGGGAACTTGGCCAGAAAAAAGAGAAGCTTTTGGGGATGCGGTCATTGATACCTTGGCTCAATATGCTCCCAATATTAAGGATATCATACTCCACCGTCAAGTTTTAACTCCTTGGGATATAGAGCAAGAGTTTGGAATGACTCAAGGAAATATTTTCCACGGAGAGCTTTCTCTCGAACAACTCTTCTTTTTAAGACCTGTACCAGGTTGGGCTCAATATAGAACCCCCATCAAAAACCTCTATCTCTGCTCTTCGGGAGCTCATCCGGGAGGAGGTGTCATGGGAGCACCAGGATATAATGCTGCACAGATGATTCTCAAAGATTGGAAGGGAAAGTAGTCATGGCTGAAAAGTACGATGTTGCCATAATTGGGGCTGGTCATAATGGCTTAATAGCGGCTTATTACTTAGCAAAAGCGGGAAAAAAAGTCGTCGTTTTTGAAAAAAAAGAAAATGTGGGCGGGCGCTGTGTCACCGAAGAGATTACCGAGGGGTTTCGTTCTTCTGTTTGCCTCGATGACATTAGTCTTTTTTCGAAAAAAGTTTTTCAAGATTTGGGACTAAAGAACAAGGGGATTTCTGCTGCAACAGATCCCCTTGCGATTTCTTTACTGCCAGGTAAAGCTCTCATTCAGTGGCGTAGTCCTCAAAAATTTGCCCAAGAAATTGCCACTTTTAGCGAAAAAGATGCAAAGGAATATCCTAAATATCATGAATTCATGGATAAAGTGGCAAAGAATTTAGGGATCGCTTGTGCAAAAACACCTCCTGATATTCTCAATCTTCCTCATAGTGATTTAGTTGATCTAGGAAAATATTGGCTAAAACTACGTAAAATGGGAAAGAGAGATATGTTGGAGTTTCTCCGAGCAGCTTCGATGAGTGCCCGCGATTTTCTAGATGAGTGGTTTGAGAGCGATGCACTCAAAGGACTCCTTGCCGCTAAAGCCTTAATGGGAAATGCTCTAGGCCCTTACTCGCCCGGTACAGCGGCTACTCTTTTTCTTCAGCACATTCTTTCTTATCATTCTGCTTCCTTAGGACATCCTCAAGGAGGAATGGGAAAATTAAGTGAAGCCTTAGAACAGGCCGGTCAGACTTATAAAGTGGAAGTACGTAAAGAAAATGAAGTTCAGGAAATTCTCATAGAAGAAGGCGTGGTTAAGGGAGTGCTCCTCCAAGATGGCACAGAAATTCACTCTCAAGTGGTCGCTTCGAGCTTAGACCCAAAAACAACTTTTCTGAAACTGTGCTCTCCTCCGAAGGTTTCTTTGAAACTACGAAATTTAGTTAAGAACGTTAAAAGCCAAGGGGTTTCCACTAAAATCAATTTAGCTTTGAAGGAACTTCCTCATATTGCTTTGGTCCAAGGAGCCGAGAAAGAAGCCCTTCTTAGCGCTCGCTATTTTATAGCTCCTAGCCTAGAGTATTTAGAAAAGGCCTTTGATGCCACGAAGTACGGTCGTTACTCGGAAAATCCTGTTATACAGTTTATTCTCCCTTCTTTTATCGATCCTTCTCTTGCCCCCAAAAATAAGCATGTCCTCTCTATTACCGCTCAATGTACTCCTTTTCGGCTGCGGGAAGGTTCTTGGGCAGAGCACCAGGACAAGTTTGCTGATATCGTTCTAGAAAAACTCGGGGTCTTTTTGCCAAACTTAAAAGATATAATTGAACATCGTCAGGTTCTTTCCCCTTCTGATTTAGAAGCTAACTTTAGTTTAAATGAAGGGCATATTTATCACTTGGATCATACAATGGATCAGCTCTTTCTTATGAGACCCATACCAGGAAGTGCTCAATATAGAACCCCGCTTGATAATCTTTATCTCTGTGGAGCAGGAACTCACCCTGCTGGAATGGTGAATGGTTTAGCGGGCCATAATGCTGCCCAAAAGATTTTGAAAGACTGGAAAGGTTAAACGACATGGGTATTGGAACTGCTTTACATAATAAAACGCGCGAGCTTTGTCAGAGTCTTCGTTGGAAAGAGTGGGCTGGATATTTTGCGGTAGAAAGCTATGGTGTTTGTCATTTACCAGAGTACTACGCCATCCGAGAACAAGCTGGAATAATGGACATTTCGCCTCTCTATAAGTATGAAATCAAAGGTAAAGATGCTTCTCTTTTTATGAATTATGTTTTGGCAAAAGATGTTACCAAAATAAAGCCTAAACAAGTGTCTTATTGCGTTTGGTGTGATGAAGAAGGCAAGGTGATTGACGATGGTACGGTTTTTTGCTTCAGCTCTGAGCACTATCGAGTGACGGCAGCGAACCCGGCCTTGCGTTGGTTTCAGGAAAACTCTCCTGGCTTTGAAGTCGAGATTGAAGATGTCTCTGAAGAAATAGCCGCTATATCTCTTCAAGGGCCCAAGTCGCGAGACATTCTGAAAAGAATCACTTCTGCCCCTCTTGATGAGCTCAAGTACTTTTGGTTTACGGAAGACAAACTAGCCCAAGTCGATGTTTTAATCTCTCGAACAGGTTATACAGGAGATTTGGGCTATGAAATCTGGATGAAAGTAGAAGAAGCCGAGAAATGCTGGGATAAAATCATGGAAGCAGGAAAAGACTACGGTCTTCGTCCAGTTGGTCTAATGGCTTTAGATATGGCAAGAGTAGAAGCCGGCTTTATTTTGATAGATGTCGACTTTTATAGTTCTAAACATACCATGACGGAATCGCAAAAGTCTTTTCCCCAAGAAATTAGTTTAGGCTGGACTGTAAGTCTAAAAAAGCCTCATTTTGTGGGAAAAAAAGCTATCCAAGAACAAAAACGACAAGGATTTAAATATCAACTGGTCGGGATAGAAATCGATTGGGACGACTTAGAAAGAGCTTACGAAGAAGTGGGTCTTCCTCCCTCTCTTCCTCATAGTGCCTGGCGATGTATGGTGCCTATTCACCACAAAAACCGACAAGTAGGTTATGCTAGCAGTGGTTGTTGGTCTCCCAACCT
Organism: Planctomycetota bacterium; assembly: GCA_029260735.1. Taxonomy (GTDB): domain Bacteria; phylum Planctomycetota; class Uabimicrobiia; order Uabimicrobiales; family Uabimicrobiaceae; genus JAJDCR01. The sequence continues at coordinate 17,000 of JAJDCR010000014.1, forward strand.
AAAAAAATACATTGCTCTGGCTACTCTAGAAGCGCCCTATGCCAAAATAGGAACAGACTTAACCATGGAAGAAACGATTGAGTTTAGTCGAAAGAAGATTAAAGCGAAGGTGGTGAAGAAGCCTTTTTTTAATCCTGCTCGGAAGACTTCTTAGGTGTTTTTTAGCCTACAAGAAGAATAACGTTTTTTATATGGATGTAGGGACGTGCGGTGAGCCCCTTGTGGGCGTCCGCAACGTCTTCTATTTTCTACTTCTGAGTAGACAAAAGAAATAATATTTGTATTTTTAGCGGAGAAAATCTCTTAGAACATCCCACTTGCCACGGGGAATTCTTCTCGTCATTCCACATCCCGACTGGATCGCTTGTCCTAGACCAACATAAAAAGCTACATCAGATAGAAGATTGAAGTATTTAATCAATTCAGCGTCTTTGGTTCCGACAATACGAACTCGAACTTTTCCAATAAAGCCTACTCTGTTTTTTCCTCCTCCTACTGGCTGTACTCCTGTCGCAAGATCTTTGAAAGCAATAATAGTAACATGCTTACCTAAAGCTTCCAGAGTCTCTTCTGGAATTTGATATTGAGGGGCACTTTGGTTCCAGAGTTTGCCTAGTTGAGAGTATATATTGTGAGGGATAGGTAGGGGAGTTAGCATTCCTCGGTGAACAAAGAGAGTCGGTGACACGAAATCAAAAAGAACCTCATTTTCTTCAGAGCTAGCTTGGTTATAAAGCTCTTCTTGGCTCAGCAGAGTTACCCAAGGATGGCCAGAGGAAGGATTACTGAGAGCCCTTTCGACATGGAGTTCTCCGACATCTGTTTGTAAGGCAGGGATTTGATTGGTGACAACGTTGTGATATAGGCTGTTGTATATATTTGTGGAAATTTCTTCTTCCAAAGCCGATATTCTAAGCCAGCAAAGAGATTTTGGGCGGATAACTCGTTCTTCAGAAAGAGGGCGATGCGAACGTTCTCCGACAAAAAGGGGAGAATAGGTGTAGGTTCTTATAATTTTCTCTGCTTGCTCGGGGGAACACCCCTGAGCATACTGCTTCAGCACATCCTTAAGAGCATTGTAGGCAATGGCCCCATGAAACTCCTTATCCGTGCAATCTTCCATTAGTCTTATGTGTAGAACCATGGAAAATGGCATAATGGGCTCCTTTCTCAAAAGCAGATCATAAGCTATCTCGGCAATGTGTAATTGGGCTTCGCTTGGTTAATATTGTTTTTAGGGAGTTCCCATGAAAAAACTTTGCAAAGATAGTAAGAGATTTTGTCTTCTGATAAGGCGCAACCTAGGCGCATAATCTTTTTCTGTAACGAAGGAGCAACGTTGTCAGGAGACAAAAGATCCGCTATATTTGTAAAGTTTTTTTATGGGAACTCCCTAAAAACAAAATTTTATGTTAAAGCAACTTTTAGTTTCTTAGGGTTTTCCCACTGAGATCCATTTTTAATTTGGTCTATCTACACTTAAAGAAGTGCTCTGTTTCTCAAAAAAAACACACTTTAACGCAGCCTAGAGTATAAGAAAATCCTTATTTTATGCAAGAGAAAAATTTGAAAAATAATAAGTTTATAAAGCAAAGATAATTTATAATCAAAAAGATGAGATTCTTTATCTTGGGAAATTTTTATAGTTTTATAGAAAGGGTAAGTTGTGGAAGAAAAACAATTCGTTGTTCCAGGACGATATTGGCACTGGGAAGAAGATGGTCGAATACAATGTGATCTTTGTCCCAGATTTTGTAAATTGCGTCCAGGCCAAAGAGGGCTTTGTTTTGTTCGGGCCCGAGAAAATGACATGATGGTCTTAACTACCTATGGGCGCTCCAGTGGTTTTTGTGTAGATCCCATCGAGAAAAAACCACTCAACCATTTTTTACCGGGAACTCCTATTCTTTCTTTTGGAACGGCAGGATGTAATTTGACTTGTAAATTTTGTCAAAATTGGGATATTAGTAAATCTAGAGAAATTGACACTCTAGCAGATTCGGCTTCCCCTGAAGTCATTGCAAAAGCAGCCCATCAACTGGGATGTAAAAGCATAGCTTTTACTTACAATGACCCCGTTATTTTTCTGGAGTACGCTGTCGATGTTGCCATTGCTTGTCACGAGCATGGCTTAAAAACGGTGGCCGTTACCGCGGGAGAAATTTGCCCAAAACCACGACAAGAGTTTTTCCAATACATGGATGCGGCAAACATAGATTTAAAAGGATTCACAGAACGTTTTTATAAAAACATCTGTGGAGGAAAATTATCGACAGTTTTAGAAACTTTAGTTTATCTAAAAGAAAAGACCAATGTCTGGTTTGAAATCACGACTTTACTTATTCCGGAAGAAAATGACTCCGACCAAGAAATTAAAGAAATGACTAAGTGGATTGTCGATAACCTAGGAGTTGAAGTACCTCTTCATTTTAGCGCTTTTCACCCCGACTGGAAAATGTTAGATAAGCCTAAAACACCTCCTTCAACTCTCATCAGAGCTCGAGAGATAGCCTTAGAAAGTGGAATCCGCTATTGTTATACGGGAAACGTTCATCATGAAAAATCTTCGAGTACATACTGCCATGTCTGTCACAAAAAATTGATTGGGCGCGACTGGTATTTATTGAGCGATTGGAATTTAGATAAAGAAGGAAACTGTCGTTTTTGCAACACTCCCTGCGCAGGATTTTTTCAAGGGCCTCCTGGAAATTGGGGGCGCCAAAGAAAACCCGTTCGACTACGAGATTTTCAAAGCTAGAAAATTTTCAGAGAAGTTCTTTTTTGGGAGAACTCGGTTTTACTTACTCAACCAAGGATTTGCTATGGAAACTGAAAAACAAAGTTCTGAAAGATCAAAAAATTGGGAAGGGATGCTCCTTTTTTCTCTTTTTCTTACTCTCTATGTATTTAGTTATTTTGTCTTAAGATTTAGTCATGTTTTGGTCCATCAATCCTATGATAACAGTATTATCCAAGGATACTATGCTGGTGAGCCTATGGCGAGAGGGAAAGAGCTTATTGGGAAACCCGCGGAGTTCATTTTTACACCTTTGAGAGTAATAGAAAAATTCTCTCATGATTTACATGATGCTGTCCAGCTTAGATAATTTTTAGATAAGGTTTTGACAATGATCAAGTACTTTTTCTAGGTAAATATTGACTTCTTCTACAGTAGCATGTCGAGGAATATGAAGAAAACCAGAGTGGATCTCTTTGTGTTTTTGTAAAAAATCAGCAATGACAAACATGGAATAGTTACAGACATAGCGCCCAGCATCATAGGCTAAAGTAGTAGAAGAACTTGGAGGAAAAGGAAAGCTCATAAAGTATTGGTTCGGTTTTCCTGGAGAAATAGTTTTCTCGGAATCTTTTTTTTGCTTTCTTTTGCCGTTAAAGGCTTTGCGTTCTATACGAATTTTTCGAGCTCGGGGATGCTGGCCTAAACCGATAACAAATCTAGGGTTGAATTTTTGGATGGGATCTAGAAAAATGTTTTTTTTGAACTCAACAGGCAAAACTAGTTTGGTTAAACCAGGCCGTGATGGTAGAGTTGCTAAAGATTTTTCCGTGATATTTTCTGTCCACTCCAAATAAGGTCCAAAGCCGTAAATTAAAATCCCTTGGGATTTTTTCATAAATATCCTTCCTATTTTTAAGGGTCTGACAAAGGCTTGCCATAACCAACTCATTGACACTTCTTCGAGAATATTCTATACTTCCTCGGAGCTTAGGCTCTTATTTTGCCAAACAAAGATTTTTGATACAAACGTTTTTCCATTTTTACCTGTCTTAAAAATTATTAGCAATTCATTTTTGACTGCTATAAAAAAAGAAATCACAATATATTAGGGATTGTTACATCCTGAAATTGTTTATTGGTGTTCTTTAAAACTATCGCAAGGGGCTTGTTTTTTGAAATCTCGCAAGCTCTGAAGTGGATCACCAGAAAAGTAACTTTAGAAAGGAGCAGGGTCTCTGCCCAGAATATTTATGAAAACACAAACTCTCCTGTTACTATTACTAGGTAGCATTGTTTTTGGTTCTTTTTCCCTCTCAGCTCAAGAAAGGGATTTAGAGAAGCAAGTTGAACGCTACATTTCATGGATGACAAAAGCAAAAAATCCCAAAATTTGGGACGCTTCTCTCCGCTTGGAAAAACTCGGAGATGAAGCTGTTCCTTTAATTAAAAGGCGTATTCGAACTCTTCCAGAAGAAGCTCAAGTGGGCTGCGCTAAAGCTCTTATTCAACTGGGAGAAATGGACTACGGTGTTCAATTTTTGATGGAGATTATCAAAGAGGGAAAAAGTCTTGATGCAAAAATGGAAGCAGCAAGTCTTGTTGGAGTCTTTGGGGATTTTGATTTAGAAACGGATTTGGATGAGGCTTTAGAAAATACTTTTAACCCTTATCTTAAAATTGCTTTGGCTAAGACTATTTGGCAGGTCTCTCGTAGCCCAAAAGCTGCTCGCTTATTGAAGTCTTATCTTGAAGTGGACAATGAAAAACTACAGTTTGAGGCAGCATTGGCTTTGGGAGAAATTCACAATATTGAAGCAGCTAAGCCACTTCTTAATAAGCTTCGCGATGAACCTACCTCTAGAGGAAGAATGGCCAAGCTTCTCTTAGAGCAACAAACACTAGTGGCACGATATGAACGCCTTCTCGACTCCCAAGGAGGAACTCCTAGCAAAGAAACTACCAAGGTAAAATATCCTCTTGTCGACGAAGTGATAGATAAAGTCCGAGAATACCATACTGAAGGCGATCAGTTTAGTCAAATTGACTTGATCGATGCTGCGGTTAAGGGAATCGTTGATAATACCGATATGCACTCAGCTTTTTGGACAGAAAAAGAATGGAACGAGTTTGTTAAAACTATCGTCGATGAAGAGTACGTTGGAATTGGTGTTTATGTAGGATTCCAACAAAGGCAGTTTACAATTATTGCTCCCATTTACTCTGGGCCGGCTTATCGAGCAGGTATTCGCTCTATGGATAAAGTTCTAGAAGTCAACGGATGGTCGACTTACGATAAGAGCATGGATGAGATTATCAAAAAAATGAAAGGAACAACTGGCAGCTCTGCCCGTCTAAAAATCTATCGAGAAGGATGGAGCCAGGCCCGTGAGATCGAAGTTCCTCGAGAAAAAATAAAAGTAGACAGCTTACTCTATGAGATGCTTCCTGAGAAAATAGGCTACATGCGCTTAACTCAGTTTGGACGAAAAGCTACCAGTGAAATGGAAAAGGCTTTGAACCAGCTAGAAAAACAAGGAATGAAAGCCTTAGTTTTGGATTTACGTGGCAATGCAGGAGGATGGTTGCAAACTGCTGTTGATATTTTGGATAAGTTTGTCCAAGGACAAAAACTTCTGGTTTACAGCGAGGGTCGTCATCCTAAAAAAGGATTAAGATCTGACTACTACAGTAAAAATGAAGGAACTCATCCAAATTTTCCTATGGTTGTTTTAGTGGACGAATCTTCCGCGAGCGCTTCCGAAATTGTTGCTGGTACTTTACAGTATTATAAAAGAGCTGTCATTGTGGGGATGCAAACTTATGGAAAAGGATCTGTCCAAGAGCCGATTCCTTTGATAAGTCGTCCAGGAGCTCGGATCAAATTAACTATTGCAAAATACTATCTTCCAGATGGTCGAAGTATTCATAATAAAATAGATAAAGATGGTAATATTGTTGAGCACAAAGGAGTTCATCCTGATATCAAAGTCTCTTATGAAAATTGGGAAACATGGAAGAATGAAGAACTTCAGAAGTTGCAAGAAGAAAAAAAACTGGCTTCTTATCTTCAAAAGTATTACCTGAAAAACTTAGAACTATTCGAAGAGCTTGCTCAAAACGATCATCTTTCAACAGAGAAGTACCCCGAGTTTGCCCAGTGGTATAAATCCTTAGAAACAAGAGCTAGTGAGCAGGATGTCAGAATGTGGCTGCGTAGTGAATTGCGACGTCGCGTTTCTGATGATCGAGGGCAGCAATATTCTTGTGACTATATCGAAGATTTTATGCTGCAAAGAGCAATTAAAGAACTCGTCGAAAAATTAGGAATGAAGCTAGAAGATAGCTCTGCCTTTGGTGCTTTTGCTGATAAATTTAAGTAAAACGTAAACTATTTTCCCCGTAGATGATTTTTAAAGAGAGGGTGGACTCAGATCCACTCTCTCTTTCTTTTTTTATAAAAGATTTTAGTTGACTTTATTATACGGCTTAGTTACTGTTTTATTAAGTAAGTTCATTTTAAATTAAAAATAGCGAAGACAAAAATATGACAAAAGAACAAGAAATTCAGTACACAGAAGAGAACATTCGTTCTCTTGATTGGCGTGAGCATATTCGGATGCGTCCGGGTATGTATATCGGAAAAATAGGTGACGGATCTTCCCCTGATGATGGGATTTATGTTCTAGTGAAAGAAACTCTCGATAACTCGATAGATGAGCATGTGATGGGCTTTGGTAAAAGAATAGATGTCCAAATTAGCGATCAGAAAGTTTATATTCGAGACTACGGACGAGGAATTCCTCTAAAGAAAGTTATTGATTGTGTTGCTAAAATCAACACGGGAGGAAAGTATGATTCTAAAGCGTTCAAGAAATCGGTAGGCCTTAATGGGGTAGGAACCAAAGCCGTAAACGCTCTCTCTCATCATTTTTCGGTGTCTTCCATTCGATCAGGAGAGAAAAAAAGGGCCGAGTTTTCCCAAGGAATTATTAAAGGCGATTTTCCGATTGAGAAAACGGACGAGGTCGATGGAACCATTTTAACTTTTGTTCCTGATCATGAAATTTTCAAAAACTTTCGTTTTATTCCTGATTATCTAGACAGTCAAATCTGGAATTATGCCTACCTGAACTCTGGTCTTAAAATCCATTTTAATGGAGAAAAGTACTACTCTCAAAAAGGACTTTTTGATTTACTGACTCGTAAAACCGATCCTCAAAATCTTCGCTATCCCATTGTTCATCTCAAAGGAGAGGATATTGAAATAGCCTTAACTCATGGCACTCAGTATGGGGAACAGTACTACACTTTTGTTAACGGACAATTTACGACTCAAGGGGGAACTCACCAGGGAGCCTTTCGTGAGGCTCTCGTAAAAACAGCACGCGATTTCTTCAAAAAAGATTTTGACGCTTCGGATGTTCGTCAATCGATTATTGCGGCTGTTAGCCTGAGAATCGAGGAACCTATTTTTGAATCTCAGACTAAGACGAAACTAGGGTCCTCTCATATGGCTCCCGAGGGGGCAACTATTCGCTCTTTCGTCAACGATTTTATCAAAAAAGAACTGGACGATTACCTTCATAAAAATCCTGAAATTGCAGATGCTATCCTTAAACGAATTCTCCAATCAGAGAAAGAGCGTAAGGAAATGGCCGGTATTCGTAAATTAGCCAATCAGAGAGCAAAAAAAGCGAACCTTCATAATAAAAAATTACGAGACTGTCGTTTTCATTTGAATAGCACAAAGAATGAGAAAAAGTACGACACGACTATATTTATTACAGAAGGGGACTCTGCTAGTGGTTCGATTACCAAAGTAAGAGATGTTCTTACCCAGGCTGTCTTTAGTTTGCGTGGGAAACCTCTCAATTCTTATGGACTAACAAAAAAAGTGGTTTATGAAAACGAGGAACTCAACTTACTACAACATGCCCTTAATATAGAAGATGGATTAGATGATCTTCGTTTTAATAATGTTGTTATTGCTACTGATGCAGATGTCGATGGAATGCATATTCGTCTTTTGCTAATGACTTTCTTTGTCCAATTTTTTCCTGACTTAGTTCGAAATGGGCATCTCTATATTTTACAAACCCCTCTCTTTCGAGTTCGTAATAAAAAAGAGACCCACTACTGTTATAGCGAAGAAGAAAAGCAAAAGGCTTTACGAAAACTGGGGAAGAGTGCTGAAATTACTCGCTTCAAAGGGCTAGGGGAAATTTCACCGCACGAATTTGCTGGATTCATCGGGGAAGATATGAAATTGGAGCCTGTTATTATGAAACTCGGAAGATCAGTCGATGAAATTCTTGCTTATTACATGGGGAAAAATCGTCCGGAAAGGCAACAGTTTATCATTGATAATCTTGTGGTCGAAAAAGATACGGTTGAGTTAGAGAAAGTAGGAGTGTAGTTCTGTGGAAGATAATTTTGAAGATCTAGAAAAGCAAGCCTTACCAGAAAAAAACGAAGAAAATACTCAGAATTCACAGGAAAGAGAAGAAGAAACATCGTTAGTGGAAGAAGGAGAAAAAATCCAAGCAGCTGTTCATATCGATGATCTTTACAAGACTTGGTTTTTACAATACGCCTCCTATGTAATTCTAGAACGAGCTGTTCCTGCCTTGTGGGATGGGTTAAAACCTGTTCAACGTCGCATTCTCCACAGTATGAAGGAGATGGATGACGGGCGTTTTCATAAAGTAGCTAACATCATTGGACAAACCATGCAGTATCATCCTCATGGAGATGCTGCGATTGGAGATGCGTTAGTCAACATTGGTCAAAAAGAACTTTTGATTGAAACCCAAGGAAACTGGGGAGATGTTTGTACGGGGGACAAGGCCGCTGCCCCTCGTTATATTGAAGCCCGTCTTTCTAAGTTTGCTTTGGCGGTTTCTTTTCATGAAGAAATCACAGAATGGCAAGTTTCTTATGATGGGAGAAAGCAAGAACCCATTCATTTGCCCGTGAAATTCCCTTTGGTTTTAGCCCAAGGAACAGAAGGTATTGCAGTGGGGCTCGCCACTAAAATTATGCCCCACAACTTTCATGAGTTGATCGATGCTTCCATTGAAATCTTAAAAGGGAATTCCAGTAACATATTACCCGACTTTCCGACCGGAGGTATGGCGGATTTTTCTAACTACAATGGAGGAGAAAAAGGGGGACGCATCCGTGTACGTGGAGAGATAGAGATTAGCGATAAAAAAACCCTCCTTGTGAAAAGTATTCCTTATGGTACGACAACCGGAGGGATTATAGAATCGATTGTTAAAGCGAATGATAATGGTAAAATTAAGATTAAGAAGGTTATCGACAACACGGCTCGGGAAGTGGAAATTGAAGTTCAACTACCTAGCGGAGTTTCCCCTGATGTGACAATTGATGCTCTTTATGCTTTTACTAACTGTGAGGTTTCCATTTCTCCCAACTGCTGTGTTATTGCAGATGACAAACCTCAGTTTTTGAGTGTAGATGAAATGCTTATGCGTTCCACTTTTCACACCCAAGAACTTCTTCGCCAAGAGCTTGCCGTTAAGTTAAAAAAACTCCAAGAAAAATGGTTTTTTGCTTCTCTGGAAAAGATTTTTATAGAAAAAAGAATCTACCGCAAAATCGAGGAGTGCACCTCGTGGGAACAAGTCGTAGCTGTTATTCAAAAGGGTATAGAGCCATTTTTGCCAAAACTTCATCGCGATGTCAATGAAGATGACATCACTCGTTTAACAGAAATCAGAATCAAGCGAATTACCAAGTACAATGCTGAAAAAGCCCGTGATCAGTTGATTGCTCTGGAAGGAGAGATTACTGAGGTTCAGCATGACCAAGCCCATCTGGGAGAGTACAGTATCGCCTACTTTAATACTTTGAAAGAAAAGTTTGGGCGTGGGCGCGAACGGAAAACAGAAATTCGCGCCTTTGATACGATTCAAGCAACAGAGGTTGTTGTGGCCAATCAAAAACTTTATGTCAATCGTAAAGATGGCTTCGTCGGCTACGGGCTAAAAAAAGATGAGTTGATTGGGGAGTGCTCTGATCTTGATGACATCATTCTTTTCTTCAAAAATGGTCATTTTAAAGTCACTCGGATTAGCGACAAAGCCTTTGTTGGAAAAGACATTCTTTACCTGGCAGTGTGGCGAAAAAACGATGAGCGCATGGTTTACAATATGATGTACCGCGATAATGTCTCGGGTCGATCTTTTGCCAAAAGATTTTCGGTCACGGCGATTACTCGCGATAAAGAGTATGACCTGACCAAGGGAGCAGAAAACTCAAAGCTTCTTTACTTTACGGCAAATCCGAATGGAGAAACCGAAAAAGTAATGGTCTACCTAAGCCCTCAATGCAATGCCCGTAAAAAAGAGCTGGAGTTTGATTTTGCAGAAATTGCCATAAAAGGGAGAAGTTCTCAAGGGAATACTGTGACTAAGCATCCGGCTAAGCGAGTTGCCCAGAAATCTCAAGGCGAATCTTCTTTTGGTGGTCTGGATATTTGGTATGACGAAAGTGTAGGGCGTATCAACACCGAAAAAAGAGGTCAACTTCTCGGTAGTTTTGTCGGGGAAGATGCTATTCTTACGATTTCATCAGCAGGAGTTTGCCAGCTGACATCTTACGAATTAAGTAACCGCTTTGAGCCCGAAAAACTTATCGCCATTCAAAAATACCAACCTGAGACAATTGTTTCGGTTGTTTATTACTCAGGAGAAAAAGAGAACTATTTTGTCAAACGCTTCAACTTAGAAGGACAAGCACAAGGCAAGGAACTACCTTTTCTAGGAGATCACCCCCAATCACGTTTGGTCTTTCTTTCCACCGCCACCCGACCTCGGATAAAATTATGCTACCAAAAAAAGCGACCACCTGAGCAAGTGGAAGAAATAGTAGACCTGAGTGAATTCATGGGAGTGAAAGGGTGGCAAGCCTTGGGTAACCGTCTTTGTTTCCATGACGTTGTTTCTATTGAAGCTTTAGAAGATCTTCCGGAGGAAAATACAGGCGATGAAGTAAAGTCTGAAGCTGATCCTGATGCTGAAACTTCAGAAAATGTAAGCCACGATCCTGAGGAAACGGTAGAGCCTAAAGCGAGTACTGCGACTGAACCTGAGGAAAGCAAAGGGGAAATCTTAGCGGAAAAAACAGAAGTAAGTTCAACAAAGCCTGAGCCGGTCAAACAAGAACAAGAGCCAAAGAAAGATAAAAGAGAGGAAGAACAGCTTTCTCTTTGGAGTTAGACCGTCGCGTAGCGACTGAGGCACGTAGCCAGGGCATTTATGCCCTGGAATGGGAGGAATAAACAATAGCGTGCCGTAGGTACGCAGGACGTAATTTCCTTGGTACCTACGGCACCAAAATCTTCTGTGTCCCCTATTTCCAGGGGTTAAAACCCCTGGCTACGTTCCCCCACTGCTCCGCAGTGAATACCTTCTCTGTTCTTATTTCAACAGTGATCGACCTCACCCCAAACAATCGACCAAAGGATATTTTTTGTCTTGGAAAAAGCCATAGGGCATACTCCACCATTTTTGAGCGACTGTTCCGTAAAGACTACGAAAATCAATGTTGTAGCGAAGATCACCTTTAGACAGGTTATCTAAAGACGAGGGCTCCCCGTAAATACCTCCCTTTACCTTTCCTCCCATAAAAAAATGAGGAGCAGCAGTTCCATGATCGGTTCCTGTGCTTCCATTCTCATAGGCACGGCGACCAAATTCGGAGTAGGTCATGACTAATGCCCTCTCCCAAAGACTGTTTTGCTTCATTTCATTTCGGAAAGCGGCTAAACCATCGGACAACTGTTGCAAAAGACGATTGTGTTTTCCTCGTTGGTTGCTGTGGGTGTCAAACCCTCCATGAGATACTTTGATTACAGGGACTTGGATATTTAAACGGAGAAGATTAGCGGCGGTTGCTAGTTGATTCCCAATAGGAGTGCTAGGAAATTTTGTGGTGAGTGGAGGAAGTGTTTCCAGTTTTTTCTCTAGAGAATCTGCTGCTTGGTGGATATCACTTTGTACCGATAAAACATGGCGCAAAGCAGGATTTTGTGTCGATGTCATAACGTCTTTTAGTCTCTTGGCTTGCTCAATAAATTGCCTAGGTCGGCGCATAGCTATGTTGCGCATATTTATGCCTGTCAAAGGGCCCGTGCTATCTTGGTCTAGAAGAATACCATCGGCCATGGATGTGCCCGGAGGAGAGTTTTGGGCGAAGAGTTGAGCAATCCAGCCATCTTCTAAAAACTCATCACTATCAGAACCTGATTCCCAAATTTCAATGGAACGAAAATGAGAGCGATTGGGCTCAGAATAACCTACCGATTGCACAATGGCCATTTCTTTATCTTCCCAGAGTGGCATGAGCTTTTCCATAACGGGGTTGAGTCCAACTTTGTCAGAAAGTTGCAAAACTTGGTTTTTTTGAATCGATAGATTGGGGCGCAGTTGGTAATAGTTCTTGTCAGTGTAAGGAATGATTGTGTTGAGGCCATCATTCCCCCCTTTTAACTCAACAAGAAGCAAAACTCGATCCCATTTGGTGGCGGGAGCAGCAAAAACACTGGGGGCCAAAAGAGATAATCCGGCAACCTTGATAAAATTACGACGACTGATCATGTTTTTTCCTTTCAGTGGTCTTTTTGTTGAAAAGACCTTTATTTCAATTGATAGGCGGGATCTAAAATAATCTCACCAATGGCCTGAGCAATTTCATCATTCATTTCCAAAGACATTTCATTAACGGGGGGAGTAGGCAAAAGTACAAGATGGAGTTTGGCTAAACGCTCCCCAGGAGATAGTTCAATCCAGCGATGAAGAGCTTCTTTATGTTGAGGATTTTCAAGCATCTCAGGCCCCTCTTTTAGGTAATCGAGAATCCAAAAACGCTCTAAGAACATATCCATTCCCCGTAAACTTCTTTGTAGAAGTTGTTGCCGAGCCAAAAGAGTTGTACTTGTAATCCAGGTTTTTCCCCCTGGCCAACCTTTGACATTGGGAGGATCAAAGAGATCTTGTCCAAGTTGCCGGCTGTACTGGATTAATTGGCGGTATTGAGTGATTTCAATGTTAAAAAGACGAATTGTTCCCACGATAAGCTCTGTCGGTGACTTTATTTGAACTCCTCTATTCTTTTTTGATCGAAAGGCTTGAGAAAGAAGAATTGTGCGTAAAACGGGGGCTATTTCGTAATTGCTTTCGCGAAAAACCTGAGCAAATTTATCTACTTCGCTTTCTTCTGGGTCATCTGAAATAAATTCACGCCAAAGTTTTCGGCAAATGTAGCGAGAAACTTGGGGATTTTCCAGAACAATGTCAATGATTTCTTCTCCCCCAAAGTCACCTTCTCTTCCCATGAAATTCTTTGTTCCAAAGTCGTGCTGTTGTTGATTAAAGACAAAATCTCCCTTTTGGCGGTTGCTCATCCAACCAGTAAATGCACGGGCTGCTTCTTTGATGTCTTTTTCTGTGTAGTTTCCTTCCCCCAGGGTAAAAAGTTCTAGTAGTTCTCTCGCAAAATTTTCATTTGGTTTTGATTTCCGATTGGTTTGGTTGTCCAAATAAAATATCATAGCAGGATCTTTGGCAATTAAATGAACAAGGGTACGAAAGCTACCTTTGGCATGCTGGCGAAATAGAGAGTTTTGTCGATAAATTAAAAGAGGTGATTTGACTTTTTTTAAACTAGACGTGAAATGATTGTGCCAAAAAAGAGTCATTTTTTCGGTCAAAGGAGACTTTGTTTGGATCATTTCTTGGAACCACCAGGCTTTTAGCTCCATGCCTTGTTCGCGACCCTTTCGGCGAATTTTCTTTCGGTATGCCTCCGCCTGTTCTTTGCTCATAAAACGAGCGAGATTTTTGAGATTTTTCCTCGAAACCGAAGATTCATCTACCCAGTCAGGGGAAGGAGTCTGGGGCGACGAGTTCATATTATTTATAATAAGACCAACCGCTTCTTCATAAGAAAGAGGGAGGATTTGATCTATTTCAGAAGGGGTTGCTCCAAAACCTGTTCGGTTGAGCAAATGACGAGCCTCTTCGTACTCCATCGCAAAAACTATGGAGCCCAAAAAAAGAATGGTGAGCAAAAGAATCTGGTTCAAAATATCTCTCCTCGAATAGTAATAAGGTAATAGTTTTCTTTCTAACTAAAGTGTACCTGAGAATTTCTTTCCAGTGAAAAAGATTCTTAAAATTTATTTTTTATTTCTATTACAGGCTTCTCACACACGGAAACAAAAAAGGGCTAAAGGATAGAAAGAATAAGAAGAAAAAACACACATTTGGATTTGCATATTTTTAAGGTGCGGTGAAAAGAGTGCGCTTAAAGTTGAAGAAAGAAAAGAATTTCACGCAAAGACGCAAAGGCGCCAAGGAGAAAAGAATCCCGGCAAGAAATAAATTCGGAGAATTTCATCAATAGAAAGATTTTTACATCTTCCTTTGCTTTTCTTTGCGTCTTTGCGTGAAATTCTTTTCTATTCAAAATCCACCATCGTATAAATAGTGCGTATTAAAAAGGGAATTCTTCTAAAAAAACTATAGGTTCTCTAGCTAAAAAAAACTTGTATTTTTTGAGAAAAACCACTAAGATATACGGATTATATACTGTCTAACTTTTTTTGGCCTAAAATGTGGAGTAGTACATGGAAAATCGTGAGTTGCAATACAGTGAGGGAAGTTCTAATAAATTTTGGAATATCGAGTTAGAAGGAACTAGGTTTACGACTCATTATGGAAGAATTGGGACAGATGGTCAAAGAAAAGAAAAAGAATTTTCTTCGGAAGAAGAGGCAAAAAAAGCATTTGATAAACAAGTCCAAGCAAAACTAAAAAAAGGCTACCAAGAAATCGGAGGAACCGGGTCTTTCAGTCAAAAAAGTACAAGCTCAAAACCTACTCCCACAAAACAAGCAACCCCTGCGAAGTCATCAAAAACCTCTAAAGAAAAAAAACCTGCCAAAACCAAAACAGAGAAAACAGCAAAGAGAGAATCTTCTCAGGAAGAATCCTCCAACGCAAAGCCTGTTCTAGAGAAAGCAAAAACCAAAAAGGTCTCGAAAGCAAAACCATCTGCTTCTTTTTCTCTGCCCAAGGAAAGAAACCTTGGCTTGGAAGAAATAGATAAAATGAGAGTAAGTGGATATTCTAAGCCGATAAAAGCTTCGCCTTCGAGACCTTTTGACCAAGAAGCTTGCCTTAAGCAGCTTTCCAAAATAACCGGTCGATACGAAGCGGTGTGGAAAAAATTAGAACTTCCTGATTTTATCACTCCCCAAGAAGCTCATTTTTGGTTGGTCGGAATGGGAAAAGCCGCATCCGATGGAGGAAAAAAAGCCGCTTCTGAAATAAAGGGAAAGAGCTTTTCAGGAGAGTTAAAGGCAGAAGACGTTTATAAAATGATTGGTTCCTGGAGGAACTATTTCCTTCCTAATGCTATACAGATTATTCGGCATCTACTTTCTCCTTGTGAGTTAGCTGCTTTGGGAAAGAAAAAGGTTTTCGGCTATCATAACAATTACTTTATCCAGATGTTCGCCTATGCCTGCCTTTTCTTTACCCACGAAGAGCGCCAAGAAATCGAAAAAAAGTATCGCTCTTCTTTTAATATAAAACAGTGGCCTAAAGATGACTACCAAACTCCAGGCATTGTTTTTTATTTAGCTTCTGTTCTGGGGTGGCATGACGAAATTCTTAGTCTGATCGAAAGCTTGTCCGACAATTACTACCAAGAAAGAGAGTATGCCGATCACTATCAAGTGCCTCAGGAAATTATTTTTGGATTGGGATCAGCTTCCTTAGTAGAAAAACATATGAGAAGGCTCAAGTTAATCTTAACTACTCCTGAGCAAATTCGTATGTGGATTGCCTGCACCAAGCATCATGCTCTCGATTTAGTCAGAGACTCCATTCAAAAAGAGAGTAACCGAGAAAAGGCAGAAGAACTAATGCAAGCCTTTGTTCGAATACAGGTTCCTGAAGCAGCTCCTTTTATGCTTGAGTTGCAACTATCTTCTAAAGCTCCTCGCCTGGCCAAAAACTGGTTGCAGTCTAATCCAGGCTATGGGGTTCTCGGACTACTATCAAGTGCCGCCGGAAAAGGCAAGCTAGCCTCTGCCTCAATTGAACAACTAAGAAAGTACAAGAGAGAAGGGTGGAGAGCTGCTATAAAAGAAGCTCTTGAGGAAACTACTCCAGAAGTTCGCTCCAAAATCCTTTCCGAAGTTATCGAATATGAAGAAAAGACATACCCTCTACTAACAGAAAAGAAAGCACCTCAATGGTTTAAAAAAGCATTGAAGGAAGTTCCTCCAGGCAAACCAGCTTCCTGGGTTAATGTCAAAGATCTACCTCTTCTTTTAATAGATGAGCAGCAACTAGAAGAAAATCACATAGAAAAAATTCTTGTTGCTTTACAGAAAAGTAGTTGGGAAAATCCTTTATCTCTATTGACGGGCTTAAGAGAAAAGGGCGACCAAGGTTCTTTAGACTCGTTTGCTTGGAAGCTTTTTGAGGCTTGGCTAGAAGAAGGTGCTCCCTCTAAAGAAAAATGGGCGATGGGAACGATTGGTTTCTTAGGAGGAGACGCTTCTGTCTTGAAAATTACGCCCTTACTTCGGCAATGGCCAGGAGAAAGCCAACATCAAAGAGCCGTTTTTGGACTAGAGTGCTTACGCCAAACCGGAACGGATACAGCCCTTATGCAACTCAACGGAATTGCTCAAAAATTAAAATTTAAGGGACTGAAAAGCAAAGCGATGGAGTTCATGGAGCAAATTGCTAAAACTCAAGGGATGACCCGCTCAGAGCTGGAAGATCGTATTGTTCCTGATTGTGATTTAAATGCCCAGGGGAGTAGAGAGCTCAATTTTGGTTCTCGAAAGTTCTTTTTTGTTTTAGGGGCAGAAATGAAGCCGATGGTTCGTGATGAAGCTGGAAAAATCAAAGCCAATCTTCCTAAACCAGGCGCGAAAGATGATGCTCAGTTGGCGAACAAAGCTACCGAAGAGTGGAAAATTCTCAAGAAACAGATTCGCGACGTCGCAAAAATCCAAGCTACTCGCTTAGAGCAAGCGATGGTAACAGGACGGCGTTGGCAACAAAAAGATTTTGAGAGATTTTTATTGCATCACCCTCTTATGACAAACTTTGTCCGCCTTTTGCTTTGGGGAGCGTATGATGAAAAAGGTAAACTTCAAGATACTTTTCGCATCACAGAAGAACGAGAATATACCAATAGAGAAGACGATAGTTGTTCTTTGAAAAAAGGACTTTCCGTTGGGGTAGTACATCCTTTGGAGCTAAGTGAAGAAAACAAATCCTCTTGGGGAGAAATTTTTGGCGATTACGAAATCATTCCTCCTTTTGCTCAACTAGGAAGGTCCGTTTATTCTCTGGAAAAGGGGGAAGGAAAGCAAAAGAGCATTGATCGTTTTGGAGGCATTTCTATTCCTGCTGTTTCCTTGGTCGGTGCTTTTGAGAAACTCGGCTGGCAAAGAGGAATTCCTGAGGATGGCGGAGTCTTTTTTGAGCACTCTAAACCGTTTTACAATGCCAACATTACCGCAGTTGCTGTTTATCCAGGAGTTCCTGTTGGTTATATGGTTGACTGGGATGAGCAAAATATCGAAAAGTGCTTCTTTATCAAAGGAATTTATACTCCTGAGATGTATCCTGATCATAAAAATGCTCTTCCTCTTTCCAAGGTAGAAAAAATAGTAATTAGCGAAGTTCTCAATGACCTCAGTATGGTTGCTTCTAAGGGAAAATAAATGCCTCGTCAAATAAGTCAAAAAACAGCAAGTCAAAAAAAGAAGAGTTCTTCCTCGGAAGAAATCCAAAAACCTTCCGCAGAAATTTTCTATCAAGAGGAGTTAAATAAATTAGCGAAGGAAGACAAAAAACTTCCTCGCCCAAAAGGATGGTTCTTGACTCCCCAATCTGTTCTCAAATTCATTTTGGGAGATGAAGAAGCAGGTGCGGACCCTAAATTTGTGGGAGAACGTAGCACCATAGAACGCTGTATTGTTGCTTTAGCAACTAACCGTGGCTTAATGCTCATAGGAGAGCCTGGAACAGCAAAAAGCTACTTAAGTGAACTTCTCGCTGCTGCGATTAGCGGAGACTCTACTCTTATCGTCCAAGGAAGTGCTGGGACAAGCGAAGACAATATTAAATACTCATGGAACTATGCTCTTTTGTTAGCAGAGGGGCCTAGTGCAAAGTCTCTTGTTCCGGCTCCAGTTTACCGAGGAATGAACGAGGGGAAACTCGTTCGTTTTGAAGAAATTACTCGCTGTCCTTTAGAGATCCAAGATATTTTACTTTCTGTCTTGAGTGATCGGGTCATGAGTATTCCCGAACTTCCCGATGAGTCGCGCACTCTCTATGCCAAAAATGGATTCAACGTCATTGCGACTGCCAATACCAGAGATCGGGGAATCAACGAAATGAGCGCTGCTCTAAAACGTCGCTTTAATTTTGAAACTATCTCTCCCATTCAAAATTTATCCGAGGAAATATCTCTTGTCCAGAGAGAGACTGCCCGCTTACTGGAAAGAGCGGAAATTCCTGTTTCCTTGCCTCCTGAAATGGCCAAAATATTGGTTACGACCTTTCATGAACTGCGCCAAGGTAAGACTGGAGATGGAAAATCTCTAGACCCTTTGAGTAGCGTTATGAGTACGGCAGAAGCCGTTTCGGTTAGCTATGCTGCAGGAATCCATTCCTACTATTATGGAAAAGAAAAGGGAGAAAAAAAAGAAAAAAAAATAGAGGCCGAACATCTAGTGCAAAACTTGGTCGGATCAGCCATCAAAGATAATCCCGATGATCTCAAAAAACTGCGGCATTACTTTAACCATATCGTTAAAAAGCGAAAGGGAAAGGCATGGGAAGAGTACTACCAAGCGAAGAATCATTTGCTTTAGATATCGAAGGAATCTGCAATCTTAACGCTGATGTGGTATTTTTTCCTGTTCGCCATCATAGCCCACTTTGTGCGCGTCTTGTCGAAGAGATGATTTATGAATGCAAACCAGAAGCTGTTTTAATTGAAGGGCCTGTCGATTTTAATCCTCATTTGGCAGAAATTCATTTTTCTCATCGTCTTCCCATTGCTATTTATAGCTACGTTCGGACAAAAGAAGAAAGTAGTCTAGGAGCCTATTATCCTTTTTGTGAATATTCCCCGGAATGGAGAGCCCTAAAAGTTGCTCAGAAACTGGGAGTAAGTCAAGAATTTATTGATTTACCGTGGTCTCACTTAGCTCAAAAAGATGAACGAGTTCATCGCTATGCAGATACAGAGATGCGCCATAGTGAGTATGTCGATCGACTTTGTCGGCTATTGTTTTGTCGCAATTTTGATAGCTTGTGGGACACCCTCTTTGAAATGCAACAGAATATCACTTTGTCTGAATTTTTAGAACGTTTCCATAATTTTTGTTACGCACTTCGCTATGAAGAAACAGAAATTCATTTAAACGAAACCAAACGTGAGCAATTCATGTTTGAAAAAATCCAAGAAGCTCAGAAAAAATATAAAAAAATTCTCGTTATAACAGGAGGATATCATAGCTTTGCTCTTTACGCTCGTTTGCAAAAGATATCTTTTCCTGGCACTAAGGAAGTTGCTTTGCCAAATCCTGAGCTAGCAGAGCAAGGAATCGCTCTCACCCCTTACTCCTTTGAACGCTTGGATAGTCTCAAAGGATACAATGCTGGGATGCCTAGTCCTGGCTTTTATCAGAAAGTCTGGGAAAATCGTCTTACTCCTGACTTACAGTGCCACCAAGCTCTTCTCTCTCGTCTCATTCGAATTTTACGCAAAAAAAAGCAAGTGGTCAGTTCGGCCGACTGGATCGCTGTCGAAACAACGGCCCAAAGCCTCGCCTCTCTCCGGGGGCACCCTCAGGTATGGCGCGATGACTTAGTCGATGCTGTGCGTTCTTCTTTGATTAAGGAAGAAATTGATTCCCAAAAAGAGAATCCTTTTTTGGCAGCCGTTTATCAAGTTTTTCGAGGAGAAAATAGAGGAGAGCTTTCCTCTAAGACCTCCTTGCCTCCTTTAGTTAAAAATATTCGACGTCTCCTCGAAGAGCACAAACTCTTTCCTCTCCGAGAATATAAAATACACAAGTGGGATATTGCCGAAAAAACAAGCCGAGAAAAAAGTCATATCTTGCATCAGCTCAAAATCCTCGGAATTCAAGGTTTCTCGAGGATTAGCGGTAGTGATCTCACGAAAAAAACAGATTTTGTTGAACTATGGGAAGAGTGGAAGATTGTTTGGAGTCCCGAATTTGATTCTTCTTGCATCGAGTCCGCTGCTTATGGAACAGAGCTAAAGGAGGCTGCCATGGCTTATCTCCTTGAATCGTCTCAAAATGACGAGATGACAAGTGAGGAGATGGCTTTGATTATCTTGCGTTCCGCTCTAGCTGGCCTCAATGAGGTGGGAGAAAAGCTCTACCAGCGTCTCAATCAGCTCATTCTCAAAGAAGGAAATTTTCTTATTTTAAGCCAGACTCTGAGACATATCCTTTATCTCTATTGCTACGATGAATTTCTAGGAACGCGTCAATTTCCTTTATTGGGAGAAGTCCTGGATGAAGCTTTTCAACGAGGCTTGTGGCTTTTAGAAGGGTTGGGACAAGTTTCCGAAAAAACGGAAAAAGTCTTTCTTGGTATTGGCTATCTTTTAGAAATTTGGGATCGATGCTCAGAAGAAAGAAACCTCTCTCCAGAAGAATTTGTTACTGTTCTTCAAAGAGTATCCACCGATTCTGGGCAAAGCCCTGACATTCGAGGAGCAGCAACAGGAGCTTTATGGAAACTAAAGGAAGCTAACAGCGAAGGAATTCAATCTAGTTTAGTCTACTTTGCCCAGCCGCAAAAACTAGGAGATTTTCTGACTGGTCTATTTTCTACGGCCCGGGAAACTATCCAGCGAGACAAAGGACTTCTCCTCCATATAGACAAAGCTCTAGGTAACTACAATTATGATGAATTTCTTATCGCTCTACCGGCTCTTCGCTTAGCCTTTACCTATTTTACTCCCCGAGAAAAACACTATCTAGCTACCCATCTATTGGAAGCTCTCAATATCCGAGAAACTCCACTCCCTCTAGAGGTAAGCACAGAAATAGCGTTGGTGTCTTTATCTTGGGAAGAAAAGATTTTTCAAGTGGTAGAGAAATACGGTTTACGGGGAAGAAAGCAGAATGGAGGAGCAAATGGATGAGCAAATAGATAAACAAATAGATGAACAAATAGATGAACAAAGCCGCTTAATTCGCTGGCGTTTAGTTTTAGGGGCAGGAACAGAAAGTACTCTCGGATGTTCTCTGGATGAAACTTGGCAAAGATGCGATGCTGCCCTGGAGTATATTTATAGCCGAGAGTATGGAGAAGAACGTAACGTTCGAGGAGAAAGTCGCCAAGGAGGGACAGGAGCATCTCAGCTTACTATTCCTCAGTGGATCAACGAAGTTCACACCTTATTTCCCAAAGAAACGATAGAACGCATCGAAAAAGATGCTCTAGAGCGATACCAAATCCAAGAGATGGTCACAAATCCTGAACTACTAAAACGAGCAACTCCGAATGTCCATTTGGTAAAAGCCGTTTTGCAGACAAAGCATCTCATGAACAAAGAAGTTTTGTCTCTGGCAATAGAGCTTGTTCGTCGGGTAATCGATGACTTGATGAAACAATTAGCCCAACCTGTCCAGTCAGCTTTTTTGGGAAGCATCCAACGGCAAAGACGTTCTTTTTTGAAAGTGGCTAAAAATTTTGATCCGAAACGTACCATAGAGAGAAATCTAGCTTCCTATCAACCAGAGGAAAAAAAACTTTACATTAAAACTCCCTACTTTTTCTCTCGAACCCATCGTCAAATGAATCGTTGGCAAATCATTATCCTAGTAGATGAGTCGGGCAGTATGCTCGATAGTGTCATCTATTCTGCTATCACAGCAGCAATATTTTTTGGCCTCAAAACAGTAAAAACCCATCTTTGCCTTTTTGATACCGAAGTTGTCGATGTTAGCCAAGATTGCCAAGATCCTGTGGAGACTATCATGAAAGTTCAATTAGGAGGAGGGACTGACATTGCTAGGGCAGTGACTTACGCTTCTCAGTTGATCGAAAACCCTCGAAGAACTATAGTCGTGTTGATCACGGATTTTTTTGAAGGAGGATCGGTCGCAAGGCTTTTAGGACTAACCAAGCAGATGGTAGAAAGTGGAGTAACTTTTTTGGGGCTAGCAGCTCTTGATGACAAAGCCAATCCTTGTTACAACAAAGAAGTCGCCCAATCTATGGTCGACCGAGGCGCTCATGTTGGAGCAATGACTCCTGGACAATTGGCTCAATGGGTAGCAGAGAAAATTCAGGGATAAGATAAGTAAAGGTAAATTTATTTTTTATTGGAAAAATAGGGCTTTTTATAGTATTCTAAGATAAATAAATTTACTTTTTATAAAATTTCAAACGAGAAACTAGGATATGAGATCCTATTTCGGGAGATAAAGAGATGTTTAAGAATTTTACTTTACCTATTTTGGTAGCACTACTTCTCATATTTCCAGTTACTTCCTTCGCTGACAGCATCTTGCTTTTTGGAGATAATGCTAGCGAAATGAGTCAATTGGGATCTGTTTTAACTGCCCAGGGGCATACAGTTACAAACAATGGAAATACTCTTGCTGGTAACCTAAACTCGTTTGATACAGTTTGGGGACTACGCACCAACAGTGCTTACGACGAATCTCCTCTGGTTAGCTATATTCAAAATGGGGGACGGGCTTATTTAACGGGAGAAAATAGTGGCGCCGCTAACGAGTCTGTGTCTAACATGCTTGCAACCTTAACAGGATTTTCTCTTATCTATGGGCAAATCGATAGTAGTGGGAATTCTAATTTTAATTCGGGAGCCGTTGGTAATATTGATGCTTCTCCCAATCCGCTCAATGCCATTGCTGGTGGAAATGGTATTTTTATTCAGGGAGGAGGGGTTATTCAGGGATTGAATGACAATAATGTTTTCATCGAGCTTAATGGGTCCTTACCTTTTGGGGCTGTTTTTGATGAATCAGATATGCTTACTGGACAGGGACGTTTAGTGACCATCGCTGATGTGGATTGGTTTCGAAGTGATGTTACTGGTAGTGTTCTTCGATCTGCTGTGATTGAAAATATTCAAACCTTTCTAGGAGATGGTGCTGTTTCTCAGCCTGTTCCAGAGCCTTCTACTTTGCTTCTCTCTTTGTTGGGGCTAAGTCTTTTTTTGGCAGAGAAAAAGAGATAATTAGGTTATCCTAAAGAATAAATCTCCCTCTAAAGGGCGTAATTAAAAGGGGAAATAGTTTTGTCGAAACGAGCAGACCTTCTGGCTTTAGCCACAGAAGATCTCTATACTTTGACGAACCGAGGCACTGTAAAAAGAGCCCAAAAAGAAATTTCTGAGGGAAAAGTAAATGGGATTTTTTCTGAAGAGGATAATGGAAGTGTTGAGGTTAGTTGGTCCGATGATATAAAATGCTCTTTTCCGGGAGGAAAAACCCTCCGCGAAGCCTTGTGCACTTGTCCCTCCACTCAACTTTGTCGTCATATCATTCGTTCGGTTTTAGCCTACCAAGAAAATACTCCATCTCCTCCAGATACTTCAGACACTTTAGATACTTCAGACACTTTAGATAACCCAGATAGTCCAGAGACCACCGAGGCATCTAAGCTTGAAGCTTGGAATCCTGGAAAAATTAGCGAAGAAGCCTTAGCTAATATTTTTCCTACGCGCTCCCTTAAACAGTGGCAAAAAGATTTTCAGGATAATTATTTAGTTGAGCTATTAATCAGCGACAAACCCCAAGCTCATTTTCATCTTAGAGCTGTCACCATTCGATTTTTAGTCCCCATGGACCCTCGTTATGTTCACTGTGATTGTGAAACTGAAGGGCCTTGCTCGCATATTGCTATGGCTGTTTGGGCCTTCCGGCTTTTTTCTACAGAAAAAAGAACAGGCTTAGTCGTTTCTTCTTCTTTGCTCTCTACTGAAAAATTCCCTCTCCATTTACTGGATAAAACAGAAAAAATTTTGGAAGAACTCTGGGTCGATGGAATTAGCCATCTTGCTCCCACTTGGTCGGGACGATGGCAAAAAATCCAAGAACCTATGCGAGAAGGTGGATTGATTTGGCCAGTAGAAATCATGGAACAGATGGAACAACAATGCGAAAAATACCAAAAGCGAGATGCTCTTTTTGACCCTCATTTTTGTGTGCGTTTAATCGGTGAACTATTGATTCGAAGCGATGCCTTACAAAACTACACGAAAGAAGTGCCTGTGCCCTTTATTACAGGCAATCAAGGGGTCCAATTTAACAAAATGGGAGGCTCCCGTTTGATTGGTTTAGGAACTCTTGTTTGTTCTCACAAAAAATCAGTTTCTCTTTCTTGTTTTTTTCAGGAAAGCCGAACCGGTCAAATTATCAGCATAGAAAAAAATTTCTCTGATCCACTAGATTCATCTACTCCTTTATCTTCTTTTCGAGAGTTGGGAGAAGGTGTTTTTAGCCAAGGAGGAACTTTTTTTTCTCTAGGGCAGGGACAACTTCTTTTAAAGGGAGGAAAATGTCATCCCGATGGTCGATTGACTCTTGGGCGTTCTCGTCATACGCTTCATCCTCAGTCGTATACTTGGGAAAATCTTCGTTTTCCTCTTGGGCAAAGTAACTTTGAAGAAGTGCTTTCTTTACTAGGAAGTAAACCACCTCTTTCTCTGCGCAATCGTAACGTGGGGGAGAGCTTTGTTGTTTGGAAAATTGCCGGAGTGAGGGAGGCCCAGTTTATCGAATCAGAGCAGTTGGTTTGGGCAGAACTGAAAGACGAAAAGGGGAGATCTGCTTTTCTCACCCATCCTTATACTCGAAGAGGATCTGAGGGAGTAGAAGCTCTTTTAGATCTGTTGACAAAGGAAGGAGATAACATATCTTTTATTGCCGGTATAGCAAAGTTAACATCCGTTGGGCTAACGATTCTTCCAACAGCACTCATTTGGGAAACTAAAAAAGGAAGAAAAATGCTTCAGCCTTGGCTGGCAAGGTCTCCTCTAAAATCACAATCGCTTTTTGATAAACAGCCAGGGTTTCATGAAAATTCAAGCTACCCTAGCCAAATTATCTCTACTCTATCGGAAGCTCTTCTCTTAGGTTTACGGCATTTAGACCTAGCCCATATAAAAATCTGGAAAGACCTCTATCAAGAGGGGGCTGCTTTAGGATTTTATCAATTAGCCAAAAAGGTTGAAACTGTGAGCAAACAGCTGGAAGCTAAACTTCATAACTGGGACAGCTTGGAACCTGTTCAAGCTATTTCTGAGTTAGCCCTTTTAGCAAAATTAGCAGAAGAGGTGGGATAAGGTAGCTGATATTTGTAAAAAAAAATTTAAAAAGCGGCTACTTCTTTGGGAAATACAGCATCAGGCTCTATGACAAAAACAAAAAAACCATCTCCACTTGATTGAAATTTTCCTGCCTGTAAATCAACTCTTCCATCTGTTTTTATATCTAAGAACTCTATTATGGAAGAAGGAATTTTAATGCCCTTTATAATGCCTGGAATGGGGGGTGCTTTATCTCCTGAAAAAAGAGAGAGAAACCAGTCTGCCAAAAATGCATTGCCAACTGTAGGAATGGCGAACACTCCTAAGACATAACTGCCTCCCCAGGGATGCATGCCGCTTATGTTTCTGCCTAGATAGGGCCCTTGCCAAGAGTTTAAGTTACTTATGTTGTTAAACATTTCACTGTTAGCTAAAAGAGTGGCTTGCTGAAGATCAGGAAGGCGTGCATTGTCTGATAGAAATGCTGTTGACGCTGACTCTATTGCTGCAACAGCATTAATACAGCGAGCAGCCCGCGATTTTTCAATGAAATTGTTAATTAAAGGAACGAGAACTACTGCTAGAATTGCTAAAATAGCAATGACTATAATTAACTCAACTAATGTAAATCCTTGCTTCTGAAGTGGTTTATGCATGGTTATGTGTCTCTAAGGTTTAGCAAAAGGAATCAAATTATTTAAAGGTATACTCTAAAGTATACTAATCGATGTGTTAATAGTATCATCTAGTTCGGAAAATGGCAAGTAGTAAATTCTTGATTAATTACCTCTCGAACCTTTTCACTCAGAAAGCCTTTTCTACATAAGCCTGATGGTAATTAAATTTCCGCAAGTATAATTAACTTAAATGCATGATCGATTTCCCAACAATACAATACTTAATAAAAATCAGGAGGGATTTGAAGGGGAGAAAGGTTATTGACAAAACTATTGGTAAAAAAACCCTTGCATAGAATTCTATACAAGGGTTCTTAGTTATTTTACCTAACTTTTGTTTTTCGCTTACTACCCTCTTTGGCTAATAGGAGGGAAGTCACGAGGAGTTGCACCTGTATATATTTGGCGAGGACGAGCGATACGTCTTTCTGGATTATCCATCATTTCTTTCCATTGAGAAATCCAACCAGGGAGCCTTCCAATAGCAAACATAACTGTGAACATATCGGTAGGGATTCCGATAGCTCGATAGATCAAGCCACTATAAAAGTCAACATTAGGATAAAGCTTTCGGTCAATAAAGTACTGATCCTGCAAAGCGCTGTCGCAAAGATTTTTTGCGATTTTTAGAAGAGGGTCATCTGAGCCAGCTAAAAGTTTTTCGCAGTCCGCTTTGATAACTCTGGCCCGAGGATCGAAGTTTTTGTATACTCGGTGACCAAATCCCATTAAACGGAAAGAGTTGCCTTTGTCTTTAGCCATTTCTAAGCATTCAGCAATAGTGCCTCCGCTTTCTTTTATGCCTGTGAGCATTTCAAGAACCTTTTGGTTGGCTCCCCCGTGTAAAGGTCCCCATAGAGCGCAAATACCTGCAGCAACAGAAGCGTACAAATTGGCTTCGCTACTTCCCACAACACGAACAGTTGTTGCGGAACAGTTTTGTTCGTGATCGGCATGAAGCATAAATAGTTTATCGAGAGCTTTTGCCATATCTGTGTTTGTTTGATATGTCTTATTAGGAACAGAGAACATCATTTTAAGAAAATTTTCAGTATAACCGAGATTACTATCTGGATAGACTAGAGGTTCTCCTATTGATGTTTTGTAAGCCCAAGCAGCGAGAGTAGGAAGTTTAGCTATTAAACGAACAGCCGTTTTGCGAAAATGATCTGGGGCATTACTATCTTCATGTTGGTAGTAACTAGAAAGAGAGCAAACCACAGACGAAAGTAAAGCCATGGGGTGAGCATCTCGAGGAAACGCTTTGTAGAAATTTTTGATTTCTTCTGGAACAAGGACATTATCAGAAACTTCTGATTTGAACTCAGATAATTCTTGCTGAGTAGGAAGTTTATCAAAGAGAAGCAGGTAGCATACTTCAAGAAAACTAGCGTGGTCGCAAACTTGCTCAATGGGGTAGCCTCGGTGATGAAGAATTCCTTTTTCTCCATCAATAAAGGTAATAGAACTAGAGCAACCTCCTGTATTGGCAAAACCTTCATCGAGAGCTACTAGGCCAGACACGGCACGAAGCTTACGAATATCGATCGCCTTTTCTCCTTCAGATCCTTCGATCAGAGGCAATTGATAGGTTTGTTCTCCCACTTTAATTTCTGCAATGTTTGACATAGTTTATTGAGCATGTAAGAATGTAGTGTAGTGTTTGGTTACTCCCACTTGCAATTGAATTAAGAAATTTTTTTTGAACTCGTAATCGTAATCGTAATCGAGTTTAAGAAAAAGATTACGAGTATGATTACGATTACGAATTTTCCTGTTTAGATCCTAATTCAAAAGCGGTAGTGTCTGGTTACTCCCACTTGCAACTTACACACTACTCCTTTCCTATAAAATAAATTCCTTGAGGTTCCGGATTAGCTCTCAGGGAAAATCCCTGGAACTATATATTTTAACGCGATGATTAGTCTATTCCAACGAAAAAATTCTGGGATCGTGAAAAACTTGAAATTTTCAAAGAGAAAAGTACAATGCTTCAAAATAGTTACTTAAAGATACTCACGTAGTTGAAAGATATTTTTTTTTGTCGGCGGCCTTTCCGCATTACTTTAATTTAGAGGAAAATTGATATGCCTTTATTTCAAAAAAAACTGGAACTGTTTATTCTATATGTATTGATAGTTTTTTTGGGAGCCACTGTACACGCTGATATCCAAATTTACTTGGCTCCTAATGGGGGTTTTAGCCCAGAAAACAACAAACGAACAATTACTTTAAAAGAAGGGATTGTTCCTGCTACCTTAACGAATGCTCTCTTGGAGATGATTGAAAAGACAGAGAATGGAGGGCAGATCAATATAGCAATGTATGCCTTTAGTTATGACAAGGTTCAGGATGCTCTTATTGCGGCATCTCGTGATCGACAAATCAAGGTGAAAGTTATTTTAGATGCTGTCGCTTCATGGACAGTAGAAATTCGAGACATCTTTAAAAAGAAAATTATAGCGGAGCAAAAAGCGGCCCAGGAAGAAGGCCGAGATTTTCTTTTTCAGTTGAAAGAAATCTATCCTCCCGTTATCGAGGCCCGAAAGAGAACGCGTGTTTTAGATGATGGAACTGTTATCTATGGTACAATGCACGAAAAATTTGGCGTTTTCTATAAAAAAGGAAACCCTGTCCCCCTTCATGCTTTTTGTGGAAGTGCCAATGTCTCTAAAGGAGCGGGAGAAATTTTTGCTGAAAACCGCGTCTTCTTTCATCATGAGCCTGCAGTTGCTCGGCAACTCGCGGAAGAATTTGCTCGACTTTGGAATGAATATGGAACAGCTTTTACGGATAACTGTGAAAGTGAACGGATGGTCTCTTTTGATTCTAAACTCGCTAGTATTCAAATTGTTTCGAACTCTAAGCCTGTAGATGAGTTTAAGTACCAACGTATAGACAATGTTTTAAGCGAAGTTTTGTCGACGGTCGAAAAAAATGGAAGTATTGATGTGGCCATGTTTAGTTTTACCCACTACCGCTTAGCTAGTGCTATTATCTACCTGGCTTACCGTAATCCTGAAGCAAAAATCAGGATCTTGATGGATCAGACGCAAATTGAAAGTGATGAAAACCACCGAGGTGTTTTGGGCCAGTTTATTGAAAAAAGCGCTCAAGAAAGAAAACTAACCAATCTAGAAGTTCGTTATAAATGGCGCTCCAATGCTTTTGGCTGGGATGAAGAAAGTAACAATCCTCAGTTGATTCACTGGCGTAATTTACTTTTGCATCACAAAGGTGTGGTTGTGAACGGAAAGTTGATGGCTATTGGTAGCTACAACTGGTCAGAGTCAGCAGAAGAGAGAAACTTTGAAAATGTTATGATTTTTCACGGTCGAACTCCCCAAGAAAAAGAAGTTGTCAACCGTTTTATGGCGGAATATAATTTTATTTGGGGACGCTTGAAAAGTAAAGATCCTGTAACTAAAAAAGTAGTTCATCCTCAGGTTATAACAGGTGAACATGGACGAATGTTGAAGAAAAAAATAAAGTCGGCTTATGGAAATGCTCTCTGCCGTAAAATTATGGCTACTTTAGACCGCGCTTTCGAGGGACTGACTGTGGCAGAAATAGCTACTCAGACCGAACTTGCAAAAGAAGTCGTAGTGACTCAATTGAAGACATTAGTTGAGGCCGATTTGATTTTTGCTGGACAAGCTAAAGATGGTGCTACTCCTAAGTACGCCTTAACAGATTAGAGAGCGTGAAACCACGCTAGATATTAACGGATGTTTGTTCTACATTCTCAAAAAGGGCGTTCCTTTTTTGGAGTGTAGATAAGCGTCCGCGGAGTTTTATTATGTTTAAAGATGAAGCGCAAATTACTGTTCAATCAGGTGACGGAGGAAATGGCTGCGTTTCCTTTCTTCGCGAAAAATTTATGGAGAAAGGAGGTCCTGATGGAGGAGATGGGGGTAGAGGAGGAGACGTTATTATTCGTGCTGCCCATAATTGCTCCACTCTTCTCGACTTGATTCGGAAGCGTTCTTATGTTGCCTCTAACGGAAAACAGGGGCAAGGCAAAAATAAATCTGGTCGTTCGGCCTCAAATGTTATCATTCGAGTTCCTATGGGAACAATTATCCGTAATGAAGATGGCGAAATAGTGGCTGACCTTAAGGAAAATGAAGAAGAAGTTGTTGTGGCTAAGGGAGGGTACGGAGGACGAGGCAATTCTCATTTTGCTACCTCGACTCACCAAACTCCTCGCGATGCTGAGGATGGGGCCCCTGGAGAAGAGCATAAACTTTTTTTAGAGCTGAAACTAATTGCTGATGTTGGCTTGGTAGGATTTCCTAACGCAGGAAAATCAACTTTTTTATCTCGGGTTTCCGCTGCCCGTCCGAAGATAGGGAGCTATCCTTTTACGACTCTTCAACCTAATCTTGGGATAGTCGACCTAGGGGACGAGTTCCGCTTGATTATTGCTGATATTCCTGGAATTCTCGAAGGAGCTCATAAAGGAGTAGGCTTAGGGGATAAGTTCCTTCGCCATATTGAGAGAACACGTATTCTCTTGTATATGGTTGATATGACTCCTGAACAAGGCAAAAGTCCTCTCGAAACGTGGCAAATTTTGCAAAATGAATTAGAATCTTATAGCCCTATTTTAGCCAAAAAAACATTTTTAATTGCTGCAAATAAAATGGATATTACAGGGACGGATGAAGTTTTAGAAGAGTTCCAAAAGGAGTTTTCAGGGCAAATTCATTCTATCTCGGGAGTATCAGGGAAAGGGGTTCCCAAACTTTTACAGTCCTTGGCCCAAGCTTTAAAAGAGATTGAAGAAGATTAAGAAAAATTAATAAAGTTATAAATATGTATAAAACATGTAGTGATTGTTTTTTTATTTTTCATAGTTTTTCAATAAAATATAAAAAACAATTATATTTACAGATTTTTAACTTGACAAAGAATTGGTAAAGTTTTATAGTATTTAACTGGTAGTTATTTTGTTGCTATATGTTGCTGTTTTTTGGGGTAGCGCCTGCTACCCTCATTTTTTCATCCCTCCTTTAAGTCTTAATATACCAACTATTAAAGTTCCTCTTATCCTCTTTCTTACCCCCCAAAGTAATCTTTTACTCCACTTTTCCTCTAAGTCTCTTTTCTATTCTCATTTTTTTGTTATGGTAAAGTTGCGGATTTGTCATTATTTCGATTGCTTTTTTTTCTATTTTTAGTATAATAATCTCGTTGAATTTTTTGGCTTTGGAGCCTTTTTTGCGAAAATTCTAGGGGAATTTTTATATGCGTAAAAAAATTATTTTTACGGCTTCTCTTACCATCATTTTTACCACCTTAACATTTGTCATATTAACGGATCTTTTTGCCTATACTTTAGATGCCTACCGAGAAGGGGAGATTATTGCGGAAGTGCGCAATAAAATCCTCACTTACTATGTTTCAGACACTTCGCCTGATAAGCTCTTAGAAGGAGCTCTCAACGGGATGGTTTCGACTCTTGATGCTTACTCTTCCTATCTAGATACCGAAAGGTACAAGCAGATTTTTGAAGGAACCAAAGGAGAGTTCGTCGGGATTGGAATTGAGATTACAATTGAAAATGGTTTTTTAACTGTAATAACTCCCATCGATGATTCTCCTGCTGCTAAGTCTGGCATTCTTGCGGGTGATAAAATTCTTGAAATTAACGGAGAATCGGCTGAGCGAATTAGTCTAGACGAAGCTTTGAAAAGATTACGCGGCGAAATCCAAGAAAAAGTTACCTTAAAGGTTATTCACGAGGGAGAAAAAACTCCTACGGATATAGAGATTATTCGCGATCAAATTCAGATTGTCAGTGTCAAGGGTGTTGAAATTATTGAGAGAAAGAATAGTATTGGCTATGTCCGCCTAGTTCGCTTTAACCAAAATAGTGCAAATGAATTGGAAGAGGCAATCGAAGATTTAAAAGAGCAGGGCATGAAAAAATTGGTTTTGGATCTTCGTTTTAATCCAGGTGGGCTCCTTAACTCTGCTGTTGACATTGTTGACTTGTTTATTTCTAAAGGGACGATTGTTTATACAAAAGGAAGAGTAACCGCTAGCCATCAAACTTTTCATGCGACAAATTCAACCACTTGGAAGCTTCCTCTGGCTATTATCATTAATCGAGGAAGTGCCAGTGCTTCCGAGATTGTCGCTGGTGCTCTCCAAGATTATCACCGAGCAATTATAGTCGGCTCCAAAAGTTTTGGCAAGGGAAGTGTTCAGACAATACTCCCTCTTAAAGATGAGCGTACAGGATTAAAATTAACTACGGCTAGATATTACACACCTTCTGGACGGTGTATTCAAAAAGAACCAGGGATAGAGGGAGGCATTTTTCCAGATGTTTTGCTTCCTTTAGAACTAGATGAGCAAAGGCAACTTCTTAATTGGTTTGTTTTACGCAAAACAGAAGTAGAAGGAGAGCCGTTTGTTGACAAACAGTTATTGAAAGCGATTGAAGCGTTAAACAAAAAATCTGTTTCCTATCAGTTTCGCTAAGAATTTATTTTAATAGATTCTAAGTCTCTAAAGCTTTTAGCTATCGAATAAGAATTTAGGCACATGGAAAAATAAATAGAGAGTAATTTATGAGTGAAAAAAGTAAGCAGTATCCTAGTCTCCGCCTGGAGGATGAACTCAAAACTTCGTATCTAAACTATGCTATGAGCGTTATTGTTTCTCGGGCCTTACCCGATGCTCGCGATGGCTTGAAGCCTTCTCAGAGAAGGATTCTTGTCGCTATGCGAGATTTGAATCTAGGCCCTTCCTCAAAGTTTCGTAAATGTGCGAAAATTGCTGGGGATACTTCTGGTAACTACCATCCTCATGGAGAGGCGGTTGTTTACCCTACCCTCGTACGTATGGCTCAAGATTTTAATATGCGTTACACCTTGGTTAAAGGACAGGGAAATTTTGGGTCTTTAGACGGAGACCCCGCTGCTGCAATGAGGTATACCGAAGCAAAATTGACGGCCTTTAGCACAATGATGATGGAGGACATTGAAAAAGATACTGTAGATTATGTTCCGAACTATGACGAGACACGAACAGAGCCAACGGTACTTCCTTCAAAATTTCCTAACTTTTTAGTTAACGGTGGCGTTGGAATTGCGGTGGGAATGTCCACCTCTGTTCCTCCAAACAACCTAACGGAAGTTTGTGATGGTATTATAAAGGTGATTGAGGAGCCTGATATTTTGGTCGAAGACCTCTGCCAAATTATCCCAGGACCTGACTTTCCTACAGGAGCCATTATCTGTGGGAGTTACGACTCAAAAAGCGCCTACACTACAGGCCGCGGAGGAGTCACCGTTCGTTCACGAGCTCATGTCGAAGAAAAGAAAAATGGGCGCTGTTCTCTTATTTTCTCAGAGATTCCTTACCAGCAAAATAAAGCTAGAATTATTGAGAGAATTGCCGAGTTGGTCAAAGAAGGAAAACTCATTGGTATCTCTGATGTCCGTGATGAAAGTGGGCGTGATGAGACTGTGCGAATTGTTGTTGATCTCAAAAGAGGGGAAAACAGCGATGTTATTTTGAACCAACTATTCAAATACACATCTTTGCAAAGCAATTTTTCCATTATTATGCTTTCTTTGATAAATGGCCGCCCCAAAACCATTAATATCAAAGAAACGATCGTTTGTTTTATTGAGTTTCGACAAGAAGTGATCCGACGACGCACAGTTTTTCTTTTGGCAAAGGCGGAAGCCCGTCATCATCTTGTCCAAGGTCTTTTGATTGCTCAACAAAATATTGATGCCGTCATTAAAACCATCCGCCAGTCTTCTGATCCTAAAGAAGCGAAGGAAGCTCTCCAAAAAAACTGGAATTTGAGTAAAGTCCAAGCGGAAGCTATTATTCAAATGAGACTAGGTACTTTAACTGGTTTGGAACAGGAAAAACTCAAGGGAGAAAAAGAGTCTCTCGAGTTGGAAATTACAGAGTTCAAAGATATCTTAGGAAACGAAAGCCGTATTTTAGAGATGATCAAAAACGACACTCTTGAAATTCGGAACAAGTATGGTGATAGAAGGCGCTCAGAGATAGGTTTGCCGATCAACAATATTAATATTGAAGATATGATTCCAGATGATCAGTGGGCCGTTCTTGTGACGAATCAAGGCTATTTGAAGCGTATGTCTATTGAGCTTTACCGGAAGCAAAACCGCGGTGGAAGTGGTATCACGGGAGTGGACGTCAAAGACGGTGATTTTGTGGAACATTTTTTCATCGCTTCGGCCCACCAATATCTTTTAATCTTCAGCGATCATGGAAAACTTTATTGGCTCAAGGTATACGATATTCCTGAATTCCAACGTTACGCGAAAGGAAGACCCATTGCCAACCTTTTGAACTTAGCCGAAGACGAAACAGTCACTTCTTTGATTCCGGTTAAAGAATTTGATGACCGTTGGTTGGTTATGGCTACGGAGCAAGGGATTATTAAGAAAACTGCTCTTTCAGCTTTTTCTCGTCCCAATAAAAATGGAATTCGTGCGATTAATTTAGATGAGGGAAACCGCCTAATCTCTACAGTTTTAACTGACGGTAACCAAGATATTCTGCTCGCTACCAGATTGGGAAGAGCTTGTCGTTTTCACGAAAAGCAAATGCGTCCTCTTGGCCGGAGCACACGAGGAGTTCGGGGAGTTCGCTTACTCAAAGACGATACACTAATCGGAATGGTCATTGCTGATGCTGATCATAGCATTCTCACCATATGTGAAAAAGGATATGGTAAACGTTCCTCTTTTGATTCTTATCGAGTGACAAAAAGAGGGGTTCAAGGAGTGCTTAACGTAAGACGTTCAGATAAAACCGGAGATGTTATCTCTATTCGCTCGGTTTGTGATGAAGATGAAATTATGATCATCACAAGCAAGGGAATGGTCATACGAATGGAAGCCTCTTTGCGTATGCTTTCTCGGGCCACTCAGGGAGTTAGATTAATTCGCCTGAAAGATAACGACAGAGTTGTTTCTGTGGCCAAGTTGGCCAAAGAGCAACTAGATCAGCTAGATGAAGGCCATGAGGAAGAAGTAGAAGGCGAAGGCGAAGAAACCTCAGAAGTTGCTGTTGTTGGCGCAAGTGCAGAGGTTCCTGATGTTGATGTTGATGCTGATGCGGATTCGGGAGAGTAGACTAAAACCCTTGTATACTCTCAGGCGTAGCGGACAACCACAAGGGCCCTGCGGGCAGGCCCTCGCTGTTGTCCCTACAAGGATAACTTCGCTTGACAGGAAATAATTTGGATGTATGTAGGGACAACTACGAGGGCCGTCCGCAAGGACCCTCGTGGTTGTCCGTTACGCCTTGTAAAACCCAATTACCAAGAAAAATAAAAGCAATACATCATAAAAGAAAGGGAAAAGAATGAAATCAAAAAAGAAAATAGGTATTTTGTGGCTAGGGATTTTTATTTTTTTCTTTTTTCTTTCTCAGGATTATCTCTTTATAGAAGAAAATTCTCGTCTGTGGTGGGGAAATTTTCCTTTTCGGATATACTTCTTTTTTTTCCTTCAGTTGGCTTTTTCTTTGGCTATATTTTTTTTCTGTCAGAGCTATTGGGTTGAGGAGGAATTAAAAGACACATGAGTAAGCTAGAAATTACTTCGACTATTTTAGCCTTCTATCTTCTGGTAACTTTCCTGATAACCTATTGGGGAAGCAAGAGAAATGAAAATACCCCAGAAGATTACTTTCTAGCAGGTCGAAAAATAGGTGCCGTCGTTTTATTTTTTACATTGATTTCGACAAACCTGAGCGCTTTTTTCTTTCTTGGCTTTGCCGGGGCTGGTTACCGTCTTGGCTATAGCTACTATGGTATTATGACTATGGGCACCTCCCTCATCGCCCTAGCTTTTTATTTCATCGGCCAGAAAACTTGGGCTTTAGGAAAGAAAAAAGGCTATATCACTCCCCCTGAAATGATCTCTCAAGAACTAAACTATCCTCCTTTGAGAGTTGCTATGGTTTTAGTTATGGTTTTTTTTACTGTACCTTATATAGCTATCCAACCTATTGGAGCAGGACACATACTCTCGCAAGTTACAGACGGACAAATTCCCTATTTTGTGGGAGCAAGTTCCTTAACTTTGGTTATTGTCGGCTATGTTTTTGTAGGAGGGATGCGCACAGCTGCTTGGACAGATGTTTTCCAAGGAATTCTCATGTTCTTTTGTATTGCCATAGCTCTTTTTGCTATAGCGGAAAACTTCGGCGGAATTAGTGAGGCTAACCAGAGGGTTTTTGAAATTCGTCCGGATCTTTTCTCAATGGAAGGAACGAAGGGATATTTTACCTCTCGAAAATGGTTTAGTTTCATGCTTCTCTGGCTTTTTTGTGTGCCGATGTTTCCTCAAATGTTCATGCGTTTTTTCACCGCAGAATCTCCTCGCTCCTTAAAAACAGCCGCGGTTCTTTACCCCTTAGTAACAGCTGTGTTATTTATTTTTCCTATCGCCATAGGGATTATGGGGCATTTAGCTTTTCCTGGACTAGAGGGGAAAGAAACAGACAAAATTCTTCCCTTGATGCTTAACCAGTATCTTCCTATTTGGCTTGCAACCACAATCATGGTGGGAGCAGTGGCTGCATTTATGTCGACTTTAGATTCCCAACTTTTAGCCTTGAGCTCTATTTTAACTAGAGATTTTTATTTGCCCTTTATTGAGCCCAAAGCTTCTTTAAAGAAACAAATTCTTGTGGGAAAGGGTTTTGTTGTCGTTGTTGCTATATTTGGTTTAGCTTTAGCCTATCAACCTCCTGCCACTATATTTAAAATTGCCACGGAAGCTTTTACAGGTTTGGCAGTTCTTTTTCCTACTGTTGTTGCTGCTTTACATTTGAAGAGAGTTAATCCCCAAAGTTGTTTAATTTCCATTGTTGTGGGAGAGTTTTTGGTTGTGGCTTTTGCTGCAGAGAAGATCTCTATTTCCTGGGCTTTTGGCTTTCTGCCTGTAATTCCAATAGTGGGAATTTCTACCATGATTATTTTGTTGGGTTCCTATTTTTTTCCGTCTTATCCAATTAAAAAGTCCAATTAAAAGTCCAATTAAAAGTCCAATTAAAAAGTCTAATTCTCTATGAAAATCCAAAAAAAGTTGCTTTTGGTATTTTTGTCTATTTCCTTGGTCATTATCTGCACCTATACTTTTATCTCGGTTCAAGCATACAAAAATGGTGTTGAGAAAGAATTAAGGGAACGTATTGATCGCGCTTGGGCTATGGTGGCACACCATTTCGAAAAGTATGAGCAAAGAGCGATGAGTTGTGCTTACTTGATTTCCTACAACCAAGAACTAAGAGAAGAGTTCTTGAAAAATGATCGCTTGGCCATGCTTAAGCGTTTATCTCGAATTAACATTCGAACAAGGCTAGACTGGATCGAGTTGATCGGAATGGACCTAACAATAAAAGCTAGTTTAGGAAACTTGTCTAGTTCGGGAGAAATTGCCCGAGGTTCTCATATTCAAAATGCCTTAAAAGGGTATGAGGAAAATAAGATGGTTCGGATTGCCGATCAAATTCGCTTGCTTGCCGTAGTCAACATAGAGAGCCGTGGATCTATCGGGGGAGAGAAGCAAGGGATTTTAGTGGCGGGTTACAACATAGATACTCATCTTCTTGACCAAATCAAACGTGATACTGGTTTAGATATTGTCATTTTTGATCATAGGAAAAGCGTTTCCTCTACAGCCTTTGGAGAAAACTACCAGCGCTCAGATTATCAATTACCTCAAGATTTATTTTTCCAACTATATAAAAATAAAAAAGGAAAAATTATCCAAAAATTGGATTTTTTTGGGTCAAAGTATCAAACTATATTTGCTTGCCTAGATCCTAATGATCGAAATGTAAACGAGTTACCTATCACCATGATGGTCGGGTTTCCGATAGATTATGTCGATAAAGACGTGAAAAAATATCTGTCACAAGAAATTTCAGTGGCCTGGTTTATTTTAATTATCACAAGTCTTGTTACTTACATTGTGGCTCGAGGAATTTCTATTCCGATTATTAATCTAAGTAAAAAAATGTTACTCGTTGCTGAAAAAGAACTCTCTCTTAATGTTAACAAAGAAAATATCACTATTTCAAAGATAGAGAGAGACAATAGTGGATTTTTGCTGAACAGTAGCGGGATGAATGAATCTCAGCTTTTGGGCAAGTGTTTTGATTGTTTACTAGATGCTGTTCGAAAGTCTAATCATCAGCTAAAAACTTATGCCGATGACTTAGAGATTACGGTAAATGAGCGGACAAAAGAACTACGAGAAACCCATCAAAAGATGATTGATCTCGCTCATCAAGAGGGAATGGCACAAATTGCTCGTAATGTTATACATGATGTAGGGAATGTTCTCAATAGTGTCAATGCATCGGCAAGTGTATTGCAGGAGCAAATTCGTTGCTCTAAAATCTCCGGTATTTCTCGTTTGAATTCTCTTCTTAAAGAGAAAGATGATCTGGATTCTTTTTTTTTATCTGAGAAAGGGAAAACAATACCCCACTATATATCAGTTTTAGATGAGTCTCTTACTTCGGAAAGAAAAAAGATGGCCGAAGATATTCAGTCTTTATTGGAAAATATTCGCCATATTGCTGATGTTATAAATATGCAACATGCTCACACCAAGGGAAGTGGACTTGTTGAAAAAGTGGACATTTCGGATTTGATGGAAAAGAGTTTACGCATTCACTTAAAACCACTAGAGGAGATGAATGTAAAAATTAAGCGAGACTATGATGATTTGTATTTAGTTTGTTTGGAGAAAAACAAATTTCTACAAATTATAATCAATTTGATTGGTAATGCAAAAGATGCTTTGCAAGCCAAAAAGGGAAAGGATAAGATACTTGTGATTAGGGTAAAAAAAGAGAAAATCGATCCTCCCAAAATTAAAATTGAAATTGAAGACAATGGCGTTGGAATTGAGGAAAAATCTCTTTCTCAGATTTTCCAGCACGGCTATACTACGCGCAAGAACGGTCAGGGATTTGGCCTACATAGCTCGGCAAATTTGGCCCAAGAAATGTCGGGAACTTTGTCAGCACAAAGCAAAGGTAAAGATAAAGGTGCTATCTTTACTTTAACTTTGCCCTTTAAACAATTTACAAGGAGAGATCTATCATGATAGGGTATCGATTTTCTCTATGCTGGATTATGATGCTATCAATTTTACTGGTAGCTTGCCAAAAAGATTCTTCTGCTTCTATCAATCAGAACAAGATAAAACCTTTAGGGGAAAATCTTAAGAGAATTAAGCACTCAAAAGTGCTTCGGGTCGGAATGGAGCCAGCTGAATTACCTTGGGCTTTCTATGCAGTAGAAACAAATGAAACAACAGGCTATGAAGTGGATTTAGCCTATTTGCTGGCAAAAGAACTAGGGGCAGATTTGGGAGCAGAGATTAAAGTGGAGATTGTTCCTGGTGATTGGCACCAATTACCTGACCATTTACGTCAAAATAAAATTGACGTTATTGGAAATGCTTGGACTCCCACCGAGGAAACTCAAGATATTAGTTGGACAAGGCCATATCATAAATGGTCTCTCGTGGTAGCCACTCGATTAGATAGCCCCTACCAAATATTAGATGATATTAAAGATAAAAAAGTAGGCCGCTACGATGATCCTGTAAGCAAAGCCTATTTTTATTCTTTAGGCTTTCAATCGGTTTCTACTTATGCTAATGGTTATGCAGGAATTGATGATTTACTCGCAGGGAAGATAGAAGCTTTTATCTATGACTCTGCTTTTCTCTTGTATCATGCCAAGCAAACTCAAAAGTTTCGATTGATCCCTTCTTCTTTGCGTGAAGAGGGTTACCACTATGGGGTTAGACAATCAGAACCAGATCTATTTAATAAAATCGACCAAATTGTTATTAAAATGAAAGCATCTCCTTCCTACAAAAAAATCATGATAAAATGGTTTGGAGATGCGAAGTAAGGAATAAACTATGCTAAGACAAAAAACTTATTTTTCTTGTTTTATTCTCTTTTGTTTTTTGTTCATTGCTTGTCAAAGCAACTCTCCTAGTGATGGACTAGTTAACAAAGTCTATCAGGAAGGAAGTCGGTACAACGGAGAAATGAAAAATGGCAAGTTTCATGGCCAAGGTACTTTTCTTTATAGCAATGGAGATAAATACGTGGGAGAGTTTCGCAATAACCAGCGCCATGGACAAGGGACTCTCTCCCAGCAAGGAGAAAAATATGTGGGAGAGTTTAAAAATAACTATCCTCACGGACAAGGCAGTCTAACGAATACTCGTAATGATCGCTACACAGGCTCTTTTCATCAGGGAAAAAAACACGGGCAAGGAGTTTTGATCTATGCAAACGGCAGTCGATACGAAGGGACA
Source organism: Planctomycetota bacterium (assembly GCA_029260735.1). Taxonomy (GTDB): domain Bacteria; phylum Planctomycetota; class Uabimicrobiia; order Uabimicrobiales; family Uabimicrobiaceae; genus JAJDCR01. Next base: position 57,175 of record JAJDCR010000014.1, read on the forward strand.
TTCTACAACGACTATCCCCATGGGCAAGGAGCTCTAAGTGCCAAAAATGGAGACTGGTATAGCGGAGGATTTAAACTCGGAGAAAAGCAGGGAATTGGGCAAGGAAAACAAACCTTCAAAGATGAGACAGTCTACGAAGGGGCATATTTGAATGGTCTTTTTCAAGGAAAGGGCTCTTTGAGTTATCCCGACCAGAGCCAATACAAAGGTTCCTTTCGAGAAGGCCAGATGGATGGATTTGGGACGTACCGATATGCCAATGAAGACAGCTACACGGGGGAATTCAAAAATAACGAAAAAGAGGGAGAGGGAATTTTTACCTGGAAAGGGGGAGCCAAATACGAAGGAGAATGGGAGAAAAACCAGAAAAATGGGCAAGGGGTTTATACTCTCTCTAACGGAGCTCAGTATAGTGGCGAGTGGTTAAACGACCAAAAACACGGCCGAGGATCATTTGTTTGGGCCAATGGAGAAAAATACGACGGAGACTGGGAGCATGATAAAGCTCAGGGCCAAGGTAGCCTCTATGATAGCGAAGGAAAACTGCAACTCTCTGGGCAATGGAAAGACGGGCAGTATGTTGATCAGTAGGGGTGGTTTATCGCTGTTGGGTGGAGACCCTCTCTCAGAGATCAAGTAAAAAGTAATAAAAATTTAATAAAAATTTGTGTATAAATATATTGTTGCAAAGTGGTTTTAGACTATATAAATTAAGCACATCCACGAGGCTCAATTCTTCTGACGTATTCCAATACTTATAGGAATCACAGACCAAGTAATTGGTAGAAGTTTTCATCAAAGATAATTCGACTCGTAACTCGATTCGTAATCGTAATCCTACTCGTAATCTTAATCTTTTACTCTTTTGTTACTCGATTATGATTACGATTAAGAGTACGATTACGAACCGAATTACGAGTTGATAACAGTCGTTTTTGGGTTTTATTCTCGAAAGCAAAGCTGAGGTTCTATTGAGTAGCAAACCGAGAGCTATCAAAAGGGGTATTGGTAGAAAAAACAGCCCAAACCCAAACAAGAACTTTTCGAGCGCATGCAACAAGAGCGAGCCTCTTCTTCTTACCATTACTAACAAGTCGATTGTAGAATTGATTGAGAGGATTCTGACCTCTTTTTCCGCCAAGAGCACTCATGTAAAGCTTTGATCTAATTGAAGGGTTACCTTGCTTAGAAATACGTCTTCGTCTAAAAACAGACGAACCACTTTCATATGAAATAGGATCAAGGCCAACTTTTCTGCTTTTTCTTTTTCTTGATATTGCTTTAGCTTTTTCAGTAACGTACTAATCTCTTTAGTTTTATTATCAAGCTGACCTACATCCTTTGTTTTTTTATTTTCACTTGTCATGTAAGCTACATCTAGTTTGTTCTTACTTACGTCTATTCCTACGATAAGATTCTTCATTGGATTACCTCTTTAAGTTTTTTTTGTCTCATCGTAGAGAAATCTGGGGTTACCATAACATCCTGGTATACGAGCTCTAGGCCCTCGACCCTCTTCGTTCTCCCAGAAAATATAGGCCTTTCTCCGCACGGGCTTGGTGTCCCTTGGGTAATAACTTATCGGCCTTTAATGAGAAATTTATGATTTATCTCCCAACACGATTGCCACTAAGCCTGTAACGCTGGAGAAAGTAACAAAAGTATTTGGCCCTGCTGTGAAGTTGACTCCGGGAGGTAGTTGCCCATCAGAGGGGACTGTTGCATGTCCGGCTCCAAAAATATTGGATACTCCTGCAACAGAAAAACTTGTATTCAGCGTCGATCCTTGGATCTGGCTACAAGCTAAGATTAGAACCATAGTGACCATTGCTAGTTTGTAAAAATAACGGTTCATTTTTTAATTTTCCAAAAATACCCAAAAGCAAAAAACATTAAAAACCAAGTGGATGGCTCTGGAACTGCTGCATTAAGAGTGACAAAAGCTATATCGTCAATATCTCCCCCTACATTGGCAAAAGTAGAAGCTTGTCCACTAGGAGTAAATCTCTGAATGGTACCATCATTGTTCCCTACATATAAATTGCCATTAGCATCAAAGGCTAAACCTTCCGCTGGACTTGAAGTATTTGCAAAGAAGCTTTGTGTTCCGCCAGGTGTGAACTTTAAAATTTGACTAGGCCCGTGTAAAGAGACAAATAAATTACCGCTGGCATCAAAAACTAAGTCTGTCGGATTTGTTAAACCAGAGGCAAAGGTTGATGTTTGTCCCGAGGAATTTATTCGAGTTATGCGCCCGCCAGAAAATTCGGTGATAAAAAGATCGCCCGAAGAGTGAAGAGCAAATTGGAATGGGCCGGTTAGACCGGTAGCAAAGGTAGATTTTTGATTGGAGGGAGTTATTTTTGTAACGACACCAGAATTAAACTGGGAAACATAGAAATTCCCAGCACTGTCAAAGATCATTCCTTCAGGGCGATTTAAGCTCGTTGCAAAAGTAGAAGAAGCTGTTCCTTGATCATTATCATGCTTAAAAATGGAATTTATGCTTCCTGTGTAGAGGCTGCCATCATGAAAAAGGATAGGAGGTGATGTTGCTGAGGCATCAGGGATGGTAATACCCGTGGAAAAAACATTGCCCGAGGCATCTATGCGGGAGACTTGGCTTCCTTGATTGAAGGTGACATATAAATCACCTATTGTAAAAGCAAAGACTTGTGAGAAAAAACTTATTATAAAAATAAGCAAAATTATCGCTATTTTTCTGGAAAAAGAATGCTCCATTTTGGAATGCTCCCAAAAATATCTGCGGATTAAGACGTATTAAAAAAATCAATATATTTATAATACTCTATTAATTAGCCTTTGGCAACTTTTTTATCGCTACTCTAAAAGAGATTCAAACAACCCTTGAAGAGTAGGAATGAAATCTTCTCGGGGTTGCTCTAAAATTTTTTGTTTAGCAAAGGGATTGCCGGAAAGAAAAATGCCCGTTAAGGCAAATAGCTCTTCTTGATCAGCAAGGCGAAGTTTTTCTTGAAGATCTCGACCTGTCGGTATTTTTTCTAGCAATCTTTTTAAGGTATGGCGAAGAAGTTCATAGTCCCCTGGAAATAGATTATCTTCTTCGGGGTCTAACCATGAAATTTCTACCCGGATGTGAGGTTGCTCTTGGAGAAGACGTACAATTTGAAAACGTCTTGTCCCTCGAACTACAACAAAAAAACGATTTTTTTCTATCCTGTCATAGCTTATGATTTCCACAGCAGTTCCGACCTTATGAGGAATGGGAGGGGGACCCACCTCTGCTCCCTCTTTGATCAAAGAAATTCCAAATCCTTTATTTTGCTGAGTGCACTGTTCTATTAAGTTTAAGTAGCGCGGTTCAAAAATATTTAAGGGAATCTCTTGGTGAGGAAAGAGTACTGTCGTTGCAAGTGGAAAGAGATCTAAAACCGGGTTCATAATTCGCTTTTTCTTCCTTTTTCTGTAGAGAAAACCCTCATTTTGTTACCGAAAAAAATATTTTCTTCGGCAACAAAATAGGGCCTTATAGTGTTATGGAAATTTTCTAGACAACCAACTCCGCCATGAAGTCACGTGCTCTCATACCTTCGCAAGAAAAAATTACCTGGTGCAATTTCTCTAACCTTTCTTCGGAGAAAAGACTAGAAGAAAGAGAATCAAATTTTACCCGCAAATCTTCCATTGACATTGGTTCACGAGGATCGCCTTTAGGGTATTCTAAGTACTCTGAAAAGCTTTGTCCATCTTTTGTTGTGATAGTCACTCGAGAAGGCTGCTTGGCCGGGAACATTTCTTCGAATTCTTGAGAAGGTTCTCCTTTGACTTTATCAATGACAGACCAAATACGTTCGTCTTTGAGCTTTTCATCAGAGAAAGAGTCTGTTGTAATTTTGCCATCGACAATGGCAGCTGCTAAGCAGTAAGGAAGAGAGTGGTCAGCTGTTTCGCGAGATTCTGGTCGATACTTATGAGAATCGAAGAGAATATCACAGGCTCGGGCTATCGTGGTAACTTTGACCTCTTCTATCATATCGTAGCTGAGATTGTTTTCTCTCATTGCTTTTAGAGTTGTCGATAAGTGAGTATGGGAAAGAGCTTCCGTAGGAAATGCTTTCATACTGCATTCGAGGATTTTGTATTTTTCTCCTAAGCCACCGACTAATTTATCTAAATCCCAATCAGGTCCATAAACATCCATAAGACCTTCTTTGCCTTCGAAAACAGCTTCCGTTCCACTGAAGCCTTTCTCTGCCATTAGGGCTGCAAAAACCCCACTTTGAACAGCCATAGGGTCTACCGTGTTTTTCATCATCGTTAATTTTCCCGCTGTGGGGCAACCGATAGTATGGTTATGAGAGCCATTTATTCCAATGGCATTTACCATCTGTTCAACGCTTAACCCCAGAAGCTTACCTGCAACAATAGGGGAAACAAATTGAGTCAAAGTAGCATGGTGCCATTTTCGTTCGCGAACTCCAGGAACAGCAAATTCACATATACGTTGCTCAAATTCATAAGCAAGGACTATCGCAACAATGACCTCCTCCATGGAGCAATCCCTCATTTCGCCTACCGAAAGAGCCGCTGGAATAATATCAGAAGGGTGGGAAGGGTCTTCTTTCCAGTAAATATCATTGTAATCCAAAGCTCGCACCATCAAAGAATTGACGAGAGTAGCATTGACAGCGGGCATTTTATTTCCAAAGCCGATAACTGTAGCTTCCTCTTTTCCTCCCATATCCTTGTATAAATCATGGATGATCTTTACATCTTTCGTGTGGTAACCACCATAAGCACAGCCTACAGAGTCATAAAGATAGCGTTTTACTTCATGAACAACATTTTCTGGTAAATCTTGGTACTTGAGTTGAGTGGCAAATTCAGAAATTTGTCGAGAAATAGTCATCTCATATCCTTTCTTCTAGATTCTATCCAATCTGTTTTTTGACCCAATTTCCTAGCCCTTTTTCTACAATTAGCTCTTGAGCAGCAACTCCCAAAGGAGAGAAGGGGTACTCTTTCGCTTGTACAGATATAGTGGAATTGGAAAAACAGATTTCTGCTTCTAGTTGAGTTATAATAGTTAAGGCGTTATTTTTTTTGTATATTTCTTTTAGCTCTTGCACCAATAGAGGCGCCTCTATGGCGAGAAAACCGTTATTTAGAGCATTTCTCTTATATGTTTCACTAAATGATCCGGCAATAACAAGCTTTAATCCTTTATACATAAGGGCTGTAGCAGCTTGTTCTCGTGAACTTCCTGTTCCAAAATTAAATCCCCCCACTAAAATATCACCCTCTTGAACTAGATGAGAAAATTCAGGATCATAGTTCTCCATAACGACGGCAGCCTGCTCTTGTGGTGTAATCTCATCTTTGTAAGTGTACTTACCCGGATAGATTCCGTCGGTATTGAGATTATCTTGAGAACAAAAGACCAATTTTCCCATTATTTTGGGAGAAAATCCTTCGATGATTTTTGTTGCTTTACGGGCTTGGGATTTGGAAGAGTAATTTTTGATTTCCGTTTTAGTTTCTCTGTTTTCAAAAGAATAGGGGCTAGCAATAAAGCCGGCAATGGCAGATGCTGTTACGACAGGAGGAGAGGCTAAGTAAGCTTCAGCTTGAGAAGAACCCATTCTCCCCTTAAAGTTACGATTTGTCGCAGAAATACCAACTTCCCCATCTTGGAGCAACCCTTGGCCTAGACCAATACATGGACCACAACCAGAAGGAAGCGGGGTCGCTCCTGCATCTAGAAGCTTTTGCCAATCCCCTTTCTTTTCACTTTCGCTTTGAACTTCGCTGGAGGCGGCTGAAATATAAAACTCCACTCCAGGAGCTACTTTCTTTCCTGCAATTACTTGGGCAGCGGCGTTTAAATCTTCCACTCGGCTATTAACACAAGAGACTAGATAGGCTTTGTGGATTTGAATTTTTTCTTTTTCTAAAGTAGAGACAGGGTGCATAACTTTTACGGTGTTTGGCCCACAAACATAGGGCTGGATGGTACTAAGATCGATTATTAGATCTTTTGCATAAGTCGCATCAGAGTCTGCTGCCAAAAAATCACGAGAGAGACTATCAATACGTTTTTGATTGAGACGAGGGTGTTCTCCTTCTTTTGAATCTTGGTCAGAAGGTACCTTGGCTAGTCCTCTTTTTTCAATGAATTCAGCTCGTTTTTTTAGCCAAGCAAAGGTAGCCTCGTCGATAGGGAAAACTCCCGCTAAAGCACCCCATTCCGTTGTCATGTTGGCAATGGTTAATCTTTGATCTATACTTAATGAGGAAACTCCATCTCCGACAAATTCCACGGTATGGTTGAGAACTTCATCAGAAGCAAAGAGGCCACAAAGTGCGATAATAACGTCCTTTCCAGTTACTCCAGGAAGAAGTTTTCCCTTTAATTCGACCCGAGCGACGGGAGGGACTTGCCACCAAGTGCGACCGGTTGCCCAAATAGCAGCGGCATCCGTGCGGACAACTGGAGTTCCCAAGCATCCGAGGCCTCCGTACATATTGGAGTGACTATCTGAGGCTACTATCATCTCACCAGGCCAGGCATATCCTTCTTCACACATAACTTGGTGGCCAATACCTCTTCCGGCAGGATAAAAGTCAACCCCCATTTCTTGGCAGAACTCTTCTATTTTAGTATACTTAGCTAGGTTTTTTGGGCTTTTATCTTGGACATTGTGATCGAGAGTGCAAACAATTTGTCGAGGATTGGCAATTTTTTTAGCTCCAATGGAAAAGAACTTTGGAATGACCGCTCCTGTGTTGTCATGAGTCATAACGTGACGAGGGCGAATAGATATATAGTCACCACTTTTGACTTGTTCGTCAGGACTCCATCCCACGGCTGCTTTTTGAGCTATTTTTTCGACAAGATTCTGGGGCATATTTTTCTCCTTGGTGGTATATCTATTTTTAAAGTACCTTAGAATTCTCTTACTTCTTCTGATTCTGGTTGGTATTGCTGCAATTTTTCTTGAGCTTGCTTCTTTAAGTCCAAACTATAAGGATCATCAGGTGCTAATTCTAAGACATGGTTGCTCACTTCAAAAGCTTCTCCGTAATTTCCTCGAGTAAAACTTTTGGTTGCATAAATTCGATAGTTTTCAATGGCTTTGTCAGTAATCTCCAATTTTTCTTGAAGTCGAGCCATTTCCAAAAACGCCCAGGTCTCTTTGTCTGCTGTCAGTTCGACAACAGCGGAAAAAGCATTGATAGCATCTTCGTATTGTTGGGTGGCTTTGGAGAGTAGAGCAACTAACTTATATTCTTCTACGGCCCGCGCTTGCCTATTGAGTTGTCTTAAGATTTCTGCATATTTTTGCCGAGCGGTCAAATTGAAAGGATCTAACTTGAGAAGATCTTCAAAAGACTCCCGAGCTTTACGCATATCATTTTTCTCATAGGTTTCCAGACCTAGCTTAACATATTCAATAATAGCTTCCGATTTTTTTCCCAGAAGAAGAAGAGTTTCCGAGAGTTTTTTACGATTGGAAAAATCACCGGGATCTAAATCTTCTAGTTTACGAAAATTTTCAACTAGGCCTTCCAGATCTCTTTTTCCGATCAAGAGAGCAATCAATTCTTTTAAGATCAAGAGAGCTTTGTGATTTTCTTTACTGAAACGATAGGCATCGACTAGCCAGTTGCGAGCTTCAATCGATTTGGGTTCATATTGGATAATGCATTTACAAACAGCAATGAGATTTTTGCTCTCCAGTTGAGTTTGGCCCTGCTGAATTTTTTGATAAAGGAGTTCGCCTAGTTTTTTATACTCGTTTAATCCTTCTTCTTGTTCGCCAGACTCTATAAGACTGTCTCCTAGCTCAATACGAGCTTGAATGTTGTTGGGATCAATGCTTATAATTTTTCTGTAGACGTCTAGAGTTAGCTCAAACTTAGACTGCTTACGCATAACCATTCCCAAAATGTTGTATGTAGAAATAGCATTCTTTTTGTCTCCCATCTCTAAATAGAGATTAGCCATAAGCTCTAAGTTACTCAGGCTGGAGGGAAAATTTTTATTGGCTTCATCAAGAACAACAATGGCTTTGCGTTTGTCGAGAATAGATATTTTACGAGCATAGACAGCAGAAACTTCAGCGGCTTTTTCAAGTTGATTTGATTTATAACAAGCTTGAATAAGCTTCTCATAGTCTTCCAGGTTTTCCGGAGCAAGGTCTACCACTTGCTGGTATGCTTTTACAGCAATGTCATATCTCTTTTTATTGAGAGCGTTTATTCCCAAATGCCTGTATTTTTCAATCGCTTTGTTGTTTTGTTCTATGTGTCGGTATGCTTGGGCCAACCAAGTACTGGTATCTATACTTTCTCCCGCTAATTCTTCGATTCGTTCATAAAGGCGAATGCGCTTAAAAGTATCTTCTTTTAAAACATCAAGGTGAGCCATAAACTGAAGCTCCTCGATAGTGCGCAACCTTACTTTTTTGTTTTGGAAATCTTTAGATAAAATTTTCATTACTTTGAAAGGAGAAACTTTGGCTTCGTCTAAGATCTCTGTAAAATCTCGGATTCCATTAATGAAAGACATAATGTGCTTTTCTTCGGGATTTTCACTGTCATCTCTTTTTATTAAGAGATAAGGAATATCTTTTTTGGAAGGAAATATTTTTCGGATTAGTCTCCACTCATCTTGCCGTCTAGCAAACTCTACCGTAACAGCTTCGGGATTGATATTGATCGGTAAGCTCACTAAGTCGACTTCAAAAACATCTTCATCTAGTTGGTTAGGAGAAAACTCACATTGTACGTTGGGCCATTCTAACATTTCATAGATTTCTTCTTCCATTTGAGCGCGACAAATACGAGCAATAAAATTATTTTCCTTGAATTTTTCGGAAAGCTTAGATTTTTGAAAAGCACTTAGCCAAGAACTTTTTGATTTTCGTTGTCTAATAAATATAGTTTCTAGGTCTTTCCGGTCGATCTCTAAAGTGTTTTTTAATGCTTCAGCGAGGATAGATCTTTTTCGAGAAGGAATGAGAGCGCGGATGTAACCTTTACGAAAATACATATAGGCTTCTCTTTCTTCTCCTTGGATTTTGAGAGTTCCACTCTGCTCTTCTTCTTTAATTTTTTGGCAGACGCCGGACAATAGTTCAAACTCATTCATTTTTTTGTCCCTTATTTAATCCACTTAATTTCTAAACCTAGTTCTCGTCTAAGGCGGTTGTGTTCATCAGAGATATTGAAAAGGAAAATTTCTCTAATATTTAAATCTTTACGCCAGCTCTCCCACTCTACTACGTCCTCTTGTTTTTCTTGTTGGTAGGCACGGAGAGAAGCACTTAATGAATCGGCAATTAATAGAGCACTATTATTTGCGGCACGACTTAAGACTTCCAAGAATTTTCGCGTGTCGGCCTGATAGATTTCTGTCAGAATGTCCATTCTTTCTTCGAGTTGTTTGCGGATTCGCCTTGGTAGTGAATTACGAATACGTTTGCTAACCGCTTCTTCTTCTTCACTTTGCGAAGTACCTGTTTCGGCAAAGGCCTCGACCAATTGAGTAACATAATCAGAATAATCTTCGGGAGACAACTTCAAAGCCATAATGTGCTGACAGGCAATATAGAAAAGCCTTTTTCCCAGAACAAAGTATTTCTCCTTTTTGTTGAGTTGCCGCCACCTTTTTAAACCAACAATGAGAGAAGGAGGTAGAGTGTTCTCAACGCGGACTTCTCTGCTTTCAGGATGATAGTATAGCTGCAGGTTTTCAATGCCAAAAAGGTGCATTACTTCATGGATAGTATCTGAAATTTCTTTTTCTTCATCATTTTGTAGTTTTTCTCTTCTCAAAGATTGTAGATTTTCCTCCAGAGTGGGAGAATAAGCTTTCTCAGCAAAGCTATCAATGGAGGACATAATTTCGTAAAGAGTGTCTCTATCTGATTTTCGAACAAAATTTTCAATTGTCCAAGTGTCTAACCAACCAGAGGGAACTCTAAGGGGAACTTGTTTTAAAAAGCTTTCCTCTGTAGCATTTAATTTTCCTAGAGTTTCCAGTGCTTGACAGCAAAGATAAGCTTTATCATAATCTCTACTTTCGATATAAAGACGACATAAATCGTGATAAGAACTTACTCTAAAAGGATCTATACTAATAAGATAGAGATGTTGCAATATAGCTTGGCTAGCATTTTCTAGAGAATTTCCCCATATATTAGCTAAGGCAACATGGGCAGCTTCATGTTCGGGATCAATTTCGATAATCTTTTCATAAATTTCGGTGGCTTGCTCATCGTTTCCGAGTTTAAGATGGAAAATCTCTGCTTTAGAGACAAGTAGCGGGATTAGCTTTCCTCTTAACTGTGAAGGGTACTGAGGAATAAAATCTTGGTATATTTGGATGATCTTAGTCCAGTCTTCTTGTTCGGTATATATGGCAGCAATTTTTTCGATGGCTGTGGTATAAGTGGGAATAATATCTAGAGCTTCTCGATAACTAAAGACCGCTTTTTCAGTGTCCCCGTAGCCTTGCCAGTAAATATCTCCCTTATGGATGAGTTGCTCTAGCTTTTCATAGTTATTCTCTGCTTTTGCAAGAAGTTCATTGGTTACTTTAAGGGCTTTCTCCCACTCTTGGTTTTCTTGATAAAGTTGGAGTAGTTTTTTCTGGGACTCTATTTTTTCAGGAGAAAGTTCTAAAAGAGCAACACAGTTTTGAATGGCTAAACTATAATTTCCAAGCTTTTCACAAATGCGAGTCGTCCAAAAGTAACCTGTCTCTTTAATTACGGGATCTTGGGCATTTTCTTGCATCTGACGAAAACATTCTAATGACTTCTCCAGGTCTTCTCTTTCGTGGTATAAGCGACCAAGAGCTTCCCAAGTGAGAAAATCATTTGGGTTTTCGTCAACTACAGCCAAGTAGCCTTCAATTGCTCCTTCCACCATACCCATTTTATCTTTAATAACGGCTAAACGAAGTTCGATTTCACGTTTTTCAACTTGCTCTTGGCTGTTAAGCTTCATATATACTAAAAGAGCTTGTTCCCATTGTTGATTATCGTAATAGATACTACCCAATGCTTCTAAAGCAGAGAAGTGGTCACTTTTTAAGTCTAAACATTTTTGATAACGAACAATCGCAACATCTGGACGTTTACTATGAAGAGCAATATCACCCAGGCGGGCGTAAATTTCTGCTTGAGAAAGAGATTCTTGCTGATAGAGAATTTGCTCATAAAGAGGCTCTGCTTTCTCCCAAACTTTCAACCCATAATAGATTTCCGCGAGTAAGGAAGCGGCTCGAAAATGTTGCATATTTTCTGCTAAACAACTTTCTAGGTTATCAATAGTTTTATCTATCAGAGAAAGTTCATTTTGATAGATCTCTGCTTTCCTCAGAAAAAGTTGCGCTCTTTGCTGGACATCGGTTTCTCCTTCAATCCACTGATCTAGAGCTTGGAGGGCTTTTTCCCATGACTTTTCTTCCACTAGTAGTTTTGTCAGTAAAGACAAGGCAGGAAAATAGTTTAACTTTTCCTTGCTTGCTTTTTCTAAATAATCAATAGCAAGAGAAGGGTTTTCTGTCTCCAAAAAATAAGCTGATTCTAAATACAAGGAAGCTTTTTCTTCGGAATTTTTCGCATGATTTATGATTCGAGTTTGAGTACTAAGCCAAGAAGAATTATCTTCTAGTTTTTTGTAGAGGTTTTTTATCGAAATAAGAAGATTTAGATTCTCTTTTTCATACTCTTCTAATTTAAGATAGGTTTCTAAAGCTTCCTCAGGAGAGGCTAGTGATTCTTCATATATTTTTCCTAGCTGCCAATAAAGCTTTATCTTAATTCTCTCATCTTGAGCGAGCTCAATTTTTTTCCGGAGAATATGAACTTGTTTTTCGGGACTTCCGGCTCCTTCATAAATTTCTTCTAAAGCTTTTAAAGCAAAAGCATTATCTGGCACTTGGAGCAGGACTTTCTCAAAAAGTTTTTGAGCTTTATCGCTTTCTGATAGTTTCTCATGATAGATCTTCCCCGTTTCCAATTGGAGTTGAGTAACAAGGTTTTCTTCCTTCTTCTCAGTGGCCCACTCAATCTTTTTTTCATAAATACGAGTGAGGTTTACATAGTCTTCTAGTTGTTGGTATAGTTGAATCAACTTATTAACAGAGTGCTCATGTTGATGGTCGATCTGAAGGATTTCTTCCAGAGATTCGACGGCTTTACTTTCATCGAATAATCTTCCTTCTGATACGAATGCAATCTCTTGCCATAGATTTATTTCTCGTTCGCTATCGTCACAGTAGCTGATCTCTTGTTCACAAAGGTCAATATAGCGCTTAAAATAGCCCCAGTTTTTGTAGAGTTTTTGAAGTTGATGAATGAGAGGAATATCAGAGGAAGATATTTCCAGAGCTCTTTCATAGTGAGTGATGGCTTGGCGTTCATCATAAATAAAGTTTACGTAGATCTCTCCTAGCTCTATATGCTGCAAATGCACTTGAGAAATATCTTTCAATAGTTGGAGCTTTTCTTCTTTAATTTCAACGAGCTCTTCCCACTGGCCTTCATGGGCATATACTTTCTCTAAAGAGTCTAGAATTTTTTTATTTTTGGGCTGATGTTTAAGAGCCTCCTGATAAACTTCTAAGGCTTGAACAGGCCGCTTAAGTTCTGTGAAATAAATGGCACCCAACTCACAAAGTTTTTCAACCTTAGTTTTAGGATGAGATAAACGACGGATCATTTTTTTTAAGATGAGACTTAAAGTTTCAAAGTCCTTAATACTACGTAAAAGTGAGATAGTATGTTCTGCCGTTGAATTATGGTAGTAGATTTGTAGAACTCGGACGTAAGCACGAACAGCCTGAGGAACTAGCTTTATTTTAAATTCCCAGATGCGGGCTATTTTTAGATAAGTATTCGCACATTCTTTCCCTGTCAGAAGGAGAGCCTCTTGTTCTAAATAGTCGATAACTCGGTGCCAGTCCTCTTTCTCGGTTAAGATTCTTCGTATTCCTCGCAGAGCCGAAATGTTTTCTCTGTTCAAAGATATTATCATTTGATAATAGCCCAAAGATTTTAGAGGATCTTGTCCTTTTTTCTCGTAAATAGCAGCAATTTTAGCAAGTAAATCTTCTTTTTCTTTGTTTGATTTTACTCGATGGAATCTTTGGTTATAGAGTTGCGCTAGTTTGTCCCACTTAGAAGATGCCGTGTAAAGTTGAGCGAGAAGATTAATCGCTTTTTTATGGTTGCTTTGTAGTTGGAGAATAGATTCTAGGCAAAAAATGGCTTTTTCTGTTTGCCCAAGATTTTCATGATAAATTTGGCTCATCGCTAGATAAACTTTTTGTCGCCCATGACTTTCTTCGACCAGAGTAAGTTCTTTTTCGTAACAGGCTAAAAGTTTTTTAGCATACTCACTGGACTCATCTTGTCCTTCTTTTTTCTCTTGCTCTTCTTGGTACAGTTTTTCTAAAGCATGCAGAGAAGTGAGGGGCAAATTCCCCATAGAGAAGGCGGCTTCTAAATGAAAAATTGCCTGGGAAGCTACCCCTATTTTCTCTTGGTATATCTGACTCAACTCAATATGAATTTTTTGTTTTCTTTCCCCCTCAACAAAAGGGATCTCCTTTTCTAAGTAACTCGCATAAGAATCCCATTTTTCCTCTTGCTTTAAAATTTCTTTTAGTTGTTTGAGAATGTTTTTGTCTTCGGGTTTACAGTTATGGGCATGGGTGTAGTGAATGATGGCTTCTTCATTCTCTGACAAATCTTTTAAGTAGAGTTGAGCCAGTTCTTGGTGCACATGAAAAAGCCGATGGACATTCCTTTCGATGCCTAGTTCAATGATGAGCATATGAACTAACTGCTCTTTTTTCATTCCTTTTCGACATAAAGTTTGTAAACCTCTTACTGCAATTAAACTATGAGAGTCTAGCTTTAAGATTTGTTCGTAGTGGTTATAGGCCCAGTCTTGTTTGTCGAGCTCTTTCTCAAAAATTTCCGCACATTTAATGTGTAAAGCAATTCGCCTTTTGGGAGAAATATCAGAAACAGCTAACTCTGCCAGATAAGACTCCGCCAAAGCGGTTAATCGATTATCTTGTAAATATATAGTTTGTAGTGATTTTATAGCGGGGAGATAGTCAGGAGTAAGCTTAAGTACTTGGACATAAAGAGAGGCTGCTTGGTTGGGCATTTGCATCTCTTTTTCATACAGTTTTCCTTGCAAGAAAAGAAAGGAAGCTTTTTCGAAGGAAGAGTTTTGCTTTGCCGCTTGCTCTTGGTATAAGCCCGCTAGCTTTTCCCAAAGTTCTTCTTTGCGATAAAGTAATTCGAGTAGGCTTTTGATTTCGATAGATTGAGGAAAATTTTCATAGGCGCTTTCCAATGTACTCATGGCTTTTTCTGGCTGAGCTTCCTTATTTTCCCAAAGTCTTGCCATTTCTATGTATAAAGGAAGGGTTTCCTCAAGAGAGAGAAGAGAAGTTTTTTGCTCTAAGACTTGCAGCAAGAAAAGAGTGTTCTCTTCTTCTCGATAGATTTTTTCTAAGAGATTTAGAGCTGACAAGGAAGTGGGAAATAAGTTTAAAGATTCCTCTAAACAGAAAACAGCCTTTTCCCTATTCTGAAGATGTTGATAATAGATTTTTCCTTGTTCGACTAGGAGCTGGGCCTCTATTTCAGGATCTTCTTCGCCTTGGGCTTGGTTTGCCAAAATTTCCAGTGCCGACTCATATTTCCCCTCAAAGATATACAAGCTTAAAAGACGATCTAGTGTTTCTTTTTCGGGCTCTTCCTGAAAAGCTTTTTCGTAACAGGCAATTGCTTTTTCTAACTGACCTAATTTTTCTTCGTAAATTTGGCCCAATTTTAAATTTTCAGATATTTGTTTTTCGGGAGGAAGTTGGAGAAGTCGATTTTCGTATATAGAAGCAAGAGTGCCCCATTCTTCTAGCTGAAGACAAACTTTTTCCAACTTTTCTAAGGTAGCAGAATCCTCTGGGGATAAGTAGAGGAGCTTAGAGTAAACTTGTCTTAGTTTATTGGGATGCTCTAACTCTTCGTAGAGCTGGGCTAACTTTAAAAGTAAAGTAGTTTTCTCTTCTGGATTGGAACTAACTCTGTATTTTTGCCAATAAAGAGTTGTTAAAGGTACCCAAAACTCTTCCTGTTCATAGATCTTTATTAAGTGATCGGTTGCCTCATGTTTTTCTTTTTCTTCCAAAAGCAAAGCTTGCTCAAAGTAATAGATTGCTTGAGTGCAAGAGTTAAGTTTATCTTGGGCAAGTTTTCCCAGACGAAGGTAAAGACGGCTTTGCTCTTTTTTTTCTTCCTGAGTTAAAAGTCGTTCCAAAGCAGTTAAAAGCTCAGGGAATCTTTCTTCTTTTTCATATATTTTAACAAGTTGTTTTAATACTTCTCCAGAGTTGGGTTTTTTCTCTAGAGCTTTCTCAAAGTATTTTGCTGCTTGAGAGAGACTATCTTTTTCTTGGTAAAGAGTGCCTATCTGTTTATAAATTTCAGCTGCAGTATCATGATCCGTGGTTAAAGAAACTCGTTTTTTCAATATTTTCAGAAAATCATCGTCTCGTTTTTCTTGAGAATAAAGTCTTTCTAACTGAAGAAGAATGTTTTCATGAAAAGGATTTAGAAAAAGAGCTTTTTCATAAAAAAAGATAGCTTTTTCTGGAGCGTCTAATTTTTCTTCATGAAGAGAAGCAAGGCTTTCATATCGAGCAGCAGTTTCCTCTGATTTGGTATCAAAGAGAATAATATTTTGTAAAACAACAACATAGTCTTCCCAACGCTCTTGTTTTTCATAAAGTTCCGCTAAGCACTCTAAAGAAGGACCATCTTCAGGACGATATAGGAGAACTTTGCCCAAATGCTTCTCTGCTGCTTTGTTTTCTCCTTGGTTGAGATATACTTGAGATAGATCAAAGTGAAGTTGAGAAGTTTTTGCAGATACCTTGGTGTAGGTCAATTCTTTTTCCGCAACTTGAATATAGTCTTCCCATCTTTTGGTGTTTTTATAAATTTCTCTTAGAGCATGATAGGATGGTAAGTGATGAGGATTGGAACTAAGAGCTTTCTCAAAAAACTGGCTTGCTTTACTTTGATTATTGAGTTTGTCCCTATAGATTTCTCCCATTTCATGATAGAGATTTTCAGAAGGACTAGTTTGTAAACGGACTTCATCTTCAATTACCCGTAAGAGTTCTTGGTAGTTCTCTCGTTGACTGTACTGCTTTCTCAAATCTTGCAAGGTAGCTTGGTGATCGCCTTGCATTTTAATCACTCTTTGGTAGTAAACGCTAGCTTCTTCCTGTTGGTTTAAAGATTCCGAAAGGAGCTTGGCAATTTGAAAGTAAACTCCAACTTTTTCAGCAATAGGAGAGTATTTTGATTTATCTAAAAGCACTCTCTTCAAGTCTTCGTATCGGCGGAGAGTGCGATAGATAGAAATCAAAGCATCCATGGCTACTTTATCTTCAGGAGCCATTTGGAGAATTTTTTCATATATCGTAATAAGATGATCGACACTTTCCTCTTTTTGCTCCTGGCTTTTTAAATTTACCGCACAACGGTGGAGATTGTAAACTTTCTCTTGAGTAGAGTCGAGCTGCTCATTCTTCTTTTGGTGGCACTTTAACCATTCATCCAGGCGGTTTTGTTCCCACAAAAGCGAGGAAATAAAATCGAAAATATCGAGACGTTTAGGTTCTAACGACAAGACTTTTTCATATAGGGCAATCGCTCCATCCGGGTCACCAGAGTTTTCTTTCAATTGCGCTAGCTCAAGATAGACCGGAATTTTTTCTTCTTTTGTTTCCATCTGGTCGAGTTTTTGCGTTAAAACTAAGTCTAAGTTACTGCCGTCATTTTGATAGATTTTTTGGAGTCGCTCAAGAACATCTTTTTGGTAGCGACGATGAGTGATTTGACGATAATAAGAGGCTGCTTGGGCTTTTTCCCCTATCTCTTCGTATGTTTCTCCTATTTGCAGATACAGACGATCTCGGCCTTGATGGTCAGTGACCTTTGCTAAATTTTTCCAAACAGCAATGCATTCGGCCAGTAGCCCCTTACTTTTTAATAAATCCGCTAACAAATGGTAAGTGCGAATATCGCTTTTATCGATCTCTAGAGCTTTTTCGTAATATTTTTGTGCCTTTGGCCAAAATTCTTCTGTAGAAGAGAGAGTTTTGGCCGCTTTGTTTAACCAAAGTAAAGAAGCCGATGAGTCCTCTAAGTTTAGGCAAAGTTTTTCATACAGAGCGTCTAACTCTTTCCATTTTTTTTCTTTTAAATAAAGAGTTTCTAGCTCAGAAGCGACCTTAGTATTTCCTGGATCAAGAGAGAGAACTTTCCGCCATAAGCTTTCCGCTTTCACAGGATTAGAGAGGTAAGTTATACAAATTCCGGCACTGTAAGCGTAATGCTGAGCAGACTTTTGAGGATCAACAGATTGAATCGCCGTGGCGTGTTCTTGATATATTTCCGTCAATTTTTCCCATTTTTTTTCCTCTCGATAGTGAGCTCCCAGTTGTTCAAAAAGCTCTTCATCAGAAGGATTTTTATGAAATTGTTCTTCTATTTCTATCATGCGAGATGTCCCAAAAAAAGGCCATCCAAAAAGGTTTTTTTAGATCATTTCAAGAGGTTGGCCGGAATGTAAATTCAATAGGAATATTTCCTTGAAGAAATATTTTAATGGAAATAGACTCCTTTGCCAAGAAAAATATGTCTTTCGTTCGAGTAAAATGTTTTTCCTAAATGAAAAAATCTGCTTGCGAAGAAGAACGGGAAAAGTTACAAAAGATCCTGCAATAAGTTTTCAACGAAGAAAGAAGTTCTTCTTAACGAAAGGAATATTTATGGATGAATTGAATAATGTAAATGAGAACGAATCCAGTTCGCCAGAACCAATGGATGTAAACCTTAAGAAACGGTACTCTTACGCAACAGCCTATTTACTTTGGTTATTCACAGGATGGTTAGGGTTGCATCGTTTTTATTTGAGGCGGTGGTTTAGCGGTCTCATTTACATGTTTTCTTTTGGTCTTTTTGGCTTAGGATGGGTTTTAGATTTATTTATTATCCCTTATTTGATTAAAAAAGCGCGGATTTCTTTTCAAGAAGAGGTTAAGGCCAATCCAAAAATTTTAGAGGTAGAGCAAGAGGAGGAAGTGATTGCCCCTTGGGCAACTGACCGCTTGTCAGGTTTCATTGGAGCCTTAGAAGCTCCTATTCGCTATGTTTTTTTTATTTTCGCTCCCCTTTTCTTTGTTTTTCTGGCGATTTTTCTTCAGCAAGTTCAACTAGCAATTATCTTTATTTTAATCCTAGCTTTTGTTGGACTGCTTGGCTCGGTCAATACTGTCATGAAAAAATACCAGTATCTAGAAAAACTACCTGTACTAGGAGAGGTTCTCGCTACCTTGCAACAGCTCAATGACTTTTATTTTCAAAATAGACCACGCTCCTTTATAACTTATCTTTTTTATCCCCTCTTAGGAATTCTTATCCTTCCTTTTTCGAAAACTACCCGAAGAGAGTATGGTCTTTATCTAAAAATATTCGGTCCTATCGTATTACTTTTAACTGTCGAAACAATGTACTCTTTTCTTTCTATGTCTTACTTAACTAGAGAAGAGCTCTTGATCCAAGCAGCTGTATTGATTCTCTTTATCGGTTTTATTGTTATGTGCTTTGCCATGCCTATGTTTAGCACTTCTTTTCGCCTTAGTTTGAGCGGACGAAGAAAAACTCTTCGCTTTTTAACGGTTCTTGCTCTGCTTTTTGCTATTCCGACAGGAGTTGCTATTTGGCAGATGGGAAATGAATCCTTGACCTTTTTTTCTGCTCAAATCTTAGAAGCTCGTATTCAAAAAGAAGGATTGCAAAATGAAATGGAAGAGTCAAGTGCCATGTTCCTAAGCTATCATATTCCCCGTCAAACTACAATAGATCGCAATATTGCCATTCACCCAGAATTGACAAAGAAGTATCGTTCTCACATTGCAGGTTTAGCAGTCGAAGATCAAGCCAGTGCTTTTGCCGTCCTTACTTTTCTAGATCAATACAAGCAAAAGCTAGCCGCTATATCTATGAAATTAGCTAATAATAAAATCCAACTTGTTTATGTTTATAGTGCCGGAAAAATATACAACTCTTGGAAAGATCTCCCTGAGGATATTAAAACTCAACTAAAAACATTTTCTGAAGAAGTTCCATCGACAACAGCACCTGGATTTGAAAACTTCAAACCAAGTAGACTAATGAAAGAATTTCATCCCTCTACTTTGTCTAGTCAGCAGATAAATCAGAGCTCTGCTCAAAATAATCCCTCTGCTTCTGAAGGTAAGACTCCTGGAAAAAACTCTGTGGAAGAAGGTTCTGATCCCACAGGAAATTCCTCAACCGAAGAATAAAGATAGAAAGTATTCACTGCGGAGCAGTGGAAGAACGTAGCCAGGGTTTTAACCCCATATGTGTCAACTTAAGCCGCAAGTCATTAAAGAACCTCATTTTTGTAGCGTATGTTAAACCTGGCTTAGGCGTATATTTCAGCGTGTCCCCCCTCAGAAAAGTACCTCGCTTCTCCCCCAAAGGGGAGATAAGAAAGATTTTATTGCATACGAAAGCAAAATGAAGGCTT
>JAJDCR010000131.1 GCA_029260735.1 Planctomycetota bacterium
GCTTCTATCCCCGATCGCATTTTGTATTTTTCTTTAAACTCACGAGTCTTTCTTACACCAGGGAATAAATTCCCTGGCTACGTGCCACTGCCGCATTCGCGGCAAAAAGAAAACTCAGAAAACTTTTTACACATGCATCAAACTTAGTCTCAATAATTGCAAAATCTTGCTTGCTGTGGTGATGATTCATCCTCTAAGCTAAAGACTTAGAGGTTTTCTCACCACATTCTTATAAAGGTAAAGAGGCATTTTATACTTTATCTTAAGCTCGCAAAGAAAACAACTTTTTGAATTTGCTCGACAGTGTCGAGCAAATTGAAACATAAAATGAAACATATAATTGTTTTGCTGCAAAAAAGAAAACAAGATTTACTCTAATAACTAGTCAATGACTATGATCATAGATAGCTTGAAAGAATGTGCCAAAGGGAAAAATGATGCTGGTTTATCCTACCAGAGGAAATTTAGCTCGGTAAACCTAATCACCCTTAATAGAGTATTGTTGTGGTTAAAAGTGCATTTATCACCAATATAATTTTTTTTATCTTTTTATTTTTTTTTATCTTGATAAAAGAAGAAAGTTCACTATAGTTGAGACAGCTAATAAAAAATTTGCTTTAAGCATTACTCTTAAAATAAAAAGAAGTATTTAGAATAAATTTTTGATGTCTAAAATTTACTGGATACTTCTTTTTTAATGTTTATTTTCAGACTCTAAGGGGAATCTTCTAAGCGGATAATTTTTCAAAAACATCAGTAAATTAGAACTGTAGCCAGTCAAGTTTTCTGACTGGGCCAGAAAGGAACAAAGATGAAGGTTTATTTTGTTATTATTACTCTAATGTTTTTCAGTGTAATATCTTATGGTGATGTAATAATTGGGATAACAAATGGAAGCAATCCAGAACTATTCGAGATAAATCTCGTAAGTGAAGTTGTCACATCAATTGGGACTGTGAACGGTGCTTTTGCATCTTTTTCAGGTTTAGCAAATGTAGGTGGTCAAACATTTGCTACGGATATTTTTGTGTCTGGCGATCCTAATCAATTTGGGGCTATCGATGGTACAACTTACAACGGTTTAAATGACCAAGGTGGTAGCAACAACATGTTTGCACTTGCAGGTGATGATAATGCTGGTCTTCTTTATACCATTGACGCTGAAGATTCCTTCAAGCTAAAATCTATCTCAACAGATGGTTCTGTTATAACTTCTATTGGGACTGGGGGGGGAGGGAATAACTTCTCAGGCATGGCCTTTGACAATAACACTAATACACTGTATGCTTTAGCTGCAAATGCTACTGGAGACTTGTTTACATTTGATACTACGACAGGAGTAGGTACACTTGTTGGTTCCACAGGTATATCCGCAGGCGATTTAATTCTTGGATTAGCATTCGATAATACCTCTAACACTTTGCTGCTAGGAAATTCAACGGGATTGTTCTCCGTAGACACTAATACTGGGGCAGCTAACTTTCTTTTTGATCTGGGTGGTCGTCAAGTTGAGGGATTAGCAGCATTTTCGGGGGGAGTATCTGTACCAGAGCCATCAACTTACCTAGCTATGCTTCTAGGTTTAGCACTGACACTTGGAATTAGAAAACGCGAAAAATAAACAATAAGCTAAACAAGATTAAATGATTGATCAAGAAGTCGCTAAGAGAGTCAGACAATACCCTCTTTTTTTATATCCTAGACTCTCAACCACGCAAACTGTTAGAATCAGAAATTTTATACCTTTAATTTCCTAGAAAGTAGGCCGCGTGCATGGTATACTTACCTAGCTCTACTTTACATTCTTCAGGAGATTATAATGGCTAAATATATTATTTTATTTGTTCTTGTCTTTTTGCCAGCTCTTACATTTGCTAACTTAGTCGATGATTTTTCCAGCGGCTTAGATGCTTGGACATTGCAACGGAGACCTGGTGATTTTGTTGAAAATCCAGGAGGACAACCCGTCGTTTCTATTTTAAGTAACGGTCAGACTGATACTGTGGCAACTTTTAATACGGCTGGGGTTGTTAATGATTTTGATATAGCAGTCTCTTTTGCTGGCGCAAGCAACATGACTGGTAACGACTCTTACGGCTTAGTTTTTGGCCTGCAAGATGCTAATAACTACTACATTGCTCACTTATTTCCAGGCTTTCCTGGCAGTGCCTTTCGCGTACAAAAGATGGTCAATGGCTCTCTTCAGGCAGTTTTTCCTGGATCAACCAGTGATCACAATGTGGGATTTACCTTTGCTCGCGGCGATGGTAGTATAGCACCTGATGCTTTGAGAGTTACGAGAACAGGGAATAATTTTGAAGCTTTTGTCGCCGATAGCTCTGCTGGCGACTGGCAAAGTTTTAGTGGTAGCTCTTGGATCGATAGCACTTTTGCGG
This sequence comes from Planctomycetota bacterium, assembly GCA_029260735.1. Taxonomy (GTDB): domain Bacteria; phylum Planctomycetota; class Uabimicrobiia; order Uabimicrobiales; family Uabimicrobiaceae; genus JAJDCR01. The sequence goes on from JAJDCR010000131.1 coordinate 2,397, forward strand.
CTGGCTCTGTCGGAATTGGCGAGCGTTTTAATTCTACCTCTAACCCTACCGGTACTCGTTTTGCCATGTTTGGAACGGGTGACTTAGGAATAGATGAGGTTTTGTTGTCTACGGATAACCTTCTTGGCGATAGCACTTCTAATTTTTCTTCCCCCGTTCCTGAACCATCGACCACTCTATTACTACTTATGGGTCTACTCTTAGGCCTAACACCTCTACGTAAATAGTAGATATCCATTTGACGAGTTGCCTCAGAAGAGAGTTGCCGTTTCATGAGTTGCTTTCTTCTGAAGCAAAATAAAGAGTCAAACCCTCCAAAAACTTACCTTTCTTCTCTTCTAAAAAAGGTTTTGGACATAAATAAATCAGGCCAGTAATGGGTACAACTGCAAGGACAAGACCTGATAGAAAATAATACGCCTATTTTTAGAGGCAGCCCGTTTGGAGAGCTTTGGGGATATGGATTTTGACTGCGATGGAGAGCGGGTATGTAAAAAGATGTAAAAAAATAGCCAGCTAGATTAAATTAGCTGGCTACTTTCTTTTTATAACTTGACTGCTATCATTTTTTTCGTAAGGGTAAGCAAGCAAGAAACCCTACTAAAAGAAAAATGCATGTAGAAGGCTCAGGGACAGCATTTACGTCCTCTGTCACGACTATCGAGTTTAAATTATTATCAAACAACAGGGTTGTTCCACCTGTGAATGGGTTGTAAAAAGCTAGAGAAAAATCACCAACACCATTTGTCAGAGGATTTGCTTCCATAGGGCCACTAAATGATTGTTGGATTCTATCTCTGGTATAGCGAATGGAAGAACCCAATGCTATTAAGACCGCTTCGAAGCTATCTAAAGCAGTGGCATTTCCGGGAGTAGCTTCAAGAACTAAAAGAGCATCTCCGGTAAAACTACTAAGAAGGTCTAAGTCTGTTTGGCTAAATAACGTAGGTTGATCGAAATTTTGTGAGGATATAACAACTAAGTCAGAATTATTTAAGTCATTAGAATTAATTGCAAAAGTACCAGGATTGGTCACAGTCACACCAGCTTGATTATTGTACAATGCGGGAAGTTGTGCAACTCCTCTACCACCACCTAAAAACAAGACATTCTGGGAATTTCCTAACACGTTTAAATAGAACTGATCATTAGAGCTATTTTCAGCATTTACATCACCAATAATAGTAACAGTTCCTGCAAATATAGCATTTGAGCTACACAGAAGAAGCCCCAACAAAAGGTATTTTATAAAATTCATTGTCTCTCCAATTATTAAAGAATACTTTAGTTTGTATAGTCGCAATATTATATATATTTCCTTTAATAAAGAAAACTTGTAATAAATCAATATTAACTAAAAATAAGAAATATTACAAGGGGCAAATTTTAATACGGCTGGAGTTGTTAATGATTTTGATATAGCGGCCTCTTTTGCTAGCGCAAGCAACATGACTGGTAACATTTAATCTAGGCCCATATTTTATAAAGTTTAGTCGCACCAGGCAGTAGCATCAAATCAAGCTGTAGCCTTTGTATTTTCTTCCCCTCCGGTGGATTTTGAGTAGAAAAGAATTTCACGCAAAGGCGCACTCTTTTCACTTTACCTTAAAAATATGCAAATCCAAATGCGTGTTTTTCTTCTTATTTTTTCTATCCTTATCTCTAAAAAAGATTTTGGACATAAATAACCAAGCCAATAATGGGCACAACCGTAAGAACGAGACCAGATATAAATACGCCTACTTTGAGAGGCATTCCCATTTGGAGAGCTTTGGGGATATGAATTTTGTCAGAATAGAGCATGGCAAAGCACCATAGGCCACAGGTTAAAGCCGATCCGACAAGTGCTCCTGGGGTTATAAGGACGACTGGGTTTTTGTCAAGAGTCCAGAGTAATATCAAACCTCCGCCCCCACACCACAGTATCGTTGCCAAACGAAATTTTTTCATAGGAACATCTTTAAAACGTGGCATCGCTGCGATAACACATTCACGAGTAGACCAACTATAAAGTTCATAAGCTCCGAAGATCGTTCCAAAAAAAGTGAAGAAAATACCTGTCTTATAGATAAAAGAAAGAAATGTTTGCAGTATGGCGGGCTGGTCGCTGTTCACGAGATATCCGAGTTGTACAGTCAGAAGTTCGAATCCTGTCGGGATTTGCATGTTAGGATGAAGTACGGCCGCTCCTAAAATAATGAACATGTAGGTAAAGGCCAATACACAAAAGAAAGATATGGTTATGTCGATAAGAGGAGCGCGTAGCCAACGACGAGCGAGAGTGATGTTTTCTTCGGAGGTACAAATTGCTTCGGGGGAGAAATTTTTGCTAGCTACTTCATGTTCCATCATTCCCCATTTTTTGTTTCTTAATAAGCCTATATAGCCCAGGTAATCTTGGCTACCGCCACCGATCATTCCTAAATAAACTGCCATTTCTATCCAGGCGTGGCGATTTTGAAAAAGGGGATATTTCTCTAAGACCCAATCCTGGTAGACAGGTACACTCGGAATAAAGGAGCCTGTAATGATTTTCATTAATTCGGGGGAAGAGGCTACCGCAGCAATTGTCATGCACAAAAGCAAAAGAGATATCAAAATAGTTTGGAATTTTTCTAGAAACTTATAGCTTTGGAACCACGTAAAGATAATCGAGACAACCACAAAAATCGTCGCCCAAACTTTCCCAAAGAAGTTGAACTGGTCCGCATTTGCCATATCAGGATATCCAACTACCCAGTTAGTAAAGTCTCCGAGCATTTTAGGTAGCCCAGCTCCCAACCACAGAGGCATCCAGAGTATGGTCATAATAGCAATAAACCAGACAAACCAGCCTTTAGGTCCAGGTAATTCTCTCCAGCTTTCTAAAGGGTGCATCCCTGTTAAAGTGATAAATCTAGCGCCACTGTAGACCTGAAACCCTTTCATGATAGTGCCGAGGACAAAACACCAAAGGATGGTATAACCGAAGATAGCTCCTCCTCTGGAAGCAAAAATCGTTTCTCCACTACCTAGAGTTACACTGGCCATAATAGCCCCAGCGCCAAATATTTTCAGAAATCCCGAAAAGGATTTTGGCTGTAATTCATCAGAAAGAGGCGGGTATTTGATTAAATTAGACATACAACCTCCAATTAAAATACTTTAGAAAGCCATAGTTTTTTTATTGTACCGCAGCTGTTGCCTTGAAACAACATGGGTATAATTATAACTGCAATTGCTAAGAAAGGAAATTCCTTTTTGGGACCTGAGATTACCAAATGAGTTTGGTAGTGAAGTTAATTGGTGGAACCTGAATAGGTTTTCTAAAATTCCAAATTGAGAGAGAATCAAGTGCCAAGTTATAATTCTCTAGAAATTTCATTATTGATTTTTCCTCATAGTTTTTGGCAATATATTATTAAGGCGTATCTGCATTCCACTTTTTGTTCTTGTTACAATATCTTTTAGATTTGTCACTACAACCATTAAAGCCAGAAAATCGAAATATGCACAAATTTATCCCTTACCAAGAATATAAAGAATATCCTAGCAATGAAATGAAAAAACGTGCCCAAGATTTTTACGAAGATCTGCGTAGGCGAAGAACGGTGAGGGAATTTTCTGATCGGCCTATTCCTAGAGAAATTATCGAGAATTGTTTACTTGCTGCAGGAACAGCTCCCAATGGAGCCAATCGCCAACCTTGGCATTTTGTGGTGGTTGAGTCTCCTGATATCAAAAGAAAAATCCGAGGAGCTGCTGAAGAGGAAGAAAAAACGTTTTATACAAAGCGGGCTACCGAGGATTGGTTAAATGCTTTAGAACCATTAGGAACAGATCAAAATAAACCGTTTCTGGAAATCGCTCCCTATCTCATTGTCATTTTTGGAGAAAGCTTTGAGCGGACGGAAGAGAATCAAAAAGTAAAGAATTACTATGTCACAGAATCCGTCGGAATTGCCACGGGAATCCTCATTACAGCGATTCATAACGCTGGTTTGGTTTCTCTCACTCATACTCCTAGCCCGATGAAATTCTTGAATCAAGTCTTAGGACGGCCCAACAACGAAAGACCTTTTTTAATCCTTGTCGTCGGGTATCCTGCGGAGAATACAGAGGTTCCTTCTATTGAGAAAAAATCGCTAGAGAAAATTGCTACATTTATTTAAAAAGCATTGTTTATTTCCAAAGAGCTAAGATAACAGAAATTCCCAATATCATGGCAACTTGGCTTCCCATCGCCAGCCAGAAAGCTGACCATCTCTTCAAAAAAGCATATCCAGGTAGACTAGTAGCAAGGGAAAACCCAATAGCGATATATAGCCCTAAAGTAATGGCTTCACTTAGTGAGCTAACAGACAACAACTGCTGCAAAATAGCAATACTCATTACCAAAAATGATGTGCAGACAAGAGCAACAGCATATGTGTACATCGGGATTTCTTTTGTGTGCTCTTGTTTACTAATCGCTCCGTATTCTTTCGCCCAAGGTTCCCCCACCAAAACAACAAACCAGATCGTCGAGATCACTTGTCCTGCGATGATACTAACTCCAATAGCCAACCAATTTAATTCTGAAAAATTGATATCGATCATGTTACTTCCTTTAAAAACGGATAGTTCTGGTCTAAATTTTATTAGGAATAGGGAAACGCCCTAGAGAATCCCAAATAACATGCTAACAGATGTTTTTGATTTTCTCTACTGGATTTTGATTTCTAGATAGTAATGTGAAAGATTTTTTTTATAATTTTCCATCACTAGGCTTCTTTTTTGATTATACTGGAGCACCACTAATAAATTATTCACTAATCCATGGTTCCCTGGGAGTATTACATGAACAAACTGAAATTAATTGAGCAAAACTCTGAGACAAATGGAAAAAACTATACTATAGAAGTGCAACTAACAGCCGAGGGAGAAACGTTTTCTCAAGTTGTAAAGTACTCTTCTCCCATAGATGAAAAATTTCGCGATGATCTAAAGTGGTACTTTAAAGAGTATTTACTCCAAGCTTATAAACACCGAAAACGCGCGTCGTGGTTTCTAGAAGATCTCAGTAAGCAGGGTAAATCTATGGGGGAGAAAATATTTGGAGGTGAATATCAAGATAGTGAGGTCAGTAAAAAGCTCTCCGAAATGAAACTGGAAGAAATTTTTGTTACCATTGAATCTGAACGCCTTGAGTTTTTTGAGGAACCCTGGGAAATTTTACTCCTTCCCTCAAGCGAAAAATGCCTATCTACTTCCTGCGCTGGATTTGTGCGCACTGGATCTAGGGAGCGGCAACCAGAAGTGCACTTGGAATTAAGCACAGAAAAACCCCTTCGCGTTTTGTTCGTAACCACCCGACCAACAAAGAACAAAGAGCTTATTTACCAAGCAAAGTCTTATGAGATCTTTGATCGATTACTGGAGTATGAAAGTTCTTTTGAAGTGGAAGTACTATATCCCCCTACTTGGGAAGCCTTTGAAGAAAAGCTAGACGCAGAGAAAAATCATTTTCATGTTGTTCACTTCGACGGCCCTTGTGATATGGGAGATTCTTGCCCATACGGACATTTACTATTCGAAGATGAAGAGGGCCAAGCTGACTTTTGCAGTGTCGCAATGGTGGCTGAAGTACTCAATGATCATGGAGCAGAAGTTCTCTTACTCGACAATTGTCTTGAGAATACTTATCCTGCTATGGGTTTTCTTTTGGAAGGTGTCAAAAATATAGTGACGATGAATTTTCTCACTTATACTTTTTGCAAGATCCAATTTTTTCAGATCCTCTACACTCAAATAGCTAGTGGTAATTCTTTGTCTAAAGCAATAGTAGAATCTCGTAATTTTATGAAAACACATCCCTTTAGAAATGCTCTCCTCGCGCAAAGCCACGAGCACCATGATTGGCCATTAGCTGCTCACTACAGCATAGGAGAAGTAATTCCTTTTTCAGCTAAGCAACAAGATAAGCCCATCCTGCAAACTAAGGGATACTTCCATATTCGGCAAAAAATGGTCGAGTTCTTAAATAGCTTCCTTCCTCCTCATGTATTTTTTGGACGTGAGGATGAAAACCATGCCATAAGGCGCTCTCTCAGTAATGGAAAAATTACCATTGTTTGTGGCAGTCCAGGGATGGGAAAAACACATCTTCTACATCATTTTTCCTATTGGTATGTCGCTGGTAAACAAGCCGAAAAAGCTTTTTATTTTGATTTCGATCTATCTGCTTTAGACAAAGACAAAATAGTAGATCATGTCAATCAAGTTTTAAATCTGGGTCAAAGCAATGAGACAAAAGAAGAAGTGTTGTGGGATGAGAAGTTTCTCCTTGTTTTTGATAATTTTGAAGCGAGAAAATCACTTTCTTCAGAAAAGCAAGAAGAGCTGGATAATTTTGTTCATGATTTAAGCGCTAAAAAAGTTCGCATTTTAATAGCAATGGAGAAGGAAAGTGATGAAACATTTTCCTCTGCTATTCTTGTTCCTCTAGCGAGACTTTCTCCTTTGGAAAGTAGAGCATTGGCGGCAACTGTTTTAAGGAAAAATCAATGGCAAGAAGAAGAGGGAGATAGTGAATACTTTGATCTTGTAGATGAGTTGCAAGGGCACCCTCTGCTCATGCAAAATCTCTTAAGCAAGCTAGGAGAAGATTCCACTAGCGAAATCTTAAAGGAATACAGAGAAGAACTAAAAGCAAAGGAATCCTCTTCTGAAAAAGACCCCATCGCAAACTTGTTGGAATCTGGCTGGAACAACCTACCGAAAGACTTTCAAATAATTTTAGCTGCTCTGGCAGATTTCTCTGGGATCATAACAGACGGATTGTCCATTGCCTTTGATATGAGAGAATATGATCCTGCCCCTGGACAAGAGTTATATAGCTGTTTAGAGGTTACTCCGCCGCATCGAACTTCCGAAGTAATCCTCGCTGGTGTCCAAGCAGGCTTTTTTGCCGCGAAACCCTTTGGTAAAGAAATACTGCCTCCCGCTCGCCGCTATTTGCTTAGCAAACGCGATAGCTATCAATGGCCTTCAGAAAAGCTCACAAAAATCCAATTCTTGCTCGCAAAACTAAATATCCTAGAGTTAAGAGTTCTCTCTGCCTATATAGCGCACTCTCCTGAACCGATGCTCATGCAAAAGATCCTCGAAAACCACAAACGCTGGCTCGATAGCTTAGAGTTACTCTGGCATAATCAAGAGTACGCTTTTTTAATTAGCGGAAAATACCTATTCGCTAGCATCCTCCAAAAAATAGGTATCAAAAACGAACTAGAAGAGTGGAGCTTTCGCCTTATCCAAAGCTCCGACCTTTCTACCCTAGACTCTTCTTCAGATTTTTCCAGTGCATGGCTTAAAATCGCCAGTGATGCCATTCTTTCCCAAGCCGCAAAAGATTCGGAAGTCACAAAACAGTGGATTGAATATTGGCAAACAAAATTACCTGATATCGAAGATGAATCGGTTTTTGATAATGCCTTGATGTTTTTAGAAGCGTATTATCGCAACAAAGAGGATTGGCCTTCGCGCCTTGAAATCAGTCAACAAGCGCTCCAGTATTATCAGAAAAAAGAAAATTATCAACGAGTGATAGCTTCTCTAAAATCCTTAGCTCGATGTGAAGAGGCTATGGGAAATATAGAGAAATGCAAAGAGTGCGAAAAGCAGCTTCTTGAAGAAGTCCCCTATGAGAAACTAGAAGAAGGAATGAAGCAAAAAAGCACCCTAGATGTCATTTTTTGCCAAATGAACCGGGAAGAATACGAGGAAGCCCAAGAACTCCTAAATGACTTCAGAAAAATGCCCGAAGTAGCGGAACTACCCCTAGTTGCCGACACTTTTCAAGGCGACATTTACATCAAATTAGATAAACTAGAGGAAGCAACCGCTATTTATAGCGAGTTATGGTCAGGAGTAATAAACAAAAAACATGTCCTCCAGCCAGAGAAAATATCAAAAACCTTAATGGACTTAGAGAGTAAGCTCGGTAAAGAACGCTTTGAGGAGATTTTTCAGGAAAAAGCTCCTGGAGTCGACTCCCCCTCTCAAGCACTGGAAAAACAAAAAGCGGTTACTCAGAATGCTCAGATGGGTTGATCGTTGTAACATATGTTAAACCTAGCTTAGGGGGAATGATTACCTTGCGTTCCATAAATAGAAATCACCCGCAAACTATCTGGCTTTTCTTTTACCAAATCAATTGTCCCTTGGACATCGCGAATGTATATTTCCATCGACATAACTCCCTTACTGCACGGCAGAGCCACGAACTGATCGACTTTGATGAGTTTACAGAGGCAAAATGATTGTCAATTTTTTGGAGATGATCTTTGCTTAGGAGGGTGTTATCTTTTGGAGCATAGCCATTTGTGAGCTTTACTAATACGGCAGACGAACCATAACTTAGCAAAGCTCCCAAGATATTGCGGCATGATAGAAATTGAGAATACTAATTATAAGCAAAAAAGTTACTTCGTTAATTTTTTTCTTGTTACGAAAGCAACTAAGCATAAACCAAACAAAGCTAAGCTAGAAGGTTCTGGAACAACTGGTGCAGAGGTCGGAACAGTATTAACAAGTAAGCTATTCCACCCAGCACTTCCTGTGTTGCCGGAAGATTCTCTGACGGAAAAAGTTACCGATGTTACATTCACAAATGGCAAAGCATTGTTACCTAAAGAAGTAATAGTAGCGGTAGAACCATCAGAACCAGTTAAATCTAGAGCGATCCCGGCATTCTCAAAACCAGCAAAATCAATGTTGGTTAAGTCAAAAGCACCACCAGAGAAAGTTAATAACAAGTTGTTGTCAATAACTGGATTACCTGGGCCATTGTGAAAACCTATAGTTCCAATAAAGCCAGGATCAAAGTGGTTACCAGAAGCCGTTATAGCTAGAGTAAAACCATCTTCTGTGTAACTTGTATTGCCCGTATTAACACCCGATGTAAAATCTATAGTCAGCACTGCAGCATTAGCAGTTGCTAAGCAACAAACCAAAACAAATAAATAAATAGTTTTCATTGACTACCTTTCAGAAGCACTATTAAAAGTTAAATTAGTTTATTATTTTGAATAATACTGCAAAGCCATTAATAATGCAAATATTTTTTGAATTTGTGAAAATAATAGCCAATTCGAGAAGTTGAATTATCAGAATTTTCTCTGCGAAATTCACAATTTTTCATATAATACGTTTCTAGATTTTCCCAATAACTTTTTAGGAAAAAGTTGTGCCTTCATTCAATTGTACCAATCAAATAGAAATCCACGCACCTGCCTCGACTGTTTTCGCTGTGGTTTCGGACTACCCTAGCTGGAAGCGTTGGGTTTCTTTTTACCACTGCGATTTTATCGACTCTGATGAGCTCACAGTGGGGACAAGGGTTCAGCACAAGCTGGGCTATCCTCCTCTTATAGTCAGTAAGTTTGTCCGAGAAATAAAAAATATCGAAGCAAATTTATGGATAGATGAAGCTTATATTGAGGGGGATCTGACGGGCACGGGGATTTGGCGTTTTAGGCAAATAGAGAGCAAAACTCTGGTTTCCTACCAATGTTGTGTTAAATCGGAAACATTAGCGATGCATTTTTCATTTTTTCTGGCGGGAAAACTGGCTCATAGCCTTGTTTATTGGTTTATTCTAAAAAGACTTAAGGCATATTGTGAAAGCCTGTCGGGAAAGGAATCTTTATGAAAGTATTACTCACAGGAGCTTTTGGTAATATTGGGAAAAATGTCATTGATGCTCTCCTCGATAAAAAACATGAGATTATCTGCTTTGACTTAGGCAATAGAAGTAGCCGCAAGACGGCAAAGCAGTATGTCAATAAGGTCAAAATTATCTGGGGAGACATTACGGATAGAGCACTTGTCGAAGAAGCGGTTAGCCAAGCTGAGGTTGTTATTCACAATGCTGCTATTATTCCCCCTTTGTCAGAAAATATTCCTGAGATTTCCCAAAAAGTTAATGTGACTGGCACTCAAAATATTGTGGAGGCCATTCAAAAGTTCGGAAAAAATCCGCAATTAATTTTTCCTTCTTCTATCAGTGTGCATGGAAATCATTTCCCTGAGGACAAACCTCCGCGAAAAATTAATGACCCTTTTAAGGCGGAAGACCACTACGCCGGGCATAAGATTGAGTGCGAAAAAATGATCGATGCCAGCAAAGTTCGTTCTACTGTGTTTCGAATAGGTGCTTGTTTAGGCGCTGAGCTAAAGGTAAAAGTCAAAGGTAATGTTCGCCAACTAACCGAAATGATTTTTAAGATCTCGGCCAAATGTCGTGTGGAATACGTCCACCCGAAGGATGTTGCTTTAGCGATGGTCAATGCCATTGGCAATGAAGAGGTTCTCGGAAAAAAGCTTTTCCTTGGTGGAGGAAAAAGCTGCCAAGAAGAATGGAAAGATTTTTGCTCGACCGCCTTTGTTTGCCTTGGGATAGGGCCTATACCCGAAAACTTATTTGGCAGCGGTGGTTATTACACCGAATGGATGGATACAGAGGAAAGCCAACGAATATTAAATTTTCAAAATCATACTTTAGAAGATTATCGCCGTGAAATGCGCCATCGTTTTAAATGGGGTCGGATTTTGCTTACCCCTATAAGACCACTTTTGAGAAGCTATTTATTTAGCTTCTCTCCTAATCGATAGCTCTTCGAGACCCGGAGGCGTTACCGTTTATAAAAATTTCCCAAGCAATACTTTCCCATTCCCAATATACTTAATCCAAGAAGAACTACACTAGAAGCTTCTGGAACCGATGGTTCTGGGGTCTGGATATCATCAAAATTAACATTATCCATCGTAAATCTTCCAGCTCCCCCAATCCCTTCAAACGTTACAGAAGTCAAATTGACGAATGTTCCAGGAAGAGTAAAGAGTTGAAAGTCATTTTGGGGACCCTCTCCATCGTGGATAAAATCTAGACCAAAATTAGCAGAAACGCTACCTCCTCCCGCTAAATTTCCAATCACTTGAATTGTACTTGCCGTCAAACCACCTGGAGTTTGTCCTTGATTAGTTTCTGCTCCTTCAAAGCTGGCTAAGGAAAAAGATGCTCCACTTTGTAAGTTAAAGGTAACTTCGTTAAAAGAAAATAAATATGTTGTTCCATTGAAAGGGCAAGCAGGAGAGCAACCATTAGTTCCACCGGCTAAGAGAGCAAAACCATTTGAACCTGTAGATGATAAATCAAAGCCTTGTGTGCTTAAGTTTTTTGCGCCTCCTGCTGGACTCAGTGCATTAAAATCTACGATAATGGCGTAATTTGACGGAAGAAAAAAAGCAAAAAAAACTAGAAAAAAGGAAAAAAATTTACGTTTAAGATTCATAAGAGGCTCCTATCAAATTAGATCAAGCTTTTGTTTTACGACCCTATATCTTAGCATAAACTAATTTTCCACCACTGGCAAAGAAAAATCAAAAATATAAAGATTATTATATAAGATTTTTTTTTGCTTATTTGGAGACTTTGGATGAAAATACTTATTCTTAGCCAACGTTACTCTATAGATAGTCGAATAATCCGCTCTGCGGCAACTGAATTAGGTTGGGAGACATATCGCATACAAGGTGATTTTTTTCCTGATTGGGTAAAAGAGCAGGAAATTTATGTTTATTGCGAAGGTTTTATGGCGGAGTTTGTCAGCCAAGAAACAGGTGTTGCCATCCTAAGACCACTGATTGACTCTCTTATTATGGTTCCCCCTCAATTTTTAGGGCGAAAAGTGGAGTTTAAAACTATTGCTGAACTGGTTGAACTAGAAAAGCCGACTTTCATTAAGCCGGCCGATCAAAAGTTTTTTGAGGCAGGAATTTATTCTTCTCTTGGTGATATCAATGGCTTCAATAGTTGCGACAAGAAAGATCCTGTTTTTTTAAGCGAAGTAGTTGAGTTTGTTGATGAGTACAGGTTGTTTTGCTGCGATGGGAAAGTCTGTGGATCTAGTCCATACGTTCAAAATCGAAATTTTGTGGGAAATGAAGAAGATCTTCCTCATGTTCCATCAAATATAATTGAGTTCGGTAATCAAATCCTTAGTGCTTGTCAGTCATTTTTACCACCGGGAGTTGTTGTCGATGTGGGCTGTTTACCAACTGGCGAGCTGGCGCTAATTGAGTTTAATCCTGCTTGGGCGAGTGGTATTTATGGGGTTGACCCTTTTGAGGCGATTAAGTGTATTGAGAGGTCATGTGTTCAGAGACAGTTTATGACAAAAGAGCTAGAGAAGTTTGAGATTTTTTAGGTAAGCTAAGGTATTTATCATGGATAAATCTAGGTTGGGAGGGTGAGGCTCCCGCCGAAATAAGAATGGAGAGGGTATTCACTGCGGAGCAGTGGCGGAACGTAGCCAGAGGTTTCAACCCCTGGAAATAAAGGCATCCAAAAGATTTTGGTGCCGTAGGTATCAAGGAGATTATTTCCTGCGTACCTCCGGCACGCTATTTTTTGTTGCTCTTGTTCCAGGGCATAAATGCCCTGGCTACGTGCCTCAGTCGCTACGCGACCATAAAACAAAAGAAATTTTTTATTTCAACAGTAGTCGAGGCAAACCCCTCAGGGAACATAGTGCTTAAAACGGTTTCGAGATAAAACCTACGCTACTCATCCATCGTCATAAATAAACGCTGCTCAAAGCGCAATGGCCAAAGGTACTCATTCTCCCAGTACCAGATTTCATCTCCTTCTGACAAGCTTATCCCAGCACAGCCATTGTCACTTACCATCATTTGCGTGATAGTAGTGTCTGTGTCCGTGAGAAGTTCTGGGGATGGAGAAAGGAGACTTTCCACAACGAGTCCTTTCCCTGTGGCTAAAAGCAGTTCTTGTCCATCTTGAGACAAAGCAAAGGTGCGAATATTGGAATGATTATACCAGCGCTTGGTATTTTCTTTGATATCCCAAACCAATAGTTTTTCATTGTCGGCTTGGGCAATAAGCCAATGTTGGAAAAGAGCAATTTGAGTGACAGGACTATCGTAGGGCTTTATTTGGACGAGAAAATGGTGTTTTTTGCGCTTTTTTCGAGCCCAAACCCAAATCCTTCCCGACTCGGCTCCGGCTGCGATAATTTTTCCTTGTGCACAGCTTGTGCAGGTCGTAATTTTTTCCTGGCGAGGAATTTTTAAAGTTTGCCTCAAAGAGAAGGGCCAAACCTTGCTCTTTTTTTGCCAATTCCAAATCTTGATTGTATTTCCTCCTGCCGAGAGGAGGTCGTTTCTTTCGTTCTTAAGAAATTTTAAGACAATGGTTCCATCATTATGTGATTTTTTACTGAAGACCAGTTTATCAGAGTTATAGATCTCTATCTTGCCTTGCTCTGTTCCTAAAGCAAATGTTTCATCGTCCGAATTCCAAGCCAAGGCGGTAAGGTGCTTTTTTGCCATTTTCTGAAGAGGCTTAGAGGGAGATATCTCCCAAGTACTCATTCCTTCGCCTGTTATCCAGGAAACTTTCTGACCCGAGGGAGAAAGAGAAATTTGTCGAATTTTACGAGGAGTGGGGATTTTACATTTAGGAAACCAAAAACTAGTGCGCTTTTTTTTACGCGTTTCCCAGACTTCTTCTGCCTCTTCAATAAGTTCAGGGTTATCCTTCCTTTTTTTAGCTTCCTCAATAATCACAGCTATGGGCACTTCTTTGCGCCAGGAAGGCTCTGCGACAAAGCAAAGATTTTTCTCTTCCAAAATGACTTGGATAGTTCCTTTTTTTCGAGCAGCCAGAACAATGGTTCCAATCCAGTGGTAGAAATCTTCAGAACGAGCCGAGGGAGTTGCACAGATAGATTGGTAGATTTTTTCGCTTTCAAAGTAGTTTCCACTTAGGTAGAACCAGCCGGCAAGAATGCGTTGCAAAAAAGGAGAAGAGAAATCAGAGGAAAGAATTTCTTGTGGCTTTGTGTTCGAAAGACGTTTTTCTAATGTGACTCCGGCAAGAGCCTCTCGAAAATCGAGACTGGGTTCTTGGGGAGACTCGTACCAGAAACGCACCAAGGTTTTTTCATGGCCGCGTATTTGAAGTAAGCTGTGGTTTAACCAGGCTAGATCAAAGCGAGTTCCCTTTTGGCAAAGGTGCTGAAAAGTTTCTTTTGCCTTACTAGAGTACTCCGCGTTGAGAGAAAATAAAGAAACGGCCTTATTGTGAGCATAGCTATCTTCTAATATGATAGTCGATACTTTTTTAGAGGGATAATCTTCTTTGTAAAGCTCTTGGTAAATCTCTCGTAAACGCTCTCCTATTTGGCGGAAGCTAGCGGGACGTTCTTCATTTTTTTTGGCCAAACATTGCATAATTAAATCGTATAGCTCGCGTTGCTTTCGTTTGAGAAAAAGAGCAAAACCTGCGGAAGCCTGTTTTTTTATATGTTTAGGAGTTTCGAAGGCATGAGCATAAAGCCATCCTTGAGGACTTTCTACCGAAAAAGGTTTTTTCCCTCGGCTGAGCATTTCATAAACAACAACTCCAAACGCATATATATCTGTTGACTCTCCTACTGATTTACTACAAGCGTATTGCTGAGGAGACATATACTGGAGAGTTCCAATCATTTCGTGAGTTTGGGTTAACTCAGGAGTAGGAAAATCATTGTCGGCAAAGCCCTCAATGTTTTGATCAGGAGAGCCAGATTCATCTGGGCGAGATTTTATTTTGGATAGCCCTAAGTCAGTAATTTTGATTTTATGAGAAGAGTTACTCTCTTCGACCATAATATTATTGGGGTTCAAGTCGCGATGAATCACTCCTTGGCTATGAAGATGCTCCATTCCTGCACAAATTTGAATAGAGAAATCCAAGACTGTTTTTAAAGGCAGTCCCTTATCGCCTGTTTCTTTGATAAGAGCTCTCAGGTTATGGCCAGAGACATATTCTAAAAAAAGAGCAGGAGCGCCCATTATTTTCTCTAAATGCAACGCCGAGACAATGTGGGGGTGCTGTCCTAGTTCGAACCAAGAATGTATCTCTTGGGCAAAGCGAGGGGAGTGGCGTTTCGAAAGGCAATACTTCATCGCCAGTTTGCGTTTGGTAGCAAGGTCTTCCACCAAACCAACTTCTCCCATTCCTCCTCGTCCTATGCACTGTAAATAGAGATATCTTCCTGTAAGAATATCACCTGGAGAAAAAATATCAGAAGTCTCTCTTCTCTGCATGAACTACACCTCTTCTTCTTTCTCCTGAAATTGTGAAAACTCTTCTTCAAAAGGAACTAACTCCAAATCTTTGAATGTTTTAGCAATGAGAAAAGCGGAGATCGTTCCAGCAGCAATGGCTAAAGTAATTCCTGGGGTATCCAAAATACCGTGAGCCAAAGGATGAAATTTAGGATTGAATATATCGACATGAGCAAGATAATGATCAGAAAACTCATGTATGTGAAGGCTTTGGGTAGGATTATCATCACGAAATTGGCGGAGTTCTCCTTTAGAGATTCCCATATTTGTTTCATGAAAATAAGAAGGGAGACTCAGACCAGGTTTTTTATCAATACGAACAGATTCCCCTTGCTGAATACATTGGGATCGAATTTCTTCCCAGTCTAAATTAAATTCGGTCATTTTTTTTCTTCGGTAGATATCGTATTTTCGGGGTGTTTACGTTATGAGTAAATTTAATTTTGTATCTTCCAAATTCCTCGTTGCTCATTCCTAGCTTGGTCTTCTAAAATTTCAAACTCCTCTTGAAATTCACTTTTTGGATCTTCCCGTTTCAGAGTAACAAAACCATACTCTAAGAGCTCTTTGTTAACAAAGCAACAAACCATTTTGTCATGGGGAAGAATTTTGCTAGGAGTATAAACATTGCACTGGTAACGCCCTTGAGAATCTTTGGATTCCTCAACTACCGCTACCCGATTTCTTCCCCAACTAAGAAGCTTAAGATTGGCCCGGCGAGATTCTTCAAAAAAGGGTTCCCCTCTTTGCGGAGCTTGTACCCCGTGGTACTTTATCACACGGCCATCCTTAAGCTTTATTGTATCACCACTAAGTACGGCAGTGATCTGATCCATATCTTCGAGCATCGTTTGTCGTTGTTCTTCTTTTTCAATATCTGGCCAACGATGCTCCACTTCTGGAGCGCAAGATACAATCAACACTAGACAAAGTAAATAAAGATGAGAACCCATTGTAAAACCTCTTCTAATAGGGTGTCTTTTCCTTCAGCTTTTTTTTCTATTTTTTCAGTAATAGAAAAGACACTACCTTGAACTCAGTATTGCTAAGTCGTACGGAGGGCTGAATGAAAACACCCCCTTACTAAAGAATAAGTTAAGATCTAAAACAAAAAAATATCAAAATTTTTTTAGTACATTATATTTACAATATTTTATATTTTAATGAAATCCAAAGATGAAAAATTAAAAACTAAAACTTTAATTCTTCATCTTTGGATTTCGTCCATAAGGACGTGTTCTCATTCAGCCCACCACATATGCAACTAAGAACTAGAGTCAAGAATTATACTTTTAATCATCCGGAAAAAGGTAAAAAAAGCTGAATGAGGACACGTCCTATTTTTTACCTTTTTTTGTTGTTTTTGCTTTGCTCTTTGCTTTACCTTTACCTTTCGCTTTTTCTTGTTTAGCTTTAGCAACTTGCATTTTCATTTTACGCCCCACCTTAAATGTAACAACTTGCCGAGCAGGTACTTGTACAGTGTCGCCTGTTCGTGGATTCCGTCCCACCCTCGAAGCTCTTTCTTTGACTTCAAAGACTCCGAAATCTCTAAGTTCAATACGATTTCCCTTTTCAAGTTCTTCTGTGATGGAATCTAGAAAAAGTTGAACAGCTTCTTTTGTACCTACTTTGGTTTGTTTTGTTTCCATAGAGATACGTTCGACGAGTTGCTTTTTGGTGATAGTTGTCATTGCGTTTGCCTCCATAACCTACTTTAGAGCCAATACTAGTATTAACTTAAGTAGAAAATATTAGGAGTCTTCTTTCCCAGAAAAGAAGACTCCTAATGTTTGCGCCAAGATAATCTTTAGTTTTAAGACTCTCTATCCATGTTAATTAAGTTAGCATGCTCTTGGGTCCATAACTTATAAAAAAGATTTTCATAAGAAAGAGCTTCTTTCTCAATATTTCTATCTATTTTGTTATGGACATCTGTCATGCCTGGAATGGGAGATATTGGTAAGAGTAACAGTTCTTTTGGGTAGAATAACAATACATTGTAAACAGCATAAGGAACATAGGGTACAACGTATTGATAGCTTGACTCCATTAAGATATAAGGAACCCCTGGCCAATCTGTTCGCAGCAGTTGATCCTCATTTGGGTCATACTGAGCAGATGTTATATGCTTATAAATTCTTTTTGCTTTATCAATAGAAGGATTTTGAACCTCATTAACTTGGCAACCGACTAAGAAGAAAGAAGCAAATAAAGTTATTACTAAAAATAAGAAAATTGGGCGGAGAGATGAGATTTTCATGTTTTTGCCTATTTCCTTTGATATCTGGGGTAGATTTAAATAAGGTGCTTGCCTGAGAGAGAACGGGGAATCAAAAGTTTTTCGTTTTTGACCTAATTCTTAAAAATCTACCACAGTTTAAAAATATAGACGATTTTATTTAAGAAATGTTCAATAAGCACGTCCTAACTAGTTAATATAATTGCAATTGTAGTTTCATCTTCTGCTGATATCAACAACAAAATTATTTTCTTGCTTCTACTTTTAAATAAATGCTTTTTCGAAAACAAATATGAGGTTGATAGCGATTTCTTAAGACGATTTCCAAATATCCTTCGCCCAGTAGGATAGATTTTCCTTGGATTTGAATTTGCAAGGCAGGAGAGCGATAAATGTGATACCCAGAGTATCTTTTTTCTTCGTCAAAAATGATGATGTGGGGAGGGATAAAAAGTTCTAATTGAGGATAGGAGACTTTTTTGCTATCTACTAAAAAAGAAAAAGACTCTCCTCTTTTTAAAGAATGATTCTTTTCGATATTCTTTGGTACATAAACTTTGAGAGGTCGATAGATTTCTGGAAGAAGCATTTTTTCAATACTAGAAGGCTTCTCCGTCCAAACAGGATAATCGACAGGACTAAATGGGCGAGAGGCAGGGAAGTCATGAGTATTTTTGAAAAGGCTCTTGGGGCAGCTTTTGCTGGTTTCCAAAATCAGTTCAACCATCGCAATAGTAGCAGCAGGGCTAGAGAGCGAAAAATCAAAAACACGTTTTCCTAAAAAGGCAATAGCTTCCAAAGCCAGAGGGTGCTTGTGCCGCCATAAGGCTTGAGCCACTAAAGCACTAGTCTGCTCTACTCCTCCAAGAGAAGAACCTTCCCAGAAAACACCTTCTTCTCCTTTTTGAGCTTTTCTTTCAATATACTTTTGGGCTTGTTTCGATTTCAAGTCAAGTAGCCATAAAGCTGCTGCTGACTCAGGAGATTTTATACGAGACTCTTGAAAGAGAGGCGAAAGAAAAACTAAACGATTATCCTTAAAGCCTTTATTAATAAGCTTTTGCATTAATCGTTCTGCCAATTGATAAATAATTTGAAAGCGAGGCATCTCTAAAAAAGGAGCTAAGTGATGAAGAACTTCTAAACTAACCTGGCGATCGGCTTTTCCTTGGGGAAAGTATCCCCATAAATATCCTTGAAAACTAGTTTCTAAACCACAAAGAAGCTTTTGTTCTTCTTCTATTGATTTTTCTATAGAGTCCAGCTCTCCCAAAATTTTTTTTTCCATAATCAGAGAAAAGAGCCGACTGTAAGCATATAAACGTGCCGCACTCGTTTCGGTGTCTTGAGATTTATCTTCAATAATTCCTTGAAGTAAGTTCTGCACTAAAAGATAGGGGTTAAGATATATTTCTCCCCAGAAATCTGCAAGATTTTTCCCCGCTTCCCAAATTTGTAAATGATTTTTCTGAACTCTGCCTTTTTCTAAAGAAGAAAGGAAATAGCTTTCTTTGGCTCCTCCAAAAATAACTTCTAAATTTTCGCCTGTTTGTAGAGAAAAATTTTCTCGAGTGAAAGATTCAACCTCTTTTCCCGTGATACTTTCATTCGTTGGAAATCGCCTAACCTTTAGCCATACCGGCTTTTGAGTGAAAAAACTCAGCTCAAGAACTACTTTGTCCCTTTCTCCTATTTTTTTAGGGACATATCCCTGAATACGCTGGGGAGGGGCTACTTCAATTAAAGTTTGTTTCTCGATTAGTTGGCATCCATCGCTCAAAAAACAAAGGAGTTCATATTTTCCGGGCTCCTCCTCTGCTCGAAGAGTGATTTCGACTTCTTTCTCAAGAGCCTCTTTCTCAATAGTAAGAAAGTGAATGGTACTTTCTTTTTGAGGAGATGAACAAAACAAAGTTGATAACTCTTGGCGGGGAGAAAGTAAAAGAATTTCTTGCCCACTTACCATTAACTGTCCTTGATGGGAAAGTTTTTTTTGCAAAGTATTCGTCGAACCAGTAAATTTTTTAAAAACTAAAACTCCACTCAAGTTAATTGAAGAAGAAAGAGTAAACGAAAATTTTTCTCCCGGATATACTAAAGAAGGAACTTTCCAAGAGCAAGGGGGAAGTGACTGCCAAATTAATCCAAAAGTTTCGTAATCTCTCATCCGTAGGCCACAAGAAGTTTTTTTGACACTTGCCAAATAATAGGCTGAAAGAGGAAAAGCTAAGGGAAATCGGTATGATTTTTGGGAAGATTTTTCTCGGAAGATTTGCACAGATGCGTTACCTTGAGGCTGAAACCCTAAGACAAGCTCATCCTGTTCTTTTATACTTGTAAAAACGACTTCGTTCTTTTCTAAAGAAAGAGAAAATCTCTTCTCTTTCTCTGGTGGAGAAAAGAACTGGGATTCTTGATTTGAATGGTCTGAGTCATTTAAGCTATTTGAACTATTTTCATTGTTTAGACTATAAAGAGAGATCAGACTCCAGTTGCTGCCTTCAAAAGCAGTCTGGAGAGAAAAAAGTAGATATTTCTCAGAAAAAAGAGGAAGAGCAAAAGTCAAATCGGCCTTCCCATCAGAATCTGTTTCCCCCATAAAGTAGACTTTTTGCCCACTACTCATGTCATAGAGAGTTGCTTGAAAAGATGCAATTAAGGGAACCTTTTCTTCGATTTCTGTTAATGAAATCCTGATTTGGAGTTGTTTTTTTTCTTGCTCGTAAAAATGATCTTGCTCCATAAAAAAAGACGCGTTTTTATCAGAAACAAGGAAGAAATGTTCGCTCAGGAGAGCACTTTCATAGCTTAGGATAATTCGATAAACACCACTGGTAAAATCATTTTCGCTAAGTGTGATAATTCCTTGCCAACAATTTTTTTTACGCCAAAGAAGCTGATCTCCTCGCCAGCACTGCAAATCTAAATCAACATGAGCACTGGAGAAGAGAAAGAAATGAACGTACTCTTCTTCTTCGTAAACTAGTTTATCACTAGTCACAGAGGCCAAGATGGAAGGGAAAAACAGTTTTTTTTCTTGCCAACGGAGGGCTTTTTTTTCCCATTGAAAAAAGCGCAAGATTTGACCTGGACAAGAACAGGTTTTTTCTTCTTCGATTAAAGCTTGGCAATTAGGACAAAAAGAATCTGCTATTCGGGCATAGGTTTCTTGGATTTGTTCACTACTCGGGTAATGAGAAGTCATTTTCTCCAAGTAGCGCAAAGCTATCCCACCTTTTTTAGGATTTTGCCGATAAAGAGTCCAAGCCCGACCACAAACAGCCTTTTCTTTTTTATATTCCAGTTTAGAAAAAAGTTTTTCGGCCTTTTTATATTCGCCTAAAAAATAATAAGCTTCTGCCTGCCCCAAAAAATTTTCTTCGGAAGGTTCCTGTTTACTTTGCTGCTGATAAGCAAGTAAAGATAAGGGAGGATTGTCTTCAGAAAATTTTTCCCCAAAGAAATTACTCTTCAAAGAAAGCTTTTTTACTAAAGAGCGTAAGTGGAAAGGAGGATTTAGGGGAGAATATCTTAGAATAAGATCCGCGATCTCTTCCATTTTTTCCACTTTATCAAAATCCATTTGTTTTAGAAGAATTCTTTTCCCTCTCCACCACCAACCTTGCTTCAGATATATTTCTCCTAGAGGAAGGTAGTCTTCCTCCTTCTTAATATGAAAATATAGTTTAGTGAGAAACTTACGGCAAGCTTTTTCATCCCAGGATTTTTGTAAAAGTTCCGCCAAGGCAAACTTAGTTTCTTTGTTTGCTGCAGACATAATTTCTGGACAAGAAGACAAAGACCTAAACTGATGCTGGGGAAGTTTCAAAAGCATATGGGCAGCCGCTAAGGTATAAATACCACCAAACTTAGCCAGAAGGAAAAAGTAAGGTTCTGCCTGAAAAAAATCTTTGAGTTGATAGTAGGTATAAGCGATTTGAAAATAAACGGTAGGATTGCCTTGAGTTTCAAGAAAAAAAGATTGGCATAGAGAGAAGGAATTATGCCAATCTTTTTTGAGAAAAGACCGCCAAATGCGGTCTATCGCTTTTTCACTATGTTTAAACTCTTCTAAAGTAAGCCAATCAACTTGGCTTACTCTAAAATTATCTAAGTCATATTCAGCAAAAAGAAGGATTAAAAAACGATCTAAGTCTTCTGCTTCAAGAAGCCGTATAAGCATAGAAGAGGGATTTGAAGAAGATTTTTGCGCTGAACGGCTTTGCTTTTTTATCGCGACCAACAAAAGTTGAGCCGGTCCATGTAAAGGAATATACTTAAGAACTTGATAACATTCCCAAGCAGCTTCTTCATAGACCTCAGCTAAGTAATAAATAGCCGCACGATAATAATGCTTATCAGCTGGTTTCATTATTTTTGAAACCTTAGCTCTTCTCTTTTCCCTCCTCTAATAATGGTTAAAAGATGTTCCTGGTTGGGCTCTAAGTTGTCCAAAATTTCTTCTAAAGAAGGTATTCCCTCTATAGTATGACGATTTATTTTCAGAAGAAGATCCCAAGGCTGAACTTTAGCCTTGGCAAATATCTTATTCGCTTGAACCTCTTCGACAATGACCCCTTCGTTAGGGAAAAGTTGAAAGTTTTCTTGAACAACAGGATCTACTTCGCGCACTTGAATCCCATATCGAGAAAGCAATTTTTCTTTTTCTTTTTCAAATTGTTTTTCCGGTAAGGGAGAGATAAACCTTTCGATCAATTGTTCTAACTTTCGTCCTTTTTCCAGTTGTCTTTGCCAATCTTGAGGGTTTGGAAAATTTTCGGAGAAAAGCTTTTCAAACTTCTCTTGCCAAACTTTTTCTTGCTCAGGCCAATTTTCCTGAAAACTTTCGAGTAGCTTCAAAATTTCTTTTTCGGGAGGAAAGACGTTCTTCACCTCTTTTTGCCATTCTTGCTGCCATTTTTTCATTTGGCTTTCAAAGGTTCTGGGGTCTAACCGTCCTTGCTGCTCGACTTTTTCTATCATCTTTTGAATCTCTTTCCATTCAGGAATTTGATTCAAATTACCTCGGAGAGAAAACTTTAGTTGAAATCCTGGCCCTTTCAGTTCCCACTGTCGATCCAGGTTCTTCTTTTGGTTTTCTTCTTGTACTTGTGACTTAGAATTTTGTTCTTCCTGGCGACGTATCTTCCTAATTATCTTTTGAGAACGCCAAACCACTTCAGGATCAATACTCTTAAGAGCTTTTTCCAGAAAAGGCAACGCAGGCTCTCCTATCTTTTCCAGGGCCTGACTGGCATCTTCTCGTGCTTGGTATTCTTCTGACTCCAGTTTTTTAACCAATTGACGAATTTCTTTCGTCTCGAGGCTTTCATTTTCTTGGGCCCAAAGATAAGATGATAGAGAAATTGCTAGTAAAGCTATTAAAAAAGGGAACGCACGTTTCATTTAATTCTCCTTCAACTAAGGAAAATGGCCTAACAGGCTTTGGTTACTTAAATTTATCTAAACAAACTTCGACTATTTTCTTACTCTTTTTTTCGACCCCTAGTTGGAATTTAATCCATTGGCCCTGCACCGTATGAGATATATGGTGCAAAAGAGAGTGAGAATTTTTAATCGGATTACCATTTACGTACATGAGACAATCTCCGGTTTTAAGGCCGGATTTATCGGCAGGACTGTTTTTGATTATTTTGGTGATGCGAACACCTGCATCGCTGTCTTTTCGATCTTGCACTTGAACTCCCATCCAACCACGAGGGACTTCACCATTTTGAACAATCTGGCTTTTTACCCAATAAATGGTGTTAGATGGTAAAACAAAATTGATTCCTTGAGGGGTTTGGGAAGACTTGGCTTTAGCTAAAGTAGAGCAAATAATTCCCACAAAACGTCCTCGTGAATCAACAACAAGACCTCCAGCATCACCTGGATTAATCGTAGCAGTCGTCTGAATAAGACCGGTTAGAAGATTTCCATCGATTTTTACTGAGCGGTCGATTCCACTAACAATTCCTAAGGAAGCCGATTTGGATAAACCATAGGGGTTGCCAATAGAGATCAAAAAAGCACCTACTCTCAGCTTAGAAGAATCTCCTTTTGTTAAAGGAGTCACTCCCGTTTTATCGATTTTTATGATCGCCAGATTTGTCTTTCGATCAAGTCCTACTAACTTAGCCTCAATCTCCTTTTCACCTTCTGCTCGAACGTAAATAGAATCGGCTTTGTCTAGGTTTCCTCCTACAGTAACTATATGTCCTAGCTCATCCAAAAACACTCCCGAATGTTTAGAAGCATGATTGTCTGAACCAATGGCTCTAATGCTAACGACATGCGAGCGAGTTTTTTGGACAATGTCCATAATTTCCTGTTCAAAATCCGTTAAGGAAGGGGGTTCAGCCCAGGAAACAACACATGTAAGAACTGCTATTAGTAACGGAAACTTGGTCAAATACATAATCTATCCTTGTCTTAACGAAACTAAAAAGATGCTGTATCTTGTAGCACACAAGGGAGTGCTTGATCCAGTCGATATTCCTCCAATACGTTTTCGTCATTGTAGATAACATTAAAATCAAATACTTCCGAGGAAACATTGCTATTACTCTCTTCTTTCCTCTCCGAAGGCACGAGATCACCGGACACGAGAAAAGCCGGTGTATTAACCGAAGAGGGAGGAGAAACAGAATTTTCCATTTGCGAAATATTAATGATACTTCCGGTTATCATCACAACTAAAACGGCAAAAGCCCCCATTTTTAGAGAAACTTGCGGAGAAAAGATAGAATGCCAAAAAGCTGATTCACTAGATATTTTTTCTTTTGTTTCTAGTTTATCTACCTTTGCCGCTAACTCTTGCCAGTAGTCAGAAAAAGATTCATTGGGCACTCTTGATTTTTTGATTGCCTGTAAATCTTCTTTTCTCACTAAGTAGGCCTGGTGATCTTGTGAACAACATGAACACTGATCCAAATGCCTATAAACAAATTTATCTAAAAATGATGGCAAATCGCCGCTGCCTATTGATAAAGGCAACATTTTGCGAATAGCCCAACACTTCATAACAGTACCCAAAATACAAATGTAAATTGATAAAAATAATAAAACACACGTTTGGTTGATGTAGTAAAACACTTAAAAAGACAAAACTTAAAGACAGAAAGTTAAGATACCGGGGTCTCCAATCCCTTAATTAAAAGCCTAATAAGAAAATGGTCGGTAATTTAAATTTTTCCGAAGCTAGTGTGGCCCTAGCCATTTTTATTTCTAAAAAAGCACTAACTAGAAAGAGGAGAACCAGATTTCTCTTGCTTCTCCCAAATACTCTTAAACAATTGTCTCCCACGAAACAAACGCCAGCGAACAGTATTGTGATTACAAGCTAGAATGTCAGCGACCTCTTTACAATCATAGTCTTCTATATCGCGCAAAACTAAGATAGTCCGGTATTTTTCCGGCATCTGATTCAAAACTTGATAGATTTTTGCTAAAAGCTCATCTTTTTCTAAATTTCTATCAAGACTAGGCGTTTGCGCAGATATGTCGCCTACATCATCTAAAGAAACAGGCCGAGAACGCTGTCCTTGTTTTCGCAGATGGTCAATGCACAAATTCACGACAATACGATAAAGCCAAGTATAGAAGTTACTCAATAAGTTAAACTTATGAATAGACTTGTACACTCTTAAAAAAGCCTCCTGAGAAATATCACGAGCTTCCTCGTAGTTGCCTACCATTTGGTACGCTACCCAGATAGCTTTTTGTTGGTACCTTTTTACCAACTCTTGGTAAGCATCTTGGTCGCCTTGTTGACAGCGTCGTATTATCTCTGTATCACCTTCATATGCCATGATATTTACGATTTTTCAGTTCTGAGGCTACATATTAAGATTTAAAATCTAAAATGTAGGAATAAAAGTTATAGTAAAGTCACTTATGGCATTATATATCTCTCAGGGAAAACTGTAAACTTTATTTTCCGTCAGCAAGAAGTTCTAATGAAATTTCCTGTTCTTTGCCTTTTGAAAAAAGTTTAAGCTTTACTTCACTTCCTTCTAGCTGACTCAAGCTTTTTTGAACACTTTTTGGAGTGCTCACTTTTTCTCCATTGATTTCCAATAAAATGTCCCATTTTTTTACTCCCGCTTTCGCGGCTAAGCTATTTTTATTGACATTAGAAATCAAAACTCCATGATTCTCGTAAAAATTTTCCTTATCTCGAACACTATCAGGAATTTGTATAAAACTCAATCCGTTGGTATTTTTTTTCGGATTACTTTTGCTAGGAAAATTTTCTAAATCTTCTAAGAGAGAGTCCAAATCATCTTCAGGAATAGTTTCTTCTTCCACTTCACCTTGCTTTTGATTCTTTTGATTCTCTAGCTGTTTGAGGATGTCTTTTAGTCCTTTTCCCCCAAATTGCTGAAGAACAGAATTGAGTTCTTCTAATTTCTTCGGGTCTTCCTGTATCTCTCGGAGTTGTTCTTCCATATTTTTCTGAAGATTTTCTAGGAATTTTTCTCCTTGCATCCCTTCGAGAAAACCTCTCATCTTTTTTTCTACTTCAGCCAGATCTTGGCTGTTTCCCCCATTTTCTCCGAGCAAGTCTTCCCAAGGAGAATTTTTTTTCTCTGTTTTGACTGGTTGACTTTGCTTTACTTCTTTTTTTCCCAAGCGCACTGCAATCATTTTTTTCTGATTTCGGCGCAAAATTTCTAGATTAATTTCACTTCCAGGAGGATAAGAGGAAACCAAACTAGACAACTCCTCTGGAGTAGTCAAATCTTGTCCAGCAAAACTAAGTAATATGTCAAGTTTTTCCATTCCAGCTTGCTTTGCAGGGCTGTTTTCCATTACTTTTTGCACCAAAAGCCCTTGTTTATCGGGAAGTCCTAATAAAGTTCTCAGACCTGGTGTCACAGAACTCACTTCTACTCCCAAAAAAGAAGAATGATTTGCTTTTGCAAACAACTTTTGATCGATTTTCTCTATTAATTCTTGGCGAACTTTAGCTAGTTTTTGATCCAGCTCTTGGATAAGTTCTTCTCTTATTTTTTGTTTATCTACTTGATTTTGAGCGAGTAAGGGAACTAAGAAAATCATTGTAAAACAAAGTATCCCAATGAAACTACCCCATTTTTTCATAAGACGTTTCTCCTTTTTTTGACTATGGTTATAAGGCCATTAAAAACAAACGAGTGGCTAAAATTTAAAGTCTTTATCTTATTATAACAAAATATAAGTTTTGGGGAAGAAGTACTCTCGCTACATTTGAAACGGAAAAGAAAGAGTGAATGTTTGTTAGTTTTCTTAAGAATTAAAGAAAGTTTTCTCTTTTTTTTTATTTCCCCTATTGATTTAAGATATTTCTCGATCTAAAGATCGATACTGAAGAGCTTCCATCAAATGTTCACAATGGATTGAGGCCTTACCATCTAAATCTGCAATAGTCAGACTTAATCGGAGAATTTTTTGGTAAGCCCGGGCAGAAAAACCTAGATTTTGTACGGCCTCCTCCAAAAGCATGCTACAAGTTTGGTCTAGTTTACAATATTTTTTAGTAATAGGAACTGTCATTTGGCTATTGGTTAGCAGAGAGTGTTTTTTTAGACGATGCTCTTGTCGTTTCCGAGCTTCGATAACTTTTTCTCGGAGAAAAGACGAATTTGTTCCGAGAGGAGCTTTCGCTAACTCATGAAAAGAAACCTTGGGAACTTGAATGTGTAAATCAAAACGGTCTAAAAGAGGACCCGAAACGCGCCGTCTGTACTGCTCCACCAGACGAGGACTGCATTGGCAGCGCCTTGAGCTATCTCCATGGTAGCCACAAGGACAAGGGTTCATTGCTGCAACAAGCAAAAAATTAGCGGGATAAGTCATCCGGTCGCGCACCCTAACGATCGAAACCTTCCCCATTTCTAAGGGCTGTCTTAAGTTTTCCAAAGTTTTTTTTTGGAACTCCGGCAATTCATCCAAAAACAATACCCCATTATGAGCTAGGCTAATTTCTCCTGGCCGAGGATTACTCCCCCCTCCAATTAATCCCGCTCCGCTGATACTGTGATGAGGTGAGCAAAAAGGAGGAGAATGGATCAAATACTGCTCAGGAGAAAGCATACCAGCAATGCTATAAACTTTTGTTGTCTCAACAGATTCCTCTTTCTTCAAGGAGGGAAGAATGGTGGAAAGGCGGGCTGCGAGCATGGACTTTCCTGTCCCAGGAATACCGACCATAATACAGTGATGACGTCCGGCTGCCACAATAAGCAAAGCCCGCTTGGCAAATTCTTGCCCGGATACATCAGAATAATCTAAGGTATGATTTTGCAAATGTACATTTGTACTCAACTGAAAAGGTGCTGGTAGCTCAGAGATCGTAAAAAAGTGAATAGCCTGAGCCAGAGAACGCACAGGATAAATAGCCAAGGTCTCCGAGGCTGCCGCCTCCGCTGCATTTTCTTGAGGGCAGACAAAATATTTTTTTCCCGCTAAAGAGGCTGCTTGGATCATACTAAAAACACCCTTGACAGGACGAACAGAGCCATCCAAAGCGAGCTCTCCAATAATAGAAGTTTTTTCCTGGCGATTTCCTGGCAACTGACCACTGGCCATCATTAAACCCAAGGCAATAGGCAAATCGTATTGAGGGCCTTGCTTTTTGATATCACCAGGAGCAAGATTAATAACAATACGCCCATAAGGAAAACGATAACCCGCATTGATCATAGCCGCTTTGACACGATCCTTGGCCTCTCGCACCGCCGTATCAGGTAACCCTACAATGATGAACTTGGGCATTTTCGAGGAAATATCCACCTCCACGTCAATTTCAACTCCTTCGATCCCTTTAAGAGCAAGACTAAAAGTTTTCGCAAACATACTTTTTCTCCTTAATCGTTGTCGATTTAAAATAAAAATCTGACATAGATTATAAAGGAGAGAAGGACAACTTTAGTATCACCCCTTCAGGGTGAATCTGAGGCGGAATGTATTTTCCCCTGGGTTAATAACCCAGGGCTATTCACGTTAATCCCCTGCGGGGATAGTTTTCTCTTGGGTCATATCCTTTACCTAAATCCTTATTTCAACAGTAGTCGGGCTTGGCTCCCGCTTAGCTTTGATATTATAATCTAGGAACTTCACCTTCCAGCTATGAAAGTTTTTTTCAATAGAAAACTACGGTTTCGCAGTTTTCTATTGATCTAGGCCTTGAATTATTCTAAAATAATAGTAGGAAACTTGTCTTTGGTATTTGGTCGCACTTTTTAACAACCAAAGGCAAACATACATTAGCTTTTATTTCCTCTCTCTTTAATTCGAGAAAGTCATTCAAAAAAAGAGAGAAAAGTTTTTTTTAGGAATTCAGGAATTATGAGGTCAGATCAAAAAATATTACATTTCCTGTTTGCAACATTGTTCTTATCGAGCATTGCCTTTTCGAATGCCTTTGCTCAGGAGAACGATTCTTCGGAGGTAATCTCCTATCCAGGGGACGAAGCGATCGAGTTGCATTTTTCGGCAGATACTTACATACCAGAGAACAGTACTCTGGTTATTAGGAATCGAGGCCAAGAAGTTATCGATGAGTTTACTGGGGATTGTCTAAGTGATCAAAAGCTCTTGGTTTTTGGTGACACTAGTTACTTAGAGCTAGTTTCCCCCTCCAACGATGGTACTTCATTCTATCGTTTAACCAGTGTTCGTTCTCTTAGCTATCGTGATTTTGTTATCAGCTCCCCCCTATCTTCCCAGCAGGTGGAAGGTCTCAGAGACGGAAGTCTCAAGGACGAGCTCTATCAATCTGTTAAAAACCATGTCAGTATGGGTTACTCAGAAGCTCGGGGCAAGATGTTTGGAGATATCGATAACGAGGCTGGTTTCGTTAACTGCGTTTACACCGATCTTGTCTTAAAAACGAAAAGTACTCCTAATCATACGATTATGAATACAGAGCACACTTGGCCCAAGTCCAAGGGAGCAGGCTCTCATCCTGCGAAGAGTGATTTACATCACCTCTTTCCGACCGACTCCAAAGCAAACAGCCGTCGGAGTAGCTATCCTTTTGGCCAAGTCATTGATGTTAAGTGGAGCCAAGACGGTAGTTTTTTAGGCCGCGATGGATCTGGACGCACTGTTTTCAGTCCTCCGGTTAATCATCACGGAGATGTTGCCCGCTCTATGTTTTATTTTTCTATTCGATATCGTTTGGCGATACCAGAATTTGAAGAAAGTGTCTTGAAGAGCTGGCACCAAAACGACCCAGTTAGTCAGAAAGAAATTGCTCGCAACGAAGGAATTTCTAAGTACCAAAAAAATCGAAATCCTTTTGTCGATGATCCAAGCTTAGTCGCTCGCATTAGCGACTTCTAAAGCCTTAGACATTTTTCGATCTTTCACAAAAAGCTTTTCTCTCACTTGATGAGGGGAAAGCTTTTTTTATTGAGTTTATAGATCTTGATCATCTCTTCGGCCACTTAGTTTATCTAAAACCGTTCTAATCACCATGTTTTCTGGAGGGTAAGGCTCCTGCCGCACCGGGGTTGTGCTTGGCTTCTGAATGGTATTTCAAAATACTCATTCCCTCGCCGGTTTCATATTGAAAATAAATGTGCAAAAATACCACCAGGAACTAATCACATCCCCAGTGCGGCAGGAGCCTTACCCTCCCCAGAAAATAAGCATATGCGCGGTTTTAGACAGACTCATTCAAAAGCGATTTCAGATAAGCCTTGCCCTCCCACTCCATAGGTTTTTGATCTGGGAAGGTAATTTTTGGGAGAAATGCTATGTTTTGGTGGGTTCTATATCTGTTGCTATTAGTGGGAGCAGGAAGCCATTTACTCGTTCCTTCCTATGAAAGTTTTATCCCTCTTCTCCTCCTCATTTTCATAAATGCCTATTTTAGTTTTCGTTGGATTTGGCAGCCTCGGGGAAAGCTATGGAAACTTCTTTTCTTGAGCCTACTTCAACTGGCTCTATTTTCCTTCACTTTTCGTCTTCTCTATATTCTAGGAGGGGAAACATACTATACTTTTTTGCATCCTCCTCAAGCCTGGGACTGGTGCCAACTTACTTTAGTCCACGTTCTAAGAGCGGCCGACTTCATGGATGCTATTGAAGGATATGGCTGGCATCTGCAAAACATCAAATCTCAAGGATACCTTTCTGGCTCAGCTATCGTTAGCTTGCATCTTTTAGTCGACTTCTTTCTCTTTACCACTCTCTACAAGATTTTACAGCAAACTCAATTTTCCACCATGCTCTGGAAAAAGTTACTTCAAACAACAAAAGTATTCTCTCTCATGGGCTTATCTGCTTTGGGAATATATTTGCTCTATAATATTCGTGTTTTCTATCCTTTTTTAGTCTGGGGAATTGTTTGTGGTTTCATGGGCTTAACCATGAGCTTTTGGACTTTTGAAACTCCTAGAAAAAAGAAAGTAAGAGAAATTCTGCCGCCCATTATTTTTCCCCTTCTCACGATATTCGGAGGATTTTTTCTATATCCTTTTTGGCTTGAGCACTCTTTGTCCATTCAAATAATACTGTTTTTGGGCTTTCTTTGGTTAGCAGGACTAGCCACTATTGCCCTATCCTACATAACACAGCGTCTACTATTTACACTATGGTCCATTCCCCTTACCTATGCATTCTTCCCTTTGTTCTTATTTATTTTGTCTTTTGGTGGTTTTTGCCAATGGATTTGGATCTATCACCTGGGTTGGATCGAAGGGAGTAAGGATTTTTTCATCTTCTTTTTTACTCTGGATAATCTTTTTCGAGCGATTGATGTTTTGGATATGTCTCAGGTTTACGGATGGAATTGGTCTCAGGGAAATTACCAAGGATGGCTCTTTTCCACAGTCGTTGTTTCGTTTCGCTTCCTCGCCTCTACCTTCTTTTATCAGAGTGTCTACAAGTTTTTTCTCTTTATGGGGTTTAGCCGTATTGTCTCTCTCGAAAAAAAATTAGAAATGCTCAAAGACGCAGATCCCGTTATTAGAAAATCTGCCGAAAATCAACTTAAAAAATATCCCGACAAAGAAATTATTCCCTACATTCTTTCCTTTCTCCAAGGATCAGAGGAGCGTAAACTTTTAGCTCTAGAAATTTGTCATAACCATGCTGAAAATAGACTCATTCCTTACGTGATACCTCTTCTGAACGAGCGTTTTGAAGGCGTCTTAAAAATTCTAAAAAAATGTGACCTGGACGAAGTCTGCTCTTATCTCATTCCTCTTTTAACAAATAAGGAAGATCAAAATAGAGAATGTGCCTCTGAAGCCCTCATTGAATTAGAAGCAAAAAAGAAAATAGGAGAGATTGCTCCTCTTTTGGAACATAAGGACGGCGAAATCAGAGAACTAGGAATATCAACCTTATGGAGACTAGGGGACCAAACAGAATTAAAAAATGCGACGCACCTCTTGAAAGATCCCTACTCTAAAGTAAGAAGATCATACGTCGAAGTATTGGCAAACCTAGGGATCTCTCCTGGGGCTTCTCAACTAATGGAAATGTTAAAAGATGAGAAAGAGGGAGTTCGTTCTGCCGTAATCCGATCCATTTCTCAACTAAAAACTGAGGAGGCTATTCCCGACTTAATCTGTCTCTTAAAAAAAGAAAAAGACTACGAAGTACGAGAGGAAATTCTCCGAGCTTTAGTTAGTCTTGAGGCGAAAGAATCGGTGTCAGACATCCTTCCCTTCTTAAAGTTTCTGGACAAAAAAAAGGTGCGAGGTCAATTTGGAGATTACGAGGATTGGAGTTTCGAAGAACAAGAGGAGATTGATTTAGGTAGGTTAGCCGTTTGGGCCCTAGGAGAACTCGGAGATAGCCAGTTAATCCCCAAACTTATTCCTTATCAGGAAATTCCCGATGAGGAAGTAGTTGATGAGATAAGGGATGCTCTTGATAAACTGGAATCTCCTAGGAAGCAGAAGTAATTTTGCCAGAATATTAGCTCTTTTGTTTTCTCTGAACAAAGCATACTCCGCATAATCCAAAAACTAATAAGGTCAAGGAAGTGGGCTCAGGAACAAGAACATCTGCCGTAAACTGGACATCATCAATGAACAAATCCATGATCGAACCGTTGGTTGATCCGGTATTCCAGTTCAAGAGTCCAAAAGTATTTAATCCATTGAGTTGTGAGCGCTCCGTAGCATTAAGGTTAACATTGACAACTCCTCCTCCACTACCAGAAATCGATAAAGTAAGATTTCCATTGCTACCAGAGTTGGCATCATAGGAATAACTCCAATCGCGTGTAGTGTTGATGCCAGAAACTGTCAACAAATGACTGATCGTAGCCCCACGAGCCAGAAAAATGCGGTTGGAACTGGTACTCGCTTCTATGACTAAAAAACCCAGCGCAGCAGCTTGTGGGCTGGCTGCATCGCGGTTAAAATGACCAATAAACATGTTGTTGTTGTAGCCACTATCTAATCGCGTCGTAATGTAAGATCCTGAAGCACTGATGTTGTCTGCTCCGCTAAGAGTTCCAATATTTGTGTCTCCAAACCAGGAAACGGAATTACTGCGATTAAAACTTCCCCCCACTTCCCCCGCATTTCCTGTAGTATTCCCTGAATTTCGAAAACCATAGTTGTTTCCAAGATCAGGCAAATTAAAGCTCGTCCAATTAGGATCACTATCAAAATTTTCGCTGCGGGTAATGAGAGAGGCTGATGCGGTCTGGCAAAATGATGCCAGCGTGAAAATCAGCACAAAAATTTTTAGGAAATTCACATTAGGCTCCTTCAACTTAGATAGCTTTTCTGCTAGACTAATTAATTTATTCAAAGAATTGACAATTTTTAATCAAAGATATCTAATTATAAAGGGTAAAAATCAAATATCCAAGAAAAAAATTGGAAGCCGATGCTTTTTAAGACGTGTGGGTTTAGAAGGCGGGGTGAGTTTACATAAAAGTCTAAGGCCCAATGAATTTAATACACCGAAGGTGTTATATATCAGTAGCCCAGGGTAAAATGAGCCAAAGGCGAACGATACCCTGGGGCACCCAGAAGCAAAAAAATAATATTTGTACGTTCAAGGAGGAAATACCCTAGGCCAAGAAAGACAAAAAATAATGGAAATAGAATCTAGATAAAACCTATTTCCGAAAACGATTTAGGCCCAACAAAGCAAAACCGAGCAAGAAAGCAATGTAAGTTGAAGGCTCAGGTACACCATCGCCAGAACGAAAAGCAACTTCTCCTATTCCTATTTGTCCACCACCGCCCGCTGCAGTATTTAGAGCGTTTAGATGAATAAATTGTGTAGTTTGATTTCCAAAGAGAAATACCTGCCCGGAAGCTCCGCCGGAGGCATCCGCCAAAGCATTAAATGTTCCTCCAACTTGAGCCGTTGTTCCGTTAGCAAAACTAGTGTCGTTGTCCAAAAATAGCTCGAACTGAGTAACAGTTCCGCCATCCAGTTCCGCCCAAAATGCTAAACCACTTATGGTTTGAATACTTCCAAAATTGAAAGTAAACTGTTCAGGAGCACCCGTACCAGCGACAAATCCAGAGTTGTTTTGTACGTTACCAGTATGAGTTGTTCCTGAAACAAAAGTATCAAAATCCGTTACCCCGTTGACGTAGTTTGCGCTTAAACCATTTTGATTGGTAATGTTAGCAAGAGCAAAAAAACCTCCAAAATCTCCAGAGGGGGAAGACACTGACGCAGTAAGAATCGTTGCTCCTTGGGCAAAAGAGCTGAATAAAAATATCATTAGAATAAAAGAATAAATTTTTCTCATGTTTTTCCTTTCAGAGAGTTTGGTATTATCTATTATCACTATTTAGTGTAAACTGTTTATTCTCTCTTGGCAAATAAAAAAAACACTTAATGAAAAAATCTATCCCTTATCTATTCCTATTTTTTTATAGTACTGGTTTCGCCAATTATCTAAGTCAGAACAGTACCAAGGGCTAAACCTTCTGTCAGAGGGGCCTCCTGCCATGTTGGAATGGATTTCACTTTCGGCAACATCTGTGACAAAGCGGTAAGAAGGGGTGAAGGAAGTTGTTCGGCCTGAGCTTTGATAAATTTGCCCTTGGTGAGGAGTGGCTCTGCCTCCTCGGAGAGGAATAGGACCACGATCAAACCCGAAAAACTTAGGAAGTTTTCCTCCAAAAATGAGATTTTGTAAGAGCAACTGGTTACTTTCTCCCCACTTTTGTAAAGGTTCTTTCAGAGCTTCCTGGATAGCTTTCCTGTAGATTTCATTTTGTTCTCTCTCTTGGAACCAAAGGCTTGAGTTTTTCAGTAAAATAGAATCAAAGTTTTGGTAGAAATCAATAAATATACCTGTTTGCTCCCATAAATAATCAAACGCTGCTTCGCTTAAACCCCCTTTGGCAAACACTTCCTTGTGGAGATTTTGATAAATTTTCTCAAAGAGAAAGGCTGCTTTAGAATCTAAATCGTAGCAAAGATCCCACTCTAAGAGAGCCCGACTGGCGGGATTATTCTCATCAAGTAGTGGCTTTATGGTTTCCATGAACTGCTCGCCTTGCTTTGAAAAAACATCATATTGGATTTTTTTCATATCCTCTAAGCTATGATTATCTTTTTCTGCGAGGAGATGAGATATTCTTTTAGCTCGGTAATCTCCCATGGGTAGATTAATCGGCTGAACTTTGCCCCATTCATTTAAGTCTTGGTTTGCAGTGGCAAAATATCCTTGCTTGGGGTTTAAGCAACGAGGAAGATCTTGGTAGTTGGCAAAGCCTTGCCAATCGTTTTCGGCCAACCAACCGGGCAGAGGCAAGAGTCCTGAGGCACCTTCTTTACGGATGGGGCATAAACCGGACATTTGATAGCCAATATTCCCCGCCTTGTCCGCCAGCACCCAATTCCAGGCCGTTTCTATTTGTCCTAAGAACTCCATGCCCTCTTCCACAGAACGGGCCTTGTACATCTTGAGCATCTGCGAAATAGACTTAGCTCCTGCTCTAGAAGAAGCCCATGAGGTCGTTAAGTAATAGCCTTTGTTATGAGGATCTCCTTCTAGTGTCCCGTGCTCATTTTCATAGAAAACAACTTCACTGTCTGGCTTTTTTTTGCGATGAATCAGTTCTTTTCTTTCTGCAAAAGAATGCCACTCTCCCTCTTTGCGGTATTTTCCATCTTGGCAATCCTCCACCCACGAATCAACCGCATCCATAAAGCTATAAGTGGCACCCCAAGAAAGATTTGCATTACGCCCGATCAAAACTCCGGGGAGACCAGGCATACTCCCCCCCATGATGTAGTTATCCGAAGACTCCAAGAGCACTTCATACCAAACATTGGGTAAACGATTGGTTTCCAAATGAGGGTCATTCGCTAAAAAAGGTTTTCCTGACTGAGTTTTTGAGCCAGAAACAACCCAGTTATTAGAACCTACCATAGGGGGCACTATTGTTTTCCAAATCCCATCAGGAACAATCCGTTCTTCAAACTGGACTTTCTGGAGTAAATCGATATCCAGATTTTCCAAGCCTTTGGGAAAAAGCTCCCAGAGCTTTTCACGACTAATCCCCGCTTGGATCATTTGCAGCAAGAATCTTTCCATTTCGGCTTGTGATTGAGCCAAAGTTAAATAACCCGTCATTCGAGAGAGCATAATGCTGTCTTTTATCTCCCATTTATCAGGAGTGTAGCCTAATAAACGAAGTTCCCAGGGAAATTTTTTAGACAAGCGAAAATTTACGCCATCGCAGTAAGATTGGCAGAGGCTTTTTTCTTCTACCGATAACTTATTAACTTCTTCTTGCAAGCCTCCTTGCCAATTCATTTTGCGAAAAAAAATGTCTGTCTGGAGCATGCTTTCGTCAGAACTGAGATATTGAGAAGCTTGTCCTTTTCCTAAAATACGCATAAGAAGTATCTGTAAACTACGATCAACGGCATGGCAATAACCCAATCCCCAAACTAAATCGATTAAATCTTTCGCTTTCACATGATGGATACCATCTTTGTTCCGTTTGATATTTACATTTTTGATCATAATTTTGGGTTTTTCCTATGAAGATATGTCTTTTTCTCTTTATACTAGGGTCTGTCGCTATTTAATTAATACTAGGGTCTGTCGCTATTCAATTATAATAAAAATAACCAAAAAGGAAAAGCGTTGAAACTAAACATACTCGACCAATCGCCCGTCACAGATGGAGAAACCCCGCGACAGGCGATAGAAAACACCTTAGAGCTAGCCCAAAAAGCTGATCAACTCGGATACCACCGTTTTTGGGTATCAGAACACCACAATACAGTATCGTTCGCCTCACCCACTCCTGAGATTTTGATCCCTCGTCTGGCTTCACTAACATCTCGTATGCGCATTGGCTCGGGAGGAGTGATGCTCGGGCACTACAGTCCTTTTAAAGTGGCTGAGCAGTTTAATATGCTAGAGAATTTGTTTCCTGGTAGAATTGATCTGGGGCTAGGGCGTGCTAGTGGAGCTGATGCTGAAACAACTCGAGTTCTCGAAGCGGGAGTGTTTCACAACACAGATCCCTTTCAAAAAATGCTAGAACTCATATCTATCATCGGAAAATCCAATAACCCCTTCCAATATGGAAATGTCAATGCCATGCCCTTAACTGACTCCAAGCCTGAATTTTGGATTCTGGGCTCTAGTCCCGCCAGTGCATTGTTTGCCGCCAAACACGGACTAGCATATTCTTTTGCCTCTTTTATCAACGACGATGCATGCATTCCCTCACTACAGATGTACCACCAAAATTTCACTCCTTCGCCTCATTTATCTGCTCCCTATGTCAATCTCGGCATTTTTGCCCTTTGCGCTTCGACAGAAGAAAAAGCACGCGCTTTGGTCAAGAGCTCAGAGCTATGGGGGATTCGAGCATTTATACGCGGTGATTATCGGCCCTTCCCTAAAAACGAAGAAGCCATTCGGGCAACTTTTCATCCCCAAGAAACCATGTTTCTCAATCATAGACGCGCTTCGCGCTATATTGGCTCACCAGAACAAATCAAAACACAGCTCGACGGGCTAGTTAAACGGCTGATGGTCGATGAACTCACCATTGTGACTATAACCGATCAATTGGAGGATCGCTTGGAATCTTACCGCTTAATTGCAGAAATTTACGGTTTAGAAAATTAGCCAAAGGGTGGTTAGCAGTTTAATTCTAGTGACGATTATGTTGATATTGGCTTATATATGATGGTGGGGCAAAATAGAGGTTTTCGGGCGAAATATTTGTGTTTTTTGGGGTGTATTATGGCGTGTTTTTTTCTATACGTCCCTTTCTACCTAGCTCTGAATATTCTCCTAACCGATAAGAATGCGATAAATGATAGGAGCCATGTGGATGGCTCAGGAACAGAGGTTCCTGTTGAAGCAAATAAAATTTCCGTATCGGTACGGACACCTTCAAAAATACGCACATCATCAATGAGACCTATCCAACGTAAAGTAGAACGATCAGAGAAACCACCAATAACGGCAGGTAAATCTTCTCTATAAGATATCGGGTTATTTTGAAGGAATTCGCTCGTTTGAACACCATTGACATACATGCGCGCTGTGTTGGTAACGCCATCAAATGTTAAAGCAATATGAGACCATTCATTCAATGGTAAAACCCCACCATGTACATTAAGAAAAGAATCGTTAGTTCCATCACCCACTTGCCCTACAAGTACATTAACACCACTTCGTGGTCCTATTATAAGACCAACATTACTACTAGATTGGCCAATGGCAAAAATCCCTTTATTATTAGTAACATCTTCAGGATTCACCCAAACTTCAATAGAAATACTTGGAAAAGCCAAATTGGCACTAGAACCAATATTAACCACATCATCACCGTCAAATGACAACGCAAAATTACCGCTACCTCCTAATGGTGTATCGGAACTATATGCAGCTCCACTAATCACACCATCAAGATTACCAGTGCCATCTGTTGCCGTTGTTCCGAAACCTTCATTGAATAGGTACTCAGATCTAAGTATAGCGGCATGGGCAGAAATTCCTATAACAAGAAATAACCCTGTTAAAATAATTTTAACATACATAATATATACCACTCTTGTTGTTAGTTTCGAAAAATCTATTTCCGCAAAAGTTTCAAAAAAAATGATTTAGATATATTATATATACAATAATTTGTTAAAGTTTTCAACATAAACTCACACCTAGTAAAGATTAAGAGATTATTAATCTTGATGCGTGTGCAAAAAGTATCTCTTCATCTTAAGCCTCGGAGAGACGAAGACACGTAGACAGGGGATTTATCCCCTGGAATGGATATATCCCTAAATTATTGCCCTTTACTAAAGGGCATTTCTTCTTGGATTCTCTTACACCAGGGAATAAATTCCCTGGCTACGTGCCACTGCCGCATTCGCGGCAAAAAGAAAACTCAGAAAACTTTTTACACATGCATCAAAATTGGCAAAAAGAACTTTGATAGAGAGAAAAAATATGGGAAAATAGCTACCTCATTCGAATATTAAGTGTTATTAGACATCGGACAAGACAAGGCCAATATTTTTACCATGGACTACCCCTTCAACTATATTCCTTTCTGATAAAATTCAGAAGGGGCTACTGAGGTTTTTTTATGAAAACAATACCATTACCAAGTAATGAAGAGTTCAGACTGGAAGCACTACATGGTTTATGCCTTTTAGACACTCCTCCAGAAGAAAGATTTGACCGTTTGACAAGACTAGCTCAAAAATTATTTCATGTCCCTATCGCTCTTATTAGCTTAGTCGATCATGAAAGACAGTGGTTTAAATCTTGCCAAGGATTAGATGTTAAACAAACATCTAAAGAAATTTCCTTTTGTGGACACACCATTTTAGGTGATGAAACAATGATTATTCGTAATGCCTTAGAAGATGAACGTTTTTGCAATAATCCTTTGGTCTTAGGCCCCCCAAACATTCGTTTTTATGCTGGCTACCCTTTACGTAGTTCGGATGGATTTAAAATTGGAACATTCTGCTTAATCGACAATAAAGTTCGAAACCTAGCAGACGAAGAATTAAATATATTTGAAGATTTGGCAAAGGCTGCACAAGATCAAATCCACGCAGCTAAACTTGTCGAACTACAAAATTCTTATAGAGAATTAGAAAAAGCTAAAGAAGATGCCCAAAAAGCAAATAGAGCCAAAAGTGAATTTTTAGCTAATATGAGCCATGAAATCCGAACTCCTATGAATGGAGTAATTGGAATGGCAGGGTTATTATTAGAAGGTCGTCTCCCAGAACAAGAAAAGAAATATGTTGAAATAATTCGTACGAGCGGTGAAAATCTACTCACAATCATAAACGAAATTCTGGACTTTTCTAAAATCGAAGCCGGTAAAATGACTTTGGAGTATGAAGAGTTCGGCTTAATTGAATGCATTAAAGATGTTTTTGACCTGTTAAGTTACCAGGCAAATAATAAAGGCATTGATTTGTACTACAGCATAGATGATACAGTGCCAAATTTTTTGTATGGCGATGTCAGTCGTTTACGACAGATATTGGTAAATTTAGCCAACAACTCTATTAAGTTTACCGAAAAAGGAAAAATTAATATACACGTCAAAGAACTCAGTTTACAAGAAGAAAATCTTTCCTTGCAATTCTCCATTTGCGATACAGGTTGCGGAATCCCCAAAGATAAAATAGACAAAGTTTTTGATCCCTTTTCACAAGCACATAACCTAGGAGGGGGAACAGGTTTAGGATTGAGCATTTGCCAAAAATTAGTTCAAATGATGAACGGCACTATATGGTGCTACAATAACGATAATGAAGGTTGTACTTTTAGCTTCACTATGAATATTAAAGCTAGTCAATCTAAAAGTAACGATTTACCGAAAAAAGAGTATTTTGGAAAGTTTAATCAGAGCTGGCGGCAAAATAAACAGAACATTGATTATAAACTAGCAATAAAAGCCCCTTTACGAATTTTAGTGGCAGAAGATAATATGGTTAATCAAGCTATTATAAAACATATTTTAGACTATTTTGGCTATCGGCCTGATATTGTGGGCAATGGTTTGGAGGTGCTTAAAGCTTTAGAACAAAATAGCTATGACATGATCTTCATGGATGTGAGAATGCCGGAAATGAATGGTTTAGAGGCAACTAAGGCAATAATCAATAAATGGCCCGCGGATAAGCGCCCTAAAATTATTGCGATGACTGCTCAAGCTTTGCCCGAAGATCTGGATCAATGCATTGCTGTGGGTATGGACGACTATGTAACAAAGCCCATCACATTAGAAACAGTTTATAATATTTTAGGAAAATGGAGAAATATTACAAGAAAATTGAAAACACTGACCAGGCCTTCCGCAAAAAACACCCAAGACTTATTAGATGTAAGTATCTTAGAAAATTTAAAAGCCCATCAAGAAGAAATGCTTCAAGAATTCATTAAAATTTGCGTTCAAGATATTACAACAAAAATAGATATTTTAGAAAAAATAATCTATGGTGAAAATATTGAGCAAATCATTGATATAAGCCACCAGTTGCACGGGGGAGCAGGCAGTGCTGGAGCAAAAGCAATAGCAAATCTAGCTTTAGACATTGAAAATAATATTGTCTCCATGAAAAAAACGTTTGCTAAATTGCAGGAAGTATCAGTGACTACCATAGAAATGATGAAAAATTTTTAAGTAGGATGTGCCTTATTTTTGCACTAAGTTTCTTTTGTATCAAGTTTCTTTTTGCCGTTTATTAATTTTTTGCAACTCCTTAATGGCTCTAGAAATACTAATCCGTGATTTTGCTAGATCAGAGTAAATACGATTGGCTTGTTGCCGTCGCACTATAGCATCTCCAGCATCAAAAAAGTTTTTAAAAATAGAACGGATGAGTTGTTTAAAGCCGTTGTTTTTTTTGAATTGGCTAGAGTTTTCCTGGGTTTTTGTTTGAAGTTGCAATGCAATATATTCTAAGTTTTTTTGCATTTTTTGATTTTGATACAGGGGAGCGCCTTGGCATTCTTTTATCGTGTTTTCCGTGAATTCTTTAGACAAAATATTGAAGTTGCGGAACAATGTCAAAGCAAGAGTGGCTTCTTCTACTCTTGCTCTTCCTTCCTTTTTCATTGATAAACACAAATCATAGCAATTTCCCCAGGCTTGCCACGTGTAAACAAAATCTAATCCTGTTCCCTTAATATTTTGTAACCCTATAATATGGTTATAAAAACCAGGTGGTGTCTTTTCGCATATTTTTTCTATTACCATTTCTCCACTTGCATAATAGTCTTCAATAACAATTATTTTACTTTTAAACCACAACCACAGTTGTTCCTGAAATTGCTTTTGGAGTTTTCCTAAAGATTCATCGCTTGCGAGATTTTTTTTAAGTTCTGAGTATTTTTGATATTTTAGTTTTGCATCGTTCATGAATTCTTTGATTACTTCAGAGTTAGGAATTACCTCAAGAAGCTCGGGATTTTTAAAAAAATGATCAAGTTTTTTCTCTGAGAGTTTTTCCGGTAGCATCCCATTTAAGTAATCAGACAGATGTTTTTCATTATGAGGTATATGAAGACGTTTTGCCATTGTCTCTAATAAATTTATTCGTTCCTTTGCATTTTCAGGTAGAATAAGTTTTTGAGTGTAGAGTTCCCAAGCTTCTTGAATATATCCCATCATACCTTTTAAGTTATTACCAATAAGAAAGTGACGATCAACGTCAATATCTTCCGCTATGATTTTTGCAAATACTTTAGACCTAGGAATGCGGTCTGCTCGATTGTTAATTACAGTTGTTATCCATTTCCCAGGACTATCTAGAGAATTTTCTTTATATAATCCAAGACGTTCCCAGTTGCTCAAGCATCCTAACCTCTCATTTGCAGACATTCCATTGGTATACTGCAAGCGTCGAGTATTTAAAGTCGCAATAGGATATGTTTTTAAAACACCAATATCTGCAATTACTTGATCGGCCATTTCTTTTAAGGCAAAATCTTTTTCTACTCCCAATTCTTTTGCTATTTCGAGGACTAAGGCTATGTTGTAGGGGTGTTCATTGTAAGGGAATCGCTCTAGAATATCACTAGGAATTAAGCCCGCTTCTAGCCACCCAATACTAGAGAATTTTGTTTTTTTATAATGTGCCGCTTCTGATAAAAGAGGGAGCATTTGCTCTTCGCTTGTGATTAGTTTAGATTTTGTTGGCGTGAATAAACTAATTACTTTTGCGACATCAATTCCTGCGGGCCCTTGAATATCCTCGTGGTCAGGATAGGTGTTGGTAATAGTGGAAATATCATCCTTCATCCAACATTTTTGCAAAATATCAACATAACTAGGATTTAGAGCCATGCATTCCCAAAGAAAAATTTCTGCATCTAACTTTTCTGCTAACAATACCAGATTATATTGCTCCCAAATTGTGGCTTTGTCGTAAGGTCGGAATAAAAAAATTTCATGGACACTATCAAAGGGATAACCATAGAGAAACATCGCTTCACAACCTGTTGTTTTCGAGACTACACTGTAACCTAATGCGCTAATTAGAGCGGCTTTCAATCTTTCTGTGCCTGATTTTCCACGTGTTCCCCAACCTCCTATTACCAAAGGTATGTTTTTTCTAGCTTTTCTAATACGAAAATTTTTGTACCAATGTAGGCCAAAAAATAAAAGAAACATCGTGGCGGTAAATAAGAAAAGATGGAAAAAAGAATTTTGGTTAATAGAAATAAAATATTCGCGAAAATCTCTCCCAAGAATTTTAAATTGTTCTTCGCTCCAAAAAACACCCAATAATCCTAGACTAAAGAACTGTGTAGCAATAGAGGGATTGGATGCTTCCCCACTGTTATCAGAATATTCTCTAAAAGAAATTTGAAAACCTAATTTTCTCAAAGATGCTATGTAAAGAGAAGGAGCTTGTTGGGAATTTTTTTTCCAATTGCGATAATCCGCGTAACGAGCAAACTTAAAACTTAAAGAAAGATATGCAAAAAGGCGCTTCCAAAAAGGAGGTGAACATATTTCTGTTATTCCTTCACTCGTATAAAATGAGTATCTTCGTGAAAATATTCCATAGTTGAGACAAGATATCATGTCATCCACAAGAGGCAAATAAGGACGCCAACTTTCCTCTTCTGCTATAAACAGAGGCTCACCTGGTACTTTTGTTTCACTGAGTTCACATAGCACTCTCGAAGGTATTCTCATATTTCCGTAAAATTTGCGCCCTATTACATGTTGAAATCCTTGTCTTTTATCTGGAGCAGGGTGAAAAAATTCGTATAAAAAACGCCACAGACGAAAACGGAAAATATGGCCTTTTGTTATATATACTCCTCTCCATGTCCAATTAATGTCCAGTCCAAAATCATTTTGGGTGAAGATTGTCAAAAGTCGTCCGACATCATCTCGTTTATAGTTACGAAATAGTTTTTTAGAAAACCGTATTGTTGTTCCACTCTTACACTTGCTTAATCTTGTCTGTAGTTTATCTAAAAGTTTTGCAGTTTCAGGACAATTTAAGACCCAGCTATACTGATTGGTTTGTGCACATATCCCTCGAATAATAGAATTATTGTGATCGTTCAAGGAAAGCAAAATATCATCGACAAAAGTTTTCCAGCTCTCTTTATTTTCTTTGTCATAAAAATTCGTCGCAATTTTTTGAATGACATGGAGAAGAACCCGAAGAACAAAAGTATTCTTTTCTCTATTAGATATTTCCAGTAGCAATTCCTGGATCTCTCTTTGCCAATTTTTCTGGGATAACAACTCAAACAGACTTAGGATCGCTTGGGCACGAACTTCTGGAGACTTGTCC
Source organism: Planctomycetota bacterium (assembly GCA_029260735.1). GTDB lineage: Bacteria > Planctomycetota > Uabimicrobiia > Uabimicrobiales > Uabimicrobiaceae > JAJDCR01. Next base: position 46,543 of record JAJDCR010000131.1, read on the forward strand.
TCGAGGCTTAAATGTTTAAGCCCATCCATAGCTTGAGTGGAGTATACTTGTATTCTGGCTACTTCCTGCCGAACAAAAGGACTAGGATCATCTAGAATAGTCGTCATTAAAAGCTCTAGAGAAGGAGTATTCGAAATATTTCTCCCTAATACATTTACAGCTGCTCTACGCACAAATAAATCGTCTCCCGGAGAAATTTTGCGCAAACGCTCTCCTAAAACAGTTTCCAATGAGTCTTGAGATAAAAACTGTAGCAACTCGATGGCTTCGCATTGAATCCAAACTTCTTCACTTGTCTCAAGGCAGGCTTTAAAAATGGATTGTAATGTCTCTTCGGATATACTCGTTTGTCTCAAGTTTTCTGGTAAAACTTGTAATACTTTGCTAAAGTTTTTGAAGGCAATAATACGGATGTGTTTATTCTCTTTGTATTTCAGAAACATAGCAAAATGCTTTTCCAACTGCAAAACTTGCCATAGTTCTTCAATATTTTCTATTGTAGACACAATGTCACAATATACTATTGTCAAAGATTTTATAAGAAAAACTAATTTTTTTTCACGACTTCGTAAAAAGCGCAAATACCGGTCGACTATTGCGTCGAAATCAAAATATCTTCGAAAAGCTCGACGATCTTGCTTTAATTTCCAAAAACCACTTCCCAACTCTTTGGCATAATCAAGAATGCAGTTTTCTTGTTGCTCTCCTGATTGTGCATAAGAGTAGCGTTTGTGAAATTGTTCGTGGAGGTTTTTCATCTCCGTGATTTTTGCAAACTCTTGCTCAGCCAACTCTTTTAGGTACAGCACACAAGCGTATGGCTTATCCCCCAAAACAGCTCCTTGTTTCCAGTGTTTCAATTTTTTAGCTGTTATATTGAGGAGTTTTTGGTATATGACAATTTCGTGTGGATTTAGTTTGTCTTTTAAAATTTGTTTCAAGTTTTGCGACACATTAATAGCTCCCAATGTAATTATTGCCCGTAAATTTTTTCTCTTGCAAAGACCTAGTTTGTAAATCTTTAAAAGGTAAACGTACGGGACGAAAATCACTATATCCACGTCCATACCCAAAATGCCAGGAAATGAAAATAGTTCCGCTAAATTCTGTGTCCTCTATATCATAACGGAAATCGCCCCCCACCTCTAAGCGATTTTGGTTGGTTAGCCATATGTCATGGCGCAGCTCTAACTCTAAAGAATTTCGTATAGACAACTCATCGCGATCATTATCGGGCAAGAAAGCTGTAAGACGATATTGGAGCTGTAACGCTGTAAATTTTAGCAACTTTCTTGTTCCTATTTCTGCAGAAACTCGGTCCAAAGTAATAAAGTTTTCATTAGAATTGACCGATGCTTTTATCCAATACTGGACATCCAGCCATGGTTTGTACGTTAGTGTTTCACTATAACGCCATCCAGCAAGGTGTTGGGCTTTGAAATTTGTAAAAACATCTTGATCTATTTCTGCAACATTAAAGCCCTTGCTATTTTTTAAAGTCAAATACCGAACAAAAATGGCCAAAGAGCGAGAGTGTTCTAGCTTTTCTGATAAATTTTCATGATCAATAAAGGCTAGCTCAGTAAAAAAAGAAAACTCTGGGTCTCCTTTAGGAATAAAGTTTTCGCCGTCAATCCACTGAGCGAAAGCTTTTGCTGAGAAAGACACAGTCAGAGGGAACCAGTACAAACGATGACTTATATTTTCTTCAAAACCTAGAGTAGGGCCTCCCTCTTCGTGGAACCTAACTAATCCAGACGATTCAAAATAACTTCTCGAAAAAGGGTCATAGTAGTTATGAGTTAGATTCCATTCAAAAAAATGGCGTGCCTCGCGCTCTTGATCATCAAAAACATTTTGTCTGTTAAAAGACAAGTTAAGTGACCAAGTTCCATCTTCTTGCCCTCCTAAAGAATAGAAATCATGGATTTCTAAATAATTAACATAGTCTGAGTATATCTTTAATTTCGATAAAGGAGATGGCACAGGGTTATTTTCAGATATCCCAGGATTTACTAAAGGAACCTCTTGCTCCTGGTGCTCTCTACGAAAGATTCGAAACAGGGTTTGTTTGTGCTGTGATAAAGGTAATAGGCTTACTAAGTGCCAGCCCAATCCAAAAAATTTATATGTAGAATGAGTGTTGCTTGAATTAGCTGTTTCAACACCATCGATCCGCAACCAAGTGGGCCCTTTCACATAACATTGGACAGGTTTTTCGTGGGTTGCCAAATGATAATTACGTTTTACTTGTTTTACGATATTTGATTTTTGCAAGGGAGTTAGTTCGTAAAACTCTACGCTTAAAAATTGACTCGCTAATGGCTGTTGTAGTCGTAAGCTAAGATAATGTTCTCCCTTCGAGAGAGAGATACTGATATTTTTTTGAGTAGTTTCTGCAGGAATTAGAAGAGTATATTTCTTATTGTCTAGATAGTAGAGTAGTTTTAGAGGGTACTGCCGAATATATGAAATTGCTGGCCGTCTAATCACCATTTGAATCTGAGTTGCTTGTAAGTTATTTAAAGATAAGTCAATTGTTTTATTAGCGGAGAAAAGCTGTTCTTTTGCCGTAAAATTTGTCAATAATGCACTACGCACCTTCATGTGATCAGACTCGGGAGAATATCCAGAAATCTCCACGGGATGAATTCCAGCGCTATCGTGTATGTTGTTTATTAGTTCCCATTTGCTGTTTCTTAAAATCCGCAAATATAGAGTGCGAAGCCCAGGCATTTTTTTATTTTGTTCATACAACAAATGCGCTTTTGCTTGTAACTTTTCAACCTCGTTCCCTTTTTGAGAAATTTTAAGGAAACTACTCATTCGTTGGTATATATCGAGTGCGTTTTGCGGAGCAGGAAGGTCTTGTATTTTTTCCCAAAATTGGTGTTGGGTGTAGACTCCTTCTAAGACTGCAGAAGAAACTTTTGCAGGAGGACGATGAATAAAATTTTTGTCTATTTCGATCAATTTATTCCAGGCGAGAACTTTTTCTGGTAAAGAATATGATGATGAATAAACTATGTTTTCTAGTTGTTTTTGGTAATCTTTTAGAGGGAATCCAAGTCGCAAAGCAATACGAGTCCATAAATTTTTGTTATTGGGTAAAATAACAGTTTTTTTAGGAGCTTGAGATTCTGGTGCTTGTAAAAGAATTTCTTCAAAGGAGCTGTTTTTCTTGAAAAGATACACAGGCACAATGCTAGAGATATAACTATTTTTATGTGAATCATGGAGAAACATTAAAGCTGTTTCTCGCTGAAAAGGAGGTAAAACTCCCATCGAAAATTCGGGACGGGTAACAAAAACTCTTGTCCAAAGAGATTGCCCTTCTCCGTAAACCGTAATTTCGTGTAGCCCTCCTCCCAAACTTATTTCATGTACAGCTTTTCTTCCTAAAAATGATTGAGAATCACTTAACTGTAAACCAGAGTTAATCGTGTTATTTAGAAAGGGTATGTATTTTTTCTCTCCGTTGAGAATAATACATCCCCAAAAATCTTGGGCATGTTCAGTTTTTTCGTGATAAACTGGGCGCATTTCAAACTTAACACGTAATGGACCTAAAACTTTAATTTTTATAGGCTTCGCAAGGTTTCCAGTATATCCTATTCCATAAATATCTCTGTTTATAGAATAGGTAACTTTAGTTCCTTGATAGTCTTTGATAATATCCTGTTTTTGTTCCCAAACATATCTACCAGGGTATTTCTTTATGATATTTTCCCAGTCTAAAATGGCTTGGGCTCGTACTGCCATACTATGGTGCTGGAGATTCTTTTCTAAAACTTTCAGTTGCTCTAAATAATCTCCCCATACTTGCCCTTTTTTTCCGGCTTTTTTAAAAAGAATAAGGGACTTATCTGCTTCTCCCCAGTAAATTGATTGCATAGCAAACCAATAATTTTGTTCTGCCAGGGGTAACCTCTTTAGCAATGCCTCAAAATGCCACCACCAACGTAAGTGGTAAGAGCAACGAATCAAAATTTCGACAGGTTGCTCTTGTTTAGGTAAAGCTAAACCTATTGATAAAACCATGGAATAGCGATTATTTTTGTAAAGAACTTCTAGTAAAGAGCGAATATTCTGAAGGCTTGGGTTGCGAAGTACTTCTACTGACAAAAGGGCTTCTAAGGCTTCCAGATTTTGATGTTTTGTATAAATCTTACGGAGTTGCAGCAAGGCTTTTTCTCGCACTTTGTTTTTCTGGCTATTCTGGCTATTCTGGCTATTCTCGCTATTCTCGCTATTCTGGCTATTCTCGCTATTCTCGCTATAAAGAAAAAGGCCTCGTAAATAATTGAGGGCTAAAAACTCTTCTCCTAGATTCCACAAAGCTTTTACTCTAGAAAAATCTGCCATATAGCTGTATTTCTCAATATCACATTCGCTCAGTAGTTTACAATTTTTCAAAACGGCAAGCCAATTTTGTTCTCGCATGTTTAGTTCTAGTTCGCGGTGGTGCTTGGAAATATTTTGGAGTTTTTTATATTTCCTTTCTATCGGAGGAGCAAGAGAAGAAATAAAAATATTTTTATGCGCTTGAAAGTGGCGTTTTATGGGCAACCAATGGTTAGAAAGTTCATGTGAAGCTTCATTCGTTGGAATATATTTATTTTGCAGAAAGTCGCAAAAATGATTGTACACTACGGAGCTTGAAAAATTGTTTATAACGCCAAGGTATTCCATTTCACTGAATTGATATGGTTTACTCGCTCTGTACTGTAGAGCAATTTTGCCAAGTTTGTTTTTATTTTCACAAGATTTTCCCCAAACATAGATTTTTCTAATATCGCTAGAAAGGGGTAGCTCTATGGAACTAACATTAATAGACCTAATGCCCCGTTGAGTTCCTAATGTTCCCTGATTACTTTTAGAAATAGCCAAACCGACTTGAGCCTGTGAGGGCAGATAATGGAATGGGGTTTCTGAGATTTGCTCGGTGTCAAAGACAAACGGCTCTGAATCATCGAATTGCACTATAAATTCCTGGCTAAAGGACTGAGGGATAACCACACGTAATGTTGAGGGGAAATCTCGTTTAGGCAAATAATAACAGTGGGCTTTTTCTTTTTGAGTAGGCACTTCAAGAAAGTGTCCTCTGCTGAATTTATTAATAAGACTATCGTAGTGTTGTTGAGAAAACGCTAATTCACGAATAATTTTTCCGGGAGGTAAAATCCTCTTTTGGTGAAAGAGCAAAACTTCTTGTTTGCCCTTCGTGTTCTTTTGGACAGGCAAGATACTCCTGTAAAAAGTATGGAAGTTTTGAATTTGTCCTGATATTTCTGTAATTTTGGGATAATTTCTGTGTTCATAAGCAAAATCTCTCATAATAGAGGTAGCGAGCATAGCTCCATCACGAAAGCTGTTATCACGAATTAACCTTAAAGCGACTCTTTCTGCCTCAGTTCCTAAAAGATGACGATATTTTAATTTACTAAATTTTTCTAGATTATTAATGTCCCACAATGATTTTTGCAAAAGGCTGGGCATAGCTTGAGAGACTTCAGTGCTATTTAGTTGGGGAAAAAAGTAGTTATTGTCTTGGCAGAGTATTCTAAAATATAGAGGATTAGAAGCCGAAAGGACAACTTTATGAGTACCTAAGGGAATTTCTAAGTAGCTTTCCCTTTCTTTTCCTAAAACCTTGGAACAGCCATTTACCAACATACGACGCGTAGACTCTGGTGAGGTTTCGAAATATAGTGGAAAAATCTTTTTGTCTACTTCTGCTTGCATATAGTACGATTGAAAAGTTCTTGATTCATGAGTAGAAAATGGAATGCGAGTTTGAATTTGAATTCTTTTTGGACCTTTTATAACCAAATCTATTTTTTGCTGGGGGAGTAAGCCCCAAAATTTTTTCCTAAATCTTCCCCTTTGTGATTCAATATTAAAATGAGGAGCGTTAACCTCTAAAAGGTTGCGATATTCATTTATCTGGGGAGTAGGAGTATTTCTAAGGGTAAATAGTGCCAGAGAAATAGGAGTATCCTTTGAGGAGGGACGGCGTACTCGCACTAAAGAACTGTGTGGAACTTTGGGAGAAAAAACTGTAGAATGGTTTTTCTGAAAAATAAAATTTGTTGACTCTACATACAAGCTCGATCCATTTGAGTAGGAAAAATCAACACTATGTTCATCTAGTTTTTCTTTAGATTCACAGCGAAGCATTCCCCATGGGGCTAATGGAACCAATATGCTTTGCCCTGGCTTTAGGACAACATAATCTATACCCGATTTTCTTATAAACGACAAATGGCTATGAGATTTTTTCTCAACATTGTCCCAGCGGTAACTTGTTTCATATTTTGATAAAGATGCTTCATACCACGGATCTAATTGGGCATTTGCATAAACAACCCCAATAAATAGAATGAGTAAAATACGCATAACTTACCTGCTATAAATTGGTGAGCTACCAAAAGTTTTTGATAATCCACTTTCTTAATCATTAATTTGTAATTAGCACATTAACAAAATATACTGCGGTGACCTCTTTCTAACTAACTATGGGAGAAAAACATGAGAATCTTTTTGATTTTTGTTATCTTATTTTCTTTCGAAGTAAAAAGTCAAAAAGTCCCCTTAGTAATAGAACACAGTAAGAGAATAGAAAATATAGTGATCTCTGCTCCTCATGGTGGCTACGAAATTTTTACGACAAAAATAGCGAAAGATATAGCGCAAAATTTACATTGTGGTTGTGTGCTGGCTAGGGGTTATCGAAGCCCTAAAAATAAGCGCTGGATTAACGTTAACCGTCCTAGTGAATGCCTATATACAAAAAATAAAAAAAGTGCAGAGAAAATTACAGATAAAGCTTCTAAGGTTTATCACAAGTACCTAAAAGCTGTCCACAATGCAGCAGTTGATGGAGTGTTTTTATTCGTAGAATTACATGGTAATAATCGTAAACTATACGGTACTCAAGAAGCTTTAATGGTTATAGAGATTGCTACTACAAATATAGATAAACTCGGTCTAGAAAAATTTATTGAAATATATAAGTCTGTTATTGCAGAAACAAAACCTCCTCTTTATATTCCCGTGTACATTGACAAACTTCATCGCCAATATCAATATAAAAATAAAAATGTTCCATTTCAATGGAGTGCCCATAAAACAAAAGAGTATGGGATACTTTCTCTTTCTCATATTTATGGATTACATTTTGAGTTACCCCTGAAAATTCGGAAAGATAAAAATTTAAGGCGTATATACACTGAGATATTAAGTAAAGTTATTGGAAAATGGTGGCAAGTTTTTAATGAAAAAAAAGTTTTTTAATTTATCTACTATTGTCTTAATATGCGTTTTAATTTTTTGTAGCAACATCCTAGAAATATCTCTGGTGTTGAATAATTTACTCTATAGCTATACGAGTAAAATAAAAAACGTAGTAGTTCCTCCTAACAATAATGTTTTATTGGTTAGAAACTCTATGCACGTTGCAAAAGACGAGTGGGAAAAAATCGTGAGTTTCGTGACCAAGCTAAAAGTCAGAGCCCTTGTCTTTTGTAAAGAAACCAATCTCGAGGAACAAACTTACTTGCAACAAGTGCAATTCCAATCTATTTTTTTTGCAGTAAACACTACTGACTCACCTAGCGAACTACCAACAAACACAGGTATTCTTACTAATCCCATTGCAATGCAAGGGCAATATCACAAACATCTTTACAATCAAGGAAAATATGCCGCCATAGAGACAATAGTGGCCGAGTCATTATTGATGAAAAAGATGCCGCAGGGAGATTATCTTATTGATTTTGCCGAGCCTTTTAGTTTGCCTAATATTGAGTTTCAGAGTTTTTTAGAAGAAGAGATAATTGAAGAACTTGTCAAAGACAAAGTCCTTGTTTTTGGCTATGATCCTGCCCATGTCTATACTCCTGTGGGAAACATGTCTTTACTTGAATACAGAGGAAACGCGATTAATACCCTGCTAAATAAGCGTTTTTTGAAAGAGCTTTCCTCGGAACAAAAAATTGTTTTGTTGATTTTGATATTTTTTGCATTTTCTTCACTCCTGCACAGGTTTGGCCATACTGCTCCTATATTATTTACTTTTTTTATAATCATTTTGTACACTATTCTAGTGATTTCTTGTGAAATATTTTTCTACTTGCGTTTGCCTTATATGGATGTTGTCTTGCTGCAGTTAGTTTTACTGGTTTTATTTTTGCATAGAAGGATGCTTTTTTCTCGTAATTTTGGGCAGGGTTTGGTAAACAAATTGAAAGATATCCAAGGCCACTCTAAAGAGGATTTTAAGATATCTGCTGAGGTATGGCCAAAAATAATTCGCATGACTACGATGGTTTTTCGAGCGAACCGGACAATATTTATAGAAAAACCTAAAGATACTTATCAACTCCGCGAAGTAGCAAGTTTTAATTTTTCTCTAAAAGACATCCATCCAGAATATCACAAGTGTTCGCAAATACTTTACCGCTCATCAGTGGAAGAAGGAAAGTTCATTCATGTTCCGCAGGGATTTTTACTTTTTCCTTTACCCCAGGAAAATTTGTACTTAATCCCCCTGATATTTTTGAACGAAGTATTGGGATTTTGGATTGTAGGAATAGACAAAGAGCAAGAAAACGATATGCTCAAGTTTGATCTTTTACTCGAAGAGTACGGCAAATATATTAGTGAACTTTTTTATGTTCAAAAAAACAAAACTACGCTTTTTCACGATAGACTCCTTCCCATAGAAAAATATCACCAAGAACTAAAAAACTCTCTTGATAGAACAGAGCAACACATTCTAAACTTGGAAAGTTTGTTTAGTAACCGGTATTGTGGAAGTATTGTTTATAACGTTTTTGGAGATATAATACTTTGCAACAGAAAAGCAGAGCAAATATTTGAGAGTAAAAAAATAGTTCCCTATAAAACTTCTTTGCTTGAGACCATATCTGTTTTTCTAGACTGCGAAGAGCTACAAGCTCAAACGATTTTACATAGTGTTATCTTAGACCACCAAAAAATATCGGTACCTATTGTAGATAATAATGATAGAAGGTTTACTTTTAACCTTTGGCCCCTACAATCAAAAAAAGAAAGTCCTTTTTCTTCTTTTGCAACTATAAACGGTATAGTCTGTGAATTTATCGAGGAGACTTTATTTAGTAAACTGTCCGAAATACAGGAAACTATTCTAGAAAAAATTGGATTAACATTGCGTAATGAGCTTACCGCTTTATCATTGTCAGTTTCTTTGTTAGAGTCTTCACCTGGGCAAATTTCCATGCTTGCAGATATTATAAATCAAAAAATTGATGATATTACGGATGTGGTGAACAGTTGCGAAGAATTTATAAAATTAGATCATTTTGCTTACAACAACAATGCCATTTTTCCTATAAATCCTAAGCCCTTTCTGGATAAAGTACAAAGAAGTTTAGTGCAAGAATTACAGCAAAAAAATGTAACTATTTTGACGCAACAACCAAAGCTATTGCCTGTTGTATTTGCTTCTTTTCATTTAGAAAAAGTTTTTTATTCTATTTTTAAGTTACTTTCAAAGGATGCAAAGGACAATAGCACTATACATCTTGACATAAAAACCCAAACGGGTTTGATAGAGTACTATTTTTACAATGAAGGATTTGGCATGCCTTCAGAAAATTTTCAAGAGTGTTTATATGGAGATAAGGAACTCGAATCCTATGAATTTTTGAATATTCGAGAATGTATAGAAGTTGTGAAAGATTGGGGGGCTCAGTTAGAAGCTAATTCGAAAATAGGTGAGGGAATATCGGTAAAGCTTTCTCTAGCCGCTTCTTTTTAATAACGCATTAATAAAGCATTAATAACGCATTTTTTGCAAGCAAGGATAATAATGAAGAGTATATTAGTAATTGACGATGATGCCATTATTAGAAGTTTAGTGACTTTGTGCGTCCAAAAAAGCAACTATCAAGTTTTGGAAGCATCAACAGCGATCAAAGCGCAAGATATTATCAAAAAACAAAAAATAGATTTAATTTTGCTAGATATGAACATGCCAGAAATGGATGGGTTAACTTTCTTGGAGTGGCTACGACAAGACCAAAAAAATCAAACTCCCGTGTTAGTTTCCACAAGCGCAAACCGCAAGAAAATCTGGGAACCAGCCAAGCTTGCAGGAGCGACAGACTTTCTATTTAAGCCGTATAATTTATTAGAGTTAATGGCCAAACTAGAAGAAAACTTAAGCTAATCATGGAAAATTTTGTTTTTGAAATATTTCCGAGCAGAAGCTTAGACCAATCCGTAATCACTACGGTTTGGATTGGAGTTATGGTTTTCACTTTCTTTAACCTAAGATTTGGGTGGACATACTCAGGTATTGTTGTCCCAGGATATTTGGTTCCGATTATAATCACCCGCCCTGTAACAGCGGCAATTATAATCGTAGAGAGTATTTTGACTTATTGGATTGCGTGGTTCTTTTCGGATTTTTTAGCTCGCCGTGGACTTTGGTGTAATGTTTTTGGGAGAGATCGCTTTTTTGTAATTATATTGTGCAGCGTTGCCGTTCGCCTTGCCTTTGATGGACAAATTTTGCCTGAACTAGCAGGGTATTTGGAAAAGGAACTTTCCATTCAATATGATTTCCATAACAGCTTCCAAAGCTTAGGTTTGATTATTAATGCTTTGATTGCAAATTACTTTTGGAAATCAGGGGTTCGTAAATCATTATTTCCTTTAATTATTAATGTATTTACAACTTACTTGATTGTTCGTTATTTGCTAATGGAGCATACCAATTTTAATATAGGGACTTTGGAGTACATGTATGAAGGAATAGCTGTATCTTTTGCTGAAAGCCCAAAAGCTTATATTGTCCTAATAACAGTAGCTTTATTTGCTTCTAAGCTAAACTTGTATTATGGTTGGGAGTTCAGCGGAATTTTAATTCCCTCTTTAATCGCACTACAATGGTACGAGCCGATAAAAATTGTCTTTACTTTTTTAGAGATGATAGTGATCTTTACTACAGCTTCCCTCATTCTCAGAATGCCCTTTTGGCAAAATCGCACTATAGAAAAAGCCAGTAAAGTATTTCTGTTTTTTAATATATCGTTTGGATATCGTATGGCTTTGGGGTACTTTATAGAGGAAGTTTCTCCAGGAGTTAAGATCTCTGATTTTTTTGCTGCAGGATATCTTGTTGCGACTTTAATGGCAGTAAAAATTCATGAAAAAAACATAGCCATACGCTTAAGCATGGTTACAATTATAACCTCCTTCGCAGCAGCTTTTGTCGGTAATATATTAGGATTCTTATTTTTTTTACTCCCTCCATCTCAGACCAAAGAAATTTCTCTTCCAAAAGTATTTGTAGTAGAAGAACCACAAAAGAGTTTGCAAAAAACTTTAGAGAAACAGCAAATGTTGATGTATCAAAATGCATTTTCTTCTCAGAAAAAAATTTCGGTATTTCAGCGTAAAACATTCTCCAACTCTATTTCAGAAATACTGCTCTATATAAAAACCCAAGAGAAATACCACCTAGAAAAAGCTAGTGTTTTATTGAAAAAAATTCATTACAAAATTGTATTTGTGGAAAAGCGTTACTTGTTTTTGCAAGCAAAATCAAAAAAAACAGGAACATTTGTTTTTGATACTCAGTCGCCTAATGATTTACACTTAGAAACACCTCTTTTGTATTTGCACGACTTCAAAACTAGAGATCTTGCTGTACAACTCTGGGAGAAGATGAATTTTCGATCTTTAGCCATTGTCAGCACTACCTCAAGCTATAGTTATCACGAAAATTTTCACAAAATTGTCCCAAATATATTACAAGTAAAACTAGCGCCTCGATTATCTAATGAACTGCGGGTAGAATCCGTTCCTGCAAATTTTAACTTTGCCTCCTTAAAGCAAGTTATAGGGGAATATAAGATTATCTGGTTGACTCAAAAACGTCTTACCCAAAATAATTTTTTAGAACTGTTTATTACTCCAGATACTTGCCTCAAAGCATTGGTAAAAAATCTCCCTTTACAAAGTATAAAGAAGAGCTCTCGCAATTTAAAAACTTGGCTAGAACAGCAGAAACAAAAAATACCAAAACGCGGAAGTAACTTGTACAAAAAAGCTAAAATAGAAGACATATTATTTTTTGACAAAGTACTGATAACTCCTTTGCTAAAATGTATAGAACATTTTGATCTTGTCAAGACAAAGTTTCCCCCTAAGTACTTTCAAGAAATTTTACTCATACAAAAAAAACTAGATAGGTTCGGATACGGACTAGTTTGGTTTAAGGGATCTGACGAGTATTTGGTTGTTTACGAAAAAAATAAGAAAAGGCGTCGCAACTGGGGAACTTATGTCTTTCGACTGGGAAATTCTTCGCCTTTTGTCATACAAAATCCTAACCCTCTGTTTGCGAACTGTAGTTTTGAGTTTAGCGTTGATCTATTCTATACTATAAATGGCAAAGCTTTATTTTTAAGTGGCGCTCATCCACAAACGAATGAAGATGGAAGCTCCAACTTTACCGACATCAAAGGGAAAGTAAGTCTTTTTAACTTGCTTTATGAGGCCATCCTTCGCGAAACATTAAAGCCACTTGCAGTGGTTCAGACAAGAGGGCTAAAACTGCGTCCAGATGCTCCGCATTCAGCAGAGATATTGCTTGCAAGTAGTCGCGGAGCTCTACAAGATGAAACATTATCTGTTTTTGAAAAAGATCTTTGGAATACTTTAAAGCAATCCGAACTATCTGTAAAATTGGTCGATGGCTCATTTGAAATGGCTGGATACGAAATAAACCATCTTCTGCAAACGAAATATTTGGAGCAGACACAAGCAAAAGAGTTTTGTGTTTTATGGCTTTCACCTTTAATACATTTTATCTATAAACAACAACACGATACCTTACAGAAAGCACAATTCCGTGCTTTAGGCATTAAAACAATAGAAACTGACTTGTTTAGTTTTTTACAAAGTTTAGGGATAAGGGAAAAATCTTCTCAAATCCCAAATAAACTTAAAAGCGAAATAGAAAAGTATTTGTATTTGGAAGACATTGTGCTTTTGAAAAAAATTCTAAAAAATCATCAAAATATCCAATTTTTTAGGGTTACAGACAAAGGTAGTCGCAAAGCATTTTTGGTAATTTCTCTTAATATGTATGATTTTCCTTTGGTCGTAAATCTTTCGAAATCCCCTTTGCAGATGGCTAATCAAGTTATGGATTGCCGCTTAGACAAGAAAGAAGTGGAGTATTTTACATTTTCTAATTTTACTTGGATGAGGTTGCTTTCCAAATGAGACTCATGATTTTAATAGTAATTGCTGTGGCAGTAGTTTTAAATTACTCATATATTCAAGAACAATTTCAAGAAAGTATGAATAGTTTGTCTCTACAAGAAAGTAGTTTGCAATCGAAAAATATTGAAGAATCTATCAAAACATCGACCTATATTTTGACAACAAAGAGCTTAATTTTTGATATAAAAAATTTAAAAAGTACTGTTAAACTCATAGCCAATGCAAATTTTGAGGCAACTCAAAATAATTTTGAGGAAGAGTGGAGGTATTCTTTTGTCTATCAAGTTTTAAACCAAAATTTAGAGGTTATTTTGGAACGTGAGAACCACTTGATCGCTAAAGTACCTCCCCCTTCGAACCACAAACAACAAACTTCGGATAAATTTTATTTGGAGTCATTGATTCCAGGGTATTCCAAAACCTTATATATTTCATTAGATAAGTTTTATCAAGAAGCCTGTTATTTGCAGGTACAATTGCGAAAAAAACCTCTTGAAGTCTCTGAGGTTGTAGTGAGAGCCTACTATCAAGAAAAAACCTCAGAAAACAAGTTGGATTATTTGTGGCAACGAATTCCTGATCACAAACAAAATTCCTTAACTCAGTATAATATATACCCTAAAAACTTATTAAGTCCGCAAGAAAAGAAAAATTTGCTTTCGCATTTATGGCTTCCTATTGCCCCCCAAGGAATACCAGGCAAAGACTACGCGAAGAGAAATCTTTATGTCTTAAGTGAAACACAAGGAGAAAAAATTACCAAAGAATTTCTTCCTGACGATGGCCTGCTGATAGATTCTAAATTACATGGCGTTATTGCTATTCCAGCAAATGGAGCTTTAGTTGAATTACATCTCGAAAATATTCAAAAAAATTTTAAGGCAGAGCACATTGAGTTATTGTGGTATGGAAAAACTTTAGAAGAACGATTGTACAAAAAAATTTTTAGAGATCGTCCATATTTTATACATAAAAATTTTTATCGTGGCGGGCTGCTAGAAGTTAAAGTAAATGAAGAGGCTTTATTAAAGACCTTTATTGGTAAGAAAAAGACTCAAGTTGACAAGAAATCTCAGTATCTAAAATCTTTTCTGGTCAGTCCTGACACACCTATAGAATTCCAAATTTTTCACGAAAACCAAGCGGCTACTTTTTTACGCCTGGATATTCGGCGATTTTCTGAAAATATAGAACTTGAGCAAGAAAAACAATCTGAGATTGCCTACGAGTTTTTTCAAGGAGTCAAAATCTTAAAGAAAGGTAATTTGCAAGTAGAAAACATGTGGTCTCTGTATGACCGAATTATAGATCCTATAAAAAAAATTTATACGACAGAGCCTAGCCAATACTACTTTTCTATACCAGCGAAGGTCACTAAGATTAGATTTTCTTCTTCCCAAGATACCTTGATAAATGTTTATAACCGACCGTCTACTCTAATCTACAAGACGAATTTACCAGAAGATCTGTACGACTACTCTCGTAAGAAAAAAGAGCAGTTTTCTTGGTTTTTAATACGCCCAACAAACTATATAGAGCTTGTTCAAAAGGAAAAAACTAAACTAGTTTTGAGACAATCTCGCCCTCCGCAAGACGATCCAGAAATTTTACAAGGTCGCTATCTTACAGAATCTTATCCTCCACAGAAAGATTGGAGAGGACGATATTTGTTAATCCCTAGATTAGAGAATTCTATAAAGCGCCGCCAGATGCTACCTGTTTCTTTTAAGGAAATTTTTGTCAACAGAAAAACATCTATTGAACTGCAGTCTTCCTATACAAAAAAACCTCAAATTTCTCCCAAACTGATTTATATTGGAAAAAAACTGGGGCTTTTCAAAATCGAGATATATCTTGATAATAAACAATTTTGGAAAAGTGAAGTTTATGGAATTCGTGGTGATATAGCACTGCCATCATTAACCCCAGGGCCATATACACTAAGAGTTGTTTCTTCTCAAGATGTGCGTTTTTTTATGAGCCATATAAAAACAAACCAACATCAGTTTGTTAAAAGGTTTGCGAATATCATTAAGCCAGACGAAGTTCTTAAGTTTTTTTATAAGAAAGAAACACCAGAAACAGAGAACCTTTCCTTAAGAATTTTTTCTCCTGAGTCTTCTGGAACCTTAATCTTATGGGTCACAATAAAAGCCTCACCTCGTTCTGATTTACAGCCTGCTCAAAAATGGACTTTTCGAAAGCGAGTTTTTAAGATTTTACCTTCCGATGATAGCTCAACTTTGGTTTTATCCAACGCACAACAAAATGTTAATAAGGGGCAACTCGTAATTATTCCCATTCATAGCGATTTTCTTCCTGGAGAATATGAAATAAATATAAAGTTGAAAGGAAAAAAAGAGCAATATTTTACTCTTTCAAAAATTCTCCCTGGAGAAGAGCAGCATAGAGAATTTTTTACAGAATCAAAGTAATTTGAATCATCTTTCTGATTCCCTTATGAGGTTTATCAGCTAACCACTTGTTTTCACTAAAATCAAATCAAAAAAAACGATTTTTCCGCTGCTGAATGCAGGATACAGATGATCTCAAATTATAATAGAGAAGCAAAAAATACTTGATATAGTCACATGAACAAGATAAAATACTTTTAAGTTTTTTGTTAATTTTCAAAGTTAAGGTGTAAAGCTATGAAAAAAATATTCTGTATCCTCATTTTGATTTCCTCTGTGTCCAATCTACTAGCAATAACAATCTTGACTCAAACAGCTCAAGGGTCACGTGCTGACTTAGCTTTTAATGGTAGCAGTTGGACTACCTATACTTCAATGGTAACAGCTCAGCACACATTGGTCTCTGTGAATAATTTTGAAAATCTAAATGCTCAGAGTTTTGATGCTCTTTGGGTAGACCAAGAACTAGGTAATACACTATCGGCAAACGAAGTGACTAGTATCCAAAACTACGTTTCCGCTGGAAATAAAGCTATTTTAATCGGTGAAAACAGTAGTTGGAATGATTGGAATAACAGCATTTTGAGCATTGTTGGAGGCTCAGCAACAGGAGGCTGTGTTAGTGAGTTTTCAACTTCAACCTCAACTCATCCTGTTATGGATGGTATTTCTGGGGTTGAATTTGCCTGTGGTAGTGTCCTATCTTCCTCCACTGGCTCTCCTGAAATTTTAGTCAGCAGTAATCTGGCGGGGGTCTACCAAGTAGGAGCAGGAGAAGTAATTGTTATCTTAGAGTCCAACTTTCTAGATAATGGTCGAGTTGCTGCTAATACTGATTTTGCCAACAATCTTCTTCAATTTTTGGAAGATCCCATTAATACTGTTCCTGAGCCAAGTACCTTTTTCTTATCTGGCTTAACTTTGCTTTTCACTTGCTATTTAGGAAAACGACGCCGAGTTTGATTTTTCTCAAAACACTGTTTTTACATAAACTTTGGGGCAAATTTGCTTAGGTAGGCGAAAAAAAGATTGAAGGAGGAGAGGCTTTTTTGGAGTACTTTCAAAAATGTGAAAAAAAATCTTTTTGCTCACATTTTTGAAAGGTGTTTGGAGTTGAAGATGCCCGACATTCAAAAAGTTCAGAAAAAAATCAGAAGAATGCCTGACATCTGCTTTTAGTACTAGTGTTTCCTGTAAATAACTAAGGTAAAACCTAGCAAAAGACCAATAATAGTTGCTGGTTCGGGAACCGCAATATTTGCGTTGGCAAAGCGAAAGTTCCTCACGGAGATATCGTCTCCTCCGGCATCTTCATCAAAAAAAACTCGCCCGATAGCCTGATCTGTAATGACACCTAAAAACTGAAACCCACTAGAAACAAGCACATCTTGAGTTGTACTTCCGATTAATTGATCATTTGTATCAAAAACAGAAAAACTCTCTCCTGCATTTAGAAGGTTATTTCCGATAAAAGCTCCAAAAGCAGTCACAGGAGAACCGTCTAGGAACTCCACTTGCCAATCATCGTCTTCTCCATTATTGATATCTCCAGGAGAAATCGCATCTTCAAAACCAGGATCAGGAGGAGTAGAAGGACCTACTTCATTGTCGTTGTAGGTAAGAAAAGGAGCACCAACAGAGGTAAAACGAAAGCTCCGAGAAAGTCCAGTATTCACAGATTGCCAGTTGAGGGTAATCCCAACAGTGAAATTATTCACTGTAATGGGGTTATTTTGGAGTTCATCACTTAGTTCCATGTTGGGAATTGTTGTGTCAAATGCTTCGAGGTTATTGACTTGGGCTAACCAGTCGGCTTCATTTGTAAAAAAAATAGCCACAGCATTTACACTAGCTAACATAAAAATGTTTAGAAAGAGTAGCCCTAACATAGGGATAAATAATTTGTGCATTTTTCGCCCACCCTTTTGTAAAATATAATAAAAGAAAAAAGCGTATTCAATATATTGTACAAAAATTAGAGGAAATCACCATTTATTTTTTAAGTTCTATAAAAATTTAAGTATCTCTTTAATTCTGCTCTTTTTGTAGGAATACTATAACACTCTAGGCAAAGAGTGTATTCGATTTCTGGGGAAGACCAGAAAAAAGGAAAAAGCTTTTTTTCAATTACTTTGAGTGCTCCGACTTGTCCTTCACTGAGATTTTCAAAAGCAACTTTACTATCTTCTGGAAATGATACCGCAAGCAATCGATCCAAACTTTCGATTTTGGGACGAGGATGAAAATCTTGAACGAAAAAGGGAATAGCTTTTTCTCTGCAATGCTGACTAGAACGAGACAGAAGCGTGGCTAAAATCGCTTTGTATTCATGGTAGCAAGCGCAATTTAGTGAATTGTAAGCTTCGATTAAGACATGGTCATTTAGCCACAACAAATCCACGAAAAATAAGGCAAGGTGGTCATCAACTACTGTTGAGTGCAATCCAGCACTCACTGCGGAAACAAAGAGGAGGAGAGGAGATTTTGATTTTTGGTAAAGTTCTTGAAAAAAAATTTTCTCATTTTTTCCCAAAAAACAAATAAGTAAAATAAGATCAGCTATTCTCTCTTCTTCTTTTCCTTTTTGGGCGATATAATCCCTAATCACGGACAAAAGCTTTTCTTGCCCTTCTAGCCTTCTTAAGAGAAATATTAGAGAAGCAAAAATATCCTCATTAGGATCGTCTAAAAATGAAGCAAAGAAAGCCGCTTTTTCTTCTAGCATCACTTTTATTTTTCTAAAGGGATCTAGTTCTTTTGTAGCTGTTTCAAGATTTATTTCACAAGCTTCTGATATGGTATCAAGTATCTCAAAAATCCACAATCTATCTGTGGGAGTAGACTCAGCTTCTAGTATTCGGCAGAAAAATGGCACAACATGCAGAGCTTTCTGTGGCTCAACTAAAGAATCGCTCTGAATAAAGTCCGCTAATTCAAGGTAGGCTTCTTCTTTCTCCTCAGGGGTTTCTTTTGCTAAATTTCGAAGGAACTGAGAAATATTCGTGGTCTTACCTGCTTGCCATTGAGAAATATTATCTGCGTTTTCAAACATATTACAGAAAACTCCTTTTGTCTACATCATTATGTTAGGTTATAGAGTACGTTGGAAACCCCAATGTTATCGGGGTCTGAGACATTACATCCCTCCCTCCAGGATACCAATTGCGTATTAAGGTGGGTTAGTTTTATTCTAAGTAAATATTATTTGCATTGGGTTTTAGTGGTATTAATCGTATCCAGAAATGTTTTAGTATCGCGGATATTGTTACGCCAGATTTCCCTTGGCGATATAGGAATTTGTGGTAATATATATTGTTCTGAATAAACAAAAAATTAATCTACTTGAGGAAAAGCAATGTCTAGAAACATCCTTATTTTGATTTTATTTGGATTACACCTTCCTATATTTGCGACAAACTTGATCGTTAATGGTGATTTTTCCAATGCAACACCTGCTATTAATCCAACTTGCTGCGCAAACCCGCTAGGCAATGTACCAACACCTGGCTGGACCATTAGCAATTCGACAGCATTATCGTTCGTGATCAACGATGGATTTAACTTGGATGGCAACTACCTATGGCTAAATGATAGTGCTGGTCCAACTCCCACCGCTTCTCAAGATTTAACAATCAATGCGGGAGAACATCGTCTCACTGGAAATTATCGCAGCCGTATTGCCGTTGGGAGTTCTCTAGAGACATTTGCTATCCGGTTTACAGATCTAAGCAACAATCAAATACTAGAAACTTTGACCTTTGGTGAAACAAGCATTGCTCAGACTCCTAGTGCATGGGAATCCTTTGATATCACTCGTTCTTTTAGCACTAATTCCTTGCGTGTTTCTTTTATCAGTCAGTTTGGAGCCGATATAGACTATGCTATAGATAACATAGTTTTTGAGGAAACAACAACAGTGCCCGAGCCCAGTGTTTTTTTTCTCTCCCTTATCGCTCTAATCTTTCTAAAAACTCGCCAAAGACTTTTTTCTTAGAAATCAGAGAGATGTGATCAAAATAAATCACTCTCTCTGAATATCCTCTTATCTCTCCAGTTCCACCCACAACAACTTTTCTCTTGTTAAAACAAAAAGCTTATATCCTCTGGGGTGAACTAGGTATTGCTCGACTAAATCTCCTCGTCGAGTAAGCTGGTACTCTTTCCTTTTTTTTCCTCTAAAATCAAAGACGATGAGCTGGTTTTCTGAGTTTTGAGTATAGATTTGCCCCGCCGAAATATCAAAGTCGACCAATTCAGGAGAGGCTCCTGCTCCTATAGAAAAAACAGGCTCTTGAAGATTAGTGGTTTTAAAAATATAGGTGCCATAAGGCTCAATAGGAACGTTGGCAAGAGTATCATTTCCTCTAGAGAAAGGAAGAGCCACGTAAACGGAATCACTGCTCACGCTTATCTGCCTGGCACTAAGCCCTAATTTCGGACTTTGTTCTTCAAAAATGAGATTTTTACCAGATACTCTAAAACGGCAGAGTGTTTTAAAGCTTTCGTAGAAAAGATACCGACCATTCGGGGAAAGGGCCAAGCGATTAGGACTACTTATTCTCATACGATTTTGGTTACTGATTTTACTTGGAACCAAACTTCGCGGAGAAATTGTTCCGACATTACCTATTCGTAAATCGATCACGGCAATTTCTCGGTTTCTGCTTAGGGCATAGCAAACCGAAGATTTTTTTGTTGTTATCACCTGCGAGATGCTTGGCACCGTTATTTTTCGCTTTACTCGAAAAGATCTTTCTTCGATCAACCACAACTCTTCTTTCGATTTAAGAAGAACAACAATCCCTTCTCTAGACAAGCTTACGGAAAGACAAGGAGAACCGAGATCTAAACTTTCCTTAAGGTTAAAATTTTCCAAATCTAGTTGATTCAATACTCCTTCTCTAGTCAAAATATAAACTCGATTGGGCATAGTGGCCCAGCAAAGGTTCTGAATATTTTTCGCAGGAATTTCTAGCGGAGTAATCGTCAGATCTTCTGTTTTTTGAGATTTTTCTGGTAAGGTTGTTTTTGAGGTTGTTTTTGATATTAGTTGAGAAGGAGAACTTGTTTTAGATTTTTGGGGAAGCTCTTTTTGTTGATTGCTCCGTTTTACTTGAGGCAATAAAGCTTCGATAGCCCATTGGTAAGGCTCCTCCTGATTACGATATCGTTTTTGGCTGCCTACCGGAGAGCGAAAAGTGCTTTTTTTATCTAACCGATCAAGAGCGGTGGCAAGAGCTCGGTGCTCTGCTCTATCGATATTATATAACTGGTTAACTTTTTCTAGAAAGGAACGTTTCAAGGCGGCTGTATTTTTCTCTCCAGAAGAAAGCTCTTCTTGGTACAGTTCTAGCATTTTTTTCTGCCACGCTGACCTCAACTTATTTGATATCAAATCCATGTCTTGAGCTATCTTAAAGAAAAGACGACTACTGATCTGATGGTGGTACTCCTCAACCGTTTTTTCGAAAAGCTCTCCTAGTTTTTCTTGCCGAACCCATTCTTTTTCATACTGAACCCAACCGGCAGCAACCTTTTCTAGCATAACTTTCTCAGGCCGAACCCATTCTCCTTTGTGCACAACGAGGCCTTTTCTCTTTTGGATTTCACTATACTCTTCTTGGGTAATCCAACGTCTTCTGTACAGAAGCAAACCTCTTTCTTTTTGTCGATTTTCGTACTCTTTCTGACTAATCCATTCTTCGCTATCCAAAACCAAACCTTTTGCTCTTTGCCGGTGAGCATATTGCTGGGACGTTAGCCACTTACCATCTTCTTTAATTAATCCTTTGTTCCGTTGTTTTTCATCGTATTGCTCAGGAGTTAGCCATTCTTCTTCATAAAGGATTAAGCCCTTTTCTTTTTGTCTGAAGCCAAAAGCAACTTCATTTAGTCGGCCAATCTGCTCAGTAGATTTTTCATTGACCATTTCGAATTCTTTACTTCCCTGGAATCCGACTAACTCTAAAGTTACGCGAATCTCTTGAGCACCCAAACTTGTGCGCAAAGTTTCCCGAGTGATCATTTTGATAATTCCCACATTCTTGGCATACCACAATTCACTCGTAGCAACAAAAGTACCATTTTTAATTTCTGTCTGCCCACGGGAGCTAATTTTTATACAGGGAGAAAATGAATTGCCATTGAGGTTTACCTCTTCTTTTACGCTATCAACCAAAACATTCACAGAGTAAGATATAGATTCTACTAAAAGAGCATCGGTTTCTTGAATCATCCACGTTTTACCTGCTCGAAGACTGTTTAGTAACTCGTAGCTAATCTGCTTCTCTATTTCAAGCTCTCCCTTGCCTAGCTTCCGTGAAGCAAAGTTATAAAACCCTTCTTCATCTCTTCTGACATAGTTTGTAAAAACGGAATCCTTCGTAATGTACTCTTGCGGAGCGACACTAGTTCCGTTTATCTCTTCTTTTGGCAAATTACGAACCAGTAAATGAGCTTCTCCTCCCCCCTCTGAGTGAATACGGTATAACCAAGTTAGCCCTTCCTCTAAGGGGTAGTAGCGCTCGGCTTCCCGGCTTACACCTGTCATAAAGTAAAGAACTATACCGCACAAAAACAGCATAACTATAGATCCATTAGAAGCCATTTTTTCTTCGCGGGTGTTTTTAGAGGTGAACATCGAAACCAAGAGTAAAACAACTCCTAAAGAAGCTACTAGCATCATGCGAAAGGCAAACTTAGTAGAGGGAGTTTCCATGAAAAACCCCGGAATTATACCCACTAAAATAAGTCCCCAAGCAATGCTGTAACGAGGGAAAGTGTCTAGCTCAGACCATTTGATTACGGAAGAAAAACGCTGTAACATCAGTTATTTCCTATCTTGATTAGTTGCTAATTGTCATAATTAAATCCGATTAGAGTTTTGCTATAGTGCACGATTATAAAATCTTGAAACCAGATTTCCATGATGTTTTTTCTAAAAAACCTGTTCAAAGGAAGAAATAATCATTAAAATTGTTAGGGATTTGTATGACAGTGTGGAAACTATAACGGGAAAAAAACAACTATAGGAGTAGCCCACTATGGCCAAAGAAAAAATTCCCAAAACACCCGCTCTTCGTTTCTTAGAGCAAAAGAAGATTTCTTTTATTTCCCACCTCTATCCCTATGAAGAAAAGGGAGGAGCCAAAGCCGCTGCTCATCAACTTAGTGTTCCTGAAAATCAAGTTATAAAAACAATTGCTGTAAAAGCAGACAAAAAGAAAATACTCTTAGTTCTGATGCACGGCGATAGAGAGATTTCACTTAAAGCACTAGGTCGAAGCATCGGAGCTAAATCTACTCAGATGTGCTCTCCTCAAGAAGTGAATAAGAGCACAGGTTATCTGGTGGGAGGGACCTCTCCTTTTGGCACAAAAACAACCCTTCCCGTCTATATCGAAAAATCCATTTTGGATTTAGATACAATATGGGTCAATGGAGGAAAAAGAGGGCTTCTGGTCGAGCTAAGAACTATCGATTTGGTCACAGCCCTGCAACCTCAAATCGTAGAATCTGCGCAGCCTCTAGTCTTATGAAAATAAAAAAAACACTTCAACTTCTTTGGGTATCGGTTTTTGTTGTAACCATCTTGCTCATCTTATATCCTGTCGGAAAAGGCATTGCCCGTTTGTTTATTGCTCTGTCTATTCCCCTTCTCTTGTTAGGATTCAGTGTCTTTATTTGGGAGAAGAAAAAGCTACGTCCTCTTCCTTGGCTTTTCTTTTTTATCCTAAGCTCACTTTTTTTCTTGCCAGGAAAAACCATCAACAAAGAACAACTTCAACAGAGCTATCTCAGCAGTCTCAAGTCATACACTCATACTCGCTATGTTTGGGGAGGAGAAAATAGCTTAGGTATCGATTGTTCTGGTTTAGTCCGCAAAGCTTTGATCCAAGTAACTCTAAAGCAAGGGCTCCGAGAATTAAACTCTGCTCTCCTTCGCTCTAGCATCCAAATGTGGTGGTATGACTGCTCGGCCAAATCTCTTCGCGATGAATACAGGGGAATGACAAAGCGAGTATTCTCCGCGACAAACATCAACTCTATTGCTTCCTCTCAGCTTAAACCCGGAGATCTTGCCGTAACTTCAAGTGGCCAACATGTCCTTGCTTACTTAGGAAACCAAGAATGGATCGAAGCGGATCCCGATCTTGATATAAGAAAAGTTATCATAGTAAAGGCTCCCTCTACTGATAATCCTTGGCTAAAAAGGCCAGTGTATATTTTACGTTGGAAATTACTCAGAGAGTAAAATAGTTTATCGGTGGGCAATAGCCGTACTAGCCCATGTTCTAGTAAGGGTTCTTAACCCAGGGCTATTCACGTTAATTCCCTTCGGGGATGCTTTTTCTCGAAGGTCACATCCCAATACCTAAACTCTTATTTTCAACATGTAATCAACTCCCGGGATAATGATTAAAAATACGAGAATGATCACTTGTTTTTCTGCAAAATATTTTTCGGAAAGGCAGGGCGAACCTGCCCTACATGATAATTATGGCAAGTCGAACATTCGTCGCCTGCTCTCTCGGGCTGGTGGCAACGCGAACATGTTTCCAAGGAAATGGGCTCGAAGTTGCGAATGCTCTTTTGGGAACTTAGGTTTTCGTAGACTTCTTGGAATTTTTTCTTAGAGTAACCTTGGGTCATATTGTGACAGCTTTGGCAACCTTTTTTGGTCAGAGACTTAAGGTGCTTGCTATGATCGAAGTGGGTGAAGTTTTTTTGTCGCTCGTAGGTCGGTTTGCTTTTCCAATTTGCCTTTAGCTCCCCTTGATTCTTTTCTAAGCTGTGGCAAAAAAGACAGTTCTCTTGTTTTTTTAATGTGCTTAGAAGAGGAGAGTTTTGTTTTATGCTCGCTTCAACAAGTTCCTTCATGAGAGGATCAAGATGAAAAGCTGGCTGGTAATGAACTTGAAATTTTTGGTCTTTTTTTTGCCAACTCCACTGACTAGGGGCTTTTCTTTGACCAAAATGACTCCATTGTTTTTCATAGATTTTATGTTTAGATCGGAATCTGTGAATGAGTTCGTTCATTTTCATTTCATAGTGAGGAAAACGTTCTAGGATTTCTTTTTCTTTATTTTGAGAAGATAAAAACAGAGGATTGAGTTTTTCAAAGTCTTCTCTTCCTGGAAAAGACTCGGTCGGCTGTTGGACAAAAGCCCGCCATTGACTCCAGGTAGGAATTTTTTTTTCCCAACTCAGCATCTCTGCAATTTCGGTAATTTTCTCTACGCTTCCTTTTTCTATTTTCTCCAGTTCATTCATGAGTTTTTTTCGTTTTTTGTCGAGAAGAGAACCTTCTTTGCTCCATTGAGATAAGGTTTCTTTCTTGGCGGAAGCTTTTAGGAATCGTTCTGAGAAATAAAGAGTGTCCACCAGTATTTTATGAAAGTTTTGTAATATGCTATCGATAACTGTGATATCCCGCTGGTACATTTTAGTAATAAGGGGATAAAGAAGAGGATAGTTCTTTGAACTTAGATTTTCATACAAGGTTTTCACTTCTTGGGAAGAAAAAGCATAGTTCATGGATTTTTGAATCTCTTCTTGGTGGCAAGAGAAACAGGTTGTCTCAAAAGACCTAGTTCCCATACGCTTTCCCTCCACTTCATGGCAAGAAGAGCATTTTTTTTGCTTTTGATTTTCGATGTGCTCTTCGTGAGAAAGATGATTAAACTTAATTCTCGGCCGACGGAAATAAGGATAATCAGAGCGAAAGGGAGGATGATCAAGGCCTAAAAAATAAAACTCTTCTTTGTGACAGACTTGGCACTTGTGTTTGCTTATTGCTTTTAAATCGGCTTTACGCCCACGATGCTCAAAATGACAGTAAGCACAAGCAACTTGCTTGTCCTTGTTTTCATGGGGGGTGCCTAAAGAAATCCATAGGCTCTTTTTTTCTGAACTAGCCTTCTCTTCAATGCGTTCACTAATTTCAGTGAGAGCCTCAAAGCTTTGCCCATGTGCAAAAAGAGGATACTTTCCTTGGTGGGGATGACACTGCAAACAAAGCCTACTTTCTTGCATTCGAGCTTGGGCAAGATCCCAACTCGATTTTTCCCAGGAACCATTTGCTATTTTGTGACAACTTTGGCAGCTCTCTTCTTCTATTTTTTCTCCTTCATGAATGCTATGAGCAAAAGAGAGAGGTCCTGGAGAGAGCCATTTGGACTGAGACCCCAGAGAAAGAACCAAGAAAACCATTGATGCCGTTAATAAAGCAGCATAAATAGCCATTTGCCTTCGTTTTTTCTCGGGAGCAGCTTGAGGATGGCAGTAGGCAACTGGACGGCAACAGGAACCATCTACCATCGGTCCTAAGTGGCATTTACCTCCACAGCTTTCTGGGCGTGTGCAAAGCCACTTCTTTTTTTCTACTTGGTATGCAGGCAAGCATTCAAAATCGGCTTGGCAGCTTCCTTTTTCATCTGGGCCCAAGCGGCAGCAAATGCCTTCTTCTACCCAGCCACAAGTTTCCCCAGAAATTTTTTTTCTACTCATGTCTATCCTAAAAAAATAAATGAACTAAAGCTGTGTGAAGTAGAGCCAAAACAAGTAAACTAACTGCTAAGAAAGAATGCCAGAAAAGCCATCTTTTTCTACGATGCCAGAGGACATAGTCTTGGTCACAGAGTTGTTTTTCTTGGCAAATAGTGATCATCTGTCCGACAATTTCTCGGCCGACAGCAGAATCAAGGCTGTTTTTCAATACCTCTAACTTATCGGCGTAATCGATAAAACCTCGGGTAAGAAGAGCGGGAGATTGGAAAGGCCGCTGTCTTAAGTTTCTACTATAAAAAAAGCTGGCTAGTTCTTCTCGATAAAAATCCGCGATTTTGGAACTATTGGTTTGCGCTATAGATTCAAGAGCCAGACGTTCTGCTTGCTCTCGAAACTTCTTTTGTTGAACGGTTATACTTTGAATGTCAATGCTGACATTAAAATGACTCAGCCATTTTTGCATAACAAAAGTAGTCAAGCCGCTACTGGAGACCCAAAGAAATACTAGGAATAAAATAAGTTCTATCCAGCCCTGGGGTTGTCCATCGACGTGAGCAAAAAAAGCCAAGAGAGAAAACACTCCTAAAAAACTATGCCAAGATAAGCTCTTAAGTTTCCATTGAAAAGACAGTAAAATTAAAGTCAGCAGCAAAATATATCCCGAAGCATATTTCAAAGGAAGAGGAAGCGAAATCTCAGAAGCAGCGAGCCAAAGAAGGGGAAAAAAAAGCAAAAGCAAAAGCACTTCGCTTGTAATTAAATCGAGCCGATTTTTCCACAAGGAAGCTTTCCCTTGAGACAAAGACAAAGGCTCAATATTCAAATTTCCTGTCGGAGTAGCAATACAGCTAAGACAATGGCCTGCGGGAACTTTCCGAGTAGGTTTGTGCTGGGAGTATTCAAAATTTTGTTCCCCTTTCACCCTAACCATGCAAGTTTGGCAACTGCCTGTTTGGCAATGAGAAGAAAGGACAATGCCCTGTTTTCGACTAAAGGATAAGAGAGATCCATCTTGGGGTGCCCATTCATAGCTTTCTTTTAGAGTAGGAAATGTCACTGTTGCTCTGCTTGTCTGGGAAGAAGAGTCGTCATATCGACGGTAAAAACACTCCTGATGAATATTTTGAGCTCCCCATGCCTGCAAATTCAATTGGAACTCTTCTGTCATCACTTCTGGACCACAGAGATAAAAATCCCCATATTTTTTAATCTGACGAAATTTCTCCTCTTTCTCCTTGCTCTCTTCTCCTAAGATTAGAGTCTGAGAAATTTTATCTTCAATAAAACTAATATCTATATGTGCTTTAGGAGAACTATCCGAAACTGTTTTCTGAAGTGAAGTATAGTGAACAAAAATATGTATGTCAGGGTATTCCCCCAACTCATAGAGATGTTTCTCCATGATCGCTTCGTTTTCTTTGACACTGTAAAATAACCAACACATCCGCCCTGGGCATTTTTGAGCAATGCTGTTGAGCATGCTCAACAGGGGAGTAATACCGATCCCTCCCGCGATCAACACCACAGGCTCATCCTTCTCTATATCTAAATTAAGCATATTTCCAGCAGGAACTTCTGCCTGTAAAACATCTCCCACCTTGATTTTATGTAGATAGCCCGACCCCCAACCTTTCTGGGCCAATTTCTTCACTGTAATTCGATAGTAAGAAGGAAAAGTGGAGTTATTCTGAGAAAAATCTAAATAGGGGCTCTCGGAAAGAGAGTAGCAACGACTTCCCTCTCCCTCTCCTTCTTTTATTTTTAAAGTAATATACTGACCAGGCAAAAACAAAGGTAAATTTTTTTGGTCAGGAGATTTAAGATAAATCGATTTTACCAAAGAGGAAAGCCCTACACGAAAAGCCGCTTGGGAACCCAGTCGAATTGTATCTCTATCTTGGAGAGGTAATTTTTGACGAGGGAGCAATTTATGCTCATTGAGAAAAGTGGCATTGCGACTCTCTAAGTCTTGGAGAAACCACCCTTCTTTTTCATAGACAATCATCGCATGACGGCGACTGACTTCTTGGTGCCAAGCGACTACTTCACATTCTTCTCGTCCTAAAATAATATCGCAAGAAACACTATTGGCGTAAGGTTGGGTAGATATTTTTTTAGTGATCAGATAATCTTTATTTTGAGGAAAAAAAGAGTATTCCTCCGCTTCATCTTCTCTGTATAAAACTAGATGTGGTCGTTGATCTTCTGACTCCAGTCGAAAAACTTGAAGTTCTCTCGTTCCTGACCAAAGCTGGCGAGAGTTCTTTTCTTCTTCAATTTTATAATCTAAAAGTTGCAAGGCATTTCGATAATGATCTCGTTGGTATTTTTGATAGTCCCAAATGGATAGGGCATAAAAAAAAGCACCTAGAAGAAGCAGGATCAAGCTAAGAGTAGTAAAAGCAAACATTCCTTCGCTCAAGAGAAAACTAAATGTTAGATTCCCCAGTTTAGGAGAAAGAGAAAAATGAAAAAAAAGAAATAAAAAAACTCCTCCTCCCAAGATAAAAAAGAGGTATTTTCTATTAAATAATGTTAATCTTTTCATGAAAATATTTTGCTCGCAAGTAGGAAAAACAAAAGTTGACAAAATATCGTAAAGCACTAAAATACAAAAAAACAAAAGCAAGGTAAAGTTCATAATTTAGAAAAAGGGATAGATTGCATGAGATTTTATCTGGGGGATCGGATCAACTCCTATGAAATTACATCTGACCGAGAAATTGGGCGAGGCAAACACGGAGTCCTCTATCAGGTGCGTCACATGGAGCTTTTTTCTTCAAAGCTTTTTTCCATTGGTCAAACTAAGCTACCTCAAAATACAGTGGAGTTAAGTAAGCTAGATCCCTATTTTCGGAAAAACAACTACCTTCTTCCTCCCAATGGTCACTTGGGTTCAACCAGTTTTTCTCTCGGAGAAGCCTGTGAAGTCATTCAAGAAAACCAAGCTCTTTACCTAATGAAACAAGAAGGAGAAAATATAGGAGTTTACAGTCCAGAGAACTACTTAGCTCTAAAAATTCTCTATAGCCAGCAAAAAGATTTACAAACTCCCCCCGGCTTTCCTTCTGAAATTAGAGTAGGGTTAAGTCTACACCACCCTCATATTCTTCCCTTACGAGACTTTGGGTGGGAGAAATACAACCTGCTTTCATTAACTCCCAAGCACGAGTCCTATTCGCTGTGGGCAACTTACTTAGAAAACCCAGAAGATATTTCCCTTTGTGAAAAACTTTTGCTCCCAAACTATCTCAAGAAACACTGTCAAATTTCGGAGAAAATACACTTTCGCTACCACCAAGGATACCTCATTGCTCACGATGAAGAAAGACAGCAAAACTACTTACTTTTGGTGGAAAAATCAAATGACACAATTTCTCTTTTCCTTTGCTTTTATTACTTTGCCATGCCTTTTATTCAGGGAAAGACATTTCAAGAAATCACGAATTTGCCCGCTCTAGAGGCTCTCCACATTCTCCGGCAAGCTCTTTCTACAATGGAGTATCTTCAACAAAAAAAAATGATCCATTGCGACCTTAAACCTTCTCATTTTTTACTCCAAAAGCAGGGCGGGCAAAACCATGCCTGGCTGATTGATTTTGGACTCAGTCATGTTCTTCTAGACCAAAACTTAGACCACTCCGTTTTTGCGGCGGGCACTTTTCCCTATGCTTCTCCTGAAAAAAGAAAAAATGAAAAATCTGATATTTACTCTTTAGGAGCAACTTTTTTCCAAGTTTTCTTTGGTAAAGTTCCTCTTCATCCGGTTGAGTTTCCGACTTTTCTCAATGAACAACTCCAAAAGATCACTCAAATGCTAAAAAAAGCGATGAATCCTGCACCAGAACAAAGGTACAGCGCAAAGGAGTTTCGGGAAGAAGTCGAGGAGATTATTCAGGAATGGCCCGATTGTCCTAGTGAAGAAAGAATTCGAGAAGAAACCGAGTCTGATGCCAGTGGCTACCCTTATCTTTTTTTGGGCTACCAATGGCCGGGAAAAAAACACTACGCCATTTTTCGCTTAGACAAGCCGCAGTACACTGTAGGAAGAAGTGAATACAATGATATATGCATCGGATTAGATCCTCCCGACCGAAGCATTCCTCGGCAAATTTTCACCTTAGAAAGAATTTCTTCTGGAGATCAGTATAGCTATCGTCTTCTCAACTCTAGCAAAAAACTCTTTGATTGGAAACGCTCCATTGGATCTCCTGAGGAAAAAGAGAAGGAACTTCCGAAAGAGTTGATTTTAGAAGATGGTGACTATTTTTATAGTAAAAAAAATCGAAGTAATATTCGCTGGTATTTTGCCTATTCCATTGATTATCGGCTAACTCCTCAAAATGTAAAGATACCTGATTTTCAAGACGCTATCTTTAAAATTCCCTGTTCAGACAAAGGGAGTAAGGTCTATTCCTTTCTCGATTCAGAATCTTCCCTTGACGATACTTTTGAGCTTCCCATTTGGGAAATATTAGAGAAAAAAGAAGGTTCCGCTCAGAAAAATCACAATTTGTTTGCTCTTTTACTCATACTTTGCCTTCTCACCCTTCTTGTCGGATTAGACTATCTTCGACAGGAAAAAAAGGATAGCCAGAATAGCCAGAATACTAAAAATAGTAAGAGTATCGTTGAAAACAAAAAAAGGGAGAAAGAGAATCCTCCCTCGGTTTCTCCCATCATGACCAAAAAAGAAGAGACTCCTCAAAACGAAGAAAAAAAAGCTACTCCTCCTATTCGGTGGAAATTTCTCTTTGAACTAGAAGAAGAATTTGTTTACGAAAATAATTCCTTTTATCTTTCGGTCAGAGCAGAAGATAAAAGAGTTCCCCAGAAAATAGAAGAGTATCGCTTTCTTTTCCCCGAGAAAAAACAATTGATTTCGACTCAGGGGAATTGTCGCTATCAATTTTCTCGCCCAGGTCGCTATCCCGTCGAGCTATTTGTTCGAACAAAAGAAGGCCAATTTTTCAAGGGTGGTTCTCACGAAATAGAGGTTTTTGCCCTACCAACCTATTTACTCAGGCAAGAAGAAAATAAGGTCATTGTAAAACTAGATCGGCATAGCGCTCTTCCTGAGGCTCGTTTTAGAGTCTTTGTCGTGCAAGATTTCTTAGGCCAAGCCACCCAACGTAAAGAATTGACTCGCGATGAGGTTGCTTCTTCTTTTACAGTTGAATGCTATCAGCACTTTTTGCAGACAGGGGGAATAAAACGTATTCAAGTCGAAATGGAGCTAGGAGAAAAAAGCTTTACTCTCCCTGAGCAAACGATCAAAGCAGATAGCCTTTGGATTCCTTTGGGCAAAGATAAATCTTTAGAACTTCTCTGGCTCGATTTTGAAAACCCTACTTGGCAGAAAGAACAGAAAAAAATTCTCCGCTCTATCCGGGAAAATCAAGATTTTGAATACGCTCGAGCTCAGTACAAAATTTTCCGAAATTTTTTGGGAGGTTTTGCCTACAAAGCAGTAAACTATAATTACAGCGTAGCTCATGTATTAGCCATTTATCAAATAACCGACTCTCAGATTATTACAAAAACGCGAGAAAAACTCATCGTAGAGCGGGACAAGAAGAGCACTA
This sequence comes from Planctomycetota bacterium, assembly GCA_029260735.1. Classification (GTDB taxonomy): domain Bacteria; phylum Planctomycetota; class Uabimicrobiia; order Uabimicrobiales; family Uabimicrobiaceae; genus JAJDCR01. The sequence continues at coordinate 78,335 of JAJDCR010000131.1, forward strand.
CCCCGACTTTTTATCAACGATACCAACAATTGATCGAACTACTCCGAATCCGTGAAGAACAACTTGTGAAGTCAAAACGCTAGATAGTAAGGAAAGTCATGGGGACTCTACGATTTCTATTTTTCACTCTCTTGGTCTATACTTTGTGGGGAGCACCCACTTTATTTTCTCAAGAGCAAGAGCTCGATTTTTCAGAAAATAGCTTAGACATAGATATTCCGCTCAACTTTGGAGAGTTAGAGAAAGAATTTGAAGAAAAAAGCCTGTCAGAAGAAGGATCTCTTCTCGACTTTTCTCCTTGGGAGAAAAAAGAGGAAGAGCTTGATTTCTCGTTCTTTTCTTCCCCGATAGAAGATATCAAAAAAGAAACTATCCTCGATTTTTCCGATATCGGAAAAATCGCAAAGGAAAAGTCTCCATCTTTACCAGAAGTACCAAAAATATCGAGAGTACCAGAAGAAAAAGTTATCCCTTCTAACATTGAAAAACAAACTTCTCCGGAAAAGAATCCTTCCTCGCAGGATATTCCCTCTCTAAGCATTCCCTCTTCTTTTTTAAACACACTGACTTCTTGGGAAATTCTAGAAGAAATCCATTGGCAAGAAAAGCAGACTTGTTTTCGATTAAGAAAAGATTTGCGCAAGATGCAAAAAGAGTGGAAAAACCTACCCTTTGCTCAAATTTCCTCAGAACAACTTGTCCAAGCAGAAAAGCTTCTTTTTTCTCTCAAAGAAAAACTCCGCCAAGGTTTGGGACGAAAACAAGAGATACTTCCTAGGCAAGAATCGCTCTCTTCTATAAAAAAAGTGAAAAAAGATTGGGAACCCTTTGAAGAGCAAAATAGTGTTTTTCTCATAGCTTCTTCTCAATCCAGAAAAGTTATTTCTGTAGAAGAAAAAAGACAAATCCATCGCCGAGGAGAAGAACTTTTACAGCAGTCCCAACGCTTTGCTCATTACTTTCTCAAGAGAAACGAAATCCTCACTCAACACATAGAGAAAAAGCGAGCGCCCCTAAAGCAAGTAAAAGAAGAATCAAAAAGTCGGATTAGCAATAAAGACGTTCCCCTCCAAATTGCACTAGTTCCCCCTCGACCCGAGCCTCTCTTAGAGTTGGGAAGCTCTTTTTTAGGAGCAGGCCCTTTGGGCTTCGAGCTTACCTTACCAACGGGAACAATTTGGCAGCCTTCTCTCTTAGTCTTTGGTAATTTTCGCACTGCTCTACAATATAGCAAAGTCGATCGCCAAGACCAAGCCGAGTGGGTCAATCGCCTAGACATCTTTGCCAATCTTCAATTGAATGGTTTTGCCAATGAGCGCCTCCTAATTGGTTTCCGCCCTTTGGATGACCAAGGAGAGTTTAGCGGTTACTCCTTTGAGCCGGAAGCTGAATTTGTCGAAGGAAGTAACCCTGATATCACCCTCCTATTCTTTGAGGGAGATTTCGGAGAGATCTTCCCTTTTCTCAATGGAGAAGATGACAGTAGCCCTTTTGACATTGGCTTTTCTGTTGGCCGTCAGCCTCTCAATTTTCAGTCAGGAATTCTTATTAATGACATTGTTGATGCGGTCGGAATTACAAAAAACAATATCCTCCTAGAAGGAACATCTAATCTTCGCCTCACTTTTCTTTATGCCTGGAACGATCTTAATCGAAGCAATTTTCAAGAAGACAACTCCGCTTCTCTTTTTGCTTTACTCAGCTCTTTCGACTGGGTTCCCACCGGAAGTACAGTTGACTTAGACCTTGTCTACACGATTGCTCCTGCAGACACCGGAGATGCTTTCCACTTTGGTCTCAGCGCCACCCAACGCCTTCTGGGAGACATCAACAGCACTTTTCGCATCAATATCTCTTTGGCGACAGAAGAAGAGACCCAGGCCAACAACAATGGCGTCCTTCTTTTAGTCGAACTATCGTACAGTCCTGGAGGAGAAATTATTTCTCCTAACTTGATCTATCTCAATGCTTTTTGGGCCATTGACAACTACAGCTCGGCCCTGCGAGATCCTGCCTCAGGAGGCCCTCTCGCCGCGGTGGGAATTCTCTATGCTGGTACAGGAATAGGTAGTTTTCCTACCGCCTTAGATAGCACCGCCGAGCGCTGTGTAGGATTTAGTCTAGGTTACCAACATAGTTGGGATTTAGGAAGAAAACAAATTATTTTAGAAGTAGGCGGCAGGGAAAATACAGGAGGAGACCCTTGCGCTGAATCTTTCAACACAGGACAATTTGCCATCGGTAGCCGCTACCAACAAGCTTTTGGACAGTATTTTATTATGCGGCTAGATAGCTTTATCGGCTTCACCGAAGACGAGCGGGCCAGTCTAGGAGGAAGAATGGAGTTAAATGTTAAGTTCTAAAATTTCCTTAATTTCTCTCATATCTAATTTAGTAAATAATCTGAAAGGTCACGGCATGATGGGTAAAATCCCCATACATTATTTACTCATTTTCCTTTTTTTACTTCTTTCTGGGGTATCTGCTCAAGAAAATAAAATAGACAAAAGATATTTGGGAACAGATAATAGCAATGACGGTTCTTGCCGAGAGTGCCATGAGGTTTCCGTTAAAATATGGCAGGAAAGTAAACACTTCTCTTCCTGGAAAGCTCCGGACTCCAAAAAAGGCCAAGAAATCAAAGCAAGATTAAAAAGTGCTCAGGTAGAGGAGATTTCTTGTCAGAAATGCCACGCCACAGAAGTATGGCTCAGAGAAGAACAAACAAAAAAGACGATAGGGGTTTCTTGCGAATCTTGTCATAACCCCTCTCAAGACTGGGTAAAATGGCACCGGAAATACAAAAAAAATAAAGAACAAAACAAACAAAAAGCAATGGAAAATGGATTTTTACGCCCACGTCATAGCATGTACGAAATAGCCAAAAAATGCTTCGAGTGCCATTTAGTTCCCCAAGAAAATCTAGTCAGCATCGGTCAGCATCCCACCGGAAAAGAATTTGAGCTCACTTCTTGGCTTCACGGAGAAGTTCTCCACAACGTTCTCATTCTCGACCGAAATCGCTCTGGTTCAAAGAGAAACCGAGAAACTTCCTCTCACCGCAAGAGAATGATCTACATTTTAGGCAAATTAATTGAATTCGAAGAAGGACTTCGTCAATATGCTTTTCTCTCTGAGAAAGAAAGCCCTTACGAATGGGAACTAGGACGAAGAATACTCAAAAGCTACCAAGACCTCAAAGAAATTCGCGAATTCTATCCCCCAAATGCTAACCCAAAGCTAGAAAATTTAAAAGAAATCGTCGGCCAACTTCCCCTCCGCGAAAGCTCCCCTGATATAATCAAAAAAGCCGCTGAGCAAATTTCTGAGCTAACAAAAAGCTTCTATCAAGAATATGAACAGGGAAATCGCTCACTTACTGATTTGCCAGAACTTTCAGGGGAGATAGACAATTTGATTTTGCGCTTGCGCAATAAGGGATCGAAGGTTCTTGGGCAGTAGCATGGGAGGGTGAGGCTCCTGCCCAAGAACATTAGAACGGTTTTAGTAGTCGGGTTTTTGCTTATCTGAAACCGCTTTTGAAAAAGATCATCGAAAACCTTTCTCAGCACCATGTTCCCTGGAGGGCGAGGCTCCTGCCGAGCAGGGGTTGTGCTTGGTTCCTGATATTTTTATTTTCTCTGAGTGAAAGCAAGTAATCCTAGCATTAACGATGCCAAGACAAGATTAGAAGGTTCTGGGATAGTGGAAGATTGGTTAAACACATAACTGGTAAGGCTAGCGCTTCCATCGGGTAAGGTCTGAGAAAGATTTTGTCCATTAGAAAAAAAGACAGTTATGACAGAGTTAAGAGCTGCTCCATTGTTAAACAAAACGGTACGAAAATCTATACCTGTATCAAAACTATCGGGGTCGACATCGCCTCTAAAATGAAAAAATTCGCCAGAATCAAATCCTGTTAAGCTATAATCAATAAGATCATCGCGAACTCCCCCGCTGAAACTGCTATCGGGAGTATTAAGGGTAAAGCTTGTAATATTATGAACTTCCGAGTTCGCTCCATCAAAATTTCGAGCCAGGTCGCCAATAGTAATCGTAAACTGTGTGATTTGTTCTCCGCCGGTAGAAAGATTGTTCAATTTAAAAAAAGGAACGTCAGCAGTTGCTCCTACCGTGGTTATTTCAAACTGATAGCTAGGAAGAGCCTGGGTCGTTACTAGACTAAAAAAATAAATGAGAATAAAATAATTGGCTAATCTTCGCATAAATAATCTCCCAAAAATAATTTAATAATCTCCTAAAAATAATTTTCCGTTTTTAGTTTAACCTTGTCCACTAAATATTGCTAGCAAATATAAAAATGCTCATACAAAAGATAAAAATGGCAAAGCTTCTTTTCAAAGCTTGCTGAGAGATGTATTGAGCTAGGTGTGATCCGAGCATTATTCCTAGAGCCGAGGCAAAGCTAAATTTTGCAATAAAGTACCAGGGAACTTCTACTTGATCCATGTAACCTAAAAAACCTGTTACTGACTTCATGCTGATAATCAAGAGAGAAGTTCCCACTGCTGTTTTCATGGAAAGTCCAGCAAAAATGACTAATGTCGGAACAATAAGGAAACCCCCTCCGACCCCCACCAAACCAGAAAGTATACCAACAAGTAGCCCTTCAGTCGCGAGCAATAAAACAGTATTTTTTGTCGCTATTCTTGCTATGGTCTTGTTTTTTTTGTTGGAAAACATAAAAAGAGAAGCGGTAAACATAGTGGTTGCAAAAATTATCATTTGTGCTGTCTCACTCACAAAATGAGCAGCACGGGCCCCCACGTATGCTCCCATCATAGCTCCTACCCCAAAAATAAAAGCCACTCTCATATCTATATTATCTTTACGCCAATAGTTCACTACTCCCACTAATCCTGCCACTCCGACTATAACTAAGCTCATACTAATAGCCACTTTGGGAGAAAAATCCATAATGTAAACAAATATGGGCACCGCCAAAATAGTGCCCCCTCCCCCAATGATTCCCATAAGAATACCAACAATAGAACCTAGTAGCAAAATAATCAGAGGTGACATAATCTTGTGATCTTTCTTTTGTGGAGATAGACGGTAGTGTTTTTAAAGCTTGGACTGTACGTATTCAGCGGTTTTTTCTATTGTGAGATGATCCCAAAGTAGGGTAGGAGAAAAACGTTGATCTAACCATTTTTCCAAATCTCCTGATACTCCCATCAATTGAATAGAGTTTAGACCATATTCTAAAAAAGATTTTTGCTGATCTACTTCTGCCTTAGGAATTTTTAGAGTTTCCGCAATTTTTTGGCAAAGCCAGCACTCGATCTCACTGATCGTGATAGATTTTGGGGATGGTTCTTTTGAATTTTTTTTGGGAGAAAAAAACATTTTAGCTATCCTTTCTTACCAACACCTTCCAGATATTTTCCAAAAATTTCTTTCGGCAAGTGTGGCGTTGAATTTTTCCGCTAGAAGTTTTCGGAAGACTACAAGGAGGAAGTAGCACAATAGTCTCTACTTGCTGTTGAAACTCCCTTGAGATAGCCAACCGGATTTTAGAGATAATCGACTCCCAGGGAAGATTTTCTTGTTTTTTAGGGTCTCGAAGCTCCGCTACGATAATCAGTTTTTCTTGGTCGTTTTCTTCTAAGGAAAAAGCGGCACTGCAGCCAGGCCGTAAACAAGTATCACTTTCCTCAACTACCCTTTCAATATCCTGCGGATAGTAGTTTTGTCCGGAGAGAATAATAAGATCTTTTATTCGCCCTGCGATAAAAAGGTTTCCTTTGTGAAAAAAGCCCAAATCTCCTGTGCGTAAAAATAATTTTTCTGGATACTCACCGAGAGCGGCGCAAAATATATCCTGGCTCAGCTCTTCTTTTTGCCAGTAACAATTTGCAATGTGAGGGCCAGAGAGCCAGATTTCTCCTATTTGCCCGAAAGGAAGAGAAACTTGCTTTTCAGGATCGACAATAATAATTTTTTGCTCTAAAACAGTTTGTCCACTGCTGACAAGAACTTGATCAGGCTCTTTGCTCGTTTTAGCTTGTTTGGCTTGTAGTTTTTGAGAATCAAAAGATTCCATGCAAGGCAAGTCTCGGGCCTGTCCTCCACTAACAAAAAGAGTGGCCTCAGCGAGGCCATAGCAAGGATGAAAACTCGTTCTACGAAAGCCATAAGGAGAAAAAATTTCAGAAAACTTATGAATTGTACTAGCACGAATAGGTTCCGCCCCATTGAAGGCAACTTCCCAACTATTTAAGTTGAGCTCGCTACATTCTTCCGGAGTAATTTTTCGGCAACAAAGTTCGTAAGCAAAATTAGGTCCACCACTTGTCGTCGCTTGATAGCGTGAAATAGCCTTTAACCAGCGGACCGGACGCTGTAAAAAATGAAGAGGAGACATAAAAATACAAGGACGACCAAGATAGAGAGCTTGCAAAATATTGCCAATTAACCCCATATCATGGTAGAGAGGTAGCCAGCTAAAGCAAACCGTTTTGTCATGATGAGCAAAAGCTTGTTTTTCCATTTCTGCATTGTATAGAATATTTTGATGAGTAAGGACAACTCCTTTGGGTTGCCCTGTCGAGCCAGAAGTGTACTGAAGAAAAGCTATACTCTTTCCATTCAAAGGAGGTCTTTCCCAACAACCTTCCACAGTTTCATCAGGAGAAACCCATCTCAAACTCAGTAAAGTTGGAGTTGCTTGCCGAAAAAAATCACCTTCTTTCCCTCCCACTTGTCCTTGAAACAGTCTGATAAATTCTCTACTACTCAGAGCTATCTTTGCTTGGCAATCAGAGACAATCATCTCCAAGCGAGCTAAAGAATTTCTTAAGTTGTAGAGATCAGGAGGATAGGCGGGAACAGGAATCGTTCCCGCGTAAAGACAGCCTAAAAAACTAGAAATATAGTCTAGACTAGGTGGAAAAAGAAGTAGCACTCGTTCTCCCAACCCTACTTGAGCACGAAGAGAGAGGGCAATTTTTTGGGCATTCTTATGGAGCTGGGCAAAAGACAAACTCTCGCTCTGTTCCTCGCCATCAATTAAAAAAGTATAGGCGAGTTCTTCTCCTCTTTCGCTTGCGTAAAAACGGAGAAGATCAACCCAAGTTTCATGATTTTGATATGTTTTTGAGATTTTAAAATTGGAAATAAATAAACCTCTCACTTGTATCCACTGAAAAATAGAGAACGAAGAGAAAGAGAAACCCCCAAAATACTCCGCGAAGAATAGGAAAAAAAGACAAAGCTTTGTCCTCTTTTTTTAGAGAAAGGGGACACCAATGAAAAAAAAGAACAAAGAAAAGTAAAATAGCAGTGATATTATACTGAAAAGACCAACTCCAATCATGGGTAAAAATACCAAGAATAACTAAAAAAGCTTGTTTAACAGTTTCTGCTCGAAAAAATATCATGATAAAGTTGATCATAAGAAAAGCTAAAACGACTCCAATAATGCGAGAAATCAGAGAGTTGCCAAAAAGTTCCCCTTGTTTTCTTTTTCGAAAAAGTCGATTTGCTCCCAAATAAAATAGAATCCACACCCCTGAAATAAGTCCAAAGATCAAAAAGTTAACTCGAGCTCCGTGCCAAAAACCAAGAAGGAGCATAGTCGCTAAGAGATTCCATAAAGTAAGGCGAGGATAGGCATGCTGTAAAGGAAGATAGACATAATCTCGAAACCACTCGCTTAAAGAAATATGCCAGCGGGACCAAAAATCAAATGGATTACTCGCTCGGTACGGAAAATTAAAGTTTTCTCGGAGGCGAACTCCCATCATTCGAGCCACTCCTAGAGCAATATCTGTATAAGCACTAAAATCAAGATAAAGCTGTAGAGTAAAAGCCATTGTCGCAACAATGAGCTCGGGAGAGCTGGCCGCCACAGGAAAAGCATAGACTTCGTTAACCATCAAAGCTAAGCGATCTGCTAAAACGAGTTTTTTAAAAAGGCCCCAAAGAACCCGCTCCCAACCAGACTCCCAATCTTCTTGAGAAGGAAATTGCTTTTCTTTTAACTGAGGAAGGAGCTGGTCTGCTCTTTCTATGGGACCCGCCACTAGCTGAGGAAAGTAAGCGACGTAAAGGGCAAAAGAGAGAAAATTGGGACAAGGAGGAATCTTTTCGCGATAGACATCCACACTATAAGAGATAGTTTGAAAAGTGTAGAAAGATATTCCTACGGGAAGAACCCACTGAAGATAAGGTAAAGGAGAAATTCCTCCATAGAGAAAAAGAGAATTTAAGTAAGCAAGTCCAAAATCTCCGTACTTAAAAAGAGCCAGGACTCCGAGATTAAGGATTACACTTACGAAAAGCCAAGCTTTCTTTTTCGAAAGAGAAGAGCTCGCTGCTATTTTTTGGGCGGCATGAAAGTCAACCAAGGTGGAAAAAAGAAGAAGAAGACAATACCAAGGATTAGCTACGCCATAAAAAATATAAGAAGCTGCCACCAACATGATACGCCCAAAAGTCCAGGGAAGACTGTGGTATAATAGCAGCACTGCAAATAAAAAAATAAAAAATAAAAGGCTAGGGAAGTGCATTTTCAATTAAGGGTAAGAGCAATTCGCTCAACAAAATATGCCCTTTAAAATCTAAGTGGCTATATGTGAGAAAATTTTGGGTTGGAACGCAACGGGTTAAATCGACGCAAGGGACATTATATTTTTCTAAAGTTTTTTCCATTCTCTGATGAAATTTTTCGATTCTTTCCAAACTATTGGAAGGAATAACTTCATGAGCGAGAGGCATCCAAAGCCAAAGAGCCTTGGTTTGTTTTTTATGAAAATCTGCAAATAAGGCAGGAGAAAGATGATCAAAAGTATATTCGCGCTCAGTAATCTCCTCATCCGAGGGACAAAAATAAGAGGAACGGAGTTTCTCCCTTTCGCGGATATAGCTTTTTTTACGACCTTCGAGCATCCATTGATTATTTTTTTTCGCCCAATTAAGTTGGGATTCTTGCTGAGAAAAATTTTTGAGCTGATCCAAGGGCTTAAAGGGAGTAATATGTTGTCCGAAGATGAAGGGATGTTGTGCTCGGTCTGTCTTTTTAGCAATATATGTGTGAACCATTTTTTGAGCGCGCCTAAGATGAAAAGAGCGACATCCAAAGGCCCGAGCAATATCTAAATAGCTCAGTTGAGAGAAAAGAAAGCTATGGGAAAGCTTTGGCCAAAGCCAAGGATCACCCGCCAGCAAATATACGTCCGAATTAGCGGCGGGAAAATCAAGATTAACTTGAGATAAGAAATCAATATTCTTGTAGCTTAGCAAAAAAATCACAAGATAAGCTTCGCGCTGAATCGCTTGTCGGGCCAAAAGCTCCCAATCACTTGTGCGAACAGCGGAACATGACCAGTTTTCTAAATGGCAATCAGGATACTTTGCTCTTAGTTTTTTACGTAGGTAGGCAAAGTAAATTTCATCAGGGTTAGAAACTTCTCGCCCAACTCCCTGAGAGTTACTGATTAAAACGACTAGCTTAGAGCTCGGTTGATCTTCTTTTTGGCAAACATACTCCGGCCAACCAAATCGATGGAGAGGATTTCTTGCCACTTCCCCTGCTCTTAACTGTTTATGATAAGGAGAAACAAAATAAGCCATTATCTCTGCCAAAACCAAAAAAAGAAAAAACCAAAAAAAAGCACTCGATAGAATTTTTGTTTTCATTGGTTTTTTCTAACTAGTTTTAGCCGGGAGTACTTGGGGAGTAAACCATTTAGTTATCCACTCAGGATGTGCTTTCGAAAGTCCAAAGGAAATAGTAATGTGAATAAAAGACCATAGAACAAACTGAAATCCCATAAACTCTTTTGAGAAGGCAACACTGCCTAAGCCGATCGGAGTTAAGAGGAAAATCCCTCCTGTCACCAGTAAGGTAACTCCCAAATAGTTAAAAACAGACTTCTTTCCTTGGCGAGCTATCATTTGAAGAGGGATCAGACACCAAGAAACAAAATGATAAAAAGCAATATGGAAGATGCTAAGACTGGTATAATCAGCAAAAGGAATTAGGGCGAGCCCGAGGATTTCCATGCAAGAGTTATTAATTAACTCTTCTCTACTTAATTGATTACGCAATCTAAAAAGAAAGAAGAAAAAAGTGACATAGCTAATTGCTAACCCAACAAAAAGAACGTTCGGATCTATCAACATCAAACTTGGTGTATAGCGAAGCAAAACAGCATAAAGAAAGAGATGAAGAAAAACCCCGCTGGTTCGTAGCCCTGTTAAATCCACTTTGTTTTTCATTGTGCGATTTAACATATAAACTTCATTGAAAGCATGGTGAATAGCAAAGTAGATAGTTAGAGAAAAACGGTTCAAAAAAAGTATTGTCCCCATCGTGAGAACAACAATAAAAGGATAGAGGGTTTGGCTATCTTGAGAAACTTGGCGAACTAAGCGTCTAGAGTACCATAAACCAATAAAATAATGACCAAAACCTAAACACCAAACAATCGACCATAAGGTTATTTGATCGGGTACTTGCCAAGCAAACCAGACAGTAAAAAGTAAGCTAAAAATTCGAATCATAGAGTGCAAAGGCATGGAGTTTTTTTCCTCTTAGACTTTCTGTAACCAAAACAATAAGTCTTGATTAGAGAAAGTGGCTCAATTTTAGTTTTTGCAACTTGAAGTTTCTTTCTTATTCTGTCTACTCCTCAGAATCTAAGAGATCGGTATACCCTGAATCATCGGAGTTTTCCAAGCGCTCTCTTCGTCTCTGGACAACAAGGGCCCGAAATTCTTCTTTTGTTTTCACTCTCATGAGTTGCTGGCCAAAAGGATTTTTCTGTAATCTTTCCCAAGCTTTATCAAGCTTCTCTTCATCAATTTCAATTTCCCCATCTTCAGTCAATGTAGGAGTCGCAAGAGTAGTATTTTCCTTTTCACAAGCAGAAAAAAACAAAAGAGATAGTATGAAAATGATTACTAAATTTTTCATGATTCTTGAGGAAGTCTCCCTCCACCTTCAAAACCATCACTGTTTGCTCCTGGAATGATAACTGCCCCAAAAGAACCTCCCTCGGGATCTCCTTGAACGCGGCCATCAGAGAGAGATGCTTTACCATCGATCCTATTATCAAGTATTTTGATACTAGCCCCTGGTACATTGGTTACTCCAGCATCTCCACCACTAGATCCAGAAGAGCTCTCTTCATCGAAAACAAAAAGAACCCAATCATCTTGCCCGCCGCCAAAGGTGACGAATGAAGCATAACCTATTTGGTAAACTCCGCCCCAGGGAGTAAGCCCGACAGAGTTTTTATTGACGTAAGGTCCATCCCAGCCTGCTATACTGGAATCTATAACCAAGTCTGTTGCTGGAACTGGTACAGGAAAAGTTACCCCAAAGCTAAGGTTGGGATAAGTATTTGTATCTGCGTTATAAGCTTGGCCAGCATTTTCTAGAGAAGAAATAGCTGTCATAAAACGAGAAATACGAGATTTCTCAATAAAGTTATTAATCAAAGGAATCAAGGCTACTGCTAATATCGCCAAAATTGCTATCACTACAATTAGTTCAATTAATGTAAAAGCTTTATTCTTATTCATATTTTTTCCTAAGTAAAAAAGTCTAAAGTGCCTTTATTTTCTTGGATTATAATTAATTAGAAAAGTATTGTCTAGTTTTCTTTACGAGAAAAACACTAGTCGTCTATTTCGACAAAGCCATTTTCGCCGGCAACTCCTGGAATAATTACTGCTCCAAAAGCACTTCCATCAGGAGCTGCTTGGACACGACCATCCAAGAAGTCGACTTTGCCATCTATTTTATTATCGATGATCTTGATACTGCTAACAGGAAGATTAATTTCATCTTCACCTGATCCTGAACTGCCTCCGACAGAAAAAATAAAAATTGCCCAGTCGATAGAGTTACGACCAGAAAATTCAACGTAGCCTAATTGATAAACTCCACCCCAGGGAGTCAATCCAACAGCATTTTTGCTTACATAAGGGCCATCCCAACCTGATATGCCTGAATCTTCAGACAACTCCGTCAATGAAATTGGTAGAGGAAAGCCTCCCCCTTCCTCAAGATTGGGATAAGAGTTAGTGTCTGCATTAAAAGCTTGGCCTGCTGACTCCAAAGAAGAAACAGCTGTCATAAAACGAGAAATACGAGATTTCTCAATAAAATTGTTAATTAGGGGGATTAGTGCAACTGCAAGTATCGCTAAAATTGCAATAACTACGATTAATTCAATTAAAGTAAAGGCTTTTTGTTTTTTCATTTTTGTCCTCATTTATATTTATGGTTGGCTAGATTTAAAGGAATAGCCATCTGTATAAAATACCATTTTTCAACTATATAATCAATCTGCTTATTTTATTTTATTCTATTAATATAAAATATGGGAAATGTTTTTTTAGCGAGATTATAGATGAAAATACAAGTTTTCTTTATTCTAAAATAAGAGCCGTTGACAAGATGGAACAAATAAAATATTATCCGATAAAACTTTAGCCTCTCGCGTCAACCAATTACTCTCCCGAGAGTTTTCTCTCAAAAACTTAGAAATGAATCTCATGATTGAAGTAAAAAACTTAAAGAAAACTTTTCGAGTTCACGAAAAAGAGCCTGGATTACAAGGCTCCATTCATTCTCTTTTTCGACGTCAATGGATAAAAAAAGAAGCTCTTCGAGACGTTTCTTTAGCTGTAAAGCCAGGAGAGATATTAGGACTACTAGGGGCCAATGGGGCAGGAAAAACAACCTTAGTGAAGGTCCTTGCTGGTATTATTTACCCTGACTCTGGTTTCGTAAAAGTTTTAGGGCATGTTCCTTGGCAGCGAGAAAACCAGTTTCGAAAACAAATTGCTCTCATCATGGGGCAAAAAGCTCAATTATGGTGGGATCTTCCCGCTGCTGATTGCTTTTTACTATTGCGAGAAATTTATCAAGTTCCTCCTCTTCAGTATCGCAAGACTCTTGATTTTCTATCGGCGAGCTTAGGAGTAAAGGATCTTCTTAAAATTCAAATTCGGCGTTTGAGTTTAGGGGAAAGAATGAAAATGGAATTGATTGCAGCTCTTTTGCATCAACCCAAAGTGGTTTTCTTAGATGAGCCGACGATTGGCCTAGATTTTACCTCTCAAAGAGCCATTCGCGATTTTCTTCTCCAATACCGCGAAGAGCACCAAGCCGCCATGATCTTGACTTCTCACTATATGGAAGATATAGAAAGTCTCTGTGAAAGAATTGTTATCATTCGGCAAGGTAAATTTGTCTACGATGGGCCTCTCGCTCAAATTGCCGATCAGTGCCGCCAAGAAAAAGTGATTTCGGTGACCTTTTCGGGAGAAAACTACGAAAAAAATATTCCCTTTTTACTAGAAGGAAAGGGATCCATTTTATCTCAGAGCAATGAAATCTTAAAACTCCGCATTCCACGAGAACAGGTTCCTCAAGTGGCCTCTCACTTACTACAGAATTTTCCGGTGATTGATTTAGCTATTTCAGAAGATGAAATTGCGACTATTATAGAATCTATTTTTAGAGGAGAAGAAAGAGGAGAAGAAAAGTGAGTAAATTTTCTTGGGTAGGGCAGGTTTTTTCTCTAGAAATTCGCAAACATCTTTCCTACCGAGTTGATTTTTGGAGTTATTTTCTAGGAGCAGTAGGAGCTCAACTAGCGATTGCCTACTTTCTTTGGAAATCAATTTTTGACTTCCTTCAAGTAGAGAAAATGCAAGGCTACAGTTTTTCAGGGCTAATGCTCTACTACCTTTTGGTGCCCCTTCTTAATCAGGTAATTAGAGGAGCCAAACTAGGCTATATTTCGGAGGAAATCTATCAAGGAAGTCTAACTCGCTATTTAATCTATCCCGTAAATTTCTTTGCTTACAAGTACACTGCTCATGCTGCTTTTTCCTTTTACTCTTCACTCCAAATTTTGTGTGGTTTAGGAATTTTTGCTCTTTTTTTTCCATGGCCGGCAGATATGAGTATTTCTTTTATTTCTGTTTTAGGTGGTATTTTTACTGCTTTTCTCTCGGGTTATCTATTTTTTGCTATTTCTGCAATTTTTGAGATGGTAGCCTTTTGGGCTGATAATGTGTGGAGCTTAGTTTTAATGGTCTACTATACAATCAATCTACTGGGAGGTGGCTACATCCCCTTGTCTTTTTTTCCCCCAACACTAGAAAAAGCTCTTTATTGGTCCCCCTTCCCTTATTTACTTTCTTTTCCATTAAAAACGCTTCTCGGCCAAGAAAGTCTCTTTTCTTGGCTCCAAGGATTAGGTGTACTTATTTTTTGGGCCTTTGTTTTTACAGGACTATTATCCATAGTTTGGCAAAGAGGAACTCGCCAGTATACTGGGGTAGGAATCTAAATGCGCTACCTAAGGTTGTATCTATACTTTTTACGCTTTTCGATAAGTAGAGCCCTAGAGTTTAGAATTGATTTTTTCTTTCGTATTCTTATGGATTTTCTCTACTATTCTGTCAACATTGCCTTGTACAAAATTTTATTTTTGCATACTCCCACTCTTGCTGGGTGGACCGAAGCTCAAGCAATGGTTTTTGTAGGAGCTTATCTTTTTGTTGATGCCCTAAATATGACCATTTTCTCGAACAATCTTTGGTGGTTTCCCATTTTTGTAAACAGGGGAGACTTAGATTACTATCTCGTTCGCCCTATCTCTTCTCTTTTTTTCTTGAGTCTACGAGACTTTGCCGCTAATTCTTTTGTAAACTTATTAATGGCTTTAGCTATTTTAAGCTGGGCTCTTAGCCAATATCCGGGAACATTTACTCTATCTCAGTTATTCTTATTTTTTTTACTCCTCCTTAACGGAACTTTTTTGTATTATATTTTACATATGCTTTTCTTAATCCCTGTCTTTTGGACACATTCAACTCGAGGTTTTGACCGTATTTTTCACGGAGTTTCTCAAATAATGGAAAGACCTGATGGTATTTTTGTAGGATGGTCCCGTAAAATAGTGACAACGCTATTGCCTTTTGCTTTAATTGCTTCTTTTCCCACTCGTTCTCTTTTTGAAGCTTTTTCCTGGGATATTTTGATACATATTTTTTTTATAACTACTTTATTTTTTATGATTCTATTGTTTCTTTGGGGATTTGCTCTTCGCTTCTATTCATCTGCATCTTCTTAAGTCTCTTAAGAGAGTTCTTAAATTTAATTTCTAGCAATTTGCACCATAAGTTACAGAAAAAGAGTGCGTATTAAGGTGATCTTATGTTCGGATTTACAACGGGAAGTATCTTTTTATTAGCGATTTTACTCTTTCTCTTTCCCATTATGTTCTTTCGAGATTGGTTAAGAGGGGGTCGCTGGCTACGTTTAGCCCAAAGTCTAAACTTGAATTATATTAGAAAAAAGGATGATTATCTAACCCTTATTCCTGAATTTCAAATGGTTTCTATCCCTCAAGGTTTTCGACAAGTTAGAAATTGTCTAGAAGGAAATATTGACGGGCTTGATGTGAAAATTTTTGATTATTTTTTCACTTTAGAATCGCGGGAGCAAAAAGTCAACTTTCACGACCTTCCTAATTCAACTTTTGAGCAAACGGTTTGTCTTTTGCATTTACCAAAGCTGAATTTACCTCATATTGCACTCTGGCCTATTCACTCGGAAAGTGGGGATTGGAGTAGAGTGTATACCCCAAATAAACTCTCTATAAAAAGTATAAATGAGTTTCTCGAACATTACTACACAAAACTAGACTCCTCACTGGCCAAAGAAATGCTTTCTTTTGAGCTTCAGGCCTGGTTCCGAAAAAATTGGCGGCACCCCATTTATGTAGAAGGAAAAGGACAATACCTCCTAATACATACAGGGAAAAAGATTTCTAGAAATCAAGCAACAACTCTTCTGCGTCTCTCTTTTTCTCTTCAGCAATTTTGGAATCCTCAGAGAATAGTAAGTAATTATAATCTATCCACAAAGAAAGATATGGTAAGTTGTCTTTCTTGCAAAAGTGAGTTTGAAAAAAGCCAAATGTTCTGTCCTCACTGCGGAAAACCCTTTTATGTCACAGAAGAAGTAGAGAGTTTGTTGAAGTGGAATGTGTGGAGAAAAGTAGCTCTAGTTTTGACTTTAGTATGGCTCTTAAGCATCGCTCTTTACATTATAGTTTCGGGAAATGAAATAGTCACCCCCATTATGTTGGGAATTGTTGGCGTACCTGCTATCTATAGTACTTGCTACTGGCTTCGAGAAAAACTATCTTCTTTCTTCATGCTAATCTAAAAAAATATTAATCTTAAAAACCCATTCTAAAGCTATCTAGATTTAAGTCTTTCCTAGAAGATTATCATCCATTCAAAACTTCTGTCAGTTTCATAATAACATCTTCAAACGAAAGAACTGTTGCTCGATCTTCTTCTGAAAAAGTAAGGAAAGTCTTTTGCCAAAGACCTAGAATAAGCACCTCTGTTCGAGAAAATGTTTTCTTTTGGTCCCATTTTTTATCAAAATAATAGCGGCTAACCAAATAGAAAAAAAGTTTTTCTGAGCCTTTATAGACAATGTAAGAGGCATTTTTCTTTCCCTTTTTTTCCTTCTTTTCCTTCTTTATCAGAGGATAAATATCCTTTTGTATCTCAATAGGCTTTTCTAAGCGGAGAACCTCTAATAGCTGAGAAACATACCAGTCTTTCGGTAAAAGCATTATTTGCTTTTGTAATTCTTCTCCTTCAGAGCTTAAACGCAAAAGTAACTCATGTTCTTCTTTTACTTCTAAAACAACCAGTTGGTCTAAATTTTCTTTAGAAAACTGCTTGATAAAACGAGGAAAGAGAGTCGAAGCATTTTGTAAATCGAGATTAATCCAGTCGTTTTTTTGGATCATTTCCCAATCTTTACGTAAAACAAGAATATCGAAAAAACGCCTCTCCAACTCCTTGGTTGCTTTAGTAAAACGGTCTTTCAAGTTTTCAGCAGACTCCAGTAACTCTCCAGGAATATCATCAGGATTTTTCTCAGAATATTTTTCCCAGTGGAGGCGAACTTTCCAGTAGCTCCAAGGACTCTTACTATTCTCCAATAAAAGTTCTGTCTCTTGCATAAAACTCTGCCAATACTGCAAACGCAACTCGTGATATTTACTTCGACGCTGGGCTACTTCTTGGTATTTCTGATCCAACCACTCTTGGTAAGAGGCTTCATCTACCATTTTAGAAACAGAGTTTTCTTTTTCCTTTTCTGGTTCCACTTTATTTGTCCAAAAGGCAAAGTAAAATAAAGTCGAAATAAAAATTACAGAAAAAATAACTGCTATTTGAATGGTGAGAGTGTTTTGGCGAACAGGCTTTAGCATTTCTTGAGTGGAAGTACGAAAACGCTCTACTGGATCGTCATGTTTGCTCTTATTCGACATTGAGTTTCATCCTCATTTTAGCCCTGTTCCTCTTTGGTATGGTTTGGTTTCCGGCTAGATCGCTCCTGCTCATAAGCTTGTAGACCGGCTTGATAGACAGGGGTATAGATTTTATCAAATAGCCATCCCAACCCCACACTATGTTTTTTTAATTCTTTTGGTTCTAACATTTCGACCCAGCTCTTAAGAATACTATAATCGGTACTACTTTCGTCAAAAAATTCTTGCAAACTAGAGAAAGCTACCTCCAAGTCCTCAACATCATTTTCATAAATACTTTTGATAAAAAGCTGCTCAAAATCAATTTTTTCCTGTACTTCAGAAATACTCTTAATTTCTTTGTCTGGTTTGGAAACTACTTCAGATAAACGATCTTCTTCGTTTTGAATGGTGTCAGTTTCGCTGGGGGGACTCAGTAAATCCTCTGGAGAGACTTCTTCGACAACTTCCTCTGGCTTCTTTCCTTGAATATCATCAAATGTTTTTTGTTGCCAGCTAACTATAGATTGTTGAAGCTCTTTGAGTCCACTGAGCATAGCTCGGATAGAATTTACTACTTGATCATTGCTGCTGCTTTTACGAAATTCTTCGATAATTTTTTCTCGATAAGGAGTGCTTTGTTCTTTTTCTTTTTCTTGGATTTGAGAAATAGACATCTCTTCTTCCACTTCAAAAAGAAAATTTCTCTTAATCTCTCGAATTTGTTTTTGGGTTAGCTCTAAAGAAACCTCTTCCTTCATATTTTTTAAGATCTCGCTTTCCTCTCTCTTGTTATGATGCAAGAGAATTTGATAGATCGCTTCAATCTTTTGTTGGCTAGAGGAATCATTTTCTTCTACAACCTGAACTTCGGATAAAAATTTAATAACCAATTCACGCACACTCGCTTTGCCAAAAAGCTCTATATCAACTTTTCGACTAATTCCTTCTAATTGCTCAATTACCTCTTGTAATCTTAATTCAGGAGCATGGTCAGAGTAATCACTGTGGGTTTCACAAATACTAAACCCAGGAACATAGGTTATCATCCGGGCAATAAGCAAAAGGGTATCTTCCCAAATAGCTTCATTAATAGAATTTTTAGAAACTTCCTCTGGAAGCCAGTAGATATTTTTTGGTCCCAACTTTTTCCATTGTTTTCGAAACTCCAGCTTCAAAAGGTCTATTTTTTCTTCCGCGGAGGAAATATCTTCGACCTGAGAAATACAATTCTCTAAGCAAGCAATTAAACTAGGAAAGTTATCTGACTTTACCAGAATATAAAGAAATATTTTCCCCAAAGCGTGGATGTCTTCAGGAATACCAAAAGACTGATAAATCCTGGCTCCTACTGGCTTTAAGTCGCCAAACTCTTTTTTCTTTTCCAATTGTTCTAGGCTACTTTTATCTATCTTGATAGAGCGTAAACATAGCTCGTTTTCATCTGTCGAATTAAGCTCTTTATGGCACCAAATTTCTCCTTTTACCCCCACTCTGTCTAAAATTAAAAGAAAAAGGTCATCGGAGGTATATTTTTGAGGATCAATACTTGAGCCAGAAAGTACCAGGCAGGCTTCCTCTTTATCCAAATCGATTTCGACAATTCGAACAGTTAAGCCAGAGGAAAAATCACCGTATTTTCCATCGCGTAAATGTTGTGAAGAAAAAGAATCTGCGATATTCCAAGGTTTCGTCCAAATTTTTTGATTTAGTTCAGAGGGAACTTGATTGTCTCTTTTTGTTGTGCAAGCAAGATCTATAACCTTAGCTCGGAAATCTCTTAAAGCAGGTCGATCTAAGTTAACAGGAGGAATTTTAACAAATATGTTTTCTGGCTTCAGGTCAAGGTGAGGTCGCTGGAGAAATTTGTGGATTTTATAAACTCCCCGGCAAATTTGAAGAAAAAGAGCTAGTTTCAGAGAAAAAATTTCAATAGACTCTTTCCCTGTTCTATCTAATTGATAGTGAAACAACTTACTGTTCTGAAAGGAGGGGCGTGTTAGCTTTAAAACTTCATTACATCCATGCAGGTTCGAGCTTAAAAAACTCTTGTACTTATCTTCTTCAAATTTTTCCCAGGAATACTTTCCTAAAAGCATCGAAAAATCCTCTAAGGAAAAATGTAATAGTTCCAGAGGAATAGCATAAAAGTCATAAAAAGAAAGAGGAGTTAAGCGCTCATGCACTAAAGGAGTTTCTTTAGAGTAGCACTCCTCTTTATAGCCACAGTCTTTGCAAGGAAAGTGACAAGGGATATTTTGTTCTAAAAGATAGCGATACGCTTCATACATATCTTTTTCTGAAACAATGTATTGGCCTTCTTCTTGATTTGTAACAGGTTCCAAATACCCATAGTCGGACATTCTTTGATAACTATTATTGAGCAGAGAGCTTTTCTCTTTTGTTTCTGTTTCAAAAGATTGAGCAAAAAATGAATTTTCTCTATTTTCTTCTAAAACGTCTTCCTCTTTTAAGTAGAGAAATATTTCTCGCCCTCCCGAATAGCAACTTGGGCAGTACAAATAGCGAATAGCACTATCTCGCCAACTTCTTGCTCCGTTTAAAATCTGTTCATCTTGGCAAGTTTCTAAAGGAGATGCACAGTGGGGACAAATCGTATGAAAAAAGAGATGTGTTTTCATGCAAAAGGTTGTTGAAGGAAATGTTTTAGGTTGATTTTCCTCTCCTTCGAAAACCTCCACTAGGGAAACAAACTCTGTTGCTCCTTTGTTATCTTCATGGCTTTGCTTATTTTCTTTGGAGAGTTTTTTTAAATTCTGATACTCGTCTTCCCATAAAAGATTAATAGCTGGATTTCGGTCAACAGGTCGGTCTTCTAAAAAATCGTAATGATCCGCCTGAATTTTGATAGCCAAGTGTCTTAAAATTTGCCCTTCCGAAGTAACGACACGCCCTAAAAGAACTTTAGAGTAACGTCCTCGTCCTAAAACTGCAAAAGGCTCTACAGCGTCTTCTTCTCCATTTAAAACTAACTCAAATTTTAAGTTAACGTGCCGACCAAAAAGATCAAAAGATGTATTGGGGAAACTTGGATCAGCATCTTTATTTTCCTGATCTACAAAAATAAGTCCCGACTGCAATCCTAAAATAATAGAGTCTTCACTAGGAGGGTCATCAAAATCACCGTCCTCCTCTGGAAAGGAATCTTCTAATTCTAATCCCTCTTCTTTGTCTTCTTTTTTGCGGGAATAAAAATCTTCCTGGTTAGAGTTTTCTTTCTCTGTCGAAAATGTTTCTGGTTCTTCTAAAGTTTCTGTTTCACTGTCGGCAAGAACTTTTTCTTCTTGAGTATCAATATCTTCAGGTAAAAGCTCAGTGTCATCTTGTTCAGAAAGACTAGATTCTTCTTCTTTTTCAGATAAAGAGTTTTCTTCCAGTTGGGTATCTGGAATATCTTTCTGGGAATCGGGATCTTCGGGATTAAGTTCAGAAAAATCCAGAGCCATTTTTGTATCCTCTGTCCTTGGGTTTTTGGTTATTTTGGTGCGACTTAACCGTTCAACATCTTTCCCTGAATTCTAACGGAAAAGCCCTCCTCTTCCAAGGAAAAAATAAGGAAATGAGTAGAAAGCATATTCTATTTTTAGAATAGAATATGAATACTTTTCATTTCTTTTTGTCTATTTGTTGCAAATGGAACTTATTTTTCATAGAATTAGCCAAAGGTGAAAGGCACTTTGGTGCCTATTGGTTTAGAAATACACCAAAGGTAGTACGCTACCTTTCGAAAGGATTACTCATGAAAAAGAAAGATGATAAAACCAAGATTCTTGGGGAAACATTTCGTTGGAAAATAAATAAGCCTGCTACTTTTTTCATTATTTCATTAAGCACTCTCTCTGGTATTGCTTTGGCACTAGGCTTAATTTACTTAGCTGTAAAAATGTTTAGCTAAACGTTCTACATTTATTTATAGGAGAATGTCTAGAAATGAAGTTCTCTCAACTCTTTCTTCTAGCATTGTTTACTTTATTGTCTTTTTCTTCCGGCAAAAACATTGTCTTTGACTTTGAAGATCCCAAAGCCGTTAACACGGTTTCCTTTTTTCTAGATGCCCCTTTAGAACCTTTTATGGGAATAGCTTCTGGAATTCAAGGAAAAATAAACTTTGATCCAGAAAATCCCTATGGTCTTAGAGGAAAAATCATAGTTTCCGCTTCTAGTCTTCATTTAGGGAATGAAAGAATGAAGCAGATTCTTCATTCAGAAAAATGGATGGATGTAGAGCAATATCCCAATATTGAATTCGAGGCAAAAAAAGTATTAAATGTCCGAGAGCTCAAAGTCGACTCTGGGGTTTTGTATAATCTCTCTATCGAAGGCCTTTTTACTTGTCGAGGAGTGAGTAAAACCCTCACAGTAAATGTTTCTTTAAGCTATCTACCAAATAAGCTAGAAGAAAGATCTAAGGGAAAAAAGGGAGATCTTCTCATTTTGAGAAGTGAATTTGTCATCAAAAGAAGTGATTACAACATTAGTCCTTCAGCTGCAACAAACAAAGTCGCTAATAAAATTAGCATTGGCCTTGCTGTTACAGGAGTTTCTCCTCAACAAGAAGAAAATAAAGAAGAAAATAAAGAGAAAGAAAATGAAAAGAAAGAGAAGAAGGAGGATATTCTAACAAGTGCTCCTCCTGAGCAACTCATAGTTTTCTCTCACTCGGGCTCATCAGAAGTTAGTAAGGCTTTTACCGATGAAACCCTTCCTAAAATTACTGCACTTGCCAAGAAAATTTCTCTTCCTTTTAGTTTAGTAGTGGTAGATAAAAACGCTCCTGCTGAAATTACAATGACTCCTTGTATTGTCTACCAAAATCATATGGGAAGGTCTATTTATCAGGGAAGAACAAATACCCCTGATCGCTTCGAAAACTTCATTCGGACCTCTCGCTTTGTCCCTCAAGGAAAAAGTAAGCTGAATATTGAGAAAACTCCTGTTTGGCAAATGGGAAGAATGCAAGTAGCAGCCCCCTTAAAAATAACTCCTCTGGGAGGACATCCACCAGAAGGACATCAGCATGATAAATTTGTCGAAGCTGCGACTAAAGCTATTTTAAGTGGATTTAAAAATTTTCAATGGCAAGAAAAATTCTCTTTAGGAAGAGGGGATCGTTCTTTTTATATGGATTTCTATCCCTGGCTTTCTTCCGATAAAAAACTTTATCTTTCTGGAGCCATTTATTCTCAGTTTCATTGCAAAAAACCGATTTTTAAGACCAATGCAACAATCGTAACAAACTGGGAAAAGGGTGCAGAAGCTTTTGGGCAACTGGCTTCTCAGTTTGAAAAGGTTATTGCTCAAGAAATCGCAAATCCCAAATCGGGAGATAGTTTTGATTACGTAAGCAAAGAGACAAAAACCGTAAGCTGGAGTAGCCTAGGCTTTCCTCTTCCAAATAAGCCCGAAAAAACACAAAAAATCATTGCCAATCTGTCTTTACCAACTCATTGGGTAATTGCCGGACCTTCTGCTCCAGGTATTCCTCAAATTCATTTTCGGTTTCCAGAACCTTTGGATTACTATGCCGGAGAAGTAAAAAAAGTATTTGGAGAAGTTATATTACCACAAGAAGGTATTATCAAAGGAAGCAAGGGATTTTTTGCAGCGGACCCTAAAACTGTAACGATGGGAGAAGGGGATATGAATTCCACTCTTCAGGGAAGCATCTTTCTCCATACTTCTCGCTACTTAGAATCTAAATTTGAAATAGATTCTGTAGAGCCCATTGGTGAGCTTTCTTACGGACAAATCACTTGGGCTACCATTAAGGGAAGATTTATGATGAAAGGAAAGACTATTCCTCTTACCGTAGATGCTGAATTTGAGCCCAGCGTAGACGACCAAGGAGGTCCTCTACTTTTAGCCAGAGGAAATTTTCAAATTAGCCTAACAGATTTTGGAATTCCAGGCGCTGATGGCCCTGAGCCTCAGAGTAATACTTTATTATTTCAAGTGAATTTAGGATTGAAACCGAAGAAGTAAGGTGGGTGGTTTACCAAAAACCGCGCGAAAGCCTATTTTCTGGGGAGGGTAAGCTCCTGGCGCACCGGGGATGTGATTAGCTCTTGAATATTGTAATCTAAGATCTAAATGGGTATTTTTAAATACCATATCAGAAACGACCCTGAATACAAGGCAAGGGTGGAGGGCAAGGCTCCTGCCGCGCCGGGGTTGTGCCAAGATAAAAATATCAGGAAGCCTTGCACATCCCCTGTTCGGCAGGAGCCTCACCCTCCAGCGAACATGGTGCTTAGAACGGTTTTAGATCATCTTTTTCAAAAATGGTTTCAGATAAGCCTTACCCTGGTATCACAAATTTCTTGTGGGACCTAAACCACAGGCAGGGGAGTAGGCAAAATATAAAAAGCAAAGCAGTAAAAATGGAAGAGGGTTCCCAATAAAACAAAAACATGCCATACCGAATGGAATAAAAAGACTTTATCTTTTACGTAAAAAATCACTCCCATCATATAAGCAATGCCTCCGAGTCCTAACAGAAAAAGAGCATTCAAAGGGAGTACTTCTATTACAGGATTGGCAAAAAGAACCACTAACCACCCCATTAGAAGATATAGACCTAAAGAAAAGCGTTCGGCAAATTTTCCTTGGCAAAAAAGTTTAATGCCCACTCCAACAAGAGCAAGACCCCAAACGATTCCTAAAATTGTCCAACCCCAAGTTTCTCTTAATTTAATCAACATAAGAGGAGTGTAGCATCCTGCGATAAATAAATAAATGGCTGCGTGGTCTAACTTCCGGAAAACTTGTTTAAGCTTAGGTTTTTGAATAGTATGATACAAGGTGGAGGAGAGGTATAAAAAAAGAAGAGTACTTCCATAAACAACTACACTAAGAAACTGCCAAAAGTCTCCTTGAAGTGTTGTGTAATAGGTTAGGGCTAGAATTCCCAAAATGAAACCTACTCCGTGGGTTATGATATTTACGATCTCTTCAACTAGAGTTTGAGGTCGGGTTATTACTTCCATGGTAAATTCTCGTTATTAAATTTGGTTCGTAAGTGGGTTATCAAAAGTTTTTGGACAATTTTGGTAACTCACCTAAGTTTAAATTGTCATTTTTTTGTTATGTAATAGGCACGATTTCGTCACCGTTTTGTCATGGTTTTGTCATGAGAACAAATACTATATCTAAATTTTTGAAATTGTCAAATATTTTTTCAACGAAACTCTTTTTATCAAAAATAATTTTTTGCGTAGGGATAATCTGTCTTATTACAAGTTGTGTCAGTCTTCTTTCCTTAGATAAACATGCAAAAATCAAAGGGGATGTCCTTCTTTCTGCTCCTACCCTAAGATTTTACTTAGAAGATTTTTGGCAAAAATTTAATAACTATATTCAAGGAAGCGCTGATAAAATTGCAAGCGATTCTTCCCAACGAACAATTAAACAAAAAGCAATTTTTTGGAAATTACAGATTATTACTCAAGGTGAGGATATTTTAGCAAAAGAAAATCCTTTAGGAGCTTATCTCGATTTAGGAATTTTTTGCATACAAATGCGAGAGTTTTTTGAAAATGGAGAAGGGAAGCAACTATTTGAATTGCAAACCATAGTTGCTTTAGAAACCTGTAGACAATTAGAAAAAGAAATTCTTGAGATCAATAAAAAACTATTCGTTACTGAAAAACAAAATCATAGTAAAAAAGCTATGTATGATTTTGCCAAACAAAACCCAATGCATGGGAATTTTATTCGTTCCTCCATTCAGCCAGAGTGGAACTCTAATCAATCTCAAGAAAAAAATACAGTTGAAAAGTCATTGTATGCTCTTGCAGCTCTTCCTCTTTCTCCATTGTCTCCATTTCAAACCTTTGATGGAGTTACTGATGCTGCTTTAGCCATAGAAGAGTTTTCTCATGTTGCTAGTCGATCAGCTAAGGTTTTAGTGAACATGCCTAACTTGCTTCGTTGGCAAATGGAGTTACTTCTTTACGATATAGAAGCACGAGATTCAACAGTTTCCACGATCAACAATTTCTCTCGCATCTCTCAA
This sequence comes from Planctomycetota bacterium, assembly GCA_029260735.1. GTDB lineage: Bacteria > Planctomycetota > Uabimicrobiia > Uabimicrobiales > Uabimicrobiaceae > JAJDCR01. The sequence goes on from JAJDCR010000131.1 coordinate 103,703, forward strand.
AGTGCAGAGCAAGTAGCAGATACTTTTGAGCAACTTCCGCTAAAGGTTCGCCAGGAAGCACTCTATATTTTAGAAAAAACTTCCCACCAACAAGAGAGTTTGAGAAAAACGATTGTAGAGGTGCAAAAAGTTTTATCTGAGATCGAGAAACCTTTAACTCAAGTGCAAGAGATTATTTCTCCTTTAGAAAAAGCTACAAATAGTTTTGCTCAAGCAGGAGAAGAGTGGAAAGGTGCACTGAATGCTTACAAAGATATGGTTCAAGAGCTTTATCGGAAAGAACCTTCAACCTCAAAGTCTACTTTAGTAAATGAAGAAGAAAATAAAAAAGAAAATGAAAAAACTAAACTCATTTCTCATTTAGAAAAAAATTCAAATTTAGAAAAAAATTCAAAAACTTCTTCCTTAGAAAAATCATCAGCGCGGCCTTTTGATATCAATGAATATGCTCAAGCGATGGAGAGTTTAGCCTTAGCCGCAACAAATCTCCATACTTTGGTCCAAGAGGTTAACAATCTTATTGTCTCTGAGAAGATAGAAGAAAAAATAGACCAAGTAGACAAACGCACCCGCCAAACTCTTCTTTACACAAGAAAAGAAAGTGAAGAGCTCATCGATCACCTCATTTTACGCCTAGCTCAGTTGGCAACATTTATTTTTATTCTCTTTCTCATCTACCGATCTTGGGGGGCAAAATTCAAAAAAAAATGACTCGTCTTCCCTGACTAATCTTGACTTTGAAAGAAAATTAACTTAGCAGATAGTCCCTTTGTTTAAAACAGAAAGAAGAAAAGAGAAAGAGTCTAGCTCTTGACAATTATGAGTTTTCTCTATATCATAGAGAATTAAGTAAGATTATCCCATTCAATAGGGAATTACAGTAAAATAGTTTGGAGTAAACACAACTCTTGAAGAAACCTAGCATAACTATACGCCCGGGGAAGGAGCAAACATGGGCCAAATGGAACAATTATTAAGCCTATTAAAAGGTGGTAACTGGGAGGAAGGTGAGAGCCTATGGACCGAAATATTACAGGACAAACTCGAAAGTATTGAGCCTTTAAAACCCTGTGCTCATGAATTTGCCAGACGTGGAGAAAAGGAACGCCTTTTAGAACTGCTAAATCTCACCGTAATGGCTTGCTCAGAAGCAAACAATCCTTCTTTATGGGTCGATTCTTTGCGTTGGTTCGCAAAATATAACCCAAGTCAAAGATCTTTAGTTAAAGACTTTACCACTGCCTTCAAAAAGAAATACGAGCATCTTCCTTATCTAGCCAAATGGGTAGATAAGGTCTTACTAGAAAACCTACCACCTCATAAGTTCATCAAAACTTTAGATAAACTTGTCATTTTCCAAGAAGGAACTGTAGTAAAACACAGAAGTGGCTGGGGAATTGGTAAGGTCACTAGCATCAGCGAAGAAAAAATGGATATTATGGTTGACTTAGAAAGACGACCTGATCATCGCATGGATGCTCTAGCCGCGGCAGACTGCCTTACTCCGCTGGCCAACGATCATTTCGAAACTCTCGTTGCATTCAACATAGGTGTATTGCAAGAGGAAGCGGAAAAAAAACCTCTCGAACTCATCCACCGAGTTTTACTATTTATTGGTAAACCCCTAGGAGCGAGAGAGTTCAAAAAATACCTAAGTCCAGATGTTATCCCTGATGACAAATGGAGTAAATGGTGGACAAAAACTCGTAAGCAAATGGTGACAGATCCTTTCATTGATAATGCCGCTTCTGCTCATGGCAAATTTGCCTATCGAGATAAGCCCAAAGATTGGGAAGAAGAGGCTCGTCAAGCTTTTGAGGCATCAGAAGAGCTAGACCAACCGATGGAAGCAGGTAATTACCTTAAGAATTCCCAAGAGAAAAAACTAGTAAGTTTTCTAGCCGAAAAACTACTCGTTTTATGTCAAAATCACTGCAAAGAAGAAAAATATTGGTATGCCTTAGAGGCCTACATCGCAATCGAAGATTGCATCAAAGAAGGAGCCAAAAAACCTGAAGAACTTCCTTCTTTAGAAAAAATGTTTTCTTCTGATCCTATTGCAATTTTTAAAAATCTACGTCTTTCTTCGCAAGCCCAACAAACCATAGAAGTTTTCACTTCCTATGATGATAAATGGGAAGAAAAAATTTATGACATTTTTCTTTATGGCTCTGATTTATCCCGTGATGCTCTATTCCGATACTTGACAAAGAAACGCCTATGGAGCAAATATCTTCCCAATATCTACCAATTGATAATGGATCAAAGAACTGTTGCTCCTGATGCTTTCACATGGTTAGGACATCAACTTCTAAGTCGAAAGATTAAAGGCCAAAACATTCCCGAGCTTGTTGACATTTATCTTAATGTGATTCAAACTTTCACCACATTAAAATTCCTTCGTCAACTTGACACTCAAAAGTCAAATAAGATATTTATCTTAAATCTCGCGGACAAAGTGACTCTATCTCTCAAACCGGACGATGAACTTGATGCTAACAAAGCACTAGAGGTATATAATGCTACTCATAATGCTATGTGGATACCATCAAGTTTCAAGAGTGTTTTAAAACTCAATATCCGGGAAAAATTTCCCAAATTCTTCCGAAAAACCGAACCTATTTTTACTACTAAAAAAGGTCTTCAAAAATACGAAGAAGAGTACCAAGAGCTTATCAGAAAGAAAATTCCCGAAAATTCCGAAGCAATTGGACGAGCACTTTCCTTTGGAGATCTTAGTGAAAACTCAGAGTTGGATGCAGCCCGCGAGGACCAAATTCAACTTATGAAGAAAGCTCAGGAAATGCAGACCAATCTCAATGACGTCAAACTCATTGAGTTTGACGAACTTACAACAGATCAGGTAGAAGTAGGATCCACAGTTACTCTTACAAACAGTAATGGAGAAAAAACTTTATACACTCTACTAGGCCCTTGGGATGTTGATCTAAATCAAGGTATCATTTCTTTTATGAGTCCCATAGCAAAAGAACTCATCGGAAAAAATACCAAGGATAAAGTAAGTTTGCCTGCAGGCGATTACGAAGTAGCTGATATCCAAATATACAGTGGAGCAGATTAGGACGTGTCCTTATCCAGCTTATTTTCGAATAAATAAGATTATTTTTTAGATAGTCTTAAAAAAACTAAATATTGAGACTAGCATTTTTAGAGAACCTGGTATAGAATTAACCTAAAAAAATATGTAAGAAAGAGTTTTATCCTTTTTGAGGCTCTTAATACTATAGGAAATATCCTAAAATATTTTTTTAAAAAGTTAGTTTTATAACAGGTTCTCTACTATATCTTCTTTATAACCAAGCGGGAGATTTCTGAAATGCCTCGGATACTTTTGCTTACGGCACTACTTCTTTCTTTTTCTTCTTTTGTTTGGAGTAAACCAAACAACGCTGATTTTTCTTTGTTTGATCAGATAATTACAGAAATGGTAATTGACGAACATTTAAAAAATCGCCAAGAAACAATCGCTTATGATGTTCAAAAAAATCTGCACAGCGAAGGACTCGACTTTATCATTGACATTCTCGTTCAAGGAAAAAAGAGAAAAGCTGTTTATCGGGTTTCCTTCATTTTAAGAAGAGCTAGCACTATTCTTAGTCAAAAAAAATATCTAGAATTGAATGAAGGGTTTGCAGAAAACTCAGACGTACGTAAATTAATAGCCTCCATGAGAAAATCATCTCCTCGTTTAAACCGCTTATCAGAACAAGAAATGCAAGAGGTTTGTCGTAAGATGTTTTTTCCAGCAATTGGAAGTCGAGCAGTTTATGGCTGGCCTTTGAACCAGGAAGCAGGAAATCGTATTGTATTCACGAGTAGTGACCAATTACACGATATTAAAATTGAAATTTCTGACCCCCTCTCTCAAGATATTAAATTTTCTTCCCTACCTTTACCTACCTTAGAAAAAATGGCCAAAACTCTTTCTGATATATATGACTTTGTTATCAATAACGATGAACAAGTGGGGCACTATGATCCATTTAAATAATGCCCCGGAAAGAAGTTTAGAAAACTCAGTCCTAATTTGGCTCAATGGGATGAAAGAGTATGGCAAATAAAGACCAATTTCAAAGACTACTCCACTCCATACGACAAAACAATAGATGCAAAGCTTGGAATGAGTGGAGAGGAGAAAATCCAGAGATTATAATTGACTTGCGAGGAGCTAACTTACAAGGACTTTGCCTCAAGTATGTTTTCTTACAAGATGCCAATTTAGAAGAATCCAACCTCCAAGACTGCGACTTAGAAGCAGCTGAGCTCTTTCGCAGCAACTTCCAAAAAGCTAACTTACAATACAGTCTTCTGCCTTATGTTGACCTGTTCCACTGTAATTTTCAGTATGCTAATCTTCAGTATGCTAATTTTCAGTATGCTAATCTTCAGTACGCTAATCTTCAGTATGCTAACCTTCAGTATACTAATCTTTTCCAAATTAGATTGCCAGATACAGAGATGAGAGGAGCTAACTTACAAGGAGCTGATATGAAAGAAGCAAATCTAAAGTTAGCCCAGCTTCAGGAAGCTAATCTTCAGGGGGCTGATCTTCGTTTAGCCAACTTGCAAGACTGTGATTTACAATTATCCAATTTGAGACTTTCGGACTTTCGATTGGCCAATTTACAAAATGCAGATCTCAGTTTAGCTAACCTAAGAGACTCTGATCTTGAATCAGCTAATTTGGTGGGAGCTCATTTAGCAAAAGCTAATCTTCGGTCAGCTAATTTAAAAAGAGCCAATCTCATTATTGCCGATCTAAACCAAGCTGACTTACGCCAAGCAAATGTCCAAGCAATCTTGCATAGAGCCAACTTATACCAAGCAGACTTACGTAATGCGGATCTTCAAGAAGCGGATCTCGAAGAAGCAGATCTCCGTGAAGCGAATTTTAACGATGCCAAAATGAGAAAAAGCAGCCTTGTTAAAGCCGATATGGGAGGAGCTAGTTTAATAGGTACAGATTTACGTTTAGCCAACTTCTCTCAAACAAAAATGAGCCAAAGTGACTTAGATAAAACAAACTTAAGCCAACAGCAAAAATCTCAAATAACTATTTCCTAAGCAGAACTTCTTTTTTTCCATCCTCACTTTTTTTCTTTACTTCGAGAGAAAATAACACTTTACTATATTGCTTAAACTAAAATAAAATATTTTCCAAATACCCTAAACTTCATGAGAGAACTCATCCTCCAGGAAAAATAATATGGAAATGGGATACGAAAAAAAAGATTTTGGAGAAAACTTTGTCTGGGGAACATCAACTTCCGCTTACCAGATTGAAGGGGCTCACAATATAGACGGCCGAGGTCCTTCTGTTTGGGATCATTTTAGCCACCAAAAAGGTAAAATAAAAAACAACGAAAATGGCGATAAGGCTTGTGATTTTTATCATCGCTATGAGTCTGACATTTCTCTAATGGCTTCTCTCAATGTTGATGCTTTCCGTTTCTCCTTATCTTGGTCTCGAATTTTTCCTGAGGGAATTGGAAAACCTAACCAAAAGGGAATAGATTTTTATCATCAAGTTATCGATACCTGCCTAGCTTCTGGAATACAGCCTTGGATTACCTTGTATCACTGGGATCTTCCTTTGGCTTTAGAAGAACGCGGAGGCTGGATCAACCGCGATATTATCTATTGGTTTAGCGAATATGTTAATTTTTGCACAAAGACCTACGGAGATAAAGTAAAGCATTGGATGGTTCTCAATGAACCTCTTGCTTTTACAGGAATGGGCTACCTCCGAGGACTTCACGCCCCAGGCAAAAAAGGCATTCGCCAAGGACTTTCAACTATTCACCATGCCGTTCTTTGCCAAGCAGAAGGTGGACGAATTGTTCGAAGAAATGTCCCAGATGCTCAAATAGGAACTACTTTCTCCTGCTCTTACGTAGAACCTTATACCCGCTATCCGCGTGATGAACAAGCTGCTCAAAAACTGGATGCCCTTTATAACCGTTTATTTTTAGAACCTGCTCTAGGACAAGGATATCCACTAGAAGACCTAAGTTTTCTCCAAAAAATAGAAAACTATTTCCATCCTGAAGACGAAAAAAATATGGTTTTTGATTTCGATTTTATCGGACTACAGAACTACACTAGAGAAATTGCTTCTCATAGCTGGTTAGCTCCTCCTCTTTGGGCAAAAGCCGTACCAGCAGAAAAGCGGAAAGTTCCCATAACTACGATGAAGTGGGAAGTCTATCCACCAGGAATCTATCATCTTCTAAAAAAGTTCTCTGCCTATGATAAAGTAAAGAAAATCTATATCACAGAAAACGGGGCATCTTTTGAAGATAAAGTAGAAGGGGAAGAAGTTTTAGATGAAAGGCGAGTTAAATTTCTTCAGAGCTACATAGGTCAAGTTCTTCGAGCAAAAAAAGAAGGAGTTAAAGTAGAAGGCTACTTTGCTTGGTCTTTACTGGATAATTTTGAGTGGGAAAATGGTTATAGACCTCGCTTCGGCTTAATTCATGTAGATTTTACCACGCAAAAGCGTATTATTAAAAACTCAGGGCTCTGGTATCAAAATTTCCTCGGCCAGTCCGTTTAGCTTCTTAGTCTTCTTAGTCTTCAAGAGGAGATTGTTTAAAAATATCAGAAATGGGAACACTGCGAGTTCTTTTTGAAGCACGTTGAGAAGATGCTTTTTGAGAAGATATTTTCAAAGAAGGATTTTTCTTCTCTATTTCGTTATCTTCTTTCCCAAAAGAGTGAAAAATATTCTTCGGAGTAGAATCATCATCATTTTCTCCCTCTGAACTGATAAAAACAGAAGAAATCTCAGGAAAAGAAGAGCTCAAGACAGTTTCTCTTTTTGTTTCGACCTTAGCTTCTTCCGTTTCCGTTAGAAAAACAGCATAGGTTTGAAAATCAGTCGCCCATTTTTGAGAAACCTCCTTACTTTTTTCATCGCCTTGTTCATCTCTCAGTAGAGTTTTCTTTTCCTCTTCTTGATTTTCCTCATCCCACTCAATCGTTTGAAACACTTCTTGTTCAGGAACCACCCGGCGATATTGTTTTCGGGAAGATTTTTTCGACAACCCCTCAGAGGTTCCTTTTTGTTCAAATACATCTAAGTTTTTTTGGCTCTCTTTTTTTTCATTTTTTTCCTGAGGAACAACTTGCTTTGAGGGAAGAAAACTTTCCGATTTCTCTGACTTCTCTGGCTTCTCCGGAATTTTCTTCACATTTTCCGCATTATTTACGGCTGGAGTTACTGGAGCTACTGTCCTTAATTTATAGTGAGGCTCTTTTTCACAAGAAGTAGATTCCTCAATACAGTAGCGTGGTTCCTTAGAGTTATTTGTTTCTTCTCTACTTCCTGCTTGTGTAGAAAGCATTTGTCCGATCTCTTTCAAGCGTTCTTCGATCACCAAAAAACCACTTTGCATTTGTCCTTGGAGTTGCTGAAGTGCTTCGTAGGTTTGAACTGTTTTATGATAGATTCCATCCAGTTTTTTTCCAATGGTTCCTAAACATTCTCCGTAGCGATTCATCATCTGGCAGCTTTGCTCTAAACGATCCAATCGTCTTTGTAAGACAGGGTTCTCTGGGCGTCGACTTAAGTCGTCCTGTAACTTACGGAGATTTTCATTGACGCTTGTCATTTCTAAATAGTTAACATAATTACTCAAACGAGGATCAGATTGAAGAAAAGCATGGAAGTGGAAAAGAATTCCTTGTAGCAAAACATTTTCTCTCTCCAGCAAAGAAATCAAGAAGGAGCAGTGTGCCTGCTCTTGTATTCCAGAAAGCATCTGACGCGAGAGGTTAGGGTCGCAACTTGTCAATGGGCTAATAAACTCCTGGAGATCATTCTTATGGAGTTTACGAATCAAGAGAACTTGGGAAGATTGCTTCAGTTTATTACAATCCTCAATACAGTGATCTCGGAGTTCCTCTACGCTTTGGATTCGCCCAGAATCCATAAGTTCATTCGCAAAGCTGGCAAAAATCTGTTCTTCAAATTGTCGAAAATGTTTCTGATAGAATTCCTTTTCTCTGGTCGGATAATAAGCTCTTGGCCCTTTCAAAGCTATTTCCAAAGACAAAAGAGATCTTTTCACTGCTTGATTATAGTACCGGGGAAGAGTGTCACTTCCTTTAAAGTGCTCTTTAACTTTTTTCATCGCTGCTGGAATCAGCCCATCATCAAATGAGCTTTCAAAAAGCTCTGTTAAAGTACTCGCCGCTAAACTTAAAATATCTTTACTTGTTCCTAGCATAATTACTTTTCCCATTCTTATAGACGAATGACCTGACGTATCTGGTGTTCTCCCACCACTAAGTCAAAAAAAGAAGATTGCTTATCAATTTCAAAAGAAACTTTCGCCGGTAAACCATCGGAGAATTTTTTTACCACTTCTCCCGCTTCGTTGTAAATAGTTGCCATAGGGGCAACTATTTGATGCTCATCAACTACCTCGGCAAAAATTTCCACCAAGGAACGCATCTCCTGAGCAATTTTGTGATCCCACAAATCAATATCCGTTTTTGTGTCGAGGTCGTCAAGCTCCTGGAGCTGTTCGCGTGAAATTTCATCTCCCACTCCCACCAAAACAAATTTCAAAAGATTGCGTTTTCCTTCGGAAATATCTAAAGCCAATTCGAGGGTGTAGTTTTTTACTTCTTCAAAGTCATCTAAATGTCCATCGGTCAAAAAAATGACAATCGTTCGAGGGCTTTCTTGGAATTTCTGAGCAAAGTACTTCATTAAGGGAGTAAGACAAGTACTCCGACCAAAAGTGACTCCCCGAGGTCCTTCTAAACTCAGAGAAGGACATTCTTCTGCACTAAATATCCCAATATTTTCGTAAGCATCCCCCTCTCCACAAGCCCAGTAGGTAACGTTAGTTTTCCCCCGACTGTCTAAACTAGAAGCCAAATAAGCAATAAACTCCCTTGCTAAGGGCTCAACAACATTAAGGCTATGCTTTAAATGACCTCGTTTAACGGCATCATCAATGGCCTCTTTTTTAACATACTTAACTTCTAAACCATCTTGCTTGTCTGCTTGGAACCATCCTTTACTTTCGTATTGTGCCTTTAACTCAGAGGGAATAGTCCCTTCTAATTTTTTACCATAAGCCCACTTCATCGAGGTACTTGCATCTAAAGCAATTGCTGTCTGCCACCCTTCGGCCTCTTTTCCGCTAGGTTCCATCAGAATGGTAAAGAGCACTTGAATCTTTTCCTTTTCTTCGAGAACATTAACCTCGCCAAACTCACGGGCTACTAAATTACTAGGAAGTTGGTAATTTTTACCTTCGGGATTCATAGATATCCTTTCCAGGAAACCCCTCTGCTTGAGTTTTCTCTTAAGAGGGATAGTTTTTGAGAGGGATGGTTGATTGGCGACGCGCCCAAAGACCTACTTTGTATAACCAACTATAAGGCATTACTCCAAAGCTTCTTGAATATCTTGCTTTACTTGCCCACCAGGGTACTCCAAAGTAAAAGAAGTCGAGCCCTTTGGCAAAGTAAACCTAAGTTTAGCGGGAAGCCCATCATGATAATTGACGACTTCTTGGTTCTGCGAATCCAAGATACGACCTTGAGAAGCAACCACTGTGTTTTCCGATACTACCTCAGCAAATACCTCCTCCAATCTTTTCATATCGGAAGCTAATTTATGGCACCAAAGATCAATTTCGTTACCCTCTTGATCTTTTAAACCTGTTCCCTCAAACATGTCATCGAGCTCTTCCATCTGCTCTTCATCGACCTCTTCGCCCACTCCCAACAAAACGAGTTTAATGAATTTACGTTTACCAGAGGCAATATCTCGGCCCAGCTCTAAGCAATACTCTTTGATTTCAGAAGTATCTTCTAATATTCCATCAGTAACAAAAACAATGAGAGACCAGTCAGATTCAGCAAAAGTCTGCTCTAGAAAATACTTCAAGGGTGGTAAAAGCTTAGTTCCTCTTCCCCAAGTTTCCTTCCTTGGCCCAACAATATTAATTCCCTTAACTTCATCACTATCAAAATGCCCTAAAGGCTCAATTTTTGATCCATCAGGGCTACAAGCCCAATAGATAACTTCAACCTTGCCATTGCCAGAAAAACTAGCTAAATATGCCGCCATCGATTTAGCAACTGGTTCCATCACATTGGGAATAGTCGCTGCTTGAAAAAAAGCACTTCCGACGATCCCACTAACTCCATACATTTTTTTAATGGAAGCGGAAGCATCCAAGGCTAAACCAACACTTGCTCCTTCCACATCAGGCACCATCAAAACTGAAGCAACCACCTCTATCCCTTGTCCTTTTTCCAAAACATTAATATCGCCAAAAGGCTCTACAGGTTGCCTAATCTTCGTCATTACCCTCTCCTTAAATAAACTAAGAAATAAATTTGCTTATTTTCTCGTAAATCTTTTGACAAAAAAATTTTTTCCCATATCTTTAGGGACACGCCCTAATTTTAACCATTCTAAGGAAAAGACTTTTATTTGTCAATTTGTCATATACAATATCCCATAACTATCGTAAAAGAGTAGTCCTATGAGAAATTTCTTATTCTTTGTTATTGCCTTATCTATCTCTTGCTCAGAAAAGCCTGATCTTCCAAACTCCTCTTCTACAGTTCTTTCTCCTCGCGATCAATACATCGAAAAACAAGTTGCCAAGCAGTACCAAAAGCAAAGCTCACTTGCCAAAAAAGATTTAGACTTCTCTCCTTTTAAAGAGAGCTTATCCCAACTAAATTCCGAGAATCAGAAAAAATTAGCCCAAAAACTAGAAAAAATAACGATACTAGATATTCAAAAACTTTTTTCTCAAAAATTGCTAAGTTCGGAAGAACTCACTCTCCATTTCCTCTACCAAATCCAAAAGTACGATTCCAATAAACTCAACTCCATTTTAGAGCTTAACCCGGAAGCTTTGGAAATAGCCAAGCGCTGTGACAAAGAAAGAAAAGAAGGCCAAGCCCCTTCCCTTCTTCACGGAATTCCCGTCCTTCTCAAAGACAACATTGCCTCAGGAGATTCACTACATAACACAGCAGGAGCCAAAGCACTCGAAAATGCCCAAGCCGATCAAGATGCTTTTCTGGTTCAGTCTCTCAGAGAATCAGGAGCGATTATTATAGGCAAAGCCAACTTAACAGAATGGGCCAACTTCATGAGCTATGGAGCAGCCAATGGTTTCAGCACTCTAGGTGGGCAAAATAAAAACCCTTACGGGAAATTTGATGTGGGAGGATCTAGCTCGGGTTCAGCCAGTGCGGTTAGTGCCAACTTAGTCACCGTGGCCATAGGAACCGAAACAGCGGGATCTATCATTTATCCTTCTTCCCAAAACTCTGTTGTCGGACTCAAGCCCAGCTTAGGTTTAGTCAGCCGCAATCGAATTATCCCCATTACTTCAGCCCAAGATACCGCCGGCCCCATCGCACGCAACGTAACCGACCTAAGCATTCTCTTAAACGCCATGACCAAGCCCGACCCCAACGACTCAGAAACTCCCCTGACAAAAGACCCAGTAGACTACACCAAGTACTTAAACTTAGACGGACTCCAAGGAAAGACGATTGGCCTAGTCACCGGATTCGAAGAAAAACTAAGAGCTGAAGACAAAGAAATCCAAGACCAAATCATAGCCCTACTAAAAAAAGCAAAAGTCTCCGTCAAAGAAATAACTCTTCCTCCAGAAGCTTACGAGATAAAATACTATCTCACCTTTTACCAAGCCTTCCACCACGAACTCAACGACTATCTCCAAAAAGTCGCTCAAAATACAAACATCCACTCCCTCGAAGAAATTGTCGCCTTCAACAAAAAAAACCTAGCCATCCATGCCCCCTACGGCCAAAAAATTCTAGAACAATCTCTTCTTGATCAGTATTCTCTAGAACAATTCGAACATTACAACACCATAAATCGCCAAAAAGCCCAAAAATACATCGACGACGCCATAAAGCAAAACAAAGTGGACTTTATCCTAACTCTCAGCAATTACCTCTCAGGAATCTATCCGACCGCAGGCTATCCCGCTCTCTGCCTCCCCGCCGGCTACCGCAAAAGCGGAGAGCCCGTAGGCTTTACTCTAGTGGGCGGATATCTCGACGACGCCAAATTAATTGAATTTGCCTACGCCTTCGAGCAAAAATATTTCTTGCGCCAAGCGCCTATTTTGGAGTAGGAATTTGCTATGCTCAAGGCGTTTATATATTTGCTTTTAGCCTGAAAGGCCTATACAACCTAGCCCAGGGCAATGACACATATGGGGCGTTGCCCCAAAGCCATTAAGTTAAGGGAAAGCCCTAATATATAAGAGGTGGAGGCCATTTTTGTTCCTCTATCCCTTATAGTATGGTAGTTTGGTTTTCTAAAAAATAATTTCCCAAGGATGTATTTTATTAGGCGTAGCGGAC
>JAJDCR010000132.1 GCA_029260735.1 Planctomycetota bacterium
CGCTAGCCAGAATCCTTCCGTTAGAGCAACCTCGTGCTGCTGCTCATTGTCCACTCTTTCTGATTCATCCTCAGGAGACCCCATCATGAATTTGCCTGGCTTAATCCACCGAAAGCACTGACGTACACCTTTGTACGTAAACGCCATCCATAAGCCATATGTTTTATCTTCTCCCCAGTCACTTGCCCAGTGTAGTGGGAATTCTTCTGGCATTGATGATCCTAGCTTTATCTTCTCTTGCATATGTTTTCCTACGTTAACTGTTTTTGCAAAGTTTGTATTTGCAAACTTTTTTGATGAGATTGTTGTGTAAGATATTTTATCTAGCAATTTCTCGATAACCTGACCGACTTGCTCCGCTGTGTTTGCCAGGATCTACTCTCTTTTATGCTCCGCTCCTATTTTTTATGACCTTGGGATAATCGAAAACCAATGTTGTAGCGGTCGTCAGGATCGTAGAAGAGACGATAAGCAGAGCGAACGCCCCTGGCATTGTTGAACCAACTACCACCGCGCAAAACGCGCTTCGAGCCAGCATCAGGGCCTGTAGGGTTTACTACATTATCTATATCGTAATCGTCGTACCAATCATTACACCACTCCCACACATTCCCATGCATCTCATACAAACCCCAGTTATTACATGGAAGCGACCTTACATCTATTGTCTCTGCACGATATTCACCTTTTGCTCCATTGTTGTAAGGATAGTTTCCTTCATAATTCGCTTGGTCTGTTGTTATGTTATCACCAAAACTAAATGGAGTTTTTGTTCCTGCTCGACACGCATATTCCCACTGAGCTTCCGTTGGCAGACAAAGATCCAGCCCGTCCATCATACCATTCATTTTATCCAGAAAAGCATTACACTCGTTCCAATTCACATTTTCTACTGGCCTCTGTTTTCCTTTAAATTTACTTGAATTTTCTCCCATTACTACTTCCCACAATTCTTGGGTACACGCTGTTTCTGCTAGCCAGAATCCTTCCGTTAAAAAGACTTCGTGCTGTTGCTCATTGTCAACTCTTTCTGGTTCATCTTGAGGAGAGCCCATCATAAATCTACCGGGCTTGATCCAACGAAAACACTGCCTAACCTCCTTGTACGTAAATGCCATCCATAGGCCATATGTTCTATCTTCTCCCCAATCACTTGCCCAGTGCAAAGGGAACTCTTTTGGCATCGAGGAGCCTAGCTGTATTTCTTCTGACATCTGTTTTCCTAACAATTTTTTCGCAGAACCTGACCGACTTGCTCCGCTGCGCCTGTCCGGCTCTGCTCTCTTTTACGCTCCGCTACCCTACTTTTTATGACCTCGGGATAATCGAAAACCAATGAAGTCGTCGCGGTTGTCAGGCCTAGCGTTGCTCCGGTAAGCGGAGCGAACGCTCCTGGCAAGGTCGTACCAACCACCACCGCGCAACACGCGCTTCGAACCAGCCATAGGGCCAGTAGGGTTTACTACATTCTCTATGTCATAATTCGCATCATACCAATCCTGACACCACTCCCACACATTCCCATGCATTTCATACAGTCCCCAGTTATTACATGGAAGAGATCTTACATCCACTATTCCTGCATTATTAACATAATTCACTTCCTCTTTTGTTATCTCTTCGCCAAAACTAAACGGGGTTTGTGTTCCGGCGCGGCACGCATACTCCCACTGAGCTTCTGTTGGCATTCTGAAGTTCAAGTCAGCTATTTGATTGATTTTTTCTACAAAAAGATTGCAGTCATTCCAGCTTACATTGTCTACTGGTTTTTGATTACCTTTGAATTGACTTGGGTTTTCTCCCATAACAGCTTCCCATAGTTCTTGAGTGCACGCTGTTTCAGCAAGCCAAAATCCCTCAGTAAGGGTAACTTCGTGTAATTTTTCTCGATCAAGTCTCTCTGGTTCATCTTCGGGAGAGCCCATCATAAATTTACCTGGCTCTATCCAGCGCATACGCTGATTAATACCTTTTATTTTAAAGTCAACATATAACCCATACTCATCCTCTCCTGTTGAGTCACCCCAGAAACCTCTATTTATTATTATGCTTTTGTTTTTTGCACTCGACTGTGTTTTGTAGCGACCAGGATTAAACCACCAAACTGGTTCTTTACGATCTTTAAAAGTCACAAAAAGACCTTGCCCACTTTGCCCCATGCTTTCTGCCCAAGAAGGGGTTTCTGTTGAAGTAATGACTATTTCTTCATGGTCGGTATTAAAAATAATCTCTCCTGTAAAAGGCCGAACTATTTTGTCAACTTTACTCAAGCTTAAATTAAGTCCGCGATGATATACTTCTTCTCCACTCTTGTAATAAAACATGTCTAAGTAGGGGCGATTTGTTGTGAGATAAGCAATAGGAGTACTAACCTTAAATGCATTATCTGTCTCTGATGCTCCATAACCATTCTTTAAAGTAAACTCATTACCTCTTTGTAGTATCGTATGAGATGACTTGTTGGGGTCCATCATCCAAGCCGCATCATCTAAAGACATACCTTTCTTAACTTCAATTTCACCATCTTCTCTATCGTGACTATTGATTTTGACCCAGCACGCCGTTAAAACTTTGTACTTTTTCCAAACCTCCTCAGGCTGTCGATCTGAAAATCTATAAAACCAAGCTCTCACTTCTTTCTTTTCAAGAAAATCTTTCCTCTTGAGAGTTCGCATATACTTTTGCATAAAAGCTTCTGCTCTTTTTAGATCATATTCTGTATTTATTGAGTCCCCCAACAGAGCATTTATAATTAAACTTTCTTCGCACCTAATGGATTCTGGAAGATGAGAATGATGTTTTTCTATTAAGGAAATCACTTTCTCACGTAGTGAACTATCTTCTTCTAAAAGTGCTTTGCGATAGTTTTTTAAAGAATCTTTTTTTAAAGAAAACGCTATTGGAGAGTAATTAATATCTTCGTGGTTCCACACAGCTACTTCAACTCCAGCATCAGCTTCTTTTCTAGGAAGTAAAAATCTAACTGCTCGAAGAAGAGAAGGCTCTACTCGAATAGCAGGAGAAAGAAGAGAAAGCAAGCGTTTCGTTTGTTTTTTTTCCTCTTCGAGTTGCTTATTATCAACTTCCGCATCCTGACTCTCATCTAATTTTGAAAGGGTATTATATTTATATACTCCTTCCTTATGTCTAGGTAACTTATGTCCTCTGTCCCAAAAGAACAAGTTGAAATATTCCAATAAAGCTTTATTCCACAGTCGAGGAGGGCAAGGAGTCAAAACAACTGGGCAAAGGCCTGCTTTTTTAAGTCGTTGTCCAAAATAGAGCCACGATCTTGTAGATTTACCAGATGGCTGAAAACAACCTAAATCACTCATTATCATAAGTGGAGTATTGGGTTCAGGAAATTTGAAGTCTACTTTTGGCTCAGGAAAGACATTTCTTTTTCTAAACTGACCACTAGGGCCATTATCTATGCTAAAAACTTCTAAGCCAGAACGACCACGAAGTTTCTTAATACCATAATGAATCTCGTTTATGTCTATCCAAAAAGGAAAAAGTCTCTTGTCGAAATCTAGGATAATATAGGAAACTGCACTCCAATAAAATCTCTGTTTCTTTGGTAACTTAGATATAGGTCTTAGTTTTGAGACAAGCTCAATAACTCTTTCTATATCAATGGACTTGCTTTCTTTATTATCTCCAAGTCTATTTCGCAAAAAAGGCCAAAGTTGAGACCATGGAACAAGTGGAGGAGTACAAGGTGGTTTTTTCCAATATGCTGAAGAAACTTCTCCATCTTCTTCATCTTCGAATGAGTCTCCCTCAACCCACTCTGGTACCTCACTATTTATTTCATCCTGTTTTTTTTCTCTGTATTCCGATACATGCCAAAACTTGATTGTTTTTTTAGTTGGCGGAGGAGGCGGAGGGGGGGGCGGAGGAAGTGGTGGGGGAGATAGTTTTGTTGCAGAGTCGCCATCTTCTTCACTCTTTTCATTGATAGATACTTGTTCGGTTGTACATTCGTACCCAATAAAGCCAGCCATTCTGTCTAATTTTTCATTACCGTGAGAATTAAGAAACTCAATAATATCAGAACGTCCTACACGTGTTTTTTTATATTCTTTGGCAAACATTACAAGCTCTCTTCAGGATACTTTTTTAAAGCAAACTTACTTATTTGCTTAAGAACTGTCAACTGAGTTTCTTCGTCTTCACCCATTTTACTTAAGGCTCTAAGTATATCTATATACTCCGCTTGACCAGGAGCAGGAGTATTCTGTTCTAATGCAGTATTGCGATCTTTCCAAAGCTGATTTGCCGCTTCTTCTCTAACTTTTAGACTACACTTTTCACCAAAATGAATATCTCCTCTTTCCATAAGCCATTCTTTTAAGGACTCTTTTCCTGTTGGTAGTTTCATCTGTAAAACCATACAACGTCTCAAGAATGCTGCCGGAAGCTCTCTTTCTTCATTAGTTGTTATTACTACTAGAGGAGAAGGTATACCTTCCTTCAACTTCACAGATTCTTTCATGTACGAGACAGGAAATGCTCCATTACCCAAGGTTTCTAATAAACCATTTGGTAAATCAGCATCTGTCTTGTCTATCTCGTCAATTAACAAAACACTTCCCATCTCTGGAGCCCAATCTTTTGGTTTCTCAGGCGTCTGCACTTCAATTGTAGACTTTTTTTGTCCCTCAGAGCTAATTTCGCACCTAGATGAGCAAAATTTCTCTGCTTGCTTCAGCGCTGAGTCCCAATTAAATGCCCACCATAAGGGACCTGGATTAATGAACTTTAACGGATTAAGAATATCTCGAAGATCTTTTCCAGTTTTGCATGCAACGAGAGCCTGTGCTTCTCCTAGTCTAGCAACAGCATCGAATTTCCACTGAAGCTCTTGGCATTCACTACGAGCGTTTAGTACCTCAGAAATAAATACTCGATTAAGAGCCTTTGCTGCAGCTCTAGCTAGCTGACTCTTACCGACGCCTGGCTCTCCTCTAATAAGCAGAGGCCTACCAGACGTAATAGCAGCATTAACCGCCCAAATACTTTCTTCTTCAAATACATGAACAGTTTCAGGCCAAGATCCCGTAGGGGGTAGTTTAATTTTTTCATCAGCAGCAACACTAAGCATTTTTATACTCCGGTCTATTTCTAAAGAATTCATTTACATAAACATAAAGTTCTGGTTCATCTACCAAAAGAGCACTTTCGTTTTCGTTAAAAGACATAAATACAACATTTGAGTTTGGAAGATCTTTTTTTAGTTCAGTGTAAACACTTTGTGTATTGAGTGGATGATCGACATCTGATCCATCTACGATCAAGTAATGATATTCTTTACCATCGTTACGAAAACTAAGGGTCGCATCTAACTGTTTATTTTCAAAACTTCGAAACTCTTGCGGAGGATCTTTTTTGAAAACTATTTTCCAGATAATTTGCTTAATAGTTAGTATATGATCTTTCTCTTCCCAACCCCTTTCTGGAACAAATTTTCCTCCCATAGCTCCTATAGGCTCGTCTTTTTTTATATCAATATCTAGTTTCGCTTGCGATTCAGTAATTCCAGAGAGTACAATTTCTACACATGCATCCTTCTCCGCTGGAATCTCTAGTTTCATGCTCTTAAGATCTTTTCCAACAAGATCTTTACGACTTATCCATCCATAATCAACAGAAAGTAAAACAAGCCATCCAAAAATATCAAGAGCTCCATGCCATATAAGCTCAGTTTTTTCTAGGCTCCCCTTGTTTTCTTCTAAACTTTCTGTAACCGCTGGATTCAAAATACGAAGAAGTGCTTCGCGTAGTTTATTACATTCAATGAGAGCCTTTACTGGTGAAATGGCAGAATTTGTACTACTGTGGTTCTTTTTTATTTGATTTATTAAGGACTCTTTTAATGGTTTTAATTCCTCTTTCTCAAGAATCTTAGTAACTTCTTTTTTTACTAATTTTATTATTTTTTCTGTTATCTTTTGTGAACTTTCATCGAGGCAAGGTTTTTCCTTAGGTGTTTTTTCAGGTTCTTCCTTGAGTCTTTTTTCGTCCGTGTGCCCTTCCGAAGATTCAAATACAATTTTTAAAAGCTCGGTATTAGCTTTTTTTTTAATATCTTCGCAGATTTTGTCAATAGGAATACCCTGGTTGTATTTACGTTTAACACCAGAATTATGAAGTGCTACCAGGTTAAAATTTTCATCATAGCATGGAGAACCAGAAGACCCATAAAAAGAATTTGTTTTGTACCTAACACGTGTTCTATCTTGATTTATGCCTATTATAGACTTAGGATCATAGGCAAACACAAGAGGATCTCCATCAGAGTGTTGAAAAATCATGAGAGAAGAATCGGTTTTAAAATCAGAAACACTTGTTTTGTTTAAGTCAATAAAGTCTCTCTTTTTTGTTCCATCATGAATTGACTTTGTATTACTTACTTGGGAATCTAATCGTACTAAAGCGTAATCAAGGTGGGTATCCGGAATATTCGGAATTTTTTGGGATTCAATTGTATCATCATTATGCACAGGGCTAAATGCAACAAGCCAACCCTTGGCTAATTTGAATACAGGAAGTTCATTGATTTTTTGATCGGAGCTATAATAATCAAAAACAAACTTAAAACTATTTTTTAAATTCGGTTCATTCTCTTTGTTTTCAATTAATGTATTCAGCACATGGTAATTAGTTAAAACCAGATCCTCGCCTACTAAAAAACCCGTTCCTCTAGCCTTCTTTTGAACAGAGCCGCTACTACTATCATCAATAATACAACAAACCTTGGAGCGTATGTGGCTAGCATTTTTAACCAGTATCTCGACATCAAGACCTATTGTATTCCCGCGTATTTTTGCTTCAAGGCTGCCGAAAGAACTTATTTTTTCACGATTCCCTTCACTTGAAATGCTATATGTGCTGGCTAAGACATTTGCAAATTTATACACTTTTAGAAAATCTTGATGAGTAGCAGATTTCTTATAGTAAGCTGAAATTAAATCTTCAATCTTATCTTGTTGATTAAAGTAATCAATTACCCTACTACAAATATAGTTCTTTTTATATTCAGTCAGTAAGTGGTTAGCTCCTCTTATAATTTGTATGAGTTCCGGGTCGTCAGGAATTACTCTCTCCAATCTCTTTTCTATAGGATATGCAAGAAGTAAATCTTGCATATCAAGGATATTTTCCAAAGAGTCCACCATTGCTTGCCTGAAATTAACATATAAGTCTCCACCATCCAGTTTCATTTTTGTTTTTCTCCTAGAGTTTCTCAATTACTGTATCTAAGTGTTTTTGTAGAGCATCTGATGTTAGTGGCGATTGTTTTATTCCCTTAAGTATGCACTTACAGGTATCTTGATCAATTTTTTCAGTTATAGGATCAATACCATCCGCAAGAGCCTGTATATCAGGTGATTGCTCAAAAACCTGAAGGGCCTCTACTTCATACATCATCTCTCTTCCACTTACTATTTCAGGATTTCGCGACTCTAGTAGGCCAGTAACACGAAGTAAAGGAAACGAAACTTTATCTAGAGGTTGTTTTTGGTAAGAGAATTGCTCATTAAATCCAATTTGTAAAGCATCATAAGCTCTCAGTATTCCTTGACCAAAAAACCTTTTGCTATCAGGTTGTGATTTGTCAGCAGAGCTAAACAGAGCATGTCTTACAGCTTCTACAATTTTCCATTTTTCAGCAGGATTAGGATTATGTTTTTGTAGCCACAAAGCTGCCGTTGCTGCAATTTGGGGAGTAGCAGAAGAAGTTCCTGCCCCATTTAGGTTAACTAAGTTTTGAGAGTTAATTTCGGCCCAGGGCATATTTGGTGTATAAGCTGCCATCGCTGTTTTCATTTTCGAAGAGGGTCCAAAGCAACCTTGCATTTCACGATGAAATCCCCTTTTGTAATATGGTGTTTTATCCGCCGTTGCTCCACAAGCTGCAATCACCCTACGAAATCGTGCAGGATAAACTATTGTTTTAGGCGCTGACTTACCAATACGATTTCCTGCTGCAGCACAAATCACAACACCTTTATCATAAGCATTATTTACAGCTTGGGCCCAGTCCTTTGAAGGAATTCCTCCCATGCTAATTGAAATTACTTTGCATCCTGCTTCAACAGCATAGTTTATTCCATCTGTCATAGAACTACTGCGGAAATGAATAACAGAGTTAGCTATTCTAACGGGTATAACTTTAGAGTGAGGAGCACCTCCCAAGTAATCATTAAAGTTAGGAACCCCCTTTGGTTGAATCTTATTACCTGCAAGTATTGCTATTGTTGCTGTTCCATGCCCTGGATTTCTTGCTATCCCTGTAACTACTGGATCAGTAGCATCATTAAAATTTTCAAGCTCAACATAGTTTCTTTCTTTATCTCGCAGAACATTTTTAGGACAAGTAATATGTAAAGGATCATATCCTGTATCAAGAATTCCAACGACTACACCTCCTTCTTCCCCAACATCAATCCTTGCTCGGCGCAATTGAGAATAATCGTAATCTAAATGCCAAGCAAAAGTATCTTCCATAGGCCAAAACTCATCTGGCGTCTCTAGCGTACTTGGCTGGGAGGAATCACTTCTACTTTCAAAAACAGAATAAGTTTCCGAAGAGCTTTTATGAACAAAATCTTGAACAATATCGGGCTCGGCATATTCAATTGGAGCTCTACTTTCAAGAGTTGTTTTCGAAGAGTCTAAAATTGCCTGATGAGCTTCATCCCAGGGACTACCTTGCAGTTCAGTTCGGAGAGTATGAACCAGCTCAAACTTTTCAAAGCTTGGTTCTAAGAAATTCGTTGGTCTTGACTCTAGGGTGCTGCTGCCTTTTTGAATTTTTAACCTAACCATAATTTTCCCTTTTAAGCTTTATTTTTTACTGTTACACATGTGATTGTTTTCTCTTAACGGTGCCAGAGAAGTTTTCTACTAGCAGTTTTTATTCTACCTATATTAACTAAATTACTAAAAAAAATGAATCACCTTTTCTTAGAGTAGCTTATTTTATTCTAAGAGAAAGATAGAAGATGCTTGCTCAAGTAGAGAACTTCGACCATAAATATTTCCGGTTCGATAATTTTTTCTTTCCGTTTTTTATCTCAACAAATATCTATTTATCTTTTCTAACTAGACTAAATAAGTGTAAAAGACGCATGATTTACTCTTCCATTAAACATTAATGGAAAATATCAACTTCTCAATAAATGAATAAATACTGTTTAATTTCAAAAAAATGTTACGATTTAATTCATAGGAGTATAGCTTAAAGTTCTAGGTTTATTTTCTTAGTGTACAAACTACGAGAGCAAAAAAATCAAGAGGGAGAAGTTAGAAAACTATCAAAAGGAGGTGTTACTTTGAATTATTGGTGGTCGAATCATAAGAAGGAAATAGAGGGACATCATTTATTCCTACACCTCTGCAGAAATTAGAGCAATAGAGGTCATCTCTCAACAACATAAAGAAGTCGCGAGACCAGAAGAATTTGGAAAGTTAGGTGAACAATGGAACAAAGAAGGATGGCTGGTTAAAGTCGATTGGCAGGTTTTAGTAAAATCTCTAAAACCAAAGAAAATACTAGCAGATATAGTTCACCTAAAATTCCAGAGAAATAAATAGCTGAATGTTTACAGTTGACTACTTACGCTTACTTCCTTTTGGCAATCGAGGACGCATACCTCTAAGAAAAGTATTAACCTCACTTACATGGAATTTACGTTTTGCACAAGGATACCTAGCTGGTAACATTCCTTTATTAAAAGCCTTGCGTATCTTTTGAACACTACAGCCAGCTTCTCTTGCGACATCCTCAAGTGTCATACAGCGATTAGTGATATAGAGTTGCCGCTCTTCCTCAAGCTTTTCTATTCTTATACGATGTTCCTCTATTATTTTCTTTAGCGCTGCAGTTTCTGAAATCAAATCAATTTCTTGGCTCACATTTTCTCCTTTAACTCAGCTCTGCTTTAATCGCTATCTGTCCCAGAGCTGAAAACTGTAAAAACAGGAAGATGATCAGATATTTTTAGGCCAATATCTTCATGTCCACCACAATAAGTATCAATAGTTTTTCTCATCAAAAAGTAGTTTAAAATTCATCATGAGAGTATTTAGGATAGCAAATTCCTGCACTTAAAACAAACTACCTCTAGAATGGGCTATCTTCTTGTTCTTAACAAAGAAGATCTCCACCAAATCGTTCATTTATCTCATCTATTCAAATTCCTTTAACAGTTTTCTAATCTATGATAGAATAGAGAAATCATTTCAGTAACTTATGGCGGTAAAAAAGAGGGAAAAGGGAATGACAGAGCTATCTTTAGAAAACCAAAATTGGCACCTAGAAACGGGAGAGGTTCTCGATACAAGAGAGATATTTGCTAGGCTAGTCGGAAAAAAAATAGAGAAATCTCTACTATGTTGGAACGAGGAAGAAAGAGAAAAACAACCCATAAAGATGCGCTTTAATGTGATAGGGAAATATGCTATCCTCAAAACCATTGGCGAAGGGGTATTTGGGAGAGTCTATCTAGGTTTTGATGCCGAACGCAGGGAAGATGGTAAAACGGGGCGCTTAGTTGCTATTAAAGCTCCAACAAGATCTCTCCTCAAGAAGTACGCTCAGGAAGTGGGAAAGCACAAAGATAAAGAGAAGGGCGTAATGTGGGCCAAGCTAAACATTGGCGAGCTTTTCTCGAAAGAAGCCATCCTGACAGCAAACCTGGGGATGAGCAAAAATGTGATTTCCGTTTTAGATCATAGCATAAGCCATCCTTTCATTGTTTTGGAGTACTGTAATGGAGGCACTCTAAAGGATCGACTACAAAGTCCTTACAATGAAGAACAAGTCTACAAGTGGGGATTTGATATAGCCTCAGCTTTAGAAGCAGCCCATAACCTTCAGCCAAACAAGTTAATCCATAGAGACTTAAAACCTGCCAATCTCTTACTACACAATAACGAAGTCAAAGTATCCGATTTTGGAACATCAAAATTTATATCGGAAACTGAATCATTAAAAACTCTTCATGGGGGCTATACCCCATCATATGCTGCCCCTGAAGCATATGATGGTAAAGTATACGAAGCGACAGATATTTGGTCCTTTGGAGTCATTCTTTATGAAATAATATCAGGGAAACTTCCTTTCTCTGGTGGCTCGATGATCGAAATGATGAAGAATATTGCATTAGAAACCCCGACTCCACTTCCTAAGCTCAATGGACTAAAGGTAGATGAACCATTATATTCTCTAGTGGAAAAATGCCTAGCCAAAGACCCCACAAAAAGACCCACCGCAAAAGAATGCCGAAAGTGTTTAGAAAAACTGGTAGGAAGAGAAGCTCCTCAGGAAACAGCTCCAAGTAGTAAAAACAGGAGCAAAAGAATCCGCGAAATTACAGAGCGAAGAAAAGCTAGCAAATCAACTACGACTCCTAACTGGGAAAAACTAGGAGTGGCTACGGTACTTACCTTGCTGATATTGATTGGGGCAGGACTTCTCTTCAAATTTGCAAAGCCAAATAAATCAGGCACTATCCCAAACAAAACCGTTATCAAAAATAGGGAGATATCAGGCTTTACTTATTTACGAAAAGGAACATACTCAGCAGGAGGACAAACTAACACGGTCAATGAATATAAACACAATAAAACAGGAATAGAGTTTGCTTTGATCCCTGGTGGTAGCTTCATGATGGGTAGAACTGGAAAATTAATTCATCACGTAAATGTAGAAGAATTTTTACTCTCAAAGCACGAAGTCACCCAAGGAAAATGGAAAAAAATCATGGGAACAATCCCATGGGCAAAGAAAAACAACGTGAGAAAAGGAAAAAATTATCCGGCCACTTACGTTTCCTGGAACAAGGTTAAGAAGTTTTGTGCGAAAACTGGATTGTCTTTACCAAGCGAAGCTCAGTGGGAATATGCATGCCGATCAGGAACTACCACAAAATACTATTGGGGTAACAATATGGATGGTAACTATGCTTGGTACTATGATAATGCTACTGCAATAGGAGAAGGTTATCCCCATGAAGTAGGAAGAAAAAAACCTAATGCCTTTGGCCTATATGACATGAGCGGCAATGTTTATGAATGGTGTGAGGACAAATGGCATAATGATTACACTGGTGCACCTAGCGATGATCGCGCTTGGAGTATTGGGAGTAGTTCAGATTACGTTCACCGTGGCGGAGGAGGACGTTGTAACTCTTCTTACTGTCAATCAGCTTATCGTCGTCAGGGCGAACCAAACTACTCCAGTAATGACTTGGGTTTTCGTGTAGCTTTTCGTCTAAACGATGAGGCTGAAAAATCTCAGCAAATTAATAAACCTAGAGAAATTACTGGTTTGAAATATCTTCGAAGTGAAACTTACTTTGCAGGAGATCAAACTCATACAGTAGATGAGTACCTTCAAGAAGAAACAGGGATTGAGTTTGTCTTAATAACTGGTGGAAACTTCATGATGGGAAGCAACAATGGCAATGGTTTTGAGAAGCCCATACATAAGGTCAGTGTAAAGGAATTTTTGATCAGTAAGTACGAAATATCCCAAGAGTTATGGGAAAAATTTATGGGCAACAATCCCTCTTTCTTTAAGGGAAAAAATAGACCAGTAGAAAACGTATCATGGGAGAATGTGAAGGAGTTTTGCTCGAAGCTGGGACTTCGTCTACCAAGCGAGGCAGAGTGGGAATATGCTTGTCGATCAGGGACAAAAACAGACTATTACTGGGGGGATACTCCTGATGATGATTACATGCATTATGCTCAAAACAATAAAGGAGGAAGCACAAAAGAAATAGGTAGTAAAAAACCCAATGCATTTGGTTTATATGACATGAGCGGAAATGTTTGGGAGTGGTGTGAAGACCGATGGCACGATAACTACCTTGGAGCTCCGAATAAAAGCATTACTTGGAGTACTGGGAACATTCTCCGCTTCGTTGCCCGAGGCGGAAGCTGGCACAATTCAGCACCTGACTGTCGCTCATCACGTCGTAGTGGAGGATCACCCAAAGCTCGCGATAATGATATTGGCTTTCGTGTATGCTTAAAAAATATCAAAGAAATACCTGGCTTTCGCTACCTCCAGAGTAAAACTTATTCTGAAGGAGGACAAACTCAAATAGTAGATGAGTATCAGCAAGATCAAACGCAAATAGAGTTTGTTCTCATTCCTGGAGGTAGTTTCATTATGGGAAGTGACCATGGCTTAGCAGACGAAAAACCTGTACACAAAGTGACAGTCAAAGCATTTCTAATGGGCAAATATGAAGTAACTCAAGGACAATGGCAAAGAATCATGGGCACTAACTCATTGACGACAATCCAAGACAATAAGCCCATCGAAAGAGTACTATGGTCTGAGGCAAAAGAATTCTGCCAGAAAATAGGATTAAATTTGCCTAGTGAAGCACAATGGGAGTATGCTTGCCGAGGAGGAACCACCACAAAATACTACTGGGGAAACCAATGGGACAGAAATAAGTTAAATAGCGCATCCTACTGGGCAAAACAAGACTTGATGAATATTCACGAATACAAAACCTATGACTTTGGAAACAAAATCTTATCCTTGAAAGCAGGTCTAAAAGAAGTAGGGAGCTTCCCTCCTAATCCATTCGGTTTACATGATATACTTGGCAATGTTTGGGAGTGGTGTGAAGATGATCGGCACAACAATTACTTTGGTGCTCCGATAACTGAAAAAGCTTGGAAAGCTCAAAGATCAGTAGGAAAAGAACATAGAGGTGGAGCTTGGGATAGCCATGCCGGAAGTTGTCGAGTTACTGCCCGTGGTCTAGGCTCTCCTCATGAAAAGAAAGGCTTTCGGGTCGTGTTCAACTTAGACAATCCCTAAACTTTATATAGAAACAAAGAAGGCGGTAACATATTTTAGTTAGAATATGTTGCCGCTTTTTTTATTGCCCCAAGTCAAACCATGAACGAAGTGGCAGCAGACAAAAATATTCGTAGAGATAAAAATATTAATTCTGAAGGGGAATTTTTAGGAGGAGATGTTGAGTTTGTGAGGAAATGGCATGAGGTATTTTCGCTAATAATAGTCATTCATAAAAATCACTGAGATCGTTTTTACAGCCAATAAAAAAAGCCGAGCGAGTCAGTTGGTCAACTAACTCGCTCGGCTTCCACCATAATAGAATTTACATTGAAGAGGAATGATTTTTCTATCACGTAAAGATAACAATTATATCAGAAAAGAAAATCACAGTCAAGATGAATTATTTAATATTTTTTCAAACTCAATGGCTCTGTACCTTCAAAATCAGGATTATTTACGACTTCAAGTAGGCTAAATCAGAGGAGAAAGAGATAGCGTTGGAAAAATAGCGGACTTCTAACTTTTTTAGCGAACACAAAATTTTAGTAAATACCTTTGCTAGATTGAGATTTAGCGAATGCTTTTTTCAATAGGCATCATCACAGCCGTATGTAATTCGCATGATTCAAAGGAGGGCTCAAGATGAGCTCGGCTTTAAGCCGTAACTTCTAAGGCAGATTTCCTTTTAGTACTTAGAAGGTAATGCCTTAAGTAAAAAAGAGTATAAATGCCGCATGATTTTGGGTTGCTTTATCTTTGCTTGTATATACCTATACCGTCTCAGCATTAATTGCAAAAATATTTTGTTATTCTCAAATTGATCAAATTAATAAATATAATTCTTGAAATAAGTAGATACCTATATCTGTTTTCTGTATGATATATGTATCAATTAGTATATATATTGTATGGGGTATTATTATATTGGTAATATTTGGGGGAAATTATTGTGAAACATTTTTTACTATTAACGGTTATTTTTTTATTGTCTTGTAGTTTAAGTGCTACTCCTATAATAAGTAACACCGACCAGATTCCTGATGGTAATTTCAGCATAGTGGAAAACCGATCAGTAGCAATTAAGGTTACCATGACTGATAATGCAACATTGTCTAGTGTTGATGTGATGGGAAAAGTCTTTGGTTTTGCATTGCCTAGTATAGATTTAACTGCCACTATTCGCAGCGATATTGCTAATGATCCAGGAAATGTACTAGCAACACTTAACACTCCTTCCATTACTTCACTAACAGAAGAAATTCATACATTTTCACTTAACAATTCTCTTGCTCTCAACACAGGCACTTCGGTTTGGCTCGTTTTGGGAAGTAGTCATACTACATCCAATGTAAACGGTGCATTCCTCTGGTCGACAACAACTGGAAATGAACCATCCGGCCCAAAAGCATCTGTTATTGGTGGTCCAACTGTCTATCAAGAAGAAAGTACAGATGGAGAAAATACTTGGGTTCCTGGATTTACTGGTGGCAAGTTCGTTTTCGCTTTCAATGAAGGGAATGGAGCAATTCCCGAACCTAATACCTATATTTTATTAGGCTTATCAAGTATTTTTTATACAATATTTTTTAGAGAGAAAAAATTCTAATATAGAAATTGCTACACAACAGTAAGACAGTGGTCTAGTACAAGGCCACTATCTTCAATTATCCAAATATTCTGATAAAAATCTCTGCCTAGTTTAATCTAATATCTCTGTAGTTCAAAATGGTCTATTCTGATCATGATCTTCTTTCCTTACGCGTTTTCGACGTTTAGCGATTCTTTCCTCAACCAGTTTCTTCTCTTTCTTTATATGTACCAATATCAACAAAGCTATTACTAAGATTATCATCGTTACCAAAATCAACGAAATCGCAAAATTTTCTAGTTCCTTCTCTTCAACATTAGCGATATGCTCTTGAGCCAAATCAGAGGAGTTCCCACCAATCATAACAAATGAAGACCAGTAAAAAGGGTGTGAGTATCTCTTGCTTCCCAGAAATTCTAGCTGTGTATCTCTCACTGCTTTCTGAGCAGACTCTCCGCTCATATATCGTTTATAGAATTTTTCCATGAAAAGTTGGGTAGCTTGATCATCTACTTTCCACAAAGTTGCTAGCACTGATTTGGCACCTGCTTCCCGAAAAGCTCTTTGTAAACTATAGACTCCTTCCCCCTGACGAATTTCACCGACCCCCGTTTCGCAAGCAGAGAGAACTACTAAATCTGTACCGTGAAGATCTAATCCTAGTACTTCCAGAGCTGTCAATATCCCATCCTCTCCTGGATTATTCGCTCCGGCAAAGGCCAAACCTGAGTAAACCAGGGGATTTGTCAGTTTTTTACCAGTGAAATGCCTATTGGAATTTGATACTTTATTTAAGCTTGACATTTTTTCCAAATTTAACTTCATAGGTAAAGCATCTGCTTTATACTTGAAGGTCACTCCTCTGAGTTCATCTCTTGAAGTTTCTTCCGGCACATCTAAAAAATAGCCATGAGTAGCGATATGTAAAATTTGTGGGGAATCTATTTGTGAAATATTTTTTTCTGTCGCTTGACCTTGAGAGTATATCTCCTTTGAGATATCTAAGAGTGAGGAGATGGCTTGAGCTTCCTTGAAAGTTCCTTCCAGGGGCGAAAAATGAATTGTCTTGCCCTCTACGATTTCTTTACCTTCTCCCTTTCCATAATTAGGATAAGTAAAAATCACTGCTGACTTATTGTTTTTTCCAGTCCTCTTTATTACCAGATCTCTACTTGAGGAGAGTATTACTATGTTTTGGCTCTTGGTTAGATAATGGCCATTTTCATTGATCAACGATCTAAACGGCAATAGGTGCAAAACTCCATCGGGTACTACGTATACTTTCTTTTTCCCCTTGAGGTATCTTCCCAATGGAGAAAATATTCTACCGTAGATTTTCTCCGATAACTCTTTTGATTCTTGTTTCTTTTGAATTTTACTTCGGTAGTTTTTGATCAGACTAGCAACAGATTTAAACTCCCCTAAATTAACTAGCTTTATGTCACTTTTATCTACTAACACAGCCGCTAACTTATATTCATTTTTCTCTGTAATTACGGATTTATAAACAACAAAATCGATAAGTAACTCATACTCTAGAACAGCCTTTTTGACCTCATCAGCTTTTATATCTGATATTAAGTTCTTAAAATCAC
The DNA here is from genome assembly GCA_029260735.1 of Planctomycetota bacterium. Taxonomy (GTDB): domain Bacteria; phylum Planctomycetota; class Uabimicrobiia; order Uabimicrobiales; family Uabimicrobiaceae; genus JAJDCR01. Next base: position 17,021 of record JAJDCR010000132.1, read on the forward strand.
TACTTTTCCAAATTAGCTTTTTCTCCAGTTCATCTATTTCTTTTTCCAGTTTCTCTACTAACGATCTGTTCTTTTCTCGTTTTTCGTAATCCAAAGACAGGTTAGAGTACACTGATCTTTTATCCAATAACTCTTTTAATAAATCCTGATCAGAGATATCAATGAATGCTTCCTTTAGCTCTTGTGATATCTGTAAAAGTATCCCTTTATAATTCACCGAAAAATAAAGCGCTAAACTATCGAAATCTTCTTTTTGATATTCTTGTAAAATGGAAAATAAGTTATCCTTATCATATTCAACATTAAATTCATCTAACATGCTCAATCTAGTTTTTTCTGAGCTTACTCGTAGCTCTCTCTTTAAAAATAGATATTTTTTTGCCAAATGTTCTTTTAAAATAAACAATGCATTATTGTATTTTCCCTGAGAACTATACAGCAAAGCCAAATTGTTCATTGATATTAGAGCAGAAGGATGCTTTTCTCCCAGTACTTCTCTGCTTATCTGAGAAACCTTTACATACAGTGGCTCGGCTTTACTGTCTTCTCTCCGTAATTTGTATAATCCTGCCAAATTATTCATTGATATTAAAGTATCGGGATGCTTTTCGCCCAATACTTCTATTCTTATCTGCAAAGTTTTTAAATACAGCGAATTTGCTTTTTTGTATTCTCCCTGTGATTTATACAATGCTGCCAGATTATTCATTAACCTAAGAGTATCTGGATGCCTTTCCCCCAATACTTCTTCCGTTAGCTGTAAAGTCCTTTTATACAATGCCTCTGCTTTGCTATATTTTCCTTGTGACTCATACAATCCGGCCAGGTTGTTCATTGATATTAGTGTAGATGAATGTTTTTCTCCCAATACTTCTTTCATTAGCTGTAAAGTCCTTATATACAATGCCTCTGCTTTGCTATATTTTCCTTGTGATTCATACAATGCTGCCAGATGGTTCATTGAGACTAGTGTATTTGGATGTCTTTCCCCCAGAACTTCTTTCATTAGCTGTAAAGTATCTACGCTGAGAGGCTCTGATTTACCGTATTCTCCCTGTGATTTATACAATGATGCCAGGCTAGCCATAGAGCTTAGAGTATACGGATGCTTTTTCCCTAATACTTCTTTCATTAGTTGAAAAGCCTTCACGCTGAGGGGCTCCGCTTTGCTGTATTCTCCCTGCGAACTATACAATAAAGCCAGATTGCTTATTGATATTAAAGTATCAGGATGCTTTTCGCCCAATACTTCTTTCATTAGCTGTAAAGTCTTTAGATGCAGTGACTCCGATTTATTATAATATCCCTGTAATCTATACAATTCAGCCAAGCCATTCATTAATATTAAACTGTTAGGATGTTTTTCTCCCGATAATTCTCGTGTTAACTGCAGAGTTTTTACATACATTGGTTCCGCTTTATCGTAGTCTCCTTGCGAATAATACAAGACTGCCAGATTGTTCATTGAGCCAATAGTCTCTGGATGTCTTTCACCCAAAAAAGAAAGACTCATATTGTAAGCTTTCTCTGCTAAAACAATCCCTTCTTGATATCTACCTTCTTGATAAGCTTTGTTAATCTGAGCTTTGAGTTGCCTAAGATTTTCATTTCCCTGAGAATACCCTAAAGATAAAAATATGCAAAAACAAGCCATGAGACAATACCGCCTCAGTTCCTCTTTGTCTACCATATCACATCCCCTTTCCCTGTAGCTTTTTTCTGGTTATGCAATGAGAAAACCAAACAAGTTTTTAGCTTCTTAAAAAACAAACATGAATGAAGTAACTATTTTAGCACAAATAAGTCCCTACTTTATCTCATTTATCATTCTCGTTCACTAAAAGCCATTTTCTAGCGAACACAAAACCCTAGACATTTCTATGCTCAAAAGACCATCCAGCGAACGCTTTCTGTTTTCATACGCGATTTTCCTCTTGAAAGTAAATAAGATTGTAGCAATGTTAATATTTCCTTACCCAACCAAGCTAGGAGATCCCTAAATGATTTGCCTTCTATTATCTTTCATAGTTGCAGAAGATATTCGTAAGTCCTCTCCTAGTTTGTATAAGAAACATTACCCTAACCAAATAAGTAATTCGCCGGATATCACGTCCGGCGACCCTCCTTTTTATTAGCCCATAATACCACACATAAAAATACCGAAACTGACCTCAACACAAAATCACATAAACAAAACCAAGGGAATTTCATGGGCGAAATCCAGCGCGACGGCAGTAGTCAAATCAAAGTAGCAGTAATCCCCCCAAAGGGGAGCAAAATCTTCGATGAGAATGATTTTGTCATAGATGCTAAAAGTGCCAGTTTCATAGCAGATAACACAACAAATACATTTACCTCAGTAGGACACGGCCTAAACAATGATGATGTTGTCAAGTTGTCTAGCGTTGGTGGTGCTTTACCTGCAGAGCTAGATAGTGCAGCAGAGTATTATGTTGTAAATAAAACAGACGATACTTTTCAGCTTTCGCTAGTCCCTACAACCTCGCCATCTGTAACACCTGTTCTTTTCTCAGATAACGGAACAGGGGTACACAAATTCACAAAAATAGCTCATGAAATTGCCCTTGGTTTTGCAACGGAAAACATCCTAATTGTAAACAGAAGCGAAGTAGGGGTACTGAAAGTTTTCACTCAGTACTATGAGAATGGGAACGCGACTTGGAACAAGCGAGGATTTCCGCTAGAGAAAAAGTATCAACACTATACTCGAAACATAAGACAAACATCCATCAGGCTGCACGGTTCAGCGTCGGGAATGGCCTGGACAATGGACGCATCACAGGAGTAACAAAATGGTATCAGTAGGGCACCAAAAATTCACACTTGATAGCGACGGACAGTTATCTCAGGTGGGTGTATTTGCCGAGATGTTCATAAACGCCAACGCTAGTGCGACAGTAATAGCAGCAAAAGACATCTTGACTCAGATTAAAGGGTTCTCGGCAGGAGAGTCAAACAAAGTTACTTTCAAAGCAGGTGTTTCTGCGAATATCACAAACCTAGTAGACAATACCGGAGGAGAGATCCTAGCAACAACAGATACGGCTCACGGCCTTTCCATTGGCGACAAGATAAACATCTCTGGAACCACAGCTAACAACGGAAAGTTCACAGTAAACACAGTTCCCTCGACAACAACTTTCACTTTTACGGACACATTTGGACTGGACGAAGCTGGAGTGGTGGTAAGAGGAGAGGCTTTTGTTGCTCAGAAAGCGGGGAAATACAGATGCTCTTTCTCTATTAGCTACAAAGCAGAGATATCAAACAAAGTTTATCATTGGAATATTTCTAAAAACGGAGTAGCCGAAGAAAAGAGTAGAGTTGCTGAAAAATCTCAGAACGTAACCGAGACAGTGATCAGTGGTCAGTGTGTTTTGAGTTTAGCAGTGGGTGATGTGGTGAAAATGGAAATTACCGGAAAGACGGACGCATCCAATATAACTCACGAAGAGGTCAATTTCATAATAGAGAAATTATAAACATTACCATTTCACGCACTAGTTTACGCATTTTAGAAACAAAATTACATTTTCGAGGAAAACCTGTATGAGGAAACCATAGTGGCATTTCATCGAGAAGCTTTTGAGATGTATCGCCAGAAAATTCCATTGCCTGAAATAGCTGAAAGAATAGGGAAATCATACGAGTCTGTAAGAAAATGGAGCTGTAACGAAAAATGGAAAAATAGGCTAGCGGAAGAATCACAAAAACTAGAGAAAATAGCTTTTGAAGAAAGAGCTAAGATTCAGAGGGAAATTATTCGAGATTCTTCTGCTGGTATATCTAGCTTCTCTAGAACATTTAAAAAAGCTGCGGAGCATTTCGAGAAAAAAGGGTGTCTTCCTACAGAATGGAATGAAGATCACTTAAAAACTCTCGGATATATAGCTGACAAAAGCATTGGATCTTTTAGAAAACTTTTCCCTGAGATAGACAAAGAAGCGCTGCAGAGATTAATAGAAGAAATGAAAAATGCCAAGTCTAAAGCAAAAGATTGAGCTTGATGACGTTTTAGACTTGATAGAAAATTCTTTTACTGAAGAGGAGAGAAAAGACAGCTCTTCAGGTTGGGATAGCGAGATCAATTCTCCCGAAGATCTCAAGCGAGTAATTGCAGAGTGCTTTCAGGTAGAAGGAAAGCCTCTCATTATCCCAGACCAGTCTATTTGCGAAGGACATAATTCGCCTTTTCAGTTCCTTTGGGAGGCATATACAGACAAAGTCAAGGACGCGATAGTTATTGGTCCCCGGAACGGAGGCAAAACCTTAATATCAGCAACACTAGAGTTTCTCTGGTTTGGGTTACGCGCAGTAGTAGAGACATGTCACTGTGCTGCCATCTTGCTGCAATCACAACGAGCTTACGGATATATATATAGCTGGGCAATAAGGAATAAAGAAGCCCTTGAAATAAGCAAAATAACTCGAAGCGAGACTGTTCGAAACAAGGGTGGAAAGATCGAGGTAATCACGGGTACTGCGGCATCGGTCAATGGGCCCCATCCACATAAGGCGATCATCGACGAATTTGAATTGATGGATTGGGATGTCTTCCAAGAAGCGACCTCGATGCCAAAATCTTCTGATGAAGTTGAAGCAGCTCTCATATTACTGACTACTCGAAAATACCCGAGTGGTAATGCGCAAAAGATGATCGATGAGAGCGCACAAACGGGAATTAGAGTTTGGAAATGGTGCATCTTCGAGGTAATGGGACGATGCGATTGCACTGGGAAAGATCCGTGCGCTTGCGACCCAGACAAGGATAAGTACAAAAAATTTGACCGAGAAGGAAAGGAAATTACTTGGTCTAGTGTCTGCAAAGGCAAAGGAAAAAGGTGTGGTGGATATTACAAATTCTCAGATGTTATCAGGAAATTCCTTACCCTTGACTGGGAGAAATTTAAAGCTCAGTGGCTTTGTGACCGCCCAGAGAAATCTGATGTGGTTTACGCCGAGTTCCATGAAGACCTCAACGTTATTGATCCACTATCTACTGAAGAAGTGAATTCTTTATATAAAGATGGCTGGCTTATCGGTCGAGGTTGGGACTTTGGTTACGACGACCCAACTGTTTGTTTATTTTATCTCTTCAAGCATGGAGAAGAGATGATTCAGTTTCAAGAGATCAGCTTATCCGGGGAATTAATAGATGATTTCGGAAACAAAGTGCTCGCATTATCTAATAAAGTAGAGCCCAATCAAGAGAAATGGGAGGACTGGGGAGACATTGCCGGACATGCGAGAACAGGAGTAGACACCGAGAGTTATATAACAAAGTTGTATGAAAAAGACATATTTGTCCAATCTCAGGTACAAAGAATTTTAACAGGGATAAATACCCAAAAAAAGCTGATAAAAAAAAGCTCCTATACTGGATTCCCACGGAAATACGTTTGTTCCAACTGCACAAAAACACTAGATGCTTTTTATAACGCTCAATGGGAAAGAACGGAAGGAAAACAAAATAAGTTTTCCAAAGAGAAGTATCGACACGATCAACACAGTCACACGCTAGACGCTGACAGATATTTTACTGTAGGAATTTGTTACGACGAAATCCAGGAAGAAGAGAAGGGTGATTAATGTTCGGTAGCATGATCGAAGAGCCAAAAGAAGAATATGCAGAAGCTTACTTCGGTGGTCCAAAGAAGGCCGCTATGAGCTTCGATGGCCGCATGATTTCCGATAATCAAGATCGCCAAGAAGCGAACTATGTCAAGCTAGCTAAAGCGATGCAGTCAAAAAGAATCAAAGGCTTTGAGCACATGTTCTCAAGCGCTCATGGAGACATTATTGAGCCCCCGTTCAATCCGTTGGAAATTGCTTACTTTAAGCTAAACAACATTTGGCATTCCTTGTGCATCAATAAAAAAGCGACAGTCGGAGCTAAGTCCGGCTACAAGATAGTAAGCCGAGATGAGGGCAAAGAGCTATCTCCAAAGAGAATCAAGCAGGTAAAAGATTTTCTAGAGTTCGGGAGCAACGAAGGAGACACACACTATAACTTCTCCTCCCTCCTTTACGCTCTCTGGAAAGACAAGGAAAACCTTGGTTCCTCTAATATAGAGGTGTTAAGAGACACTCAAGGAAGACCTTTCAAATGGTTCCATGTCTCCGCGTTAACTGTTCGGAAAGCAGCAAGTAAACCGGGTTTCTATCAACTTTCATTTATCTACAATCCAGATTTACAAGGAGACCGAACGGGGCGTAATGCGCTCAACTTAATGCACAACGTTGGGCATTCATCCGCACTACTAAGAAAAGTTTACTTCAAGGAATATGGAAATCAAGAGGGGTACTCGATCAGGGGGAACAGAAGATCACCTAACATTAGAGGAGCTAACGAGTTAATCCAGTACAGAACTTACGATGCGACGAGTCCTTGGTACGGAATTCCGAATTGGATCCCTGCTTTGACTCATGTACTAGCCGACGAATCAAGTATTCAGTGGAACCTAGACTTCTTTCGTAAGCATAAGATTCCGAACTTCCTCTTCAAACTAAAAGGAGCAAAGTTCAAAAGCGATACCAAAGGGAACATCACTCAGTTTTTTAATAGTGAGTCTATGCCCAATGAGCCGCTTGTAATAAGTATCCCTAGTGGAGATTTAGAGGTTCAGAAGCTATCCGATGATACCAAAGACGGACAATTTGGTGATCTCCAAGACAAGATGCGAGATGCAATCGCAGCATCTCACGAAGTGCCACTCTCGATACTCGGCATAGATTTAACTGGAAAACTCGGAGGTGGAAACTCTAACCGAGAACAAAGGACCAACTTCAAGACAACTGTCATTGATCCTCGGCAAAAAGAGATAATCGAACCATTCAACGATAAAATTCTACCCGATGCAGGGTTCGAAGACGCGATTATACAGCTCAATCCATTCGACGATAGTGATGCAGAAGAGTACGCACAAGAGAGTAACACAAGCCGCGAAAATTGGAAATGCGGTGTCATTACAATGAACGAGGCGAGACGAAAACTCAGACTAGACCCAATCAAAGAAGAGTGGGCTAACAAGCACGTTTTTGTAACCAATAACCAGATATTTGACCTAAAAGAACATTTTTCGACATTCGTAGAGGAGAGTAAAGAAAAATCTAAAACACAAAACTCTCTCTCTAGAATGAAGCAGAGACTTGCTCAGTGACTTTTACAGTCAATCCGTTCTTTCTCAACAAGGCTCAGATTGAGCCGTTATATCATTTTCTCGACATGGTGGATTTTTCCAGAGACGCTATCAAAACCGAGATTGAAACGAAGTTATTTAGAACGTTCCAAAAAAACGCTGAAATAATAGCTTCTCTAATAATCAGTGATACCAGAAAGCAAGATGGTGAAGCACAAAGGGAGATAGTCTCTCTCACTACCGGTTTTGTAAAAAGAACTGTAGAGCTTTACTTTCCTGCCGCGATAAACGCTGGAGAATTTTTTGCTAGAGAGGTGCTAAAAGACATCTCTCTTATTAAGAAAAGCTTTGAGTTTCTAGAGGACCCAAATTGGAGAATAAAAGAGCGAGGTATCAGAACCAAAGAGGGTGACTTTCTTATCGCCCGACTAGACACTGCTACTAGCAAATATGTAATCGACACAAAACAATTAGTTACTTCTCTTTTGGTAAATGGGGTCGCTGAGAAAAACATCAAGAAAAGATTATCTAGCGAGATAAGAGGAGATGTTCCGAGAAGAGAGACGGGAACCTACTTCAGAGAAACTGTGGTAAATGCACAGAGCTATATATTTCAGGTAGCAGATGCAGCGGCACAGCAGGCATTCGATTTTGAGTTAGGAAAAAATACTCGATATCGATGGGTTACTTTCTTCACTCGGTCGTGCCCAGACTGCGTTTCGAGGCATAACAGGGTTCAATCTTATGAAAATTGGCAAGCAGAGGGACTGCCAAGAACAGGAGCAACTGTATGCAGATCACATTGCCACTGTGTACTTGTCCCAGACTCTTACAAACTTGAAGTAAAGGAACCTCTACCTAGAGAAAGAGCTTACATAGGCTCATCATCAACGAAAATAAAAGATAAGCCCAAGAGTAGAAGCAAAAGAACTACAGGTAAAGGCAACCAAAGCAAAGCTAAAAAGCTATGGGAAGATATTTCTAAGATTAACACAAGCGAAGACCTGGAAAACAAAATCAGAAATAAAGATTGGCAAGATATAGATTTTGAAGCTTTAAAAAAACTATCCATTGATGATCTCAAGAAGATACCTGCTTTTTCAGATACAGAGATAATTATATCAGGCATCTCGAAACCAGACATAGCCAGGTGTTTTATAGCTATAAAGGAAATGGCCAAGAAATACGAGATTTCGGTCTCTAATATTGCTCGCATAGAATTGGCTACAAGATGGAGAAGAGCCGGTAAGCTAGAGAAAATAAAAAGGTTTCCTGCTAATGCTATAGGACTACAAAGCAAACTTCCCAAAAATGGAAAAGATTTTTTTGTCCTTAGAGCTAAGCCTCACAAATTATCTTCAATCAAAGATAATTTGATACACGAATTTGGGCATGCTCTATCAGAGCACCTTTATGACAACTCTACTATAGGGAAATCAGATAAAGGAACCATTGAGCCTTCTCTTAAGAGAATAAAGTACGATCAAAAAAGTAGAAATCTTTTTTCAAAATGGTCTTCTAGGTTTTTTGACAAGACATCTTTTAGTAGTCATGCGGAGATGACTAGAAAGAGAAAAATAATTGGCCCTGAAAATTTTGTTTCCCAGTACGCAAAAACCAATATTGAAGAAAATTTTTGTGAATCATTTATGACTTATCACGATGACAAAGACAAACTAAAAAAACTATGGACAGAAGAAACCTTCTCTGATTTTGAAAGTCTTTTAAAAAGGCTAGAGGAGAAAAACAAGTGATAACAATATACGCCATTAATAGAGGCAAAAAGGAAAAACTAGGCGGGTTCGATATCTCCAAAAAACAAGGAAGAAACCTACCCCCTTCTCTTGAACAATCTCTAGTGGAAGTTGTAAAAATGGGTGAATTTGAATATTTATCTGGAACAGATAATACAGAACATCGAGAAACAGTTGTAAGAAAAGCAAAAATAGAAGACATCAAGGAAGAAAAATTCATCGAAATTTTCTTAATGGAGTACGACTCCCCAGATGGAAATATCTACAGGGTTTAATTATGCACTGGATAGAAACACAAAACGAGATTCGCTACCAAGTATTGGCCATTACCAATTTTTTAAACGGTAGTCTGTGCCTGAAGAAGGTGCAGTCGTCGCCAGAGATAACAGAAATACGAGGGAGCTTAAACGGATCAGAAGGCGAGGCTGTCCACGAAGTTAGATTCCCTAGAAAAGAGTGGAGCGAGGAGAGCGCAAAGGAATGGATAGATAAGCGCAAGGAGAAAATTATGTTGAAGAATGTTGTTGAGAAAATAAACAAATCCTCAGGTGTTCAAAGCATTCTGTTCTTAGAGAAAGAATTCACAGAGAAATCAGCTAAGGATTTCCTTATATCCAAGGGCCTAGACACTGCCAACTTGCAAAAAGTGGACGGTGGTTTTTTCACAGAGATCAATAGTCGAGATGCTTTCCAAAAAGGAACTCTGCGCAAGATCATCATGCGCAAAGGTATCGAGGCTTGGACTGGCCAGCTAATTGAGATCCAAAAGAGTATGACTTCTCCTCTTTTAGATGAATTTGCACTCTCTGAGGATGACCTGCACGACTTAGAAGACCTAGATATATATGAAGTAACTCTGTGTAAATCACCCGTTGTTGGAGTGCCAGCCGCTTTCACTATAGTAAAGGCAGAAAACGCTCCTGAACAAGATTTTTCTCGTTGGTGCAAGATAGAGAAAGCGGACAAAGTAAAAAAGCAAGTATTCGGATATGTCCTTGTACCTGGTGTTTTCGACTCGCAAGGTGACAGATTAACAGCTAAAGAAATTGAAAAAGCTTGCCACTCTTTTATGCGCAACATGGCATTTCGCAACCAACAAGGAACAGGTACGGGCATTGAACACAAAGTGTTTTGCGCCGCTGCTTATCCAATAGAAAACTTCTTTGATGAGAAAGGTGTTAATGGGGTAAAGGGTGGATGGTGGGCTGGGAAACAAATAGTCGATGATGGATTATGGAAAGCCATCGAAGACGGTGAAATTAACGGATTCTCTGTGGGTGGCCGTGCAGGGATAAGAAAAAAGGCCGAATTTCAATTGCCTTTGGATGTGCCGAAGGTAAGTAAATCTAATATAGGAGTTTTCAAAATGGGAGAACTAGAAAAATTATTGAACCAGATTTTCGCATTAGCAAAATCTGCGGGAGATAATCAACAAGCTCTTATCCCCGAGGCCGTGATGAAGTTTAACATGCAGCCAAGCCAGATCGCGCAGAAATGCGAAGAGGGAGTAAACGTAATCGGTGCTCTAATGGGTGTTGAAATGATTCGAAAAGCGGTCAACGCTTCACCTACAAAGGGAGGTGATAGTGGTTGGACAGCCCTCAAAGTAATCGACATCGTAAAGCGCGGAGATTATGGGGAGTTCGGAACCACTTCTTTCGCTCAAGGACAAAGTGTTGCTAAAGCAAACCCAATGGCCCAATATGACTGGTACCAACAAATGCAGCAACAATTACAATGTCCACAACAGCAGCCTACTCAAATGCCTCAAATTCAAATGCCTGTGATGCCCAATCAGTATCCACAGCAAATGCCTTATAATCCATATCAAAATCAACAACAGGCTCAAAATATGCAGCATCTAGAACAGCAAAGAGTTCAGCTTGAGAAAGCTTTAGATATGTTAGAGGATCAAATTGATCTTGCTGGAGGAGGAGGAGTTCCTCAACGCCAAAGCAACAACGATTTCGATCCCCCTATTGACATGATGCAAGATGGATACAACGTTGAAGATATTGATTACGATTTCAATCCAATGGAGTTTTCTGCCTCTGATGCCGCTGGTATCAAAGATGCATTCCAAAGAGGGGAGATATCATAGACATGAGTGCTTTACAACAACATAGTCATGTTCAAGATCTTAACCCACATATGCAAAGAGCCTACAGAAGATTAGTTTCACAAGGCAATCAAAAACTAGCTATTAAAAAGGCAAATGCAAGAACTCAGTGGAGGAATGGACAGGTTCAACCTGTTCATATCCCTATAGGACATGGGTTTAAGGGTCAGTCTCAGTATCGTAATCATAATAACATTGCAAAGAGCCACATCGAATTTCCCTATGTTTCCACCTCTGGGCATATTACTAACCAATCCATGCGCAGAAGAGTAAACAGTACGATAGATAAAATGCTTCGTAAAAGTGCCGGGGCATTTGACACTAGCGATTTAGCTAACGGTGGTGCTCTTTTAGAAGCGCAAAGCGCTTACTTGTTTGCTCTTATAAAGGATGAGCCAACAGTACTAAATGAAGCTCGTCTAGTCCCTCTTGCAGCCAAGCAACAGACAATAGACAGAATTACTTTTGCTAGTCGAATTTTCCACACAGCCACAGAAGGTGCAGCTCTCGCGGAAGGTAAACGCAGCAAGCCGACTATGAGTAAAATCCAAATGAATGCTCAGACCTTCAAAGCCGAGATTCGGCTAACCTATGAATCTCTTATTAATAACATAATGAGGCTCGGAAAACAGGGTTTGGCTATTCGCGGAAGTAGATTCGAGAACATGGTTATTTGCTTGGCAGCAGAGCAAGCAGCTTTGGACATGGAAGAATTTGCTATGTTGAGTGATTCCGCTTCAGCAGATGCCGACTTGAATAAATTTGAGGGATGGCTAAAAATTGCTGCTAGTAACAACGCCTTTTCTCATGGATCAAATCCAGTAAACAAAGAATTCTTCAAAAAAACTTTCCTCACTATTCCTAAACAATACCGTTCTAGTCGAAAGATAAGACTTCGTTGGTTGATGTCTCCAGACTTGAATGTTGAGTGGATGGACGAAATGGCTGATCGAGTTACTCCATTCGGTGACGGACTTCTTGCTGGAAACAGTGGTAAGCAGATGATGAGTGCATATAGAATTCCTATTATCGAAAGCTCAACAATGCGTACCGACTTGGGGGCTGGAAGCAACGAAGGACAAGCCCTTTGTACAGATCCTCGAAATTTAATCCTTGGTTTGCATGAGCAAGTCTATATGGACTCAGACAAGGACGTTGGTACCTCAGAAGCTATCTTTGTTCTTAGGTTTGCCGTTGACGCAAAAATGGAACAGCCTGAAGGTTCTACCCTGGGAGAAGACGTAGTCGTTAACTAGTCTAGATTATCCACCTCCAAAAACGATAACACTCCCCCCAGCGGGGGAGAATAGGAAAGGAAAAGTAGTGGCCAAGAAAGAAGATAAAGAGGAAAAAAAAGAAGAAGAGTCTACCTCTAAAAAGATTAGCCCAGGAATGAAAAAATCTGGCCTCCAAGGGAAAATTAAATCCAAGGAAAAAGAGGAACCCAAAACTAAAGAAGAAATCGAAGTAGTTGAAAACCCCGAAGAAGAAGAATATTCAGATATAGAAGAGGATAGCTCTGGAGAAGGAAAGGAAAAACCTAAGAAAATAGAAGTTGATGTAGATTTTCTCAGGAAAATGGCCGAAAAAATAGATTCTATCGAGAAATCTCAGGCCAAAAAAGATGAGGAGATAGAGTTTCTAAAAGGATTACTTAGCGAAAATCAACCTAAGAAAAAAAAGAAACCTCGCACGTATCGACAAGGGCCAGGATATTTCCGACTAAACAGAATCACACCTAGTGAGGCAGGAATTATTGGCCCGCACGGAAAAACCTACAGGAGAGAAAAAAAAGGAAGTAACGAGCATTATCATTTCTTCCAAAAGAACCTTGTTGGGGAGAGAGATTTTGATGTCATCTCAGAGAACGAAAACATTGTCTACGTAGAAGAGTATGATTTTGCCCTGAAGCTCAGGATGATGCCGGAGAGATTCGCCGAAGAATTTCCTGAAGATGGCGACTCATAATTGGGAGGCTTGGATTGGTCTATCCGATCCTACGGTAATTTCTCGCCCTCTATTCAAAAGCACTGAGACAAAAATAATTTTCACCATAATAGAGGGCGAAGAAAGAACCCCTGTCAATATAGAGAACAATGTCATTACCTTCTCAGCGAGACAGATACACAATAAAGTTGCTTTGTCCGATCCAGTGACTTGCTCTGTTACAGACCACGAAAATGGTATTTGTGAAGCTGACCTAAGTGCTGACGACCTAGCCATTGATGAAGCAAATGGAAAAGACTGCTATGGTGAAATTAACATTCGTAGCGGAGAAGGACAACCAATAAAGGATCGAGTAACTTTTCGCTTCGTAGTTGAAGACACAATCGAGACAACATAATGCCTAATCTTGTAACACTAAGTAATAGAACTAGATACCTCAAAGACATCGAAATCGGGCCAAAGGGAGTAAGGCAAGACGAAATCGAAGATGCACAAGAGTATGCCGACAACTACATTGAGGGGAAGCTAGGGACAATATTCGCGGCTCCCAACATCCCTAAGATGATAGAAAAAATTGCTGACATGCTCGCTTCTTCTCACGTTCTTAGATTCGCCCATAACTTAAATAGCCCAAAGAAAAGTGAAAGAGCTACCGAGTTAAAAGAGGAGGCTCAGGGATTAGTAAAAGAAATCCTTGATGGTTGTTTAGGGTTAGTGATGGCTGATGGATCTTTTCATCCCGATTACCCTGGTATATCCAAGTCGGTAGATGAAAACGAGGAAGAAGACGAAATTGAGATCCTTAAATGACAAGCTCATACGATATCTACAAAAGAGCTAAATCACTGCCTAGTCTTATGGGCCACTGTGACTACACAATGACCTTCACTGTAGGGCAAGATGACTTTGGTTGGGCTATCGGATCTCATTCGGAAAAATTCCTCGGCACAGTTTTAGACCTAACTGGAGCAAAGGTTTTTCTTTCTCTTTTTAGATTACCAACAACACCTTCTGTTTTAGATCTAGCGGCAGGATATGGACAAGGGTATGAGTGTGAAATTTTCAAGAATGCTGGAGTGCTTGATGCAGATCCGGCGAAAGGGATATTCTCCGTTGACATTTCCGCGAACGACCTCGATGTCTATGGTCAAGTTATCGGAGAGATCAAAGTTGAAACCAGTTCTGGAAAAACTATATGCCCAGGACAATTCAAAACAAAAATAATCAAAAGGTTGTCTAGCTAATGGGCGATTCATTCTCTATCGGTAGACAAGGTTTTAAAGACATGGATAAATTAATAAATTCCATGTCTAGAGCAACCTCTGCATTTCCGCGCAAGATGGAAAAAGCGATGCACGATGCTGGAGATATCGCTCAAAAACACATCGCTCGCAACTTTGCCTCGCATGGGTCAGAGTTTGGAAACAGTTGGAAACCTCTTCATCCACTAACTCAGAAAGATCGAAAGAAGAAAGGGTTTAAACCTAGCCGCCCGATACTTGTTCGGCGAGGTTGGCTACGAGCATCACTAACGAGTAAAACTTCAGCTAATGCCAAGCGGGAGATTAGCAGCAGAGGAATAAAGATGTACTCTACTCTCAAAGTAAAAGGAGGAGATAATTTATTTGAAATTCATCAACGCGGACTAGGACGAGTTCCTGCGAGAAAGATGGTGAGGGAAGGCTCTCCTCCCTGGGTTTCTGCTTCGGCATGGAAAGAGATTGAAGCAAGATTTCTGGGTGCGTTTTTAGAGGTTAGAAGGGAAATGATCTAGTGGTTCATCCCAACAAAACCAAAGGCAGAAAAATTACTCCTCTAGATAAAGCATTCAGAGAATTTGGGGAGTTAATAAAAAGAGAATTCGACAAGGATGCAACGTACAGAGATTCTCAGGACGAAGCAATAAAGAGAGTTTATTTTGGGGATCCTGGAAATATAAACGAAACACCCAGCCTATCACTGGAGATGCCTGGTGTCAATTTTAAGAAGAGTCCACAAGACAGTGGATCAGATGCGAAAGTTAGCTGGAAAATACGCTATTACGGCGGTGATTCTGATAGGGAAGATGTGTTATTCCAGACCATTCGTGCTGCTCTTACGATTAAGCTCATTATAGTTGACAACGATAAAATACCAACGAAAGACGGCACCAAAAATTTTGTATTTAGTACGTCAGATCAAGATTTTAACATAGAGTTCGGAATCATTGAGGCAGATGAAGAGGCCGAATATAGTGGACTTCAAATCGCTGAGCTCTTATTCGTCTCTGATTTTTCAGAAACAGGATATTAAATTATGTCTAGGCAAAGAGATATTAAAGATGTGGTTGTTTTCGGTAACCCATTCACAGGCGTTCAGGATGTCGCACTAGATCCGCAAGGAGAAAAGATTCCGCATTCAGGAGATGCTTCCACAAGTATACAGAATATCCAGATAACTAAGATAAAAACAGGTATCTCTATAAGTGTTGAAGATCCTGACCACAAGAGAGATGTTGCCGGTGTTTTTTTTGGTGCCATTGTCTTTACGGCAGCGATTGACAATATCATCACAAGCAATGGCCATGGATTGAACGACGGTGACAAAGTTCGATTTTTCACTACAGATACTTTGCCTGCTGGATTAGACCCGAACACAACCTACTTTGTTATCAATAGCACAACCAACACCTTTAAAGTATCGCTTACCTCTGGGGGTTCCGAGATAACAATAACAGATATAGGAACAGGTATTCAGAAATTTCAAAGAGGACTTATCGAAGTTCTAAAAGTATCTGCAAAAGAAGGATGCAGCGAGATAGACGATTCAGCAGATGCAAATTTATTTATTTCCTTCTTGGGAGTCACCGGAAAAATGCTTGAGGTCACTATAGAGCTTCGGGATGTAACTCAAGCTCTAGGATTAATATCAATCGGTGAATTAGGCCAGTTAGACATAGTTGTCCCTCTCGGGTCAGTAACTAGTGGGCTAATCGGGAGCGATACAGAGACGTTCACTCTAAAAAATATGACCGTCGTTGGCCAAAACACAGGAGCGAAACACGCGGACATTGCAAGCAACAGTTTGAGCCTTGAAGGTGTAGGAGAAAACGGGGCCAATATCGAAAATACTCTTTCTGCAGGAGGGAGCACTCCTTTCGAAATCAACTGTGGCGACTCAGGAGAAATCTCGTATAAAATCCCTTCTGCTGATGGAGGAGATGACGAAACTGTAACTGTGAGCAATTGCGTTTGTACAGGTGTTGAGCTTAGCGTAGAACACGCCGGAAGACTGCAACGTAAATTTGACTTCGGATCGTTTTCGAGTGATGGCTCAACCCCTCCTTTAGTTCTTAGTTAGGGAACAGAAAAAAATGGAAAAACTAGACGAAAAAACAATGCGAATATCTCCTAATTTGGCAGGAGAAAAGATTCCTTTAGGGGACGGACAAGAGTGGATCATTTCTCCAATGCCACTGGATGATAGTCTTGAAGAAACTCTTACGTTGATGGAGAGATATTCTGATTTAGAGGTTGAAATGCTTTACCCTGCAACCGTAGAAGATCCAGAAAGTAAAGAATCTCTCGAAGAAAACAAAGAGCCTGATATAAATCAGCGCATACAAGGCGGCATGAAGAAACATGTTAGAGCAACAAAAGACTATATTCTACACTCTCGTGAAATAGCTTTTCATATTCTTAAACTCAATTATCCTGAACTAACAAAAGAGTTATTCAATAAACACAGATTGGCCAATCTCGAAAACGTGAAAGATATAGTAAATATTTTTTCCGGAAAAAGCACCAAGTCCAAAGAACCTGAAGAAGAACAGAAAAAAAAAGTGAACTTGAACGATGCTTAGGCGACATCTCTTGGCGTGATTTTATACGCTGGATGGTAGCAGCTCTACGTAGCTTAAGCTTAGATGTAAGTAAACTAAACATCAATGAAGGAATGGATATAGTTATTGTTTCGTTGAACTGCTTTCCTCCTAAGATTTGTAGCATTATCGAATTCTATCCACACTTGAAAGAAAGATTCGAAAGGCTGAAAAAAGAAGAGGAGAGAGTTAGCGAAAGAACCTCTCAAATCGAGATGAATACGAGTCATGGAAAAGGAAGTTTGTTCAAGCAAAAAATAAGAACTTCTGAGCAAATGGAACATCTAGTAAAAATGGGTTATGCAGTAAGAAAGAAAGCTGAGTAAATGTCAAGTAAAGCACTAACTTTTGATATGCGCGCGAAAACCGGAGGATTCACCTCCGGTATGAACACCGCAAAAGAAAGTGCTTCAGGATTCAATAGTGCAATGAAAACTACTGGATCTACTATTCTTGGAATGGGTAAAAAGCTTGCTACATTAAATCAGCACGTTTTAGGTATCCAGGCTGGTTTCCGTGCTTTCAATGGTATCAAAACAACTGCTAAAGATTTCGCCTCTTTTGAGGAAGGGTTGCTAAAAATCCAAGCCGTCACCGGTGCAACCAATCAAGAAATGAAGGGCATTACTGGGATCATTGAGGAGCTAGGTTTCTCAACTCAGTTCACAACTAAGGATATTCAGGAAGCCGTTTTCACGCTCGGTACTTTAGGCGTAAAAGGTGAGCAAGCATTCAAAGATCTAATGCCTGCCATCACCAATGCAGCAGTTGCTCTCGATGTCGATATGAACACAGCAGCAGAGAAAGTGATGTCTACGATCAAAGTATTCAACCTTGAAAACAAGGACGCTGCTAGTGTGATCGACAAACTTGCAGGAGCATATACTAGCTCAGCTCTCAATCTAGAAAAATTTGCTGTAGCTTCTCAGTTTGCTGGTCTAGCTGCAAAGACTTTTAATCAGCCATTAGAGGAATTGCTTCCATTACTTCAAGGGTTAGTTGATCAAGGAGTTGATGCAAGTATTGCAGGTACGCAGATAAGAACTGCTTTTCTAAAACTGCTAAAGCCTACTGGAGAAGCAAAAAACGCTATGGCTGAGGCTGGTTTAACTCTAGCAGATCTAAGCGTCGAGCAGAACGGATTTATCGGAGTTTTGAAAAATGCAGAAAAAGCACAACTAACCAATGCTCAAGCAATGTCTATTTTCGGAGTTCGTGCCGCTCCAGTTATACAGGCATTGCTTAAGGTTAAGAAAAACGGCAAGGAAGGTACTGAGGTTCTAGAGGAATACAAAAAAGCTATCATGGTAACTGGGCTAGGTGCTAAGCAGGCCGCATTTCGACAACAAGGCTTCAACTTCGCACTCAAGCAGGTATCTGCTGGAGCAGGTATTCTTTCAGTATCAACGGGCAAAGCGATTACCAATTTCTTTGGACTTGAGCAAGGAGCCAAAAATCTATCTGGCTTCCTTTTAGATATAAACGATCTTATGAAAAATACAGACTTCGAAGCTCTTGGAGATACCGCAAGTAACTTCTTCTCCTCTGAAAATATAGATGAAAACATTCGACGAGCATTATCTGATGTAGCTCCAGCGGCATTTGATTTCTTTGGAAGCTCAGCATTGTACGGTGCAACAAATCTTCTTGATTCGCTCGCACTAGGTTTACCAAAGATAGTTTCTGTTTCAGGATCTCTTTTTATCAAGTTCCTTTTCAAGGGTGGAGCTCTATTCGCAAAAATGATTATAAGCGCTGGGAAGAATATTGGTTTGTTTTTCTCCAATGTAGTAGCGAACATCCAAGAAACCATAGGAACAATGCTTTTGTCAATCCCTGGGCTCGGAGCTAATGGAGAATCTCTAATTCAGGCAGCACATAACCGGAGAATTGGAAACGATGGATTTTCCTTAATGGCCAAAAGTCTAGAAGAAAAAACAGACGCCATTTTTACAGTAGCAGCTTCAGAAGTAAGTCAGAAATTCGAAGGATTAAGCGATATAGTTTTTAACTCTACTGGATTGGTCAAAGAACTACGAGGAGCGATCAGGGAAATAAGAAGCGATTTCGGAGTATCAAGTGCTTCTCTAGGTGTCAAAAAACGAATCCTTGAATCTGAAGTAAGAACACTAGTCAACGACAATCGTACGCAAACTTTCTACAACGCACCCAACAGAACAAAACAACTGGTGAAAGAGTAATGATTACATTTGCTGAAGTAGAACTAACTTTTGGTAGAGAATCAAATTCTCCTACAGATGTAGCCCTGAAGGAAATAGATTTTCCTGGAGTTGACGGAATCGAAGAAATGAACATGGGCTCACGAACTCGATCCATATCCATTTCGGGGAGAATAATTGACGATTCAGATGCGATCTTTTCCTCTTCTGTGATCGATGTATGGAAAAAAACGAGATTAAAATCGTCTTTAGTAACTCCTACGCGAACTTATACAAATTGCGTTGTAGATGATGCCAGCTGTGACAATTACGATACAACTTTGCCAGCCAACAAACGGGGCTGCACCTATACGATAACATTTAAGAAATTGAGGTAAGAATATGCCTAGCTCAGGTTTTGGTGGTGGTTCCAGCAGTGGTTCCGGTGGTGGAGTTACCACAGAAGATCTAGAAAAAATTTTTGGGATGAAACTAGAGCCCGGTGAGTTTGTTGATTCCTCGTACAGAGGAAATTTTGTTTATGATGGCCTAGATGACTCAAGTGGTGCATCTTTTTCGGCTTTCGCAATAGCTGTTCCATTTCTCCCTTTATGCCCAATCGATTTTGACGCAATTGGTATAGATGTTGCTTCTGCTATTGCCAACTCTAGCTGTAGACTTGCGATGTATGATAGTGCTGGAGCAAGTGGAAAGCCTAAAAATCTTATTAAAGATGCAGGGATTGCAGACACAGCAACGACCGGAGAAAAAATTTTAGAGTTTGGGCAAAATCAAACCCTTGATGAGTTGTCATGGCTTATTTATGCAACTAATAAATCATCACTCTCTATTATGTGCTTACTTGATGCTGCAAATGAAGGAGACATTGGAAGTATGGATGTTGGCAGAACAAGTTTTAGTAGTACGAGAAGAAAATGCTACGCAATAAATTTTTCTTTGGGCCCTGTTGGATCTGAAATTCCCTTTCCTCTGGATATAGAGTCGTCAATAAGTCTACTGAGTTCGAATATACTTCCACGAATTTTCTTAAGAAAGGCTTAACATGGATTTATGCTTAATTCAAGTAGAGCAAAAAGGTTTTTTTTATCAAATTGGTAATAACTTTGGTGCAGCAAAAAACTACAAAAAGATAACAGTTTCCTCCGATCAAGAAGCATGCTTTATATCTGTTACCATTGGAAACACTTGGGCTTATGACGTATCTGAGCATGAAGCAAAAAGTTTGCCCGAAGTTTTATCTAACGAAAACGGGAAAATAGAGCTTAGGTTTACTTCAGATTTTAATATTTCTTGGAAATAAATTATGAGCTCAAAAACAAAGGGAAGCATTACAAGCTCTTTCCCTAACTCAGTAACTAATATAACAGAGCAAGACGAAAGCTTTGACAAGGCAAGCGAAGATCCAGCATTTGCAGAAGCGAAAGACTTCAATAAGCTTGGTGCGGAGATCGAAGCTATCCAGAGCACATTGGGGTCCGGAGGAAGAGGAGAAGTTTTTAACGTTCAAGGAGATCCAATACATACTTTTGATGTTGGTAGCTTGGAGTACGTCTATCAAGGAGTAACAAAATCCTTCTCTGGAGCGACAAGTCAATCTTTAAGTAACGCTCAAGATAATTTTATTTTTCTTATTCCTTTAACGAACACTCTAATCGTAAATATCACAGGATTTCCCAGTACTGAGCATATTCCTTTGGCTCGTTGGAATGACTCTAGTGGCCTAGAAACTTTCACCGACGAGAGAACACATGACCTAGAAATTGTCTCGCGTGAAATAGAGAATGATACTCGATATTATGGATCATTAGATAAAAGCTCGTCTACAGTTTTACGTCTCTCTCCTCTCTCTAGAACTCCTCAGATTGTTGTCGTTAATGGCGAGAGTGTTGATATTTCCTCAAATGTTGATTGTATTGTTGGGGCATCTGCTGCCAACACAATAAACTCCTCTGGTGCAGATAGTGGATCAGCACCAGCCAATTCTACTTTACATCATACGTATCTATCCAACTCTAGAATATCAGCAGCTCTTCAAAATAAACTTAGATTATCAACTACAGCTCCAAATGCAAAAGGATATCTTGGAATCTCAGGAGATGCTAAAGAGTGGCGGTATGTTGGAAGCGTTTTCTTAAACGGTGGTAAGCAAATCACAGATGAGTGGAATGTGTGCGGAATCGCACAAGACTACGCTCAGAAAAAAGTATTGGCGAGTGATGACACAAAAGATAGTGGATCAGCTGGATTCTATGAGTTACTCAGAGCGGAAAACGTTGTGGTACTAGAAGGAACTGTTGTTTCTGCTTTCTCCAACGTCACCCAAATCAACGATTTTTCTGACACCGCTTGCTTCTCTCAGCTCGGCATAGATGGCGAAAAGTTCAGAGGAGCTCATGAATTAGCCGACGTGGGAGATGAAGCCACTACGACATGTGGAACATCCAAGAAATTCTCAACAACTAAGGTCATGGATATAACCCTAGAAAGCCACTACGATGCCCTTGGTACTTCTCTCCTCACTTTGGGAACGGATTCAGGTGTGGAGAGAACCTACTTTACCTTCACTAGGAGTACTAAGTTTTGAGATGGGGCAGGCAATGGGGTAATTACTGGGGAGATGATTCCGCTTCCAATATTGTAATGACCAACACTGGGCAAGATCCACCTACCGCTCATGTGAGTTGGGATTCTTTTCATCCAGATGCAAGGTACCACGTTTATGTAGACGGCAAATACTACGACCAAACAAAGGAAACAGAAGCATCCATCTCTTTCGAAAGCGAAGGTCGTCATTATGTTGAAGTAAAAATAAGTGGCCCA
Source organism: Planctomycetota bacterium (assembly GCA_029260735.1). GTDB lineage: Bacteria > Planctomycetota > Uabimicrobiia > Uabimicrobiales > Uabimicrobiaceae > JAJDCR01. Next base: position 38,860 of record JAJDCR010000132.1, read on the forward strand.
GGTAACATAGACGAAGACATTGCTCCGTTTCTTGATAATACTCCTGGCATGCGTGCAAGGATCACTTGGACTGCTTCAGTAAGTACGGACCTAGATCATTACAGAATCATGTGGGACAAGGGAGATAGCTCTCCATTAGAATTACTTGGAAGAACAAAGGCTACAGAAACGGAATTCATCACCGAGGAGCTGGGGGATGGGACCTATGAATTTCGTGTTGATCCAGTAGATAGAGCTGGCAATATCACAATCTCTTCTTCGACAGATGCTCTTCTAATATCCAAATTTCCCGAAGCTCCGACAAGTTTAGTTCTAGATTCTTACGATACAGGAACAACGACCGCAAGTTTTTCTTTCACTGAGCCAGTTTCCAGCGCAGTGAATCATCGAGTTTATCATAACAATGGAAGTGGAAAAATAGACTACTCTGTAATAAGAGCTACGGTTACAAGTCCAGGCAGCACATTTGATTTAGCCATAGCAGAAGGAAACTGGAGGGTTGGAATTAGAGCATTCGACGGAACGGATGAAGAAGACAACACAGATATCCGAGTAGATTTTGATATTGATTCTACTGACACTCTTCTCGATGCTCCTCCGAATGTTCCCGAAGCCTTGTCTGTTATCCCTGCACCAGGAGCAGCAATTGCCTTCAAAGTAAATTATTCGCCATTCGAAGAAAGAGGAGAAGGTTCGAGCGTAAACTTTTATACAAATGATGGACTAGGTGGAGATATCGACTTTGATACTCCTGTTGCTAGTACTGCAATTCCCGAGCATACAGCACAAGAGCCTATCATGCTCGAAATTGAAGGAACTTCATCTCCTCTCCTTGATGGTAGAACGTATCTATGCGCCGCTAAAGCATCAACAAGCTCTGGTAGGGAAAGTCAAGCAATTAGTTCTGTTTCCATCACCGTAGACGGATCCTCTCCTTCAGACATCAGTGAACTAACTTTAACCGCAGTAAACTTCGAACAGGAATAAGTATGGTTAGTGCAACATTAACTCGGCAAGGTGCAAAAGTAGCCAGAGCCAAAACAAATATATTTGGGGGAAAAGTCCGTAGCGTTACTTGGCGCATCGATGGCTCTCCCAATGTTGCCGAGATCGAAGTCCCACGCGCACGGTTAGAAGAATTTCGCAGATATAATGCTGGAAAAGAAGTTTTCATTTCCATAGAGAAAAATTTCAACTCCACTATGATCTTTCATGGGTGGGTTACAGGTAGATATATAGATTATAGTCCTCAGAGCGAGAACGTTTCCTTTGTTTGTCTTGGCCCACGCTGGAGGCTTACAAATGATTTTATCAAGGGACAGTTCATTAAAAAAGCTAGTGGAGACTTTGGGTTTCTTACCGGCTTACGATGTGTTTTTAACCAGCGCATCGAGGAGTCAAAAATTGCTCCGGGGAACGCAGCAAAAACGAAAGATCCTCTAACCGCAGTTAGACCTTTTTCCACTGACCCCACTAACAGCGACAAAACGCAACCTTTCACTATCAACGACATGATCTTTTATACCTACACCAGTAAAGAAAACCAAGGTCGATCAGATGTAATTGGAGATATTCTCACACTTGACGAATTTGGAATCGGTCAACTAGGCAACTACACGCCTTATGATGTTGATATCGATTCGCTAAATATACGAGATGCCCTTGCTCAAGTTATGCAATCGGGAAACTTACGGTGGTGGTGTAAACCTGTCAGTAAAAATAAATCGGAATTGAAAGCTTTTCTTAATGGGCCCAACCACAAAGAAATCTCTGAAGAAGTTTCTCCTGGAGTAATAACAAATAATAAAAAACCAAAGAGCCTTAACTTGGCCAAAGTGGGTTCTTCCATCTCAGGATCAAGAAACAACACAAACAATGGAAATATCAATGAGGATTTCTCAGAAGCCACCAATGAGGTATTTGTATTTGGCGAACGAAAAAGATTCCAAACAACATTAACTTTGGTACCTGGCTGGAGCAAAGAAGCAGAGGAGGAAATAACATCTTTGCTCTCCGTTGGAGTAACAATAGAAACTACCGAAGACCTATCCTCTGATTGGGCTAGATATAAAGATGTCGGTAGGAAATGGATCCTAGGTGAAATCACTGAGGATATCGAAGGTAATGAAATAACCGCATTTGATTTTGAATCGCTCTTTGGTTCTCAGAATTACGCGGAAAGAAGGAGAAAAATCGAGGAAGAGTTTCTCAATGAAGAAGGAATTTTAGACCTCGAAATAACAAATCCTGATCTTCCTGCTCCAGTGAAGTTCAAAGGTAATGTGCGGCTTCTCGATGGCCAAGTAGGAATCTACATCGAAGATAAAACTCTCTCTCCTCCTCTCTTTGTAGATGAAGGATTAACAAGTACAAACAACTTTGCTTCTCAAATTACGATGAATGGAATAGTCCGAGAAGACTTATCGTTAGTCAAAACAGCTACAACAAGCGCAAGCCAAGATGGCATCCTTTCAGGGCTACTCTCCGAAGATGAAAAAATAGAGAGGAGAGTCGCCCATGTTTTTGAAGACGAATATCAAACCGATAATATCAATGAAACTGAGTCTACAAAGGTGGAAGCCGATCTAGAGGAAAGAGCAAAGAGAATTCTTGAGGAAGTTAAAAATCCCCGAGTAAGTGCCAGCTTTATCATCCCTTGGATCACCACCGGATATGAGGTCGGAGATATCATCAATGGAATAAAAGGAAGAGATATTTTTTTCACTACCCAAGTTATCGAGGTTCGCTTCGACTTTGATGCCCAACAAACCGAAATACTAGCGGAGGACATTCGCCTTGCTAGCTTCTGAAAAAAGATATTATGAACAAAAAATAAGGGATTACGAAAAGAGATTGCGGGCTATAGAAGCGCAAAACAAAAACAACTTCGTGCAAACCTCCGATGGTATCCCTTTCTTTCTTGGGAAGATAACAGGTAGTGAGCAAGTCGAAGGGAAAACAGTTTTTGACCTTGCTCATTCTACAGTTGATGAGCAAAGAGATGAAGTCTTCAAGCAATGCCACGCACTTGGCTCAACTCCTGCTACGGATGATTTCGCTGTAATGGCAATAGACAGAGCAGGGAATCGTTATTTACTTCCCTCTCCTTCGGGTTTGGTATGTGTGGAAGATATCGGAGAAGGTCAAGCAAAAGAAGTCGTAATAGATGAAAATGGCAATGTTACCACCCCAGCTAGCTCCGAAACACTCGACTATGCTGTCGCTGAAAGTATTGCGTTTTTCCATGGAAGCACAAACACAACCAAAGAAGGTAGAAGATATCCCGCAGTCAAGCTACAGAAATTCTTCTCTCCGGGAAATTTTTATCTGGTCTACATAGAAGGGCATGGCGATGAAGTCACAACCCTAGAGGATACCATCACCGTAAATGACGGCGACAATATCAAGGTCGAGTTAGGGGTAGACGGGCAAGGAAATGGAAAAAGACTAAACCTGTCGAAGGTCGTATGAACATCAAGCAGAGATTTCAGCAAATAGAGAAGAGAATCAGAAATCTAGAGAAAAAGAAACTTGCTCTAATCTCTGCAAGAAATAGGTTTGGCCTTAGGCTTGGCAAGATAACCGCAGTAGAAAATGAGAAATTCACGGTTCAGGAAGAAACTGTTGATGGTATCCCCCTATGGAAATTTAAAGGCTGTTCTCAGTTAAGTACCGATAAAAACGCTCTTCGCGTAGGTGATATAGTAGCATTCACTATCGACTCTGCTGGGAACAGGTACATGTTACCAAGCGGGAATGGGCTCATCACGATACAGCAAGGTGGTACTAAAGCGAACACAGTAATTGTTACTGAAACAGGTTCAACCCAAACCATCGAAACTGGAAAACCTCTCTTCTTTTTTGAAGATACCAGCTTTTTCCATGAAGAGACGAGATCAAGTGACAATCAAAGAAAGTACATGGGTAGCAAAATTCCTGATACTCAGTCCAAAGCTTGCCACGTTCAAGGCTTTGGCGATGAAGTGGCCACTCTGGAAACAACTGGTACTGCTACCGATGATTTTAAGTTAACTGTAAGCGTAGGAGTTGACGCGCAAGGAAATATCACAAGTATAGATAGTGAGTTCGATGATAACGAGTTTTGTGCTTGTTCTCTTACCGCTGACATAGCTTTTTTAGACACCTCACAGGGAGACGTTTTCACGTTTGTGATTAAGTCCGGTGGAAATCTACCGCCTTGCTTTTGGTCACGAAATACAGGGATTCCTTTCGGAGAAGTATTCTTAAGAAACGGATCTGGATCTGAGACAGGACTATGGATAATTACAGACAGCCTTTTCAGTCCGACATTTACATATACCGGCCCTCTTGTTAGCGAATCGGTAAATGGTGATTATACTTGTATACGATCCTCAACGGGGCTAGTAAAAGTTGGCGACTCGGCCTTTGTTGTTAATGCGGAAAGCTGCCCATAGGAGGCTAGATGAAAGTAGAATTTATTTGTAATAAATGTAGGAGAATACTTCCTATACCCGAGGAAGACGAATCATTAGTTAAATGCCAAACTTGTAAACACAAAACACAATTTTTTAGAAAAGATCATGAGGAGAATGCTATGGATCAACTAGAGCAAGAACCTGAAACTGAAGTAAAAGAAGCTGTTGAAATTAAGGGTAATCCACTCGATAGCTATGGAATAGCACTAGAGAAATTGCTAAGAGATATCGTAAAAGAGGAGATGAACTCTCTTAAGGTGGAACTAGAGAAAGATATCAAGGACTCCTTGGATCTCGTAGTTGAGTCGCAAGAAGATTTTCTAGAAGAAAATAAAGGACTCTCAACAAGAATGGAAGAGGTAGAGAATTTCGTAAATGAAAACGGAAATAATATCCTTGAGAAATCCAAAAAAATGGAGAAGCAAATGAAGAAAAGGTTGGAGAAAGCAGGACAATCCTTCTTTTCTGCTATCTCCGGGGAAGATGAGGAAGACGAAGAAGAGCCTAAGGAAGAATCTCAAGAAAAATCTGAAGAGTAGGAGTAACTGAGCTATGGCAGACGATCTTGAAAAAATTGATCCAGAAGCGAGAAAAGAGCAGGTCAAAAAGAGAAATGAAACCTCCACCAAAGTAAGAGAGTACGCCAAATTTTATGCTCTTCAACTTGTGGTAGCAAATAATTTCTGTCTAGTACTTGCTCTCTTTCTTGCATACAAATGTGGTCAACGCTCTATGAACGATATACTTCGAGGAATTGATGGATACTTGATCGATCAATTAATGTATCTCGTTATCTCCATTTTCCTTGCCATCGCAAGCAAGAACATAACCAAAGAAAATATCTTTTCTCCATCCAAATTAATAGGTGATTCTCTCAAGAATACGTTCAACACGGAGCAAAAGTAATGGCCACTGTCAAATATCTAGATCGAGATGAGGAAGAACAGGAAATTTATATCACTGAAAAGCCTTTAGTCTTTGGTTCCTCCTCGCAATGTGATTGCCCTATTCCACTTATGCCAGGGATAGCAGGAAAACATGTCCAGTTTTTCCTTGAAGATGGCGAGTATTATCTCGAAAGTCTAACTAAGAAGGAAACCAGGGCTAATTACGCGAGGCAAGACAGCTATAAACCCGTTAGAGAGGGTCAATGTGTTATTATTCGAGATTCTTTACAGGTGGCTCTAGGAAACTACGAGCTCATACTTCAGTTCTCTAACCCCAAGTACCAGATAGCCGATATGATGAGCGAATCTGGTGATTTTAATATGACTTTCGTGAAAAAACAAAAGGTGAGTACTCCTGAATCTTGGATGTTTGACTACCTACGAGAATTTCATTTTCGCCTATCCTGTACAGAGAAAAAGTCTTTTGATGTTTTTATTTTAAAAAGCGTAATGGAAGCTTTCCCAAGTATCTCCATGAGCATTATATATACCTTTCCGATAGTAGATAAAAAAAGAAAAATCAAAAAAGAAAGATATCTCAGGAGACGCGAAAAGCCAGAGCACGAAGCATCTAAAAATTGTATCAAAAGAGTATTGAGGTCCAAAGAAGCTCACCTCTTCAATGTAGAACCCGATCATCTAGACGAAAATAGAACTCTCCAAGAAAACTCTGTCCTCTCTTGCATGATATTCCCAGTCTTTGAGCAGGATGATATTATCGCTCTCCTCTACTTTGAAAGTGACAACATTATCCACAATGAAGATTTTCATAAGCTACTCCAGTTACTAGAAATAGGTGGTATCATGAATATTATCTCGTTTTGTCTTTTCTGGAGAGAAAGATGAAGGATAGCAAAGATCTAGATTACAACACTTTTTTTAGAGAACTACTGGAGGACTACAGCGAGAAGGTCCCTATAAAAATCTGGCAACAACTCGTTAACCTGCTTCGGCCAGATACATACTTGGTACAAAGATTTGTCATGCAAGGAGGAGAGTGTGTTGCTCTTCTGGTACGCGACGAGCTAGACCGAGAAATATTCCTCAAGTTGCTCCTGCCTGATGAGCAGTTAGATTCATTCGGTAGTGATAAAAACATGAAAAAAAGAATGATGCGAGGAACTGCTCTACAATCTCTTTTCCATAAGAAATGCTCTGTCGGCATCGTTCCAGAAGTATTCGATGTTTCATTCTTCGAAGATCGCTCATATGTCTGTATGCAATGGGTAGACGGGAAGCCCCTCTTAGACCACCTCCAGGCTACTGAAGATTTCGATGAGCGAATAGATGTGTTTTTAGAAGTAGCCAGGGCTGTCGAGGAAATCCATAGCTATGGGATAGTCCACGGAGATATCAAGGACATCAATATCAAGATATCCAAGGGGAAAGCTGCGATACTCGACTGGGGACATGCAAAGAAAATGGAAGGCTCTGTTGAAATCACTCAAGAGCATATTGGCATGGGTAGCGTTCTTCACATGGCCCCCGAGCAAATGGGGATGGCAAAGTACCGCAGCTACCAATCTGATGTTTATGCTGCTGGAGTTGTCCTATGGCAATGCTGTTCTCAACGTGAGCCCATACAAATAGAAACGGAGAGAGGGCCAGAGGTGTATTGTGATCCTGCTTACATGCCCATTTCTTACCAAGCAATTTTTACTCGCGCTAGGAACAAGGATCTTCAAGAGAGGTATCAAGATATTAAGGAGATGATTGATGCTGTCGAAAGTTTGCTCAAGAAAGATCGCTACAAGAAATCTCAGCGAATCGAGGCCAAAAAAATTATACAGGTAGTTCAGGGGAAAGCCGATGAGAAAACCGAGATCTACCACGAGAAGAAATACAGCTCACATAAGTTGACTAATATTCTCACTAAATTCTTTCTACAGGCTAGCGAGTTAAAGAGAAACCAGTGACAAATAAAAAACCTAAACGCCAAGTTATTAACGAACACAAATATGAGGCGCAAGACGCCTTCTTCGCTGCTTGGAACAAAAAGAGAAAAGAAGGGGACTCTTCACCTAGTCCGGGGTTCAGTAAGACGGTCAACGATGCTACTTTTTCTGATAACAAAGTTGTTTTGCAAATGATCCGAGACAAAGACAAAAAAGGACAGCAAGGAGTCAAGAAGTACATCGAAAGAAAAAAACAACACACCGATACTAAGAAAAATATGTGGCAAAGAATAAAGTCATTCTTCTCTAAATAATTTTTCTTGATCTCAGATTTCCTCTCACGGGGAAAGCTGACTGGGCATGGCGACTTATGTATTGATATAAGGTATATATACCTTATATCATATAAGAAAAAAAATGTCAAGTTTTATTTCTTATCCTTATTTTTGAAGGGATGAAAAGAAAAAACTTGACATTTTTACATTAATTATGTAAGGTATATATACCTTACATAATTTCTTAAAGAAAGGGAATTTAGTGCCGGGACTTAATAGATTTCAGATGCTCCAGCATGCAAAACCAGAAATTACTAAATTTTTCTCTGAAACCAAAAAAGATATTTTTTCACCTCAAGACATTGCACGCATTATATTAGAAAAATCTATGGAATGGAGACTTGCAAAAGTCACAACAGAGGAAGACTTTGCCAGGTTTTTAAAAGAAAGAAATATCCTTAAAGAAATAAAAATAACTTTCTCTGGGCAAGATAAAGAAGTATTCAGATATGTTAAGGGAGATGTATCTAACTATCAGATTGCCTTGTCACTAAATAGACAATCTTACATTAGTCACTATACAGCCGTTTTTTTGCACGGTCTGACAAACAATATTCCAAAAAGAGTTTATACAAATACTGAGCAGTCAAGAAAATCTAACCCCCCGAATAAAAGCAATCTAACTCAAGAAAAAATTGATAGTGCCTTTTCCAAACCAATGCGTAAAACAAAAAATATCGCTACATTTTTTGATAACAGTGTATGTTTAATAAACGGTAAAAACTTAAATCGTTTAGGGGTATCGGAAATTCCCGTAGCTAATGCAACTATACCGGTTACAAATATTGAAAGAACCCTCATCGATATAGCTGTAAGGCCGGACTATTGCGGAGGGGTATACGAAGTTCAGGAAGTCTATGCCATGGCTAAAGGGCAAATATCTTCAAACAGGCTTTTAGCAACCTTAAAAAAAATAGATTTTATTTATCCCTACCATCAGGTCATTGGATTTTACTTAGAAAAAGCCGGATACAAGGAAGAAATACTTCGACTATTTGAAAAAGAAGACAAGCTGTTCAATTTTTATCTGGCCTATGATATGAAAGATAAGCAATTCTCTAAGCGCTGGAAGTTGTTTTATCCAAAAGGTCTGTAAGCCTTTTACAAATCTCTACAGTGTAGTTAAAATAATAATCGTAATTGTGAATATTTGTTGAGGTAACCGTCTCAACTACCGAGTTAAAATCAAGTTTATGAAATTCTTTTGTATTCTCTATCTTTCCTAAAAAATCCATAGGAACCTTTTTGATTTCAAATATTTTTATCAGAGTCTTTAGATTCTCAGAATCAAAAATTTCACTTTCTACACTTGGCTCCCACTCAATGATAGAGTGAATATCAAAAAAATCTCTTGCTCGCGGTTTAGGTTTCGTTTTTATGATTTCAGAATATTTCTCTACTTGTTGACATAAAGCACGTAATTTTTCATAAACAATCATCACTGGCGTATAGCAGAAAACTGTGTAGCCATCTAGCTCAACGTCGACCTTTCCACCACAATACTCATGTTTACTAATATCTACTTTAAATTTTCCTTTGCCATGAATCTGTAATAAATTTCGTCTTAACTGATTTAGATCATCTTTATACACCTGATACTTCTCATCACGTATAATTTTAAATTCGAGTTTATAACCTCCCCAGAAGTCTGGGTTTTTTGTTTTTTTATCTGGTTGTTGTGTAAGAGTAACATCAAAAATATGATAGCCTTCGGGTAAAAAGGTTTCTTTTAGTGCAGTTTCTAACTTTTGTCGTACAATCTCTACGCTTTGCAAAAAATCAGACTCCATAGAAACATCAACATCCATTGAGCCTCTGTTGTTTACATTGTAAAGGATGTTTAAAGCATTCCCGCCTTTTACCACAAAAACGCTCATCAAGTCATCATCAGAAAACAATGATATAATAACTAACTTCTTTATCTTCTCGATTTCGTCAAGGTCAGATTGAGCCACAATATTTCCTTAAAAATAACATGCTTTGTTTACCTGTAATTTGATTATACCAAGAGAATTATTGTTCCCGAAAGGAAAAACACTTTGCCGTTTATTTCTAGGAAAATAAGGAGCAATTTAGAAGGCGCTGTTGCAAAAAATACAACGACAAAAATTTTTGAACTTGACCACTAAGAAAGGATCTAACTTTGTTGAACTTGTAAGTCTAATCCAAGTACTTTTATTAACTCTTTTCTGCTAAGGTTTCTCTCTTCTTCCAGTTGGTAGTAATGTCCATTTTCGTCGATCAAAAGAACATCTATTCTCTCTTCTTTGACTTCCAGAGTAACAGACTCGTATCCGCAGACATCGACAATCTTTCCGGTATGGATTCCCAAAACATCTAGCGTTTCCCCCGTGAAAACTTTCATCATCCACTTGAAAATGATGTCGAAGTTGTGTTTATAGTTTATCCCATCTTTGCCGCCAATACCCATATTCTTTTTACGCCTTTCTGCTTCATTTTGTTTGCTGCTTGTGAGAAATGACCTTCAACTATATTTCTAAAAAACGCTCGCATTGCTACTCTCCCGAACAAGCAAAATACTAACGCTCTTCAACACATCAACAGAAGGAACCTTCTTCCTATTAATCACCTCATTGAGATAGCTAGGACTAATCTCCAGCATCAAAGCGACCTGTCGATTACTCTTCTTATTGCGAATCATCCCAGCTTCCAAGCTGTTTATGATATGCTTGCTCTCCTTCTTCGTTAGATACATCACGACCTCCACCGATACCATAAATACCAGATCGCGTGATGATACCAGCGCATCTTAGTCACTCCTCGAAGATGGGGTAACTCCGCTGTCTTTCTCTCCTCTTTCTTTTCGCTTTTAGTCTCATCACTCCACTAAAACATGGCAACTCTCCTAACCAAAGATCATTCCGAAAAACGCTACTATCGCATCCCATATACAAAAAACATCATATCTACGCCCAAAAGAAAACAACCTTTGCCACGCTGAAAAAACCGCATCCTGCTCAGCGATCACTGAGAATACATAGTGATCAATAATCATATATTTGCCTGCGCGGATATCATCCATGATGTCCTAATTTAGCAAAAAAGATCTTGACAAACATGATAACCAAGTGTAGGATTTTGTAAAAATTCAATTCATCAAAAGTTAGGAAATAACAAATGGCATCTATTGATGAACTAGAGAAAAAACTAGAGAACTTGAAAAAACATCACTCCTTCATGGAAGAAAAACTAGGATGGAAAGTTTACGGGTTCAGGATAAACAAGCAGAAAAGAACTGTGAGAGGAGACTACAGGTTTTATGCAAGCAAAAAGGTTCAGGGTAAAACTAGACACGTCTATATATCTTCAACAGTTACAACAATTGATGAGATAATGGAGCTAGTAGAGAAAAAAATAGCGAAAGATGAATTGCCAGTATCCCTTATGGATTTTGGAGTAGAGAAATCTTAGAGTAATTATTTTCCCAAAAATATATTTTTTTGCCCAAAGGTTCTTGACAAACATGTGAACCTTTATTATAATTTACACAGTTGAATAAAAAATCACTCTACTCGAAAGGAACCACATGACTACTCAAGAATTTATCACCGTTTGGTTTGCAGCTATTACTTTTATCGCTATGAAAGGAATGGTCAAATGTATTCTAGGAATTATCGCTGATACACAATGCGCGTTCATCGCCCTCGCAATATTAACCTTCACAGCTCTGATCTTCGCAACGATGACGCTCGTATCTTTCTCCAAGATTGAGCCAGTAAAAGGAGCAAAATAATGACAAGATATGCTGAACTTTGCCGAGTAGTAGGAAAACGATACGATGGTCTTAAAGTCGAAGTAGGCAGTAGAATCTATATTAAACAAGAGAATCCATATTTTATCTCTCTTCGTCACCATTGGAAAGACGTAGAGAATGTACACCTGCTACCATTTAGTCCAGAAATATCAGGCAAGGTAGTAGAAAGAATAGACTTTATGTGCCAAGGATATCCTTCATCTTTTGTTATCTACGAAGATGAGAATCGTAAACGTGTTGTAATGATTTTAGAACAAAGGAGTCGCTTATGCTCTACTACTTAGTATTTGTTTTGGTTTGTACTGGAATAGTTGCCTCTGGCCCTATTCAGCTTATTTTGGAGGAAAAACAATGGATGTGATTAAAGTGGGTAGGACTCAAGATACTGGTAATATCAAGAGCCCAAAAGACCTAATCGAAGAAATGAAAGACTTCAGATCGTTCAACGAAGCAATGTTTGCTTCAATCAACAACTAGGACACTCAACGGGGGATCACTCCCCCAAGGAGCAAATTCATGCTACAATATTCACAACAAACTGTCAAGCCTGTTTACGACAAACCACATTGCAAAAAATGCTACATTAGAATTTTTGATGACAGTGGAGTTTGTAATGATTGCGCCATCAATACCGATGCAAATTATTATCCTCGCTCAAAGGTGATTGCCGAGATGAAGAACAAGATAGTCTCGATCGACGTAATGATGACCGCTGGGATTTTCGGCGTATCTCGCTCTACGATTTATAAATGGATATCCTGGAGTTGGCTTACTAAAGAAGGCGTTCATATTGTCACTGACTCCATGTTCTGGGAGTTAGCCGAAACCAAGTGCAAAATGATCGAAGCTAGATCTGTTCTAGGTTGTGAAAAGATCTCCTCTTTGAAATCAAATTCTAGGGAAAGAGAAGATAGCCAAACCTACAGTGAATTATTACGAATGGTAGAAGATTTGCAGAAAGAAAATCAGGAGCTCCGAGGAATTATCCAAGGGGTAAGCTCATAGAGTAATATTTGTATTACATAAATTATTCAAGATAGAGCTATATGATAATTGATATGTAGCTCTATACTGATATATCAAAAAAAATACAAATATAAATTTCCTATATCAACCTGTGCAATTAAAAATCCCAGGGCCGAGCAAGTTTTTCTCGAAATCACCTAGGATTTTAGATCTAACCCATATTTTTTGAATTGGCTTAGCTTTCTTTTCCCAGCGAAGCGAAAAAACCACCACCACTTACAAATTTTTTCGCTTTTCTTAGCTTAAAAATGATCTTTGTATGCAAGTTGTCTGTATAGTAGTAGTTTATTAATTGTATATAATATGTATATAGGATTCGCTTTCCCTTTAAATTACTGGATTATATAAGGAAAAAGTGTTCCCAAAGTAATAAAAACATGTTCCTATGGTAATAAAAATGTGTTTTGAAAGTAATAAAAACATGTTCCTGTAGTAATAAAAGATGCAAAAAAGTGTTCCAAATGTAATAAAAATGTATATAATATGTTGCTATGGTAATAAAAAAGTGCGTAATTAGGCGTTTATTAGGTATTTTTTTGTAAGCATCGTACTTTTGGAACACTTTTTTGCATCTTTTATTACTACAGGAACACTTTGGGGAGGATTGAATGGAGAGGTACTTAGAAATATAAGCTAATAACCCAGAGGCGAGCAATCTTTTCTCGAAACCTAGTTTTTTATTAACTAAGCAAAGCAAAAAAACCACCACCACTTATAGCTTTTTTCGATATTCTTAGTCTAAAATTGATCTTTGTATGCGAGTTGTCTGTATAGTAGTAGTTATATTAATGTATATAAGAATGTATATAGGATTCGCTTTCCCTTTATATTACTGGACTATATAAGGAAAAAATGTTCCAAAAGTAATAAGAACATGTTCCTATGGTAATAGGAACATGTTTTGAAAGTAATAAAAACATGTTCCTGTGGTAATAAAAGATGCAAAAACGTGTTCCAAATGTAATAAAAATGTGTATAATATGTTTCTGGGGTAATAATAAAGTGCGTATTTAGGCGTGTATTAGGTGTTTTTTTGTAAAAGTATCGTACTTTAGGAACATTTTTTTGGTGTCTTATTACTTTGGGAACACTTTGGGGAGGATTGAATGGAGTACTTAGAGCCGTATTTGAAGGACAACAATCTTTTGCAATTACCCGTTTTTTACTTTGGTAATAGGGGGGTGGTCTGCAAGAAAAAGGTTACTAAGTGGGAAGACGATAGTGGAGAATATAGCCTAAAGTGTGTTTGCGATTACGGAACACCTGGAGCTCTTGAGCAAGATGTGTATACGGCTATAATGAGAATTTGGGTTAAAAATGGCATGAAGGATAAAACTATCAAGGTTAATTATAGCCAGATTGCCAGAGAAATGGGATTGAAGCCTACAAGTTGGACGGGAAAGATAAAGAAGTCACTGGAAAAATTAGCCCAAGCAAGATATGAATTTTCAGAATGTTTCATTGTAGCAGATGAGGAAGGGAATAAGAGAATAAGCACACACTTCTCTTTATTTAACAAGGTTGTATTGTTTAACAAAAACAAGAACAATAGCAGGAGAAACAGTGAATCAGTCTTAGAGTTTCCTGATGATATTCTAAAAAATATAGAGTCAAAATACTACCAATTTTTGGATATGGCATGGTACAGAGCTCTTCCTGCTGGACTACCAAGACGCATGTATGAGTTTCTAGCTAAAAGAAAATATCACTCAATAGGAGGGGTCTTTATAATATCCGAAGTAGCAATATGTCGCTGGCTTCCAATTAAAGACGAACATACAACGAACAGACGAAAGAGATTAAAAAAGACAGCTAATGCTCTTATTGAAGCAGGGTATTTGCTATCTTACAATATAGACACTAAAAAGAAGCAGTGCTATTTTGAATATGCAAAAGAAAAAGAAGAGAAGGAAGTTATTACAGTAGAAACTTCTCCTCCTAAAAAAGAAACTAAATTAATACCAGAATCGACAGAACTAGAAAGACTAGTTTCTCTCCTTAGATTAAAGAGAGTTCCTAAGGCTACAAAAAATACCTTAGCAAAGCACCTAGGCGAAAGTGGATCTGATTACGTAGAAAGAAATATTCTATATGCCAACGAAAAAGCAAAAAGTTCGTACTCTAATTATTTGGGGAAATGCTTAGATAATGATTATGCTGAGACATGGAGCGAAGAGAAAGAACAGAAGCAAGATACTCTTTTTGATCTTAATGAAGAATTAAAGAAAAAGCACGAAGAAGAGGAAGAGAAAAAAAAGAGAGAGGCTGCGCTAGATAAACTTCGTATAGACTTCTTAGATAAAGCTGGAGATTTAAGTGACCTATTCAAGAATATGGCATTTGATTCTGCAGAGAAAGAAGTAGAGAATAACCCAGCCAAAGATTTTGCCATTAAGCCTGCTTATGCCGAAAAGGTTCGTAGTATTATAAATGATACAGGGGGGAGCTTCCCTAAAGAAGTTTTGAGTATGGATATACTTAAGAAAGTCTGGGAAAAAAAACCTAAGTAAAAATGCGGTTTTTCAAAGAGTCACTTTTCTGTAAGTGAATCTTTTGTAATCTCTTATATGATATTTTTCACGCTGAAAAAATGGAGGTGTTACTTGATAGTTTCTTTTGGGAGTGTAAAAGGGGGAGTGGGAAAAACTGCTTGTTGCATGAATATTGCCTACTCTATTTCTAAGAAATATAAAGTATTAGTTGTAGACTTTGATAGTCAAGGTAGTGCAACTCATCATATATCTGCTAAAGTTGGTCGTAATCTAAAAGCATCCATTGGAGATGTCCTCTCTGGAAAATGTTCTCTTGAGAAAGCTACCCACCACTACGGACAAAAAATGTACGTTGTTCCAGTTAATTATGATTTTTACGAGTCAATAGATGAAGATAGGTCTTATACTTAGACCAAAGGGAACAGCTTATAAACATGACCCAGGTCATTTGATGCTTTATTTTAGAGACCCAAGTGGAGAAAAAACCTATTATCGAGGTTTTTATTTTAATCCGGAGAACTTAATAGATCCTGATGGTTCAGGAGAAGATTACAGCGAACCAGAAAGATGGAGAGAATATTTATTTGATAATAAAACACCAGGCGTGATAAAAAATGATTTTCGTGGGAAAAAATTAGCAGAAAAATTTTCAGAAAAAGTGTTAAAGTTAGACTGGGAAATAGATGATGAGAACTTTCAACATTTAGTGGCAATTGCTAAACCTCGTGAGTTTGAACACTATTCTTTTAATCCTGAAACAAACAAATGTCATAATTGTATTACTTGGGCCATTACTCTTATTAACTACTTTATTCCGAACGAAGAACGTATACCCAATGTAAGAGAAGGACGCATTAAGCATATTATTAAAGTCTTTGATAGGCGACGAATAGATTCTCTGCAGACAAGATCAGTCATAATAGACAGAATACAAGACACAATAGAATATAACAATAGTGCATTTTCTAGGGTAGAACCCCGTTATAGACGAAGATTAATAATAGCGTGCATCGGTAGTGCGTGTCTTGGCTGGTTGGTATATTTGTTAGGATATTGGTTGGTATATTAGTATGTGTCACATGGTTTCTATTGAAGTCTTTGAATTTTCTGTTGTCTTAGAGTTTTAGAAAAACTTTTCTGTAGAGGAGAATAAAATGAATAAAAGCGATAAAGTTATACGCTTTTATGAGGATGCAGAAGGGTTTTATGTTGATACAGAAGAAATGCCTTTAGCCGTATGTATCAGCAAAGAAGATGGAGATATTTTTTGGCAAGATGGAGCTGTTTTTTCCGTGAAAAACACAAGGGGCTTATGGGTGGACGAAACAGGAAATCTTTTCTTAGACTCGGCTAAAAAAAATTACAAATTAGGACTATGTTCAGACATAGCTGAGGCTAGAATTTGGACAAAAAAAATCTCTTTGTGGTTATTAGAAAAAGTGATAGAAGAGAAAAAAACATTAAAAGAAAAATTAGAAGAATGGGAAAAATTAATAATAGAAAAATTAATTTCTCCAACAAGATTACAAAATAAAAAAGAAATTTTTCAAAAACTAAAAAATGAAGAAAAAAAAATACAAAAGAAGGAAAAAGAGATAAAAAACTTAATAGATAAAATGGTGGTAATTATGGCATCCGAAACAGCGAAATCAATGCAAACAAACAGAGCAGAAGTGGTAAAAAATATGGATAATGAGGGTGATAAAGCTATTCGCATTAAAAGGCGATCAAGAACAAAAAAAACAAGGATAAAAACTCCAAATAAAGAAGCTCATTAGTATCATTGAATTTCTCTTATAAGCAAAACGCTAATATTTTTCAACACATCAACAGAAGGAACTTTCTTCCTATTGATCACCTCATTAAGATAACTAGGACTAATCTCCAGCAGCAAAGCGACCTGCCGATTGCTCTTATTATTACGAATCATCCAAGCTTCCAAGCTGTTA
Source organism: Planctomycetota bacterium (assembly GCA_029260735.1). Classification (GTDB taxonomy): domain Bacteria; phylum Planctomycetota; class Uabimicrobiia; order Uabimicrobiales; family Uabimicrobiaceae; genus JAJDCR01. The sequence continues at coordinate 55,736 of JAJDCR010000132.1, forward strand.
ATGATGTGCTTCTTCTCCTTTTTCGAAAGATACATCACGACCTCCACCGATACCAGCAGTGCCAGATCGCGTGATGATACCAGCGCATCTTAGTCACCCCACGAAGATGGACTAACTCCGCTGTCTTCTCCTCCTCTATTTGCTTCCTGCTTTTAGGCTCATCATTCCACCAAAACATATCAATCCCCTAACCAAATATCATCCCGAAAAAGTTAGCGATCATTTCCCCAACGCTATAAATAAAATCGATCATACAAACAACTCCCAATCAAATTTTATACCGCTCTCGATTGTTGTTGGCTTAGTAAAGTCCTCTATAAATCTAATATTTGCCCGAGCAGGATCTTGGGCGTAGAACCACACCAAGAACCCTGCTTTTTTTCCGAATCCTTGAGCTTGGGCAAAAGAGTCTGCTTGTCGCTTTAGCCTCTTGCCTGATATCGAAAACTTCTCGCTACCACATTCCTTTGCATCAAACCAAAAATCTCCTTTGCTGCTAATTACAATGAAGTCGCAGTGCTGCTTTTTCGTGAAGATAAATTTATTGCCTACTTTTTTTCTTTGCACCTCCAGCTCTACATAGATTAATCTCTTTAGCCCCTGTAACCTCTCTAGGTTTCTGGATACGTAATCCTGAAATCCCTTGCCTTTGTTTTTCTGCGATTTGTTTCTGCTGCTTTTTATTCTTGGTACGGTCATCTATTCCCCCAAGAACAAGCTGAGTACAAATAACATTCCGTATATTCCAAACAATCCGGTTAGAGCATACAGAGCTTTGTGGGCAAATCCCCCATATGTGACCTTGTCGAAAAATGTTCTATCGTTATTTTTCACTCTTTTCTTGTCGAATCTCATAGTTTATCTCCTTCATTGTGTTAATGTAAATTCTCTTCATCTCGCTAAAACAAAGCCCTATTCCTACCCCAACCAGCATATAAATCAAATTCATTTCCCCCCTCCTATGGTATGAGCGAATATTTCTCCTGACATACTAAGCACATCAGGTAACACTCTCCTCTTTCTTTTTTACAGAGGTAGCACAAATTATTTACCGATTTTTCTTTTGTCAAAAATTCTTATCTCCTGGACATCGTACTTCGTTTTTTTAACTCGAATCTTTACTTTGCCGCTGGAATTGGTAACTTTCTCTAGTCTCGGGCAATTTGGTATTTCTTGTATAAACTTGAATTGTCTACCCTCTTTTCTGATTCAATCTACGCATATTCCGTGTTTTTTTACCGCATCTGCTAAACATGACTTCTCCCTATCCCTGGGCATTGGGTTTGTATAAAGCTCAAATTTCTTTTGGGAAACAATTAGATGAGTCTCGAGCGGAATCTTTTCTTTTTCGGCTATAAGCATTGCTTTAAAACTTGCCTCATCTATTTCAATTACTTTGCACCAATCCTGCATTTCGCGACCTCCTTTCCCCTTTGCCTAATTTCCTGATGAAAATATCTGGGAACTTATACCAGCTCCCATCTTTTAGGAGCTGGTACATTTTTATTCTCAATAAAATGTCTTTCTCTCCTATAATTCCTTCCTTGTATAATTTTTTTATGAGGTAAGGAAAAGCGTTAGATTTAAGCATTGGATATTTTATTTGAAAGCTAGGCTTTAAAACTCTTCCTGATTTAGACCACTTATAAGGAACCGACTCTAGGATTATTTTTAGATCCCCAGCTTTATAGTTCTTGCTTTTAGGAGCATGAAAAAAGCAACATAGCAAGATAAATAGAAAAGGAAAAATTCTTGCATCGTTGATCAAGGGCTCTCCTCCTTTTCGATTTGCCTATCTATATTCTCAGAAAGTTCCTTATAATTTTCGCTTAGCTTTTTGTTCAGGCTAGAGATAGTCATTCTCTCGGCCATTTCTTTTTCTATTAGCTCTTTCCTATCCGAGAAAGCCTCTCGTAGTAATTTGCGAACATTCATGCTACATGACCTGATTCTTTAGTTAATAGACTGGTGTCGCTAGAGAAGAAAGTGACGATAGATTTAGATACTGCCGTAGTCTCAAGCATGGAGGGTTTGATTATAATGCGAGGTATGCGGGACTTCTTCACGAAGTCGTTGATGGGGGGAATTAGTGCTGCCAATATCATTTGAGTGCTCCTAAATATAGAACCCCAATTTAGTGGTAGTAACATTAGGTTAACCATAAAAGTGATTATTAGTAATGTTATGGGGTTTTAGTAAGGTACTCAAATATAGTTATTTTTATATGGGACTAGTATTCTTCTGAGCCTTTCTATTTAAAGGATTTTGTGAGGACAACAAAGCTTATTTTTTCCAGGAGATTCTTCGACGGCCTCCTTTTTTGTCTGAGTATTTTGCCTACACAAGTACGATCTACTTCAAGCATTCTTGCTGCTTGCTCTTGGCTCCAATTTTTTTCCAGCATGAGCTTTTCAAACTGGTTAAGGACTATCCTGCATTCTCTATCTGTTACTGTTCTATCTTTGCACATTATTTACCTCCAACACTAGTTTTCTTTGATCCTGGATAATAAATGCTCATGGTAATGGTAATTCTCCTTGAGCAGCATTCTTAATGATATCCAAACAGTCTTTCTCGATGGCTTCTATCGCCACATATTTTAATAAAAGCTCTGCAAACCTAGGTGTCTCAGTATAGCCTAAAGGTGCTCTCATAACGTCGCCTTTTTTCGTTTTTAAAAGAATAGATGTTATGAAAAATCCAGAACTTACCTGCTCTATCTCCGACCATTTTATATGCTTATCTTTTCCGAGTGTTGGTTTGTATGTCAATCCTTCATCAGATATCTTGTAGTATCCAGCAAAATATATAATTACCAAAATTAAACCAGGTAAAGATGCTATACCAAAGCCTAATGCCATAAACCAAAACGCTATTTCATTATCAGCATGACCAGGAAAAAAAATGGCCAAGCTTACAAAAAATGTCAAGCCTAAAAGCCCCAAGATCAAAAAACCTCTGGGACAACGCATCTCTGAATCATTTTCTTGTTTTGAATTACTTATCTTCGTTATCAATTTGTTACCGAAATACATCCAAAAAGACATAAACAAAGCAAACAAAACACCCTTAACCAACGAAATTAAAAAATCTTGCATCACTTACTCCAAGGTTTCATAAATACTCGGCAACTCTCCTTTAGCAATATTCTTAATGGTATCCAAAGATTCCGCTTCTATTGCCTCTCTTGATACATGTTTTAGCAAAAGTTCAGCAAAGGCAGGCAGCCCTATAAAAGATAGTGATATCTCTACAATATCAACTTTTTTCGTTTTTATATGAAAACTACCATTTATGTAACTTACTCGCTCTATCTCTGACCATTTTATGTGTTTATTTTTTCCAAATATCTTTTTTTGAATCAACTCTTCATCAGACATATCGTAATCATATTCTGAAAAATGAACCAATATCAAAAGTAGGCCTAGTACGGAACTAAATAAAAATATTGCTGTCACTACTGACGTGAGTATTAGATTTTCAACGGTAAAAACACATAAAATGGCAATACCTGGAGAAACTATAGAAAGAACAACTCCGTGAATTAAAATATGTTTAGAGCAACGTAATTCTGTATTTTTCGGAGTTACAGAACTTTGGGAAGCTATGTTACGACCATTATCCATCCATCTAGTATAAGCAGAACCCATACTAAACAAAAGAAAACGGACAAGAAACTCAAATGCAACAATTATAGCCAGCCAAATCAAAAAAAGTTTCATTATCTCCACCTAACCCAGTATCCCCAAGTCCACCACTTCAGCTTCTTTTGCCAAGTGAGCTGCTCATCTTCTTCCCTTACGTAAATGAGTGTCTCCGTTTTCCTAGGATCCGAAGCTCTCCGCTTTTTCACGAGGATCACGATACACACAAGTAAAACTAAAATAGCTATATCCATGAGTTTCCTTTGTTTATTCAGCAATCTTTCTAGTAATTACATTAATCTCTATTAGTTTGTATGGTGGTTCATAGTGGACTCCTAACTCCATTAATGCTTTTGGATTCTGAGACCTCCTGTATGTGATTTTGGAGTTAGATTCCTCTTGAGTAAAATAGTTAATACCGGACATTGTTAAGAGGCGATTAAAAATAGATTTTGCTAACGAAAACTCTAACTCTTTGTAAATAATCGGTGTCTCTTCTTTTTTTAACATTGTAATTACAACTTTTTGGGAGCCAGATTTTTTCTCAATGGTCATTTTTTCAAAGCCATTCAAAAGTTCACTTACCAACTCGTTTACAAACTCTATAGTTTCCAAAGTATTACCCCCGTAAAAAAATATCCAAGCCAAACTGCGTACCACTAAGCACAGTAGCAGACTTCGTGAAATCTTCGACAAAGCGCATATTCACGCGAGCAGGGTCATGAGTAGAACCAGATCACAAAGCCTATTACTAGCGCCTTGGCGACCCGCAGTTAGCTTGGGGAATAGCCATCTTTGACAGAATGATGGTTTACTCATTTGCTTTGGTCTCCTTTTATTTTATTTTATTTGGTTCTATCCAGCGACCATTCCAGCCTCCATCACTATGAAATTCTTTTACCATATCTTCGTTCCACCACTCCATTAGCTTAGGATAGAGCTGTTTCACTTCGATGAGGAATTCCTTTGAGACATATCTTATTCCTTCGATGTTTCTACATTCTGAAATTTGCTTTGATGTTAAGTTTTTAACGAATCCCAGGTCGGCTCCTCGCAGGTTGGCGTCTTGCAGGTTAGCGTCTTGCAGGTAGGCTCCTCTCAGGTCGGCTTCTTCCAGATCGGCTCCTCTCAGGTCGGCTCCTCTCAGGTCGGGTCCCAGGACGGCTTTTCTTAGGTAGGCTCCTCTCAGGTCGGCTCCTTGCAAGTTGGCTCCCCCGGCGAATCGCAATTGGGCTCCTCTCAGGTCGGCTCCTTGCAAGTTGCCTCTCAGGTCGGCTCCTCTCAGGTCGGCTCCTCTCAGGTCAGCTAGGTACAGGTAGGCTCTTCTCAAGTTGGCTCCCATCAGGTTGGCTCCTCTCAGGTCGGCTTCTCCCAGGTTTACTCCACTGAAATCCCTAGCCCCATACCAGTACAATTCCTTCAACGCCTCAACATCATGCGCCCGATAAAGTCGGTAATACAAAGAGTTCGCACACAACGCTGCGAGCAGGATAAAACACAGCGCGATCAATCTCAGCTTCATGAACCACTTGGCTCTCTTTTGTTTTTCCATGTTATCACTTTCCATTGAGTCATGGTCTAACGTAGCTCTCTTTATCTCGTGGCCCCCTGCTCTTCGTTTTGCTTCGGTCTCCTTGTTTTTAGAATCAAAATATTCGTCCATACCTATTTCCATTGGTTGATGTAACAATATGAGCACAAGCAGTAATGGCATCAAAAAAGTTATACAAACAAAATACCCAAGATTTAACTTTATGCTAAAAAAAGCAAAGTATAAGCACCAAAGTAAAACTAAGCACAATATCTTCGCTGGCCAATGCGATCTGCAGTTAGTTCTGGGAATAGCCATCTTTTCCAGAATGTCGGTTTACTCATTTACTTTGGTCTCCTTTTGTTTTACTTTAAAAATTATATAAGCGGACATAATTACTAAAGTTACTGCTAAAATGATGAATCCGAATTCTGCTGGAGAGAGAAGTATGTATACAAAAACTAGATGTAGGAATATTTTCCTTTGTTTCTTCCCTCTTGGTACAACGACCTCCACTCCTAAAGATCTTCCCTTTACAGGGTAAACTATCTGTTCGTAAATTTTTGGAGCCGGATTTTTACCATTAACGATATTTGCTATTCTTATTAACTTAACTCTTACGTATTCATTCCTATTCATTACCTCAATAGCCTCAGCGCCACTCAACAAAGTAACCAAGACAAACAAAATCAATGTAGCTCTTTTCATTGCTTAGCTCCCTGCTCTTCTTCGTTTTGCTTTGTTTTTTTGCTTTTGCTTAGAATTGCTAAGGTAATTATGAACAGTGTTAGTATTAGTAAAATTAGCCCAATAAATTCTATTGGGGTTAACAGGATATAAACATAAATCAGGCATATTGAAATCCAACCTTTAAAACCGTCTTCGTTCCCAAAGGTAATTCCCAAATCTCCAAAGTTTAGTGGTTTTGTGTACACATGTGTTTCATCTGACCACGCACCAGTGTCTCCCAAGTCTTCAATAGACCCCCAATAACGAAAACTATTAAATTCTCCATAATTCATAATCTTCACAGCCTCAGCTCCACTCACCAAAGCAACCAAGGCAAACAAAACCAGCATAGCCTTTTTCATAGCAAACCACCCTAACTGAGTCCCAAAGTAAAACTAAGCACAATATCTTCGCTGGCCGATACGATTCGCAGTTAGATCGGTAATAGCCATCTTTGCCAGAATGCTCGTTTACTCATTTACTTTGGTCTCCTTTTTTCTATCTCTTAGCATTCTGTAAACAGAGATACTTAGTAAGGTTACTGCTAAAATAATCAATACGAGTTCTGTTAAGGTTAAAAGTATATACGCGAAAACTAAATGTAAACATATTGCACTTTGTTCCTTCCCTTCTGATACAATAATTACTACTCCTAAAGATTTTTCATGAAAAGGGGAAACTATGTATGTATAAATTTCTGGAGCCTGATCTATAGGCATAGACGAATAAATTTTAAGATATGCTCTTGCTAAAGATTTTAAGTATTCATTTTCGTTCATTATCCCAATCTCAGCACCGCTCACCAAAGCAACCAGCACAAGCAAAATTAAAATAGCTCTCTTCATTTCTTAACTCCCCGATCTATGCGGAACTAGCGATGGCTTCAATGAATAATATGCTGAGATACATATTAAGAAAAGTAACAAGATGTATAACTAAAATGAAAAAAAGAATCATACTCCACTTAGCTTTATCTCCAATGATTTTATTTACAACGACATAAATGGAAATTATCGTGGGTATTACAAATTGGAAAGGTGAAGACATTGGTATCAAAAGAAGAAGAACCCCTAAATAAATAAACATCCCAAACAAAAGAAATCCCCATAGAGTAAAAACAGCCAATGCATAGTAAAATAAAATAGCAGAAACAGTTTTATTGTCACGAAACATACCCAACTCCCTATGATGTCACAAAACAAAAAACTAAAGAACCGCTATACTTATTGTACAAAACATTACTCAGTTCACGCAGTTTTTTTGTGACTCAAGCTCTCACGTACTTCCTTAATAAACGCAGCAGCCTTATCCTGACTATACGCAGCCAAAGCTTTCTTTGCTTCCTCGGCAGTACGAAAAACTGTGTCCACAGTGTACAACTTGCCCTCGATGGTCACGTATTCCCTTGCGCATAGAGTCCATCGCTATCAAAGATCATCGCAAGTACTTGGTGGTCTTCGACATACTGTGTATCCTGATGTACTGTGTATCCTGATATAGTTATCTGCGGGTATCATATTGCACCCTGCTCTCTCCATTGCTCAACTTGCTCTTTCGCTGAGAGAATTTGTCCACCTTTCGCTATGAGGTCATTGCAGAGCTTCTCCATTGCTTGGAATTTTTTTGCTTCCTTTGTTGGCTCAAGTAATCTAAGGTTGGTCTTGATTTCATCTCGATGGATTTCGTGTTCTAGCTCAAACTTTGGCCACCACTGCGCTGGCAATTCTTTTTCTGCAACTCGGCCAAATCCGTCTAGTAGGAAAAGAGAGTTGATCAAATCCGAGTACCCTGGTTGCTTGTACTTCGCCATCACTGGCAGCTCCAGGCATTTGTTTATTGCTGCATACTGGAATTCTTGCTTAGCATCGTATTGGTTGGTTATCGAAGAAGAGGAGCATATCTCTTTGGCTAATTCTTGCTTGCCTTCGCTTGAGCAGGATTTCATTAACTTCAACATCGTGTCAAACATCTTTTGTCTTAGCTCTGGGGTTTGTTCTTGTGCTCTTTGCTTCGCTAACTCGATGTTTGTGTGTTCGACGTAACTGGCGAACTCTCCTTTTTGGCAACCACTTTTGTACCAACCAACGATCTTTTTGCCGGAATAGATCCTCGTTAGTAATTGCCCTGAAGCACAGAACTTTATTGCTTCCTTGTGCCATTCCCAAAGTTCGACTACTTTGCCTGAGTAGTTTTTTATTGAGGAGCGATCAAAGTTAGATGAAATTGTTTCGTAAAAAGCACACGCTTTCTCAAATTCTTCTTGACTTTCACTCGTATTTGTGATAAATTTTGGAGATTCCTTTAAGGGAATTTCACTCTTCTTTTTGAGTGATTTTTCTGCTGTAGAATTAGCTGAGTTGGTTTGGCGACATGGCTCAGCTTTCTTTTTCTCCTCTCTCTTACTTGAACTCTCCTCTTTCCATACAAATAAACGCTGCTCCCCGTTGATCTTTCTCCACTCTTGTAAACAATTCAATCCTCTAGCTTGCAGCTCCGAGATAACATCTGGCATCTTCGTTCGAAGTCTCTTTCTTGCCTCGTGAGGTTTTTTTACTGATATGGCGATCATTTTCGCTAGTGGAATCGGGTAGAAATCAATCTCCTCTTTTTCTTTCTTGTAATGGAGATTGGCAGAAAATATCTGTACTAAACGGAAAATAACTCCGTTCATCGAAAATATCTTGTCTAAATCCCACACCTGGCCTTTCTTCAGCGAGTAGTCAAAGAAACCTTTGTCGAATTCTATGCGAATGGTCTTTGCTGATTTCCGGTAGTTATAGCTAGAGATTATCCCTACCTTGCCTCTGCCCTTTAGCGTCATTTTACAGCTCGCCCACTTCTTGAGCGTTTTTTCTAGAATTCGATAATTCTTCCCCTGGCATGTCTTTCCCCATACTCTCAAGATTTTCTTTTTAGGTATCTCAAGACTTGATTCTTTCCTACTCTGAAAAATGGCCAATAACACACACAGGAGCTTAAAGTCTGCCCAAGTGGGATATTCATCACATATTAACCTCGATTCTCCTTCTGGGCTGTTTTTCCCTGGAGAAAACATTGCTACTTTCGAGAATGGGATTTGAACATTCATTTTTCTTCCTTCTTGTCATTTATAAAAAAGAGAAGAGAGCATTCGCTAGGCTTGCTTAAAGCAAAAACCTATTTGTATACTAATTCCTTAGTTATCTCTCTTCTTTCTATGAAAAATACTATGAAGAATACTATGAGGACTCTGTCACCACCTAAACTAATAATCTGTAGGGCCGAAAACGGTTCCACTAGTAACGCTCGATTGGGTCTGGTAGTAACGTTCGATTGGGTCTAGTGGTAACGTTCAGTCACGTTACTAGTAATGCCAGTAACGCCTGTTTACGTTACTTGAGATACTTGTTCGCGTTACTTGAGATACCTGTTTACGCTACTTACATTTACACTTCACGCTACTCAGGTACCCATTAGGATTTCCAATCACGTTACTTCGGTACCTGGGAAATTTACCAAAAACATTTTTGATTAAACTCAATTTCTCTTCTCTCGCTTTCCAGCATCCTCATTTCTAAAATTTGCCATGCTGTCGAAGCCACGAGTGGTACTTGCCCATTGCCAATGGCCTTAATGCGGTGTACCCTATCGGCCACCCCATCAACCACTCGACCCAGTCTGGGTTCAGTTTTCCACCATGAGAAGGGCTGAACTTCTTGCTCTTCGTCTCTCCTTTCTCCACGGCATAGTCCAGCCTGTCTCTTGGTTTTCTGTTTTTGCCTGGCCCTTTGTAACCTGAAGCATTCGAGGTGGGAAACTTCTCCATTCTTATTACTGCTGTTGCAAGCCCATCTCCACTCTTCTTTGTTAATCCCTGCCGGTTGTAATTTCCCTTCACCGTTGGTGTTGGCCAAAGATGACCTGAACAGACTTGGTCTCTTAGGTTCTGCGGCTTCTTTCTTCCTGGCCTTATTTCTGTTGCTTCTCTCATTAATGCCTTGTGTGTCTTTGGAGGAAGACTGTCCATCGTTGTGGGAGTTGCCCATGTAACTTGTTGACTTAGTCCGACCTGAGCTTTTCGTCCCGCTTCTTTGCCGAAAGATGTGTTTCCTATTTTTTCTAGCCCCTCTACTCTTACACCAGATTCCTGAGCTGCGGGAGTACGCCAATATCCAAACTCGCTCTCTTCTATGCGGAGCTCCAACTTCGGAAGCGGAAAGGCAACACCAGTTTGCATCGTACCCCATTTGGGCCAAATCCAAGAGGACTCGGTCAAGTCCTCTTCCTGTGAGAGCTGGGCTATTCTCCACGAAGACATATCTCGGTTCAATTTCGCCAACGATCCTTGCCATTTCTTTCCACAACCCCGACCTTTTGCCCTGAATACCATCGCCTTTCCCTGCAACTGAGATGTCTTGGCAAGGGAAACCTCCACAAATGACATCAACTTTTCCTCGCCAGGGTTTTCCGTCGAAAGTGCGAACATCGTCCCATACTGGGAACCAAGAAAGCACTCCGTCTCGTTGTCTTTGCAAAAGCACTTCTCGGCAGTATGGCTCAATTTCGACAGCACAGACCGTTCTATGTCCGAGTAGCTGGCCGCCCAAGATACCTCCCCCGACTCCTGCAAATAGGTGTAACTCATCCATATCTCTCCTCTCTTTCTCTTACGCTTTGTCTGTCTGGAGAACACCGCGTTTTTCTCTGTCCATTTTCCGCTTCTCTAGCCATAGTCGAGCCTCCTCCAATTTCGTTATCACCAGAGCGTTTTCTCGGCAAGGCATAATGCTTTGGTAATGCTGTTGTAGCTCGATGACAAAATCCACGAGGTGCGTGTTAAAGCATCCTGAGACAGAGCCTTCCTCATTCGGATGCCCTACTTGTAGTTGCCAAGTAAGCTTTCCGTTTTCGAAAGTGATTGCTTCGTGAATTTCTTGCCCTACTTCGTTTAGCTGTGATAATTTTTCTTGTGGAGTCATAATATTTTTTGTCCTTTTATTGTCGTACAAAAACCGTACTTAAGCTATTGACTATCTTGGGAGAAAAAAAATTTTCTGCGCCTAAAAGTGTATAGGGTATCGAACCCCTACTTGCTTACGCAAGCACAACCCTTTGCTGATACACTACGCCAAGTCTTTTGCTTAGGTCTTGGCTACCCGACTGAGGTTATTTCTTTGCCCAGGTACTCAGATAAAGGTATCACTCCTACATGCCCAGTGTTTCGAGCTTCGTAGCTATACTCAAAATCCTCTGGTGCATTACCTCTATTTAGATAATCGACTAACTCCACTGCATCCGATTCACTTAGGAAAATCCCTACTAATCTGCTAGCTTCGTGCTCCACATTCAACGTTACTACAAATACTTCCATAGCTTTATCCTTTGTTAAAAACTGCCCTCTGAGCGAGGGCTGTGTGCAACTACTTATTTGAGGAAACCGTACTAAAGGATTCTTTCTAACTCTCTGGCAATAACCGGATCGTTTAAATATTCGATTACTTTACAGATAGCTTCTTCCATCTTGGGAGTAGGCTCCTCAATGCGCTCCATCCAGCCCAAGTAACTGTCTAGTTTCTTAAGAGAGATCTCATCAAGCGATTTCCCTGCGTAAAAGCCAAAGGTGAATTGATATTCTTTGCTCACGTTTGAACCTCCTAAACTAAGCTTTCAGAAACTTATCTTGTGTAATTAGCGTTTCTCCACCGTCGTAGTTTTCGATGTAGAATAACTCTCCCTGCTTCACCCAGAAAACCTCCAAGCTGTCAAAGTTAGATCCAAAATAGAAGTCGTCATATTTCTGCTCAAAATATTCGTCATCTAGATCTTTTCCTTCAAGTAAAGGTAAAACAATCTCGGGATCATACAGGGCTTGAAGACTGTTTTTACTTTCTTCATTTGCGGTGTACCAACCTGATCCACGCTCACCCGAAATCAATACGGCAACTTCACCATTGTTAGGGTTTACGACTTTCTGTATTCCGTCTTCTTGGATTATCCTCGTTTCCATTACGCTCCTACTCCTTCCGTACTATATTGATTTACTTCCTTACCATTGTTACCAAACAGCTCTGCTTGAGCAGCATCCTTACTCTCTTTATTCTTGATGCTCTTGAAGTGGTTAGCGGCGACCTTACATTTCGCTGCAACTAGTGGATCGTTCGTCTTAGTCTCTAGAATGCGAAGGTATTGCCGGTATCCGTAAACCTTGCCGTCCTTGCTCTTCACTTTCTCTAGCTGTGGGATTTCGGCCCAGGTTAACTCTACTGCTGCTATTCCGTCGTGCTTGGTCAGCTTCCAAGGGAATTTCTCGGACATCCAATCTAGATTACTGCTGAGTTCTTGCTCTAACTGCTCTGGGGTTTTCTCCGGAGAAGACGATTTTTTGCGGCGAGGTTGCTTGGTCGCGAGGTGAGTTGGCGTAGTTTTGTTTGGAGATTGTTGAGTATTCGTAGGAGCTTGCGTTGTTCTCGGTTTGGATTGCTGCTTTCCTTCAAACCGCTTCATCTCCTCGTAGCTTGCTATACTTGATGTGGCGTACCCCAAATTAGCCAACGCTCGGCCCATAGCATCCGTACTCGCTTTCTCAATCGTGGGTAGGTGGCTCCTGCACATCTCCTCGGCAAAGTCTTCCGCTATAACTCTGCCCTGGTCGTCGGAGATAGAGCACTTCACTATGATGCTTACGTCATCTCTGTGAATTATCTCTTTCGTTATCGACCATGTAGGATGCTCTTCGCGGAACCTTAGTAAGCGATATGCTACTGTGCAGTAGTCTTTCCCCTTGAGGTTCATTATGTACTTGGCGTTCTTTAGCTCTTGCTCTGTCATTTCACTTACTTTTCTCGTTTTCATGGGTACTCTCTCCTCTTTTTTTTCTCGTGAATCGGGTTTTGCTTGTCTTCTTGCTCTTGTCGGAAATCCCAGGTGGATCTCGCAACGAGCGTTGAGCTGCTCTTTTCGTTTCTTGCAGGATAGCCCGCATATCACGCCTTTCGTTGACACATACATACAAGTTGTTGCGTACCACTTGCGATAGGTCTTACTCGGGCGTAGCTTGCTGCAATCGACTATCGGGCAGCTCATCGCAAGAACCTAAAGCAGTTCTCAGTACTTGCGGCTTTGTTCACTTCGTGGTAGATCCCTGCGAACTCGTTTTGCGCTTCTTCGCAGCCTAGCTTCGAGAATTCCACTATCTCGATTAGCAGGCGAAGGGTTTCCTTCGATCTTGCGTTGGGGGTTAGGGGAGAGAATTTTTTTTCTTGTGTGATTTGTTTGATCATGGTATCATTTCCTTTATCGTTAAAGATTGAAAGCCGTGTATCTCTTGTCCAGATGCGCGGCTTTTTTTATTTTCCAGAAAAAATTTCGATCATTCTTTCTGGTTTTATCAGTTTCAAACGGACTATTTTTTCAATATTTTCACCATTAGGCTTTGCCTTACCTGTAACCCAATGTGAAACTACATTGCTTCCGACATTCATTTTTTTGGCAAGGTCTTTTTGGGTTATTTTTCTACCCTGATTGTCAGGCTTAAGTATTTCTAGTATTAGTTCTCGCATAGTAACCTCGCAAATGAGTTTAACCTAAAAATGGTAATATTTTTGCATTATAATGTAAAAATATTACCATTTAAATGTTTTTTTTTGCAAAAAAATAGAATATGTTTTGCACTATAGTGCAATATGGAATATAAAAAAAAGCATGGAAGAAAATAAAATCGGAAAATCAATCCTTATAGGATTATCAAGACAAAAAATGACGCAAACCTATCTAGCAAAAACGATAGGAGTAGGAAATAATCTAGTATCAAGGTGGGTAAAGGGAGAAGCTACTCCTGGCGGAGATAAACTTTTAAAAATAATAGATCTCTTGAAAATACACGACATTGTTTTTCCTGATCTTAATCTTATGGATAACAAGAAAGCTACGAAGTCAGAAATTGAGTCTCTTTGGGAGAGAATGGATAGGATCGAAAAAGAGATGAGAGAAATAAGGCAAGAAAAATAAGCTAATATCATGCAGAGGACAAAATATGGATGAATTACTTTTTCAATCGAAAGAAGGGAAACTAGCCAATGGCTCCTCTGTTGTTATTACAAAAATAAATGGTGATATTAACGACAGAAATGTAAACCAGTTTAGTGATAAGCTACTAGACGTTTTAAACCAAAAAAACAGTAATTTCATCTTAATATTCCCAGAGAATAGCCACTTAGACGATAGACCACTCGCAAGTTTTCTTTCTATTAGTCTTATGCTTCCTAACATCCGCAGTATAGGACTAGTCGGTTTATCAGAAAAAACTATTTATGATATGCGAAATTATCTAAGCAGATTCAAAATCTGCGACTCAGAAGAAGATGCGTTATTAAAAATAAACTAACCCTAAGAAAATGTCTAATCCTGCTGCAACGCTTTCTCTCGAAAAGCAATCTCGCACAAAATGAAATAATGCCTGGTAATACTAAAAAACTAATCAAAAAAATAACAACCGCTTTTAAAAATGCTCCACATCCTGGAAATGAGAATATAGCTTCTTGTGACTATGGAGATGGACAAATAACTAAATGGGCTTTTGAGGGGTTACTTTGGAAAGATGTTACACTTGAATTTATCATTTTTGAAAGACAAAAGAGTCCATTCTCTTTCATGACTCCATCTGCTATAAAATATTATTTACCTGCTTACATGATAGCTGTTTTAGTTGATACTGAGGAAGCAGATACTGCTTTTGATAACCTGCTGTATGTACTAGAAAATCCAAATGAAATATATAAATCCTTCTCTGAAAATCAAAAAAAAGTGATTAGAGAATTTTTAGAATATTTTATTCAAAACCCCTATGATTCTTTTTCTAAAAAAGATGCAGAAAAAGCGTTATGTTTTTGGGCTAAGTAAGACCTTTTCTGTGTGGGACTAGAAAGATGCTTACAAAGAGGGAAAGGATTATTTTGATGGAAAAAGCTAAATTGTGGTCAACGAAGAACAAAATTGTTCGCCGCACTTACAAATTAGTGATCTGTCTTATTGTTTTGATATTTATATTATTTCAATGTTCCGAGTATTTAGTTTCAAAACAAGCTTCAAAACAATATGTCATCCTAAATGACCTTAGTAATAAAATAGAGAAAAGAGTTTTGGCATTCAAAACATTGTTAGAGTATGGCAAAAAAACATTTCCAAAATTGAATCTCAAAGGAGCTGATCTACAATATACAAACCGTAGAACCCGTTTGCGAAAAGTCGACCTGCAATACGCCAAACTACAAGGGGCTAACCTGGAAAGATCCTACCTGGAGGCAGCCAAGCTAAATAGAGCAAATCTGGAAAAAGCTAACCTACAAAGAGCCTACCTCAAGGGAGCCGACCTGCAAAATACCAAACTACAAGAGGCCGACCTGCGAATATGGCTAGAAGACGTCAATCTACAGGGAGCCAACCTGGAAGGTGCCAACATGCTAAGCTCCTACGTTACTATTGAGCAAATACTTTCTTGCAAAATAATCAAAGATGTAAAAGGTCTTCCTATACCTCTCATGATAGAAATCAGAGAAAAAAATCCACAGTTAATGAGTTGGTGGACTCCTAATGATAACACTTTACACTTAGAAGGCCCTTATTTCCAAGAAGCTAACCTCCAAGGTGTCCATCTACAAAGTGCTGACCTACAAAGAGCCAACCTACAAGGTGCCAATCTTCAAGGTGTCTTTCTAAGTGTAGCTTACTTGCAAGAAGCTTACTTGCAAGGTGCCAATCTCCAAGGAACCTACCTGAATGGAACCGACTTGCAAGAAGCTAACCTCCAAGGTGCCAATCTTCAAGGTGCCCACTTACGATTCGCCAATCTACAAGGTGCCAATCTACAAGGTGCCAATCTACAAGATGCTGGCCTACGAGACACTAACTTGCAAGGTGCCAATCTCCAAGGTGCCGACCTCCAAGGTGCCAACCTGCTAGGCACTCCAATTACTGCTGAACAAACACTTTCTTGCAAAATAATCAAGGATGTAAGAGGTCTTTCTATACCTCTCATGATAAAAGTCAGAGAAAAAAATCCAGAGCTAATGAGTTGGTGGCATGAGGGTATGGTCAAAGAAACCGACGATGACTACAAGTGGACAGGCCGATGGATAGAACCAATTCGAGCAAAATTTATTACGCCAAAACAAATCTCAGAACGCAAAGATATCCAAGAAATCAAATACCTCTCAAAAAAATTTCTCGCCCAAGTAAAAGAACTCAATCCAGAATCAATGAATTGGTGGCATGAAGATATGGTCAAAGAAACCAACGATAACGACAAGTGGACAGGCCGATGGATAGAGCCAACCAAATAGCTTGACAAAATAAAAAAAGCCGTATAAAATTGAGAAATAACGAACCTCTAAGAGAGTTTGTTTTGTTCTTTGTAGCCCTGTGAGTCGCCAAACTATCCAGGGCTACTACTTTCTACATAACACACCTCATTCCTATCAAGACTCACGCAATCTCTCTCCGAAGAAACCAAAGCTCACACCAAACTCATCGCGTATCTTTAGCAACATCACTACACTCGGCAACCTCTCACCGCTCTCCCAATGGCTCACCGTCCTTTGACTTACTACAAGTAGCGATATGATTAAGCAAGATCGTGCTAGCAAGGACTAGATAGCTTTGATATGCTATTATGTGATGGGACAGGAGAGAGGCTTGGATCGAAAATATTTATTTTTTGGGATGGTACTATGGCCAACAAAGAACAGTTAAAAAGACTAATTGATTCTGCAGAAGAAAATAACAAATGCAAATCTTGGAATGAATGGCGAGAAAAAAATCCAGGGATCGAAGTTAATCTAAAAGGAGCTAAATTAAACCTCATAAATGCTCTACTACGAAATGCTGATCTACAAGGAGCCAACCAAGGAATCATCCTGGAAAATGCCAACCTGGAAAATGCCAACCTAGCAGGGGCCAAACTGCAAAATGCCAACCTGGAAAATGCCAACCTGGAAAATGCCAACCTAGCAGTGGCCAACCTGCAAAATGCCAACCTGCAAAATGCCAATCTTACTAATGCTGAACTTTTTAGTGCCGAACTTTTTAGTGCCGACCTCCATGGAGCCAACCTGCAAAATGCTTACCTGGGAAACACCAATTTGCAAGATGCCAACCTGCAAGATACCAACCTACAAAATGTCAACCTGGAAAATGCCAACCTAGCAGGGGCCAACCTACAAAATGTCAACCTGCAAGATGCCTACCTGCGATACGCTGATCTGCAACGAGTCAACCTGCATGGAGCCTGCCTGCTAAATGCTTACCTGGAGGGAGTCGACCTACAAGGAGTGGAACTGCAAAGAGCCAACCTACAAGGCGCCTGCCTGCTAGATACCCAAATTACTAATGAACAAATACTTTCTTGCGAAAAAATTGAAGCCATAAAAGGACTTTTGATTCCTATTATGATAGAAATAAGAGAAAAAAAACCAGATTTAATGAGTTGGTGGAAGCCAGATAACAACACTTTGGAACTACAAGGGCCTTATCTGGAAGGAGCCAACCTGCAAGGAGCCGACCTGCAATACATCAATCTGGAAGGAGCCAACCTGCAAGGAGCCGACCTGCAAGGAGCCAACCTGCTAGAAACAAAGGTTACTACAGAGCAAATACTCAATTGCAAAGAAATTAAGAACATAAAAGGTCTTTCCATTCCTCTAATGATAGAAGTAAAAGAAAAGAAACCGAGCTTAATGAATTGGTGGACTCCTAGTGAAACAACTTTAAAATTAAAAGGTCCTTACCTTCAAGGAGCCGAACTTTTTAGTGCCTACCTGGAAAACACCAACTTGGCAGGAGCTAACCTGGAAGGAGCTAACCTGGAAGGAGCCTACCTGGAAAACACCAACTTGGCAGGAGCTAACCTGGAAGGAGCCAACCTGCAATTCGCCAACCTGCAATACGCCAATCTGGAAGGAGCCAACTTGCAAGGAGCCGACCTGCAATACGCCAAACTGCAAAGAACCTACCTGCTAGAAGTGAAAAATCTCACACCAAAACAGATCTCACAATGTAGAAATATTGAAGGAGTTCGCTACCTATCAAAAGAATTCTTCCTCGAAGTAAAGCAGCTCAATCCAAAGTTAGCGAAATGGTGGAAAGAAGAGATGATCAAAGAGATCGACAAAGAAAATATTCCGTCATATATCGACGAAAAAGGCTGGACAGGTCACTGGATCGAGCCCATCAAATAGCTTGACAAAAGAAAAAAAGCCGTATAAAATTGAGAAATAACGAACCTCTCAAGAGAGTTTGTTTTGTTCTTTGTAGCCCTGTGAGTCGCCAAACTATCCAGGGCTACCACCAATTAATTTCTACATCACACACCTCCTTTCTATCAAGACTCACGCAATCTCCTCTCTCCGAAGAAACCAAAGCTCACACCAAACTCATCGCGTATCTTTAGCAACATCACTACACTCGGCAAGCTCTCACCGCCCTCCCAATGGCTCACGGTCCTTTGGCTTACTCCTAGACGCACAGCGAATTCCTGTTGCGTGATCTCACAGCTTTTTCTGATGAACTTGATTCTTTCACCGATATTCATAAAGACATCCTTAGCATAATTAAGGTGTAATTATCCCTCAAAAAGATAATATAGTATTATAAATATTAAAATGCAATATAAAAAACTTTTCTAGTGTTTTTTTGGTATAATAACGTCATTAAACTCACAAACAAGGGGAACCAATGACAATCCATGACGATAAAGTAAAAGAATACGCGGAAATACTAGGTCACCGCGTCAATATGCTCAGAATAACGAATAAAATGACTCAGCAAGAATTAGCTGACAAGCTCGGTTGCAAGCAGAACGCTATATCGAAAGTCGAGTCCGGCCAGAACATGGCCACTACTAAGATGATCATTCAGCTATGTGACCTGTTCGGCGTTGAGTTCTCGTTCTTTGATCCGACCAGTGATTTATTTGAGCAATATCGGGCTAAGAAAACTTAGTTTTCCTTTATCTACTTTTTATTATATGTGGTGCTTGGACAGAATAGGCTAATCTGGGGATATTTTTTTCAATTCTTGGTCATTATGGTGGGAAGTAATACTGGTGATTACATGCTAAAGAGCTATGCTCTACTGGGTTTATAGGGGTGTGCTATGGCTAACGAAAAACAATTAAAACGGTTGCTTTATTATATGGTAGAAAATAATGGCTACAAAACTTGGAATGAATGGCGAACAGAAAATTTAGATACCAAAATAGATTTGTCAGAAGCCAACTTGGAAGACGCAACCCTACAGGGAATCAACCTGGAAAACGCCAACCTACAAGGGGCCTTTTTGTTAGGGGCTAACCTGGAAAACACCAACCTGCAAGGGGTAAACCTGAGAGGAGTAAATCTACAGCAAGCCTATCTAGTAGGAGCCAACCTGGAAAACGCCAACCTGCAAAACGCCAACTTGCAATATGCCTTTATGCCAAAAAACAACCTGAAAGGAGCCGAACTGCAAAACGCCAACCTGCAACAAGTCAACCTGCAAGACGCCGACTTGCAGGGAGCAAATTTGCAATATGCCAAACTGACATGCGCCAAACTGGGAGGAGCAAACTTGCAACAAGCTAAACTACAAGAAGCTGAACTGCAATATGCCAAACTGACATGCGCCAACCTGGAAAGAGCAAACCTAGAAGGAGCTCATCTATATCGAGCCTACCTGATAGGTGGCAACTTAAGAGGTGCCAACTTAGAAGGAGCTTACCTTGCTAGTGTAAAAAACTTGGAACCTTACCAAGTAGCAAAGTGTAAAAATATCACAGGAGTTAAGTACCTATCAGCTGAATTTCTCACTAAAGTAAAACAATTAAAACCTGATTTAGTAACTCGGTGGAACGAAAACACGATTTTAGTAACTTGGTGGCACGAAAACATGATTAAGGAAATCGGTTACAGAGGAAAGTGGACAGGCAACTGGATCGAAGAGAAACCGAAAAGACGCTCCTTGTGGGGAATATCAATTTAGTTACTCAAAAAAATTGTAACTTAGCTTAGGCAGGATAATCATGACAGCACAAATACCGCATTCAATTGAAAATCAATGTGATAAAGTAGATTTTGGTAATCTTAGACTCTATTCCGTTATGATTGAACCTTGGCACCCAGAATATGGCCCTAGTAAAAAATATCCATTCCAAAGTGTTCCAGATAAATCAAAACGTAAAATTTCAAGACGTCTTTATGCTGGAAATACTTGTCACTATGTATTAACTCCAAATGGTGAACTGTATTTAGAAAAATTTGAGTACCCTCTTAATGCAGATGTAACTCCTGACACAGTTAACGAGAAACTCATTGGAGACTTCTGGCTAATTTTTAGAGTAAGTTTTGAGTATGATGATATATATGTTCCCTTTGTTAACGGACTCATTGTATCTGACCGTAGCCAATGGAAAACGGAAGCAGACCTTATTAAACCAAATTTTGATGAAACAGAGCCAGGAGTCTAGCCATGACTGCACAAATGTCAGAGAAAATAGATAATCAATGTGATAAAGTAAACTTTGATGGTTTGCTACTGTATAGCATTGCAACTGGTGAATGGGCTTTAAGGGATGAGAAATTTAATTTCCCCTTAGTAGATTTCAATAACCATAGCCTCGATGAATGGAAAACCCAAAAAGGTCCTCGTGGAGAATATAAATTTAATATTTCTCCAACTCCATCAGATGATCTGATGCGTACTAATCTTTGGAGGGGTTATATATCTCAATACAAGTTGAGCCCAGAGGGTGAACTCTATTTAGAAAAGTACGTGTACCCTCTAGAGAGATCAAACCTATTATTCGAGTTTTATGACAAATGTTTAAAGGTCGAAGAAAAGCTGTGGGAAGAAAAAAGAGAGCAGTGGCAAGAAGAATATGAATACTTGTTAACAAAAGGCGGAAGACCACCAGATATTGTTAATGAGAAACTTACTGGAAACTTTTGGTTAGTTTTCAGGAAATATTACGAAGGAGGAAATATTTATGTCCCTTTCATTGATGGAAAAATAGTACTTGACCGAAATGAATGGAAATATACCCCATCCTTCGATGAACTTATTCGATGGAAGATACAAAAAGAGCAACAAGGTGACACTCTCCCCCCTAACCAGTAACCACCACAGCCATAGCAGAAGTTCTTTCCCAGAGGCATCAAGGCAACCCAGTCCCCAAAATACGGCGTGTTCACGATAATCCAGTGATACGTGTCTCTCATATTTCCCAAGTGTTCACTATCCACTGGAGTATCGTCAATGAAAATGAGCCTTATTCAACCTCAACAATCATCTCTATTTCTACTGCAAAATCCAATGGTAATGAAACCATTCCAACTGCTGCCCGAGCATGTTTACCATTGTCTCCAAAAACTTCAATTAATAAATCAGAACAGCCATTGATAACAACCGAGTGCTGAGTAAAAGAATCTGTAGCATTGACCATTCCAAAAACTTTCACTACGCGTTTGACTTTATTTAAATCACCAATCTCCGCCTGCAATGAAGACAATAAACTAATTGCTGTCAAACGAGCAGCTTGTTGTCCCTCTGCTACAGTTAAATCCTTACCCACTTTACCAGTAATAAATCCCCCTTCTGTTTTTTTAGGTCCGTGCCCAGATAAAAACACTAAATTGCCTGTTCTAACAGCATATACAAAGCTGGCCTTAGGTGGTTTAGGAATAGTAAGCACAATGCCTTTCTCTTTCAATATCTGCTCTACATTACGATCTTCTGCTGTAACATGAGACATCTCTTGTGCTACAAAAATCAGTACCAAAGTAGTAACAATAGTAATTTTTGCTAGTTTTTTCATGAATATTTCTCCTTCTAAGGAATTTCCCAAAAATAAATTTTACAAGATAGCGAGAGATTTTGTTCACCCGCGAGGCAGCTAGAGAGGATTGTTATTTTTGTTTTTCAAGTACTGTTGATATTGCTAGATCTAATTGTTTTTGGCTAGGTTTAGAAGAATTTCTACGGCTGCTTTTCTGAACCCCATTTTTTTCATACACATTTAAAAGACTCCATATCGTACGAAAAAAATTAGGCCATATATAGTCAATATCAAGAATAATGACAATACAAAAAACAATAATAAGTCCTGCAACTATTATTATCACACATCCAAAAAATGTGTATGAAAAAAACATACTATATCCTCCCTTACTACACCAGGAAAACATTGATAGAATAAATTTTTCCAGCCGATTAATTAAGTTAAGGAGCTTCTTTTTGTCGCCTGGACTCTTTTTCCTCATCCTCCACAGTTTAAACTTGCTTCACTCCCATTTCTTTTAGAGAGTTAATTGGATCTACGACATTTTCGACCTAGCTTAATTCCTTGCTCTAAACATTGCTTTGCTATCACAGGACCAATTGTAGATAAAATTATAAAGGCAATAAATACTAGATACATAAGTTAACCTTTGTCGGGTTCTTCAATAAGTATTCCCCAAATAAACCCTAAAAAAAAAAGACTTAAGCAAATAGCCATAAATCCAATAAAAACCATCGCTAAAATAGATCTTACCATAACCCCACCTTATCCCCCTGCAAAGGGCAACTCTTCTTCTAAAACGTGATAGGCTTCTAGACACAATTATATCAAATCTATTGTTGCCTGTCCAAAATACTCTCAACACTATAATCCTCAAAGACACCATAGATTCAGCCTTATGATATCTTACAGTTATGCTCTTCTAAGAAAACTTAATTTTATTTTACCCTGCTATAACATAAGCAACAAAACCTTGTTGATAACAGCTTAAGTAAACACTGAAAATGTACTAGAAATATGCTATGATATTCTAAAAAGAACTTTTACTTATTAGGAGTATACCTATGGGTTTTGATGCGAACTTCATAACTGGATTCCCTGTTAGTTTGCCGGAGTTGGGCGAACAAACAAAGCAATCGAGTTTCAACAACGGGGCTCCGTTAGAGCACACAAGATTCTCAATTATTTTTAATAAGGATAGGGGTCTTGCCACTTGTACTGCTCACAACATCGATGGTGGTTCGCTTTTATCAGCAGGTTCTATTGCCCGAAATGATAACTTTAGAGCTGATCCTTTAGTACCAAGTGACCTACAAGTAGATAATAATAGGGGGTACAGACGCAATCCATGGGACAGAGGGCATTTGGTAAGAAGACGATCCTTGCATTGGGGAGACGTAGGAGAGGCAGAGCAAGCGGATAGCGAATCGTTTTATTGGACAAACATAGCACCGCAACACACAAGATTACATTCTACAGCATGGGGCAATATCGAAGATTGGATGCTCAACTTTACAGACGCAGGAAACAAAAAAGTATCAGTACTCACTGGCCCTGTTATGACACCTAACGATCCAGTTCACCAAAATGCACCAGGTGAGGATTCAATAAGAATACCAGCAGGGTTTTGGAAGATTTTAGCTGTGCAAAACGAAGGACGAAACAAAGCAGCAGCCTTTCTTGTGTGGCAACGCGATTTTGATCGAGATAACCCTGTTGAGTTTGACCCTGTGCTGGAGCAAGTTAGGATTACGACTATAGAGTTTTTGGTAGGCTTATCCTTTGGGGACTTGAGAGAAGCAGATCCATTGAGATTCGGGTCAAGGTCCACACCCCCAGGTATCACCGCAGAAGATAGAGATCGCTTAAGAGAAAGAAGAGAGTCTTCTCCAACAGCATTTGCCGCTCCTCAGCCAGAAGAATTTGCTGCACCCCCAGAACCTACTCCCGTAATGCAACGATCAGCCATAGTTACTGGTCCAACAGACATCGTTCTGTAAAAGTAATAGTTGACTTTAATTCGTCAGGAGCCTCATCGTGACAAATCCAAGACCACATTCTCTTAAAAACAAGTGTTATAAAGTCAACTTACGTAACCGTAGGTTATATTCTATTAATGCTGGACCTTGGCATCCAGAAATGGGTCCCAGTGGTAGAGCTCCTTTTAAAAGCGTTCCAAGTGAGCCAAAGCTTATCTGTAGATGCCACTTTGTTTTAGAGGAAAACGGTGATCTGTACCTAAAGAAATTCACGTATCCTCATAGTAGGTCAGTGTTTTCTGATGTAGTTAACGAGAAACTTACTGGAGATTTCTGGCTAACTTTTAGATGGCGTCCTTTCGGTGATGGTCTATATGTCCCCTTTGTTGACGGGGTTATTGTATTTGATCGTAGCCAATGGAAAACACAAGCAGATCTTATTGAACCAGATTTTGACGAACCTGAGTCAGGAGCCTCATCTTGACAGAACAAATACCAGATAAAATAGATAATCAATGTAGCAAAGTAGATTTTGGTGACCTGAGCCCTTGTAAAGTTATCACTGAGATTGAACCAAGGCATGGATGGGGACCAGGTTACTCATTTAAAAATCTCACGAGACAAGATGTTTTAAGAAAGAAAAACAAACCAACAGATAAATCTGTTCGCTTACTTGATGTATATAACAAATATGGACTTGCATCGTGTCTTTGGACGGGTTATATCTCTCACTACATACTGACCTCAAAAGGAGAATTATATTTAGAGAAATATCAATATCCTTTCAAGGATGAGTGGCCAGATGACATCGTTAATGAAAAGCTCGAAGGAGATTTTTGGTTAGTTCTTGTAAATACAAATTATATACCAAGACCTAGAGCCTATGTCCCCTTTATCAATGGAATCATTGTCTCTGACCGTAGCCAATGGAAAACACAAGCAGACCTTGTTAAACCAGATCTTGATGAACCAGAGCCAGGAGTCTAATCATGACTGCACAAATGTCAGATGAAATAGATAATCAATGTGACGAAGTAAACTTTGATGGTTTATCATTGCATGGTGTTACAAGAGGTGAATGGGATCCAAATGATGGTCAATTCAGCGTTCTCTCAACAACATTAAGTGACATGAGTTTAGAAGAGCTTCATAATTACAGGATGAATGAATGGAAGCAACTAGGTGGCCCTGATGGTGGGTACAAATTTAGCATTTCTCCAACTCCATCAGAGGATGTGATTTCATCCGATCTTTGGCGTGGCTATACATGTCAATATAGATTGAGCCCAGAAGGTGAACTGTACTTAGAAAAGTACGTGTATCCTCTAGAGGGACGAAGTTTATTACTCGAGTTTTTCGGCAAAATTGAGTACATGAAAGAAGAAGACATTCCAGAAGAATTGTGGCTGGAGTATGATGAAATAGTAGACACTGGTGGAAGACCGCCAGATATTGTAAATGAAAAACTCACAGGGAACTTTTGGTTGATTTTTAGGAAATCATTCGAAGGATCGAATATTTACGTACCTTTCATCAACGGAAAAGTAGTGCCTGATCGTAATGAATGGAAATATATCCCCTCACTTTATGACCTTACTAGGTTAATACTAAGAAAAAAGCGACAAGGTGACACTCTCAACACACCACCTAACCAGTAACCACCTCAACCATAGCAGCAGTAACACTTGCCTCATCCGCTCTCCCAAATCTATGTAAATATATGCAAAAATCAGCAAATATAGGCAAAGTTGGGTTCAAGGATAACATTCCTTTGTTTTAATTACTCGCCGCTTGTGGTCGAACCACAGTTTCTCCCCCGGAGAATAGTGGAACTA
>JAJDCR010000133.1 GCA_029260735.1 Planctomycetota bacterium
ATCATCGCATATAGGTTTAAAATCAGGGAAATTTTTTTGGGCCAAGGCAAGCATTTCTGGCGATAAATCATTGCCTATGTATTGTTTTACTTTTAAAAATTTTTTAGTATATGCAAAACTTTTTCCCACTCCTATTCCTACATCGCAAAGAGTATCAATTTCCTTTTGGGGGAGATAGCTTTCTACTTGTGCCAAGGCTGTTGCTAGAGTTTTTTTCTTAATTCCATAAGGATCTAAATGATAATTCGCAACCATTTTTCTTTTATAAAAATTTTTATTTTTTATCATAGCTCTTCTATATATTTACTTTGAATCCATTTATTAAAAGCTAAAAAATGGGACTCGTATACATACAGCCCAAGCATAAATGAATTAGACTCACTCCTAGTAAATTTTTATGACGTAGATAAATCATACCCAAAAAAAGTCCCATTAGAAAAGATAATATAGTGAGTAGATATCCATAATTTACGTGAATGATGGAAAAAACGAGGGAACTAACAAGAACAGAAAAATATCCTTTTTCATCTTCATAGAATTTTTGCAATACCGATTGCAAAATTCCGCGAAATACAAATTCTTGCAAAAATGCAACAATGATATAGAGTGTCCCTCCTCCATATAAGATATAAGACCACTGAGTCGATATAAAGTTTTCCTCAGGAAAAAATATGTTATAAAGAATAATCAATCCACTACATATAAGAATTCCCTCAAACAAGGATTGTTTCCAATTATTCAAGGTCACTCCGTAAAATTGAATGGGTTGTTGTAATAACTTAATAAGAAAAATGCAAAATCCCGTTCCTATTACAGAAGTAACTGTGGCTATTACTGAAAAGGGAACATCCTGTCGCAATTTTTCATGGAAACCAACCACTAATGTCACCCAACAAAAACAGAGGATAAGCAGAAGGACAAATTTAGCAAAATATTTTTGAAAAATAATTTCTTCCACAAGTTTTTGATTCGTGTTGTCCATTTTTTCGGTAGCTGCTTTTATTACTTCAAGAGGAAATTTGTACTTCAAAAAACTGAATTTGCTCGGAAGTTTGTCTAAAGCTTTTTTTTCCATAGACAAAACCTCTACGTTATCTTTTGCTTGTATTCCTGCTGTACATCTTTGTTTGGAATCAATAAATGTCATTTCCCCTAAAATTTCTTTTTCTTGAAATGTTCTTAAGACAAAAGTTTGGTTATTTTTTGTTTTCAGTATTTCGACAGTTCCTTTTTCCAAGAAAAACACTTCGTTATTCAAACTATTCTCTTGGATTAAAAAATCTTTTGCTTTATATTTTTTAATTTTGAATAGTTTAGCCAGCTCTTCTAATTCCACTTCATCAAAAACTTCGCAAATAGAATGTTTTTTCAAAGCACTTACTATTTCTTGCATACAACACATCCTAGACTTTAGGCATCTTTTTTCTAATCAAAAAAACAAAACTTTGCAATTAGAACTTTGCTTTAAAAAACGATTAGACAACCATATTCCCAAGAAAACAAAAAACGTGTTATTTTATTTAGGAGACTTACTATTTTCTGCTCTAAAAAGACACCTTGAAATTAAAAACTTCGGAGGAGCTTTACCAGGACACGGAGGAATTTTTGATCGCTGCGATAGCACATTTCTCACTATCCCTTTCTATTGTGTATATTTTTCTGAAATTGCTCTACAAGATGTTCATTAGCAGGTGGTTTCTCCAGAAATCCTTCTTCAATAAAGTAGGCGAAATATTTTGTCATTAAATCACCATCAACGGGGGGACAGCTTAGAGAAATGTTTTCTATGCAAGCAAGGGTATTGCGTTGATCAAATTTAGGCATTCGTAAGGCTTGGATGGATCGCTTTGCAAAGAACCCTAAGAGTGTTGTCAATGCGTTTTGTTTTTTGCTTTTAGTAGCATAAGATAGCTCTTCTTGCCATTTTTCATAGTTCGTTTCTTCTAGAAAATATCCGTAATCACAAATCCATTGAAAAAAAGTATCAAACTCCATCGGAGAGGTGTTTACGATATTAAAGCAAGAACTAGGAGAATCTAGTTGAGATATATGAATGATTGCTTTTGCGACATAATCTACCGGAATTACATTGATGGAGTTATCAAATCGAACTATTTTTTTCAACTGGATAGATCCCTTAATTAAACGGCACATATAATCGTCTAAATTACATTTTCCCTCGAGGGTATCTCCGCTAATAATTCCAGGTCTATAAATACTCACCGGAAGACCTTGTTCTTTAGCATGGTTTAGCATTTTCTCTGCCACCCATTTGCTTTGAGCATATCCGCCAAGAAGCTTTTTTACTTGGCTAATATCCATATCTTCTTTTATTAGGTAAGGACTATCAAAAGGAAAAACAGAAATAGAAGAAATGTGATGTAGAGGAATCATCTCCAAAGAAGCGAGGCGAATTACTTCATGGGTTCCTTGAACATTAGTTTTTTTCAACTTCTGATATGGATAGACAAAATTAATGATGGCACCATTATGGTAAATAACATCTAACTTTTGACTTAAAGCAACAAAGTCACTCTCTCCTAGACCTAGCCTTGGCTTACTCAGGTCTCCATCTAAGGCAAAGATCCTATCTCGGAACCTTTCTTTCCAGAGGGAGTAAAAGTGCAAGTTTTGTATAACTCTCTCTTTACCTTCCATGTTCTTTTGGGAACGAACTAAACAGTGAATATCCGCCGATGTTTTCTCTAGAAGCTCGTAAAGTAAAAAGGCTCCCAAAAATCCGGTAGCGCCTGTTAGAAAAATATTCCGAAAAGAAGGCTCTTTTCTAGAAACAGGTTTTGAAATAGAAAAGTCAAGGAAAGCATCCTGGGCTAACTCCTCCGTAGAAAAATCTTTTTCGACGCGGATTTTTTCTGCGATATTCTTTCTAGGAGAAGTAGTTTCCGGATAAAAAATAGCTAGCTTTTGTTCATAGTGCTTTACTAAGTATTCAGAAAACTCTAAGATGCTCGGATATTCGAAGAGAACTGTGGGTAAAAGCTCTAACTGATATTCTTCGTTTATTCCATTAATAAACTCTGTTAGCAAAATAGAATCAAATCCATATTCACTTAAGTCTTCTTCCAGATCAATGTTCTCTTTATCCACTTGCAAAGCCTGTTCAACTTTCCCCACTAGATAAGCTTGGATTTTTTCTTTTAAACTACCAGAGTCTTCTTCTTTTATTTTTCCCTCAAGTCTTATTTGTTTGAGAATGGAATCTGGATTTTTCTCTCTTCTAGTCTCTAATGTATTTCTTATTTTATCTTGATTGCCAATCAAAACTAGGAGGTTCGTTTCTTTTCCAGCTAAACACCGTTCAAAAACTTCTAAACCCTGTTTTTGCGGAAGCAGGCTCATTCCTGTATTTTGCTCTATCCATTGTAAGGTGCTTTTATCAACCTTCATCCCTTTTGATTCCCACAAAGGCCAATTAAAAACAAAAGTTTTCCCCTGACGCTCTCCCTTATTCCTCAGTTCCTCGCGAACTTGAGCATATCCGTCCATAAAGCCGTTAGCGAAAGCATAATCACTTTGCCCCAGGTTTCCTAGCTTAGAAGAAACCGAGGAAAACATGATAAAAAAGTCTAAGTTTTCTTCGGCAGTGGCCTTATCAAGGTAAACCGTTCCTGAAACCTTAGGCGACACTACTTCAAAAAAGCTTTCCTTCGTTTTTTTGCTAAATAGAGTATCTTGAGTAAGTCCTGCGCTGTGCAAAACTCCGTTCACTTGGCCAAATTGATTTTTGCATTTTTGGATAAGATCTTGGACTTCTTCAAAATTTGTAATGTCCGCCTGAAAATAAAAAGCCTCTCCTCCTAACTCTTTGATGCTGTCTATTTGTTTTTGGATTTTTTTTGTGAAAGGAGATCTTCCCACTAGAACCAGACGAGCTTTCGCTTGAGCAAAGTATTGGGAAAAAACTTGTCCTAACCCCCCAGCTCCTCCTGAGATTATATAAGTCTTGCCTCGTTCAACCAGTTTCATCGAGCTCTTTGGAGTATCAATAGAATAAAGCTTTTTTATCCATCTTTGTTCTTGAGTATGGCGAACCTCTTCAGAGAAGTTGCCCAGTTCACTAAGAATTACACGAGCAAGATCCTCTTTCTCTTCATACTCTTGACTAAGGCTCAGTAGCTGCCCTTGGTACTTTGAGTTTTCCCATTTTAGGCTTTTCATGAATCCCAAAGTAGATCTTAGAAAAACATCGCTATCGAGAGAATCAAAGCATAGGTACATGAACTTTATCTTTTCTTTTCCCTTATTTTCAAAAAGGGCTTTATGAAGAAAAAAAAGCTTTGTTATTTCGTTGTGTACTCTAGTCTTTAAATCTTCTTGCCCAGAGTTACCAAGGTAAATAAAATGTTCTGGAAAAATTCCTTGGGCCCTGAAACTATCAAAAAGTTTACTGTAATTTTCTCCTTCGCTTACGTGGAGGACATCAATATTGTTTTCTCGGCAATATTTTTGTAAAAGTGAAATCTTTTTTTCATCTTCTCCGAATATCAAGATACGTTTTATTGCAGAGGAAAAGGCCTCTGTTGGCGAAGGTTCCCAAGTTTCTTTGTAATATGCCAAAGAGTTTATCTTCGCCAATTTTCCTCTCCGAATAGAAAAATCTTTAATGTGAACAACTACTTTTCCTTCGAGATCTGTAATTTGGATATCATACCGAGAAATTCCCTTTTTCTCTTCTCTGTTTCTCTGAGATTTTTTTGTGTAGACATAACAATCTTTTGGGATAGCCTGAAAAATTTCTAGTTCTTTGATTTCAAAAGGAAGAGCGGTAGAAAGCTCTTCTTCACTCTGTTTGAGCAAGCTTGTTACTGTTTGCAAAGCACCATCAAGAAGAGAAGGGGAAAGCAAACAATCTTCATATCTTTTTTCTACCGAAGGAGGCAAAGACAACTTGGCCAACACCTCTTCTGAATTTCCCTTTAACCATTGAATGCTCTGGAAATTTTCTCCGTAATAAAACTGCTCCTCAGCCAAAATTTCGTATATCTCTTTTTTCTCATAGTGGTAAGAAGCTTTATTGGCAAGACCTTCCCCAGAAAAAGTTTCTCCCGTTCTCGCTTCTGGTTCTGTTTCATAAATTACATGGCCTTGAGTGTGCAGTGATTTTTCTCTATTGCTTTCGCTATAAATTTTGTACTCGACCAGTCCATTTGTCTCTGCTAGCTCTATACTCATTAATTGTTTACTACTCGATTTGGAAACGGGTTGGGCCCAAACTATATTTTGTAGCTTACTAACTCTTTGAGCCCCAGCCAAATAAGCAGCGGCTCTAGCCATCTCCAATGAAACCACTCCCGGTAAGAGATGCTCTGTCCCTATTTTATGATCTTTTAGATAAAACTCTTCGCCAGTTAGCATCTTAGAAAATTTTACTTTCTTTAAATCAGAAACATTTTCATCTATAAGAGAATGAAGGGTTCTTTTCTTTTCTGAACTATCAAAGCCAAAGGAGAGAGATTCAGGAATCCAGTATCTTTGAGGAGAGAAAGGGTAGGTAGGCAAGGGGACTTTTTTTACTAAAGAACCTCTATCTAGCAATTTCCATGGGATGTCGACTCCCTCAATCCAAAGCTCTATTAGTTTTTTGAGCTTCTTTTTTTCCAACCACTTCACGAGCATTTCGCGAGCATCTTCATCTTCCATAAAGGAAGTTTTTTTCTCTTTTATTTCTCCCCAATAAAGACCATCTACTTCTTGTTTTTTCAAATAAAGATGTAGCTTCTGGGAGAGTTCTTCCTTACTCTTTGCTTCGATCGCCAAACGAACTTTCATAGCTTCTCGGCCTGTTTGCAAAGTATAGGCTATTTCTTTTAAAGAAACGGAAGCCTCTTCTTTTAAATAGTCTTGGAAATTTTCGATATACTTTTGTAAAGTCTCTTTGCTCTTAGCTGATAGTATAGCCCAATGAGAATCTTCACCACTAGAGTATTGCTCTTTTCTCTCATGGTACTCTTCGAGAACAACGTGAGCGTTGCTACCTCCAAAACCAAAGGAGCTAACTCCGGCAAATCGAGTTTGTTTCGTTGCCCATTCCTGCGTTTTTTTTACAATAAAAAAAGGACTATTTTCCAGCTTAATATAAGGGTTTTTTTCTTTAAAATGAACTGTCCCAGGCAATTTACGATGTTTCATTGCCAAAACAACTTTTATGATACCTGCTATTCCCGCTGCGGCTTCCAAATGACCAATGTTCGTCTTAACAGAGCTTAGCCCACAATATGCCTCTGGCAAACTAGCTTTACCTTGCTCTTTCCTTAACTGAGTAAAAGCTTTCTTAAGCCCTCTTATCTCAATAGGGTCTCCCAGAGAAGTACCGGTTCCATGAGCTTCTATATATCCTACTTGGTCAATGTCTATCTGGGCTCGTTGGTATGCCTCGACAAGTAATTTAGCTTGGGCATCGGGGTTAGGAGCGGTTAAAGTATTGACATTTCCTCCATGATTAACAGCACAAGCTTTAATAACGGCATAAATGTGGTCTCCATCAGTTTGCGCTTGAGATAATCTCTTGAGAAGTAAAGCTCCCACTCCTTCCCCTCTTACATAACCATTAGCATTTTTATCAAAAGTTTTGCACCGGCCATCTTCACTAAGCATTCCTGCTTTGTCAAAAGAAACAAAAAGCAGAGGGGTTAAAAGAGCATTAACTCCTCCCGCAATTGCCATTTCGCAATCGTTGCATTCAATAGCTCTAATAGCATGATGGATCGCAACTAAAGAACTCGAACACGCAGTATCGATAGATTCGCTTGGGCCAGTTAGATTTAGTAGATAAGAAACCCGATTAGCAAGAACACTGTGCGCTACTCCCGTCGTACTATGAGCCTCATTTATCTCCGCGGACCTAAGTAACTCTAAATAATCGTGAGTAGAAGCTCCGACAAATAAACCTGTTTTATATTTTTCCAAATCAGATGCTCTATAGCCAGCATTCTCAATGACTTGCCAAGCTGTTTCTAGAAAAATGCGATGTTGGGGGTCCATTTGCTGAGCTTCTCGGGGAGATATTTTGAAAAATGAGGCATCAAATTTGTCGATATCATCAATAAAACCTCCCCACTTCACACGAGTCTTATTCTTCTCTTTGCAAGCATCTCCATCAAAATCGCGCCACTCCCAACGTTCTTTTGGAATCTCTCTAACTAAATCTTTTTCTTGCTCTAAGTTACTCCAAAAAGACTTTAAATCAGGAGAGCCAGGAAACCTACAAGCAATTCCTATAATGGCAATATCTTCATTCGCTTTATGAAAAGGCTTATCTTTTTCCTTTGAAGAAGAAATGTTCTGATCAAGTTTTTTCTCTTCTTTCCCCCCTGGGCAAAAATCCATGGTATAGTAAGCTGAAAGTAGTTGAGGAAAATCTTCGATTAAATAATCTGAAAGGCTAGAGAGAGAGCTATATTCAAAAAATAGATCTGGAGTTAAAGATAAGTTATATTTGTTATTTATAAGCTCGCTAAACTCAACTAAGGTCGCTGAATCAAAGCCATAACGACTAAAATCATCTTCCGCTAATATTTTTCCCCGAAAAGAGGAAATTTTTTCTATTTCCAAAGCCAAATCGTGGCATATTTTTGCTCGTAACTCAGAAATAAGCTCCGAGGAAATACTCCCGTTTTGTTCCGAATTTTCTCTCTCTTTGTAGAAAACCTCTAGAGTGGAAGCTTTTATTGTCGTTTTGCCTTGGACAAAGAATTGCCGATTCAACTGACGAGTAACTTTCCCACTAGTTGTTTTTAAAACTGTTCCAGGAAGACCAATGACAATGGCGTGGCAAGATACTTGATAATTGCTATAAATTACTTTTCTAATGGTTTTGGCAATATCATCAAGAATGTTTTCTTTTAATTTTTTTCTCACTTCTACTACTACAATCAAAAGCTCGACTTCGTCAACTTCCCCTTCGATTCCAAAAGCAACCACTCCACCAGGACGAATTGCTGGATGAGAAAACCGTACACTCTCCTCAATATCTTCTAAGTGAATATTTCGCCCGCGCATGATCATAACGTCTTTTAAGCGACCAACGATAAAAATCTCTCCTTTGTGGAGAAATCCTAAATCTCCTGTCCGAAGATACTCTGAACTATTATTTTCATTTATAATTTGTGCATGAAGTAGCTCTCCTGTTTCTTCAGATAGGTTAAAATAACCTTCCGATTTACTGGGGGAGTTTACCCAAATCTCTCCTACCTTCTTTTCTGGTAGGGTTTCCCTTGTTTCAGGGTTTACAATTCTCACCTCAACTCCTTTTGACGGTGATCCACAACCGACAAGCGTTTTTTTATTCTCTGAGTTTTCGGTAACGAACTCTATCTCTCTTTTTTTCTCTGAAAGCAAACGATTAATGTGAACAATTTCTCTTCCCCTGACCGAGACCCCTACACTGTGTTCAGCTAAACCGTATGCTGGGCAAAAAGACTCTGGAGACAACTGGCAAACAGAAAAATCATCTAAGAATTGTTTCATGCAGTTGTAGCGTATAGGTTCTGCCGCACTCATCATTACTTTGAGAGAACTTAGATTCCATTTTTGTCTTTGCTCATGACTAGTTTTCCGAAGCAATAACTCATAGGCAAAATTAGGAGCCGCTGTATGGGTTGCCTTTACTCTAGACATGACTTCACACCAAAGCTCAGGCTGTTTGAGAAAAGTGAGCGGAGACATTAAGTAAAGATGTCCATTTCCACTTAAAGCACTTAGAATACCACTAATTAAACCAAAATCGTGATAGTGAGGTACCCAAAGAACGGATTTACTTTGAATACTTAATCCTAGTTCTTCAGAGTTACAAGCCAATTGATGCTCGATATTTGCAAAAGAAATCATCACTCCTTTAGGAGCAGACGTAGAGCCAGAGGTGTATTGTAAGAAAGCTAAATCATTCAACTGAGGTTTTATATAGGAAGGAGGGCTATATTGCTTTGTTTTAACTAAGGACGTATCATACCAAGGCAAAGAAGGAAGGTTCTTTTTTTTAGCTTTCCATGCTGTTTTAAGCAATCCCCATTTTTTGGCCAGCATGTACTCTCGATTGCTCAAAACAGCTTTAGCTTCCGCATTTTGAGCAATCGTAGCAAAGAGATTCTCGTTTTTTCTCCATTGAAAAGGGTTGGGAGGAGCCATGGGGACGGGAATAATACGTGCTAAAAGACAAGCGATAAAACTCTTTACGAAGTCCATAGAAGGAGTATAAACGAGCAGAACATGATCCCCAGGTTTCAGCTGACATTTCTCGGTTAAAAAACCAGCTACACATTGGGCTTCTGCTAAAGTTTGGCCGTAGGTCAAAGATTCTTCGTCTTGCCCATTTTTATCGACAAAAGTATAAAGAGGAGCATCAGGTATCTTCTGACAACATTTTTGAAAATCAGTGAGAATATCATGCCTGGAAGAATTTATCATAGGTGCACTCATCAACTTTAGTCCTTATAACAAACTCAAACAAAGAAAATTATCTGCCAGAAGTTAATTTAATCTTGATTTAGTTCATGGAAAACATTATTGCCAGCAGCAAACGTATTTTGAGGATCTAAACTGTACTTAAATTTTTTCAGACTATCAATCGTATCAGAAACAAGAGCATCTTTTAAAAAAGTGTGTCTAATTTTTCCAATTCCATGATGGTGAGAGATGGAGCCGCCATGATCTATAATTACCTGTCGAAAGTGATGTTCTATTTTTTCATAAACATCCACTACGTTATGTACGCCTTTATGATAAAAGGCGTACATAAAGTACAGACAAACTCCTGTATGATATGTTTGAGTTACTCGAGCGGAAAAAAGAGGTTTTCCTGGTAGTTTATACTTCTCATGCTGGGAGAGAACAGCTTCGCCCAATGCTTCGCATACAGGTATTACTTTGTCCCAAGCAATAGAAGTTTCAAAACTTTCTCCGAGATAGTAGTAGCGAGAAACAAAATCCCGTAAATAGGCGATGGCAAAAGTCAGCATGTAACCTCTTTTTCCATTGCTACCTCCCGCTTTAATCCCTCCGTGTTTTCGAGCAATTTTAAAAACACAACTCTGTTGTTTAACTTCTTCTTTGCTTCCCTCCATGACAATTGTGCAAACTGATAGCTTGCGAGGATCAAACTGAAGCACCTTGAATAAGAAAAGTTTTTGGAGTTTTTCTCGAAGACCTTTTAAAAAAGAAGGTTTCGGTTTAAGAGTCAAGCCTAAACGAAATTGAGTATTGTCGACTAAGCGTACGCTCGCAGGCATCGTCCCATTGCGTCTTAAGTCATATAAAAAATTGACCCCTTGCTCAAAGTTGGGAAAAACTAAAGAGCCGTATTGCGTTAAAGCAGGCTTTGGATGGATCTTAACTACTGCCTTGGTAATAATTCCCAGATTTCCTTCACTGCCAAAGAATAAAAAAGAGGGTTGTAATCCAATAGACTGACGAGGGCTGTGATTTTTCAAAGTTATTACGCCACTTGGGGTAACCATTGTCGCGTTCATTACAATGTCTTCAATATTTCCATACCGGTTTTTTTTCATCCCACTGGCATTGGTAGAAATCCATCCTCCTAAAGTAGAAAACTCTATGCTGTCTGGTTCGTGGCCTAAGGTATAACCCTTTTCGCCAAGTTGTTTCTCTAACTCTTTCCCCGAAATACCAGCTTGAATACAAGCTTGCAAATTATACTCATCTATCCACAAAATTTTGTCCAAGGACCTCATATCAACCGAGACAATCATCCTCGTTTCCTTCGCTCGACAAAGTAAGGCACCGCTAACATTTGTACCCCCTCCATAAGGAATCAGAACAACATTATGTTCTTGGGAAAATTGAATTATTTTAGAGATGTCTTCTTCTTCCCTAGGATAGAAAACAAGATCAACTATTCTTTCTAGTTGAGAGTATAGAACTTGGTAAACCTCACAGACCGAAGTTTGTCCGTGACTGTGAATTAAACGTTGTGAATCATCTACTGAAAACTGATTGGGAGAAAAGTTTTTTTCTAGTGTTTCTAGGAATCTTTTATTCTCAATAGGTGTAGGAATTTTTTTATCTTTTTGTTTTTCCTGAGGCGTTTGGATGTCTATTTCCACTCCACTAATTTCTTCAAACAAAGGAATTAGGTTAGGCATAGGGTAACCAGAAAGAATGTATCTGTTCCCCTTCAAAAAAGTATTTTTTTTCTCATCAATGACAAAGTAGGTATCTTTGTATCCCCAACGGTGTGAGTTACGCTCTCCCTCAGAGTTATCTAACACAATATCATTTTTTTTAAATAACTTCTTTAGCATAAATTTTCCTATTGGCTGTAGAACAATGGAACCATTTTTCATAAAGAAACGTGTTTTTGTAAACAAAAAAGTAAAAATTGTAAAAAAGATTATTGGCCTAGGTGCGTGGTCGCATGCTTAAACATATTCAGATTCTTCTTAAGTCAATTTGATTAATTAAGTTAGAGAAACAAGAATAAATAAACGAAGAGAGAAAATTTTTTTTCAGAGAGTTAGATGTATCATTCTATTTAGCTTTACTAATAGAAACTCGATAAGGAGCAAGCACTGCGGCAAAGGCAAAAGCACACCAGTAAAAACCAAAATGATCGTGAGGATAGATAAGGAAAGCTTCTAGTAAAATATCGAGAATAACAAGAGCATATCCTATTATTTCAGTGGAACTACGAAAGTATTTGTTTTTTTGAGCCTTTCCTAAGTAAACGCAGAGGAAAAGAGCACTTGCTAGCCCTATTCCTTGGACTTGCAGTAGTGTTTCGCTTATGTACCATAGGTGGAAGGTTAGAATGTAAATCAGACCTGTGATAATACTAAAATGCCACCTCGACCAAAAGCTTAGGGGGATTTCATTTCTTGTATCCATTGTTTCCTTTCTTGGCGTAAGGGATAAAGTTCTAGTTCTAGTTTTAGTTCTAAAGAAGGGGATGTGCTCAGAAGTTCCTCTGCTTTTTCCCAGTCTTCTTTTTCAATCGCTTCATCCACCTTTTCCAAAATTTCTTCTTCTTGGAAAAAAAGAATTAATTTCTTCATTAATTCTTGATTCATAAAATGAGAGAGTTGTTCTAGATAAACTTTGGCTTGAGAATAGTTTCCTTTTTTGATTTGTTCCTGGTAAGCCGTAAAAAAAATCTCACGCCCTATTTGGCGAAGTTCTGGAACGTCTTGAATTTCTTGAGCTTTTTCTAAGTGAGTAAGAGCTTCGGAGTAATTCTGTTTTTGAGCCAAAACTTGCGCTTCTTTAAGATGGGTGTGGAGTAGTGTATAGGGGCTCCAAGTAAAAAAATAGAAAAATAAAAGGGCTACCGAAAAAATTCCCCAGAAATAAAACCATAAGGCTTTTTGGTGGAATTTCTGGTAAGTTCGTTGAACAAAAAGATGAGCAAAGAGTTTTCCTTTGAGAAGGGAAAAACCCGAGAAAGATTGGAGAGCCTGGAGAAATTCTTGGCTACCGCGAAAACGATGGCGAGGATTTTTAGAAAGAGCTTTTACCAGAATAGCATCGAGAAAGAGAGGTAGATCTGCTACTTGAGAGTTAGGGCCTTTTGCTTCACGAACAGAGAGGGGTGTTTTTTTTAGGATCGCTCGCAAAATTTTTTGCTTACTTCCAAAAAAAGGGGTGACTCCTGAAACTAAATGGTGGAGGAGAACTCCTACCGCATAAATATCTGTATAAGGTCCCACCTCTTCACTTCGGATTTGCTCCGGCGCCATGTAGCGAGTAGTTCCAATAATATAGCCTGTCCGAGTCAAGGTCTGTTGATCAAACCCTTCTAAGTCCGCTACAATTTTGGCGATACCAAAGTCGAGAATTCGGGCTCGGAGTTTATTGTTTTGGGTATCGATCATGATATTCCCCGGCTTAATATCTCGATGGACGATGCCTTTTTGGTGAGCGACATCTAAAGCACGGAGAACTTGAGAACAGATTTCGAGAGAGTCCTCCAAAGAAAGATACTTTTGCTCCAGAATAATACTCTTTAAGCTTCGACCAGGGCAATAGTCCATGATAAAGAAAATCCGGCCCTTTTTCGTTTTGTGAAGACTACGTACAGGGACAATATTGGGATGGTTGAGCTCCAAACCTATTCGTGCTTCTGCCAAAAATCTCTTTTCGTAGCGCTCCTGAGCTTCACTGGAAGCTGTTAATTTCTTGAGCATTTTGACAGCAACTTTATTACCTGTAAGAGTATCGGTTGCTTCATAGATTCGACCATTGACTCCATCGGCTAAACAAGATTCTAGTAGATAGCGCTTGGCAAGATGCTTCCCTACTTGCGTATCTCGAGCTGCTGCCAAAAGAGTTTTTGTGGTCACATCAGAAGGAAATTCCTTCATTTGAGGAACCTTTACGTAGCTACCACACTCTGAGCAACGCACTTCTGAGCGATCTTCTTTGGAGGAGAATTTGATTTTATTGCCACAGGGACACCCGATAAGAAAAGAAACCAACTCTCTTGCTCCTTTCTGATGGGATTTTTTCCAAAGTAGCCGGTTTGATACAGGCTTACTTTTATTTTATATTTTTCCAATTTTTCAATTTTGGATTTTCGCCCGTAAGGGCGTGTTCTCATTCAGCCCACCACGTTATACAACTGCAACTAAGATTAAAAGTTATACAGCTAACTTCCCAAAACATTGCAAAAAAGCTGAATGAGGACACGCCCTAAAGATATAAAAAAAAAGCCTAGGTTGCAAGTGTTAAACTTACAACCTAGGCTTTATTTACTCTTCTTATATAGGACTAGTAGATAATTCTATTTCTCTTTAATTGAGATTTGTTTTACAGTTCGAAAGCCCAAATGGTAACGTCGATCTCCTGGTCCATCTCCATATCCTCGGGTTGTTGCTCGGACAGGTTTAGCATTTTTTAGCCAACCTCCCCGGACAACTCGGCACCTTCCCGAAGAAGGTCCCTGAGGGTTTTGAGGAGGACTCTTCTGGTAATAAGTGGGATCGTACCAATCGTAGCACCATTCCCAAACATTACCGACCATATCCACACAACCATAAGGGGATTTACCACTTTTGCATAGAGTAACAGGAGCGAGCTTGCCTAAACAAGGAGGAGGAGTTTGATTCCCCCATGGATAATAGCGAGCATCGATTCCACGGGCTGCTTTTTCCCATTGAGCTTCGGTCGGAAGAGATTTTCCCGCCCATTGGCTAAAGACATAAGCATCCCACCAGTCCACTCCCACTACCGGATAATCAGATTGATTCCATTCTCGATTATACCATAGCTGAGGAATGTGAATCTTTCGAGATGGCTGCGAATTATGATGTGCCAATTGCGAACGATTCAAATGACTGGTTTCCTCTAAAAACAAAGCGTACCTTTCATTGGTTACGGGATAAACATCCATTAAATAAGCGTCCAGAAAAACTTCGTGCATGGGAGCTTCTTCGATTTCAGCCTCGTCGGATTCATCGCCCATTAAAAAAAGACCTGCAGGTACATAAATCATCGGTGACTTGTCTTTTTTGCAAATGAGCTGTCCTTCTTTCAGGTAATACTCATCTTCTAATTGTTTTAGGATAGAAGGCGGTATTGTCTGAGGAAGAACATCTCGGTCAGAAAAAGCAGGGAAAAAACCCGACTCAACAAAATCCTCTTTTACTTCAATTATCCCTCCACTTTTTAGTTTATTTAACTCAGAAAGCATTTCTTCTAAACTTTGGTAGCGATCTTCTGAATTTTTCCTGGTAGCATGCCGTAGAATCGATCGGATTTTTTGAGGAATATCTTCCCATTCGATATCATAAGGCTCTTCGCCAGTCAAAATATAACAGAGAGTTTTTCCAAAAGAGTAGATATTACTGCTTTCGTTGACTTTGTGAAAGTCGCTCAGTTGTTCAGGTGCAGAGTAGTACAAACGGTAGTAAGACTCATCAACTAAGGTAAAAGTGGGGTCATTCGCCCACCCCACCGAATCAAACCCTATAATTTTTATATCATTTTCGACATAAAAAATATTACTGGGTTTGAAGTCTCGATGAGCTACGTTTTGCTCGCGAGCAAACTGAAGAGCTTGCCCAATGCTTTGGGCTACTTCTAAAGTTTGCCTCAGAGAAAAGGGGCCTTCTTTTTGGATTTTTTGACGCAAATCCATTCCTTTGAGACACTCCATACTAAGACAAGCATGACCATTATCACGGATTCCCCATTCGTAGATTTCCACAATACTCTTGTGCTTTAGCCGAGCAGCATTTTCTGCGGCCTGGAGAAATCTACTTTTGGCTTCCTCACATTCTGTAGGAATAAAGAGAACCTTAATTGCTTTTTCCTTTTCAGTTTCTTTTTCAAAAACCTGATAGACAAAAGCTGTTTGGCCTTTACCAATAATCTTAATAAGCTCGTATCTGGAAGGCGGAAAGAGAGCCATTTCAGGAGACAAAACAATGGCTTTTTTATAAGCCTCTGTTGCGTCATCGTACCTTTCTACGGCCTGTAAAGCTTCAAAATAGTTGAAGTAAATAGTGCCATCTTCGATTCCTTCTCGAATAACCTCTTCTAAGATAGACAAAGATTGAGATATTCGCTTGGAACTATAGAAGCTAGCAGTTAGAGAATGAGCTGCCCGAACTCGATCTTTCTCAGGAATAGCATTCCAACCTATGTTTTTTACAAGATGAGTCAATTGATCGGTCAATTGCTTTTCCGGAACATTGGCATTGTTGGTCGGAATTTTATAGAGAATTTTGGTGTCTTCCACATAGGTTTTTTGGATAGTCTGAAGTTGTGAAAGAACCGATAGAACTTGATCTAGCTTTTGGTTTATCGTTTCATGGTCATCGGAGAGCTTGTTCAATTTTTCCATTATAGGGCCGAGGAGATTTTGGTAACTATTTTCTAACTGGTAAACCTCATTCGCGGCCGAAAGTTGGGTTGCTTTAGCTCCCAATAAACCCATCGCGGCAAAATTTCCTTTTTTTAAGGCCGAATCTAATTGTCCTTTAACCTCAGAAAGATCCGTTTGGATTCTTTGACTGTCCATACGATCGACAAGATCAGCTAAGCTACTGTTGTAGCTAAGCTCCAGATTAAAGTGAGCAATTAGTCCTTCTAAAAGTAAATTTCGATGCCAAAGTAGTTCAAGGAGTTCCCGAGATCCTGGAAACTGATTCTGGATTCGTTCAATTAAAATCCCTCCAATGTCGTCGCCGGAAGAAGTCAATGCATTGATATCAGATAGTCCCTCAAGTAATGTGTTTTCATCAAACTCAAGGAAATTAATGATTTCATCAGCAGATCCTTCTAATGCTTCGCATTGCTCTTGGATTTTTTGGAGATAAACTTCCAATCTTTTGCCGGTTAAGTTGCGTTCTAAAGCAAAGGGTGTGATAACTTCTTTAGCAAATTTTTCTCCAAAATGCCGACGGCTTTTCGAAGAAAACCAACTGTCTGAACCTAGAGCAACTTGCAGAGTGGCAATCGACTCACGCCAAGCTCTTTGCATTGCTTCGGCGATTTTGCTGGCACTTTCGTTATAACGGCGCAAACCTTCAGAGACATTATCTACTAGTAGACTTCCCGGGCAAAGACCTTCGACTAAAGCCGAAGCTACCCAAGAGAAAATTCTTAGTAGATTACCCATGAGATTGTACCCCTATAAACATTACGAAAGAAATGGGTGAAAAGAAATTGGAGTCCTGTAACATAGTTAAACCTCCATTTTAGAAATTGGTTCGGTGAACTACCACCGAAGAACGATACAAGGAAAAATCTCTCCCAAATAAAAGGAGTGGATAAAACCTTGTAACGTAGTCTTGTTTAAAAACATTTTTCATTCCTTAATAAAATAAAACAAACAAATAAATTGGGAAAAAAAGTGCCTCCATTTGAATTAAAATGAGGACACGCTCTATGTATGATATTCTGAAAATTGACAAAGTTGTGTCACAAAGTTCAGAACAGTCTCCCTACATAAAAAATGTATTCCCTATTTTATATACGTAAAATAAGCAAAAAGTGTTCCATAATTTTAGAAAAAAAGAAAGCTTTTCTCTTAACTATATTTTACGGTATAATGCTTAGATTACAATGTTTTGTCTTTGCCCTAGTCGGACATAGTCGTTGACAAAAATGGGAAAAATATAACTTAAATATGACCTAAATAAAGGACAGTTTATGAGTGAGCATATTCAAAATTTTTTGACTATGTTTAATGAAAGAGCCCCGATAGGCCGTCTCTTCGGGATGAAACTTTCATTTAACGAAGAGAATAACGCTCTTATCGAGCTCCCCTATAATCCCGATTTAGATCACGCCTTGGGAGCAATTCATGGGGGAGTTTACGTTACAATGATGGACACAGCAGGATGGTTTACTTCGGCTGTGCGCCGGGAATCGGGTTGTATGTTAGTGACCTCAGAAATGTCGGTTCATTTTATAAAACCTGTACAAAAAAATACATTACGGGCGGAGGCTCGCATCATTCGGCAAGGAAAACGGCAAGATATTGTCGAAATGTCTTTGTACAACGAGAAAAATAGTCTTGTGGGACACGCGGTTGGTACTTTTATGGTAGTTGAGCAATAAGGATTTTGTCGCATGAAAAAAAAAGGGAAACGAGTTTTGTTTGGATTGTTGGCAATACTTATTTTGATCACGATTGCTTTTGGAAGCATGAGTTGTATGGCCGCTCGACCGGATAACCTAGGAGTCAAGGAGGGGAAATTAGCTCTTTGTCCAAGCTCTCCTAACTGTGTCTCAAGCCAAAGTACCGACAAAGAACACAGCATAGATCCCCTCAAATACCAAGGGGAATCTCATAAAGCGATGAAGAAGTTAGAGCAAGTTGTCTCTGTCATGCCTGGCTCAGAAATTATAGAAAACCAAGAGAACTACTTGTACGCCGAGTTTACCAGTTTTCTTTTTCGCTTTGTCGATGATGTTGAGTTTTATCTCGATGATAACAAAAAAATCATCCATGTTCGTTCTGCTTCTCGCTCAGGCCAATCTGACTTTGGAGTTAATCGAGGAAGAATCGAAGCCATCCGAAAAGAATTTGCGAAAGCATCTGACTAGGGATTGTTTTCATTCAGCTTTTTTGCAATATTTTGGAAAATTAGGGATATAATTTTTACTCTTATTTGTAGCGGCTAACGTGGTGGGCTGAATGAAAACACTCCCTTACGGGTGAAACCCAAAAATTGAAAACAGAAAGATAAAACCGCTTTCGTCAGTCAAATGAAAGTACTTTTTCTTTTTTTTAATCGAGCTGTAAGTTAAGTAAACTGGAATCCAGAATCCAGTAGTCAGTATCGAACCCCGGCTTCGCTTTCGGGGTAAAAAACGGAAGAAACTTTAGAAAATCGTTGCTCGGTTCGTAATCGTAATCTTAATCGTAATCTTAATCGAAAAAAAAGAAAAGATTACGATTAAGATTACGATTACGAATCGAGTCACGATTCTACTGGATTCTGAATTCTGGATTCCCTAAAAAACGCTTAACTTTGCCAAAATAAAACCCAAAAATGCACTTTTTTCGCTGCCGAATGTAGGATAAAACCATGAAAAGAAGATGGATTTTTTTTAGTATATTACTCTTATTCTGCTCATTTGTCTCAGGACAAAATGTTCCGGGAGAAGATTTTAATGAATATGTTTTACAAGTTTTAAAGAAGTATCCTACCAATGGAACTCATCGCTATTATTGGCCTAAAGGTGGAAACTGGGCGGGAAATACTCAGGATCTTTTTTATAGGGGTAGTCTCTTTTCGAAGGGAGATCCGCAAAAACGCTGCTATTGCTGTGGTTTGACTTTTGAAGTTTTTTTGGAGGCTTATGAAAGTTACTGCCAAGCTAAAGGTTGGCCTTTTGTCATCAAAGATTTTTCTTCTGCGGATCTAAGAAAACTACGCGGACAATGGTTTGGGTCTGATGGAAACAAGAAAACTCTTCTCAACGCTGTTACTAAAAATAAACTAGGGACAGGTATTTCCTTAGAGCAAGCCAAACCAGGAGACTTTGTTCAACTTTGGCGGCACAGTGGCTCAGGACATTCCGTTATTTTTATAAGTTGGTTGCGCGA
This sequence comes from Planctomycetota bacterium, assembly GCA_029260735.1. Classification (GTDB taxonomy): domain Bacteria; phylum Planctomycetota; class Uabimicrobiia; order Uabimicrobiales; family Uabimicrobiaceae; genus JAJDCR01. The sequence goes on from JAJDCR010000133.1 coordinate 19,031, forward strand.
TAACGAACAAAAGATTATCGGGATACAATACTGGTCAACCCAAAAATCGACCAACGGAGTGGGATATAATACCGAATACATAAATGGATCATCCGTCGATAAAAAACAGCTTTATATTGCCCGAGTTGGTCTGAAACAAAATAAATAAAGGTCTTTAGTATCCTACATTCGGCAGCGAAAAAAGCGTATTCTTGGGTTTTATTTCGGCAAAATTAAGCGTTTTTTAGAGAATCCAGAATCCAGTAGCCAGAATTCAGTAGAAAAAACAGAAGAAGAGATATCTGAGGTTTTTGCATTTCCCTACTGGATTCTGACTACTGGATTCTGGATTCCAGTTTACTTAACTTACAGCTCAATTAAAAAAAAGAAAAAATACTTTCATTTGACTGACGAAAGTGGGTAGTAGAAATGCGTATTTTGTTAATCGAAGATGAAAAAGGAATGGTTCGTTTCATTCGCAAAGGGCTCCAAGAAGAAGGCTTCATTGTGGATGCGGCAGAGTCTGCCGAAGAAGCTCAAGAAGAAATGAAGGGAGTGGAGTATGATTTGGTTATTCTAGACATCATGCTCCCCAAGATGAACGGCTTTGATTTCCTTACTCATCTTCGAAAACGGGACAAGGATATTCTTGTTTTAATTTTAACCGCTCAAGATGGCATCTCGGATAAGCGGCAAGGATTTCAAAGTCATTGCGACGATTATCTGACAAAGCCATTTCACTTTGAAGAACTGCTTTTGCGTATTCACTCTTTACTACGACGTCAAAAAAATGAAGTTACTCAAAAATCTCTGTCTATGGGCCTTTTAAAACTAGACCCTGACAGATTCCAAGTTCATTTTGATAGTGCTCCTGTTCCTCTTACTCGAAAAGAATTTGCCCTTCTACGCTATTTTTTGGCAAACCAAAACAGAGTACTCTCTCGGACACAGATTTTAAATCACGTTTGGCAGCACTCTTTTGATGTCGGAACAAACGTTTTAGATGTGACAATTAACTCTCTGCGCAAAAAAATACCAGACTCGGCCCAAGCTCCCAAAATCGTAACTGTATATGGAGTAGGTTATGCTCTTCAAGAAGCCTCTCTTGAGTAATTCTCTTAAGATAAAAATTCTCGAAAAAAGATCCATTCGCTTTCACTTTGCTTTCTTTTTTTCTTTTTTCTTAGTCATTTTACTTTGCCTCTTTGCCTCTTTGGTTTACACTTTGTTCCACTTTCAAATGGAACAAAGTATCCATAGCTCCCTCCTTTTTTCCACTCGACAAACGATCCAGCATTTTTTAGACCATGATTGTGAATGGCATTCGCATGAGGGAAGTGATATGGGAGTTGATCCACTCATTATCATTTGCATACTCGACTCTGAAAACAAAACGGTTTACTCCTCTTACTCTCTCTCAAAATCTTTTCTTTACCCTAATAAAGAAGAGTTAGGGAGTTTTCAAAAAATTGAAAAAGGAAAGTACCTTTGGTATGGAGAAACTTTTTTTGGAAAAAGTAAAGGCCCTTTTACTATCCACTCTTTTTACCTTCTAGAAAAAGAAAATCAGCGCTTACATAACCTAGCTATTATCCTTCTTTGTGTAATCAGTCTTTCTGGTATTTTAGGGATGGTCGGGGCTTGGTATTTAGCCTACTATCTTCTTTCTCCTTTTCGACGTATCTCCAAAGAAGCTTCTCGGATTCGCGCAGAAAGTATGCAGGAAAAATTAGTCTACAAAATTCCCCACGATGAAGTCGGAAAACTCTCGCGAACTCTCAACGATCTCTTCGATCGTTTACATAGATCTTTTGCTGCTTTGAAGCGATTCACAAGCGATGCCTCCCATGAACTCAAAACTCCTCTAAGCATTATCAGAGGAGATATAGAGGTTCTTTTACGTCGGCAACGCTCCTGCCAAGAGTATGAAGAAACTCTCCAGGAAACTCTCAAAGAAATCGACAGGATGATAGGTCTAACCCAAGGACTCCTCACTATAGCCCAAGCAGAAAGCAAGCAAATCACCTTAGAGAAAAAGGAACTTTCTCTTTTCACAATGATTCCAGAGATATTAGAAAAAACCGAAAAACTCTGTTCTCACAACAAAAAAATCGAAATTGACAACATAATCAAAGAAGAAGATACTTTGCAAGGAAACTATCGCTGGGTAAGACAAATTTTAGAGAACCTCCTTGTCAATGCCTGGCAATATACACCCGACCAAGGTAAAATAACTATCCAAGCAAATTCTCTAGAGCAAAGCAGCGAAGTCATCATTAGTAACACGGGCCCGAGAATCCCGCCAGAGGACATGCCCCATATTTTTGATCGATTCTATCGAATAGACACAGGACGAACTCGAAAAAATGGAGGATTTGGCCTAGGTTTAGCCATCGCTAAAGCTCTCGCTCAAGCCCAAGGAGGAAATCTTACGGCTAAGAGCCCCACAAACGAGGAAACCTCGTTTATTTTGTCTTTACCGCATTTTTGATGATAAGGGGAGGGAGTTTGAGAGGAATATCCGTTATAACAAAATATAACGTTATGTTTTTGATGTAGGGACGTGCGGTATGCCCCTTGTGGGCGTCCGCAACGCCTAATATAATAGTGCGCAAAAGCTTTCCTACGAAATCTTAAAAACAAAGAGCCCTAAAAATCCGGTTAGCAAAAGAAAAATAGAGCTTGGTTCTGGGACACTTGCCGAAAACTCAACATTTATCTCAATGGTGCTACTAGGGCTAAAACTACTGGCTAAGTTGACTTGAATAAAATCATCGCCAAAGGTTGTTTGGGCAGAAGAAATAGTGATGCCACTGGAAACAAAAGAAACGTCTTGAATGGTGTTACTGAAGCCTGTAAAGACGTAGCCATCAAAGGTGGTAGCATCTCCAATGTAAGCACTACTACTTGTGAAATCTAAAAAGATTGTTGTCGCTTCAGGGTTGATGATAACATGGATACTATCATTTACCTGATCAGAATTCCCTAAAACAACTGTTGTCGGGCTTCCTGTTAACTGAGTAAGGCTCGTTGTCGCATTAGGAAAACCTCGGCTGATGGTCAAAGTATCTCCGAGCATCGTTCCAAAAAGCGAGGGGGCCCATATTCCTGCGCAAAAGAAAAACACGGCGCTTAACCTAAATAGACTTGATTTTACTTGGTACATTCACTGCTCCCTTGATGCCAGAAATTTTGCCATTAAAGAACTGACAATCTACTTGGAATTTTTGAAATAAATAGTAATCTTAAGTTATCGAATTAACATAGTTTACTCTAAAATATCTCTAAATTCAAAAAAAAACAAAAATAAACATGGGCTTAGAATTAGGGTGAGTAGCATTTAAAATTTGGAGAGGACAAGACAGTGAAAATACTTCCGTTTACTCTTATACTACTTTTGGCTCTTAGCATTAGCCAAGCGGAGCTCATTCTCTCTCACATAGGAGATACTGATCCTCTCCTCGAAGGCTGGACTTTAGATCAATCTGCTGGGGCTAGTTACTAATTTTGGTAATAGTGGAAGTGCCGATGGTTAGAGCCAGGGAACAAGTCGGACAAATCATCTACTAACTTAGGCGAAAGATTCTGATCAAATAGTAACTTCATTTAATAGTCACTAGCATACTTCGCTCCCGCTCTGCCGCAAAGGCTAAGCAAGCTTGAATGTCCTCTGTTGTTAAATATGGGAAATCATCAATAATCTCGGTAACACTCATTCCCGCTGCTAAATATGAAAGGACATCATAAACAGTGATACGCATGCCTCTAATACATGGTCTGCCACCACGCTTCCTTCAATGGTAATCAGTTCTCTCCACTGTTTGTTCATTATAAATCTCCAAAGAAATCTATCTCTTGGCTACTTACTAAATTCTCATTACTTCGTTTTTGGATATGTTTTCCTACATTTGGCAGAGAAAAAAGCGTGTTTTTAGGTTTTATTTCGGCAAAGTTAAGCATTTTTTAGGGAATCCAGAATCCAGTAGCCAGCATCGAACCGGCTTCGCTTCGGGGTAAAATCAAGAACTGACTTTGTTTCTTCGTAATTCGATTCGTAATCTTAATCGTAATCCTAATCGTACTCGTAATCGAAAAATAAAAAAAGATTACGATTAGGATTAGGATTACGAATCGAGTCACGATTTTTATCGAACTATAACTCCTATAAATATTGAAGTCAGTTAGGAGAATCCAGTAGAAAAAAACAGAAAAAGACATCTCAGGGAGGTTTTTGGATTTCCCTACTGGGTTCTGGATTCTGGATTCCTTTTTAATTGACTTACAGCCCGATTTGAAAGAAAAAATACCTTCATTTGACTGACGAAAGTGGGGTTTTCTATTCTTATATCTATAAATGTATCCTTTGACTTGCCATTTAACAAGAAAAGTTTAAAAAATAGAAGAATGAATTTCTGTTACTAACCTCGCACACCTAACATTCCAAAAAATCAATAACTCTGATTATCTTCTAAGATTACACTCTTAGCAAAAGATAGTCGTCCAAGTAAGGATTCCAACGGCGAGCAAAAATACCATGATAGTATGGTTGTTGTATCTCATAGCATAAAATCATTAGGGTGATAATCAGTTGCCCAATAAAACTAGTTTCTAAAGTCCAAAAATGTCCATAAATCCCCAGAAAGATTTGGCTAAGAAAAAGAAATGACCAAATCAACTCCGCTTTACGTCGAATTCGGAAAATATTGCAAAATAGGAAAAAATGCCCCACCACAAAGGGAACGAACCAAATAAAGGGTCTAAAATCTTGTCCCCCAATGCTTACTCCTAGAGCTAGTAGCAATACAAAACCATCTCCGTAAGAAAAGCGAAATCCATAGGTTCTATTCTTTTTCATGACAATATCCTTTAAACTTCTATGACAATATTCATTGTAGACAAAATCAACTTCAAAAAGAATATTTCTTTGTAAGTGTGCACTCCGCAAGAGAATGTTTTTCCGTTCTGAAGGTCAGAAACAAAGAAAGTTCCCAAGCCAATTTTAATAAAGTACTACAGGCTAAAAAAGATCATGGCCTTTAGGCTGCCCTAGTCACTCCAAAACATCCTCTTGCTCCGTTTATTTCGCTTCGCGACAAAAACCTAAGAACGAAAACTTTGGGTGAAAAAAAAATAAATATTTTTTTAGGGTGCTACTACAGATTACCCACCCTATAAGTTATAATCAATTTACTTTTGGTAAAAAAAATCCACGTTTTTGAGTAAAGAAAAGGTTCTTTTAATGAAGAAAAATCAAAAACCTAGAGAAACAGAGGTAAATCGAAGACCCCGACAAAGAATGGATGTCATTGACTTTGAAATTAGAAAAGGTAACTATCCAAACTGTACAGATATGGCAAAGATTTTAGAGGTATGCAAAGAAACTGTGAAACGCGATATACGATTCATGAGATACGATTTAAAGGCTCCTCTAGAATTTGATTATAGAAAAAATGGCTATTACTATACTGCCCCCGATTATTTTATTCCTTCGACAAGAGTGACGAATGATGACATCGAAAACCTGAAATTAGCAGAGCAAATCATTGAGAAATATGAAAAGACTTTACAATTAAAAGGGATAAAAGAAACCTTTGGTAAAATCTATAAGTATCTTCCAAATGACTATAGTTTGTTTTCTTCTCCGATGAAGTTTAGTCAAAACCCCTTAGCGGAGATTTCCTCGGGAGCTATCAATATCATCAAAAAAGCTTTCTTTTGTAAAAAAGAAGTTGAAATAACCTACGAATCTTTTAATAGCCAAAAAACAAGTAAACGTATTGTAGATCCTTATTACATCCATGAAAAGTATACAAATTCTCTCTACGTGATAGCCTACTGTCACAATAAAAAAGATGTTAGGGTATTTGCTATGCATAGAATTCGCAAAGCAAAAATACTTGAAAATGAATATATGATACCTTCAGATTTTTGCCCAGAAGAATATTTAAAAGATAGCTTTTCTTTAGAAAAAGGGAGCCCTGTTTATAATTTCGTTTTTAAATTTACGCCTAAACAAGCTAAATATCTCCGTGAAAAAACATGGCATCACAGTCAAACGATAGAAAATTTAGAAGACGGTTCGATTCTATTTAAACTGCAAGCAAGAGGGCTCCATGAGCTGAAACGCTGGGTTTTGCAGTATGGGGGAGAAGTAGAGGTAATCGAGCCGCCAGAGTTGAGGAAAGAAGTCTGTGGAGAGTTAGAAAAAATGTTGCAAGTTTATACCATCAAGAAGAAGGGAGATTAATTTGTTAGAGAATATGAAAATTGAGCTATGCTTTCAGGTGATCGGGAAAAATTTACCTGTTGATCATGGTTTTGCCGTATACAGTGCTCTTAGCAAAATTTTGCCTACACTTCATGAAAATATAGATGCCTCCTTAGCTTTAATAAAGGGGCGATACTACGGAGAAGGAAAGCTAGATATTTCACCTTCTTCTGAATTAGTGCTTAGAGTGCATCAAAGTTCTATTTCAAAATACACAGTTCTTGCTGGAAAAAAATTGAATATTATGGGACATAAAATTCTCTTGGGAACCTATCGAATAAAACTAATTATCCCACAGAAAAATTTATGGGCCAAAATTGTTACCACAAAAAATGGGCAAGACTTTTCCCGATTTGAAAAAGAGATTGCCAGGCAACTAAAAGATCTCAAAATTAACTCTTCTCCTGAGATTGGCAAAAGAAAAACTTTTCGCATACATAAAAAACAAATTGTGGGTTATGAACTCCATATTCAAAATCTAACGGACGAGCAATCTATAATTCTCCAAGAAGAAGGGATCGGAGGGAGAAAAAAAATGGGCTGTGGATTTTTTGAAGGATTTACCAATGAAGTTTAGGAACTTATTGGCAAAAGACACAAAAGATGAAGAAGCTCCTAAGTTTGAAGAAACTTTGCTCGGTCATACATCCAAAGTAATAGACGCCATAGAGGTTTTTGGAGATTTTTTAACCAACGATATTATAAATTTATTGGAAAGTAGAATATCGGGAGAGGAGTGGCGAACTCTATTATTTTATTGTGCTTGGCTACACGATCTCGGAAAAGCAAACGATCATTTCCAGACTATGATTCGAAGCAAGGGATTTAGGCAAGGAATAAGGCACGAAACATTAAGTCTCATTATTATTGCCGATTTGCTAGACGAATGGTTACAAGGTTTTTGGAATAAATATCCTCAATGGATAAAAGCGGCTACGATTTTTGCTATCAGTGGGCACCATTTAAAATTTCCCGATAATCAAAATCGTCCTCATTCACAGGTTACTTTCCTAGGAGAACATCCTCAAATCAAAGAAATATTAGAGATAGGGGGAAAGCATCTAAATCTTTCTTCTTGTCCTTCATTGAGTAATATCAAATATTCTTTAGCTGTCTTTGGTGGTGTAAATGACAAAATTAGAAAAGTTCAAAGAAGAATGGATACAGATTTTGAACCCTGGCAAAAAACTTTAATTGCTTGTTTAAAGTCTACCTTGATATGTGCAGACATTGCGGGGTCTGCTCTTCCTAAAACAGGAGAAGATATAAAACTCTGGTTACAAAAAAGAATTCATAACTCTCTAGATCGAGATAAAGTAGAGGAGATAGCAAATACAAAATTGAAGAATAGCTCTCTCCATGATTTTCAACGGGAAGCCCAAGTAGCCAAAGAAAATACATTAATGATAGAGGCTGGCTGTGGATCGGGTAAAACAATTGCTGCTTACTTGTGGATAGCAAACCACGCGCATGAAAAAAGAGCATTTTTCTGTTATCCGACAACCGCTACAGCATCAGAAGGATTTGGAAGCTATTTACCGGAACCAGATTTTGAATCTATTCTCATTCATTCCCGAGCAAAGATTGATTATGAGCTTCTGGAAAGTATGCCAGAGAGAGGATTTTCTCAAAAAGAACTTCGGGCTCAAAAATTGGAAACTTTTGAAACTTGGCCTATACCTTTAACCGTTTGCACTGCCCATACTGTTTTAGGGTTATTACAGAATGCGCGACGAGGAATTCATACTTGGCCCTCTATTATACGATCTGTTTTCGTCTTCGATGAAATACATTCTTTTTCCGATAAACTATTCCAACATCTTTTGCGCTTTCTGGAAATTTTCCATTCTATTCCTGTTCTTCTTATGACAGCCACTTTACCCTCGGATAAAAAAGAGGCATTACAAGAAGCTTGCCAAAAACGTGGAGCAGTACGTTTTCTTCGTGGGCCAGAACAAAGAGAGCAAGCAAAACGTTACTTAATAAATTCTTGCGAATATGAAGTCGCCTGGGAAAAAGCTGCTGATACTCTGAAAAAAAAAGACAAGGTTTTATGGATTTGCAATACGATCAATCGTGCGATGGAAACCTTAAAGCAAGCAAAAGAAAAATTTGCAAACCCTATTCAGCTAGAGCTTTACCATAGTCGCTTCAAATACAAAGATAGATTAAAAAAACACGAAGCTTTAATGGATCTTTTTAAAAGCGAAGATGCTGTCTTTGTTGTGACAACCCAAGTAGCGGAAATGTCTTTAGATTTATCGGCAGACCTATTAGTGTCAGAATACGCCCCTATTCCTTCCTTAATCCAAAGGATGGGAAGGTTAAATCGTTTTGAGGAATGCCCCAAAGAAGTAAAGGAAGCTCTTTTTGTTGAGCCAGAGAATACCATGCCTTACGAAGGAGAACATTTATGGGATATGGTAAAAAATTGGCTAGAAATCGTTTCTGGAACTCCCCAATCACAAAGAGAAGTGACAGAAGCTTTTTTACAAATCTATAAATCTTTCTCTCAACAGGAATTTACCGCTTTTTCTTCTTGTGATTGGCTTGATGATCCTTGGACATCTCTAAAAAATCGCCATAGCATCATGGAACCTGGTTATACGCTAGAGATGATAATGGAAGAAGACTGTGACAAAGAAAATATACAGCAGTTTGCCATTCCAATGCCTTTCCCCAAAGGGAAAAACTATCAAGCATGGAATACTATTTCAAGGTACTTTATCGCCCCCCAAGGAGTGATTGAATACGACGCATTTTTAGGAGGTTTCTATGGAGAAGACCAATCAATTGGTTATGAAATTATCGGACCCGGGAATGACCCATCTGCATAAAGTCGGACTAGCAGGTCTATATATGACCTTAAAAAAACTACCCGAAAAAGATTTCCAAGAATTTGGCGAATGGAATTTGTTTTCCGACCGGATAGAGTTTTCTTGGAAAAAAACTCCAAAAGATTTTTTTTCCCCTATTTTGGAAAAATCATTTCAACTAGATAGCAAAGGTTTAATTGATTTTTACGCCCATAAAGATCATCCGATGGGCGATGAAACTAGAATTTTACTACACAATATTATTATGGGGACATATTTACAGCACGGGAGCAGTAGAAAGGCAGAAAAAAAGGCAACGGAAATTGTAATTCCTTTTGAGGAAAAGGAAGCTATTTATAGCTATAAAATTGTAAAGAGCTATAACCATCAGACAAAATATACGATGGATGCCTTCGACAAAAAAGGAAATTTTAAAGAGAAGGTAAGTATTAAAAACTGGTTACTTCCTGGTGGAGGGGTTCGCCACGTCCAATATAGTATAGATTCTGAGTTAACTAGTTCTCCTGAAAATGTTTTGCCTCTTTTGTATGCCCCCGTGGCAACAATATATTTTTACATACGAGCAAAGAGCTTAGACGGGAAATACGACAATCGTAAGTCTACGGCTTTGGTATTTCCTAAAATCAAAGATTTATCAGAATATCAAAAAAACTATATTAGATATATTCAAGCTCCAGCAGAGTCTTTGTACGTAGGAGATGTAGGAGATGCCGCCTTGAAAGCACTATTAATTACAAACCTTTGGGGAAAAGAAGTATTAGAAAACTCCGAAACTAATTCGTGTCTAGTGCAGGTAATGGGAAATGTGGGATGGAACAAACAGCAAAAATGTCGAACATCTTCTTTTTACATAAAAAACATTGATGCCCATAAGTTGAACTCTTTTGTCGTGGCCTATAGGTTTTTTGGGAATGCCCGATTTTTTAGTGAGAAAAATCAAAAACTCTTTATCCGAGTAAGCTCCATCCGCGCTTTAATTGCGGATAATATTCTTGCCAATACTTATTGGTATCGAAACTTTTCTCATCTTATGCGTTCTAGCCAATTAACAAAATTGATACATTTTGAAAAGAAAGGATTAACAGATATGGTACAAGAAGAAAATATCTGGTGTGAAGCATCGGACAAATTGATGGTCGAGTCTATCCATGTCGCTCTACGTAATCGCTATGGGGCTCTCGCCGAAAGAGCAAAAAAATCCAATGAAAAACCTAATTTTGAAAGGGAATTTGAAAGAATACGAACTTCCTTGATGAGAACAAAAAATGCCTCCACTTTGCGAGCAGAGCTGGCCGATATTTTTGCACGTGGTGGTATTAATAAATCTTTACAAAAAAATTGGCAAAAAATTTTACCTCTCTATGCTGGCTCAGATTGGCAAAGAGCAAAAGATCTTGCCTTGTTGGCTTTAGCTTCGTATAGCGGTAAAGGTTCAGAAAGTGTTGAAAAGATTGAAACAGAAGAAGATTAGGAGTAAAGCAATGAGTATTCATATTTTTGGAGCTATTCTTACAAGTAATGGCTGTGCAGCGAATAATAGAGGAGAAACCGAAGGCAATATCACGACTCTGCAAAAGCTGCTGTGGAATGGAGATGTTCATACCACCGTTTCCTCAGAAGCTATCCGCTGGGGAATTCGCTACCACTGGCAGACAAAGGGTATCCCTGTCAATCGCCAATGGGACAATGAAAAAAATATTCATTTGTGGAAAGATGCAAAATGGGAAGGGTGGAATAAAAAAGAGGGCTCTACCTATATAGACGATGATGTCTTAGGATTTATGAAAGCAGAAGCAGCCGGTAAAGAAGGAGGTAAAGGTTCTACCAATGTACGTAGAGGGGTTTTAGAGGTAAGCCGAGCAATTTCCTTAGTTCCTTATGCCGGAGACATATCTTTTAATTCAAAAAGCGGGGAGAAGGACAGAACCTCCTTGTATGGTACCGAAATTCACTGCACTCGCTACCAATATGGATTTGCAATGAGCCCACAGAGGCTTCGTGAACCTGAAAGGTGCCTTCAGTCTGTGGATGCTATATGTAGCTTAACCCAGGTCGGAGGTAATCATGGTCGGTATTTATTCGACTTTTCTCCTGAATCTATTGTTCTTAGAATATCTCATGATCCTGCTCCTCGTATACTCTATTGCTTTGAAGAAAAAAATGGCGAAATTTCTCTCGATAACCTCCTCTACAAAATAAATTCCGGTGATATTCCAGCCAACGAAGTCTTTATCGGGGGCAAAATATCACAAGATCCTAAAATTCAAAAACTAAAAAACCTAGGATGTTGTGAAAATGGAATTTCTCAAGCTAAGGAGAAAGTTTCTCAGAATCTACAAAAAATGTTGAAAGAATCTTCCAATGGATAGTCTCTATTTTTCTGTAACAATACCGATATGTAGCTTTCGTAAAGGGAGTGCACGAGAATATCTAGAAACAGAAGAAGTTCCTCCCCCCTCTACAGTATATGGTTTTCTTCTATCTCTCGTTGGTGAAGAAGACAGAGAAAAATATGTGGGTTCACAGATTGCTTATGCCATTGTCCAAGAACCTGAAATGTCTCTTATCCTAAGAACAACTTGGAGGGTTAAAAAGAAAATAATTCCCATGGGGATAGGAGAGAATTCTCGTCCCGACTACCAACAAATTTTAACCAATCTAGAGCTTGTTATTTGGGTAAAACCAGGAGATTTATCCAGAAAATTGGAGATGCTCCGTGTCTCTCCCGAGAAGATATCTCGTTTTGGAGGTGTTAGTTTAGGAGAAAGCCGAGACCTAATCAACGACATTTATTGGTGTCCTGATTGGTCGCAAAAAGAAGGACTTTGGTTATCTCCCAGTTCTGAGGGAGATATGACCCTTCCTATATGGGTCGATCATGTCGGCTCCAAAAATACGGTATGGAATCAATTTGTGTTCTCAAAAGATAAATTGGAAACTCCTAATCCATCAAGTCCCCAGTGGATTACTATACATCCATAAAAAGAAAAGGTGAATTGTGAAAGAGCAAAACAACGATGTCTTCCGATCTTTTCATTATGCTGAAAAGACGACCGATACTCCTTCACTACGGGTAATGGCATTACACGCTTTCTCCTACTGCGAAAGGCTTTTTTACCTCGAAGAAGTGGAAAAAATTTTGATTGCCGATGCTAATGTTTATGACGGGAGAAGACTCCACGAGTCATTAGACAAAGGTTCCAAGTGCTATACTTTGGAATTGGCAAGCGAAAAATTAAATCTTCGAGGTAAATTGGACTGTGCAAGACGAGAATCTGGAGAATTGGTCGTTCATGAGTATAAAAGAGGACGCTCCAAAGAGGGCAAAGAAGTCTGGGATATTGATCGTATTCAAGTCTTAGCATATGCTCTCTTACTCGCAGAGCATACCAATGAACCTATTAACAAAGCAAGAGTGCATTACAACGCGGACAAAAAAGTTATTGACGTAGATATTGATTTAGAAAAAGCAGAGCAAGAGATTACCTCTCTTGTCGCACAGGCAATGCAGCTTAGCAATTCTTTAGAACGCCCTCCTGTGACAACAAAAAGTTATTTGTGTAAAAAATGTTCTTTGGCTCCTGTCTGCCTTCCCGAAGAAGCAAGGTTTGCAGATAACAGAGAAGAAAAACCAAAGAGACTTTTTCCTGCTGATGATAGTCGACGAGTTGTCCATGTTACAGAACAGGGGGCCTCCATTGGTAAGCGAGGAGAACAAATCATTGTTCATTCTAAAGACAAAAAGAAAACCTCTTTGCCCGGGCACGTTATTTCTGGTCTAGTTTTGCATGGAAATGTCCAAATATCTACACAAGCAATCCACTTTTGTGCTGCCCATGAAATAGGAGTTCACTGGCTGTCTTTCGGAGGGTTTTACGTTGCTGCTCTTTCTCCTGGAGGTGGACAAGTTCAACGAAAAAACAGATTTTACCAAGCATTACAAAATGCTTCTTTTAAAGTGAATATATCTTTGCGCATAGTTTGGAATAAAGTAGAAAATCAACTCAAGTATGTTCTTCGCTCCACTAGAAATAAGGAAGTAAGAACATCAGCAATCGAAAAAGAAATTTTACAAATAAGAAATGTTTTGGAAAAGCTAAGCAAAATCGAAAAGCAACTAGCAAACAAAAAGAATCTTTCTTCAGAAGAAACAGAAAAAATTCTAGGAAAAATTCGAGGCTATGAAGGTTTTGCTAGTAAATGCTATTTCCAAGTATTGCCCAAACTTTTGAATGTACAGAAAGGCGATTTGTTATATTTTGAAGGGCGAAATCGACGTCCTCCAAAAGATCCCTTCAACGCTCTTTTATCCTTTGGCTACTCTCTCCTTTACAAAGACTGTGTTTCTGCAATTATCACTGTCGGAATTGAGCCTGCCCTTGGCTTTTTCCATACGCCTAGATCTGCCGCATATCCACTAGCTTTAGATTTGATGGAGCTTTTTCGCACTATTTTATGGGACATCCCATTAATAGCCTCTGTAAACCGTAAACAATGGAATTCGGATGATTTTGAAGTCACTCCAAAGCAGGTATGGCTCAATTCAACAGGAAGGAACAAAGCCATTCAAATATATGAAACTCGGAAACAAGAGAAGTGGAAGCATCCCGTTTTAAAATATTCCCTAAGCTATGAAAGAACTATTGAGTTAGAAGCAAAACTTTTAGAAAAAGAATGGACGGACAAACCAGGTCTATTTGCAAGCTTAAGGATAAGGTAATGCAAAAAGATAAACATTGGTATCTGATTTCTTATGATATTCGAGACCCAAAAAGATGGAAAAAAGTCTATCAACTATTACAAGGATGTGGAGAACATATCCAGTATTCTATATTTCGGGTGTACATGAACCAAACACAATTACAAAAAAATAGATGGCGACTAGAAGAAATTCTCAGTAAAGAAGATGACATACTAATCGTTCGTTTATGCCAAGGCTGTTCTAACCGAGTAATTGATAGTCGCTCCCCTAACATTTGGAAACAAACACCAAAAAAATTTGAAATCATATAGCAAGCACCTCCAAAAAAGAAATGCAAAACTCATAATTTTCTTTGTATGCTTTTTCTCAAAAAAGACTTACATCTTTTAAAAAAACTCTTGATCCTTGAAAGTCGATATGCTAAATATATTGTGCCAAAGATCTCTATACTATTTCTATATCATACCCACTTTAAGGATAATTCGACATATGCTTGATTTATCCCCTTCCAATGACCAAAAAATCTACACACTCACATGCGAGCGTGCTCCGATCTAAGATGCTGAAAAGCGTTGAGCACATGTCATTTCAAAGAGACGCGGACAAGTTTTTTAAGTGCTCCGATCTAAGATGCTGAAAAGCGTTGAGCACTTGGTTGTAGTGCTCCTGTCTTCATTTCCTCCTTAGTGCTCCGATCTAAGATGCTGAAAAGCGTTGAGCACAAAAAGAATCTTATTTTCGAGAGCATTTAGATAAAGTGCTCCGATCTAAGATGCTGAAAAGCGTTGAGCACTTTCCCTAGGTGACTACCACATCTATTTAGGTCTGGTGCTCCGATCTAAGATGCTGAAAAGCGTTGAGCACAGAGAATCAGATCGTTTACTTGGCGAGGCTATAAATGTGCTCCGATCTAAGATGCTGAAAAGCGTTGAGCACATTTATGCTGTATTTATTGAGATAAACAAAATTCCGTGCTCCGATCTAAGATGCTGAAAAGCGTTGAGCACCCTTCCTTTCGGGTAAAATTTCCAATGCTCGGCAGGTGCTCCGATCTAAGATGCTGAAAAGCGTTGAGCACTGTCTACGATAAAAAACAAGAAAGGCGAGGATTGCGTGCTCCGATCTAAGATGCTGAAAAGCGTTGAGCACTGATTTGCAATAGAGGCTGTGTTAGGATTGCCCTCGTGCTCCGATCTAAGATGCTGAAAAGCGTTGAGCACGCTTGGCTAAAGAATATGGGATTGAAATATATTCAAAGTGCTCCGATCTAAGATGCTGAAAAGCGTTGAGCACAAGGAAAACGCGACACAGTCAACAGAAGTAAAATTCAGGTGCTCCGATCTAAGATGCTGAAAAGCGTTGAGCACAAAGCAGCAAACGAGGCAGTTGAAGAGTATCAAGATGTGCTCCGATCTAAGATGCTGAAAAGCGTTGAGCACTTCAAGTTTGGCCAATCATCCGCGAGAAAAGTAAAGTGCTCCGATCTAAGATGCTGAAAAGCGTTGAGCACTGACAAAAGAGTCCTCTCAAAAACCTCTTGTTGCGTGCTCCGATCTAAGATGCTGAAAAGCGTTGAGCACATCCGTCTCGCTATCACATATTATGCAACTCATGTGTGCTCCGATCTAAGATGCTGAAAAGCGTTGAGCACATTAAGGCCGCTCATGATAGAAGA
>JAJDCR010000134.1 GCA_029260735.1 Planctomycetota bacterium
GTCGGTCAGGTTATGCGAGGGAGTTGCTAGAAAATACCTTATACAACAATTTCATCAACAAAGTTTGTAAATGCAAACTTTGCAAAAAGCAAGTAACAGCTTAGGAAAAGACATGCCAGAAAATATACAACTAGGATCTTCGATGCCAGAAGAATTTCCTCTCCACTGGGCAAGTGACTGGGGAGAAGATAAAACATATGGCTTATGGATGGCATTTACCTACAAAGGTATACGCCAGTGTTTTCGTTGGATCAAGCCAGGCAAGTTCATGATGGGCTCTCCTGAAGATGAACCAGAAAGAGAAGATAACGAACAACAACACGAAGTTGTTGTAACAGAAGGATTCTGGCTAGCAGAAACAGCTTGTATCCAAGAGTTATGGGGAGCAGTAATGGGAGAGAATCCAAGTGGATTTAAAAGCAAGAATAGGCCTGTTGAGAGAGTAAGCTGGAACGATTGTAATGTATTTTTGCATAAAATAAATGGGATCATGGAAGGATTGGATCTCTGTCTGCCAACAGAAGCTCAATGGGAGTATGCGTGTCGGGCAGGAACAACAACTCCGTTTAGCTTTGGCGAGGAAATAACAACTGAGCAGGCCAATTACAATGGACGTTTTCCCTACAATAGTGAATTAGAAGGAAAGAATCGAGGACAAACAGTAGAGGTAAAGTCTCTTCCTTGTAATCACTGGGGCTTATATGAAATGCATGGAAATGTATATGAATGGTGTCAGGATTGGTTTGACGATTACTCAGGTAGCATAGTAGACCCTACAGGACCTACTGTTGGTTCGGAATACGTGCTACGGGGTGGTTGTTGCAGCAGTGGTGCTAGTTACATTCGCTCAGCTCATCGGAGCTACAGTGTGCCTAACAACCGCGGTAATCTCACTGGTTTTCGATTAGCCAGAGGAAGGTAGAAAAAGATATGCCAGAAGATATACAACTAGGCTCATCAATGCCAGAAGAGTTCCCTTTGCACTGGGCAAGCGACTGGGGAGAAGATAGAACGTATGGGCTGTGGATGGCATTTACCTACAAGGGTGTTCGGCAAAGCTTTCGTTGGATCAAGCCAGGAAAATTCATGATGGGTTCTATTGAATATGAGCCAGAAAGAGTTAATAGAGAGAAATTGCATGAGGTTGTTTTAACAGAGGGGTTTTGGCTAGCAGAGACAGCTTGTACCCAAGAATTGTGGGAAGCAGTGATGGGAGAGAATCCAAGTCGTTTCAAAGCAAAGCAAAAACCAGTAGAGAATGTAAGTTGGAATGACTGTAACGCTTTTTTAGAGAAAATGAATGGAATGATGGAAGGGCTGGCTCTTTGTTTACCAACAGAAGCTCAATGGGAATATGCATGTAGAGCAGGAACAGAAACACCATTTAGTTTTGGTAATAACATAACTACAAAACAGGCTAACTATGACGGAAATTATCCGTACAAAAATGGTCTAAAAGGAGAATATCGTAGAGAGACCGTAGGTGTAAGATCTCTTCCATGCAATAATTGGGGGTTGTATGAGATGCATGGGAATGTGTGGGAATGGTGCAATGATTGGTATGATGAAAATTATGACATAGAGGACATTGTCAACCCTATAGGGCCCACTGCTGGCTCGGAACGCGTGTTACGTGGCGGATATTGGCTCAACAATGCTTGGAATGTTCGCTCCGCTTCTCGAGGCTATGACGATCCTAGCGACCGAAGCGACTCCAATGGTTTTCGATTTTCCCGAGGATAGGAACTATCCGAAAAATCAGTGAGTTGAAGATAATAAATTGTTGCTTTTCTCAAGGAAATTGCTTTTGCTGGTGGTCGACGACATTACTGTATGTCTCATTAATTTTTTGAGGAGTTTTCTCTGGATCATCTCGTTTGCTCTTTAGTTACTCTTCTTTAGAAGATTGGTGTGCATTTGTAGAGTTTTTTATGGATAAAAAAATTAATTAGGTTGTTATTTTCACAGTGAAAATAACAACCTGACTATAGATAAAACTATTTTGTTTTCAGCATAGCTCTTGGCTAACTTTCTGGGAATTCCACATCAAATTTTGCTAATTGCTATGGCTCTATGGGGTACAACACCTTGTTTATTTGAAATCTAAATTTCTTCATATCGCTTTACAGCTTTATACCATATGTTTTTAAATAGACTTTCAATCTTTGCTTCCAAAAGAAAACAGTATAGGAACTTGAGACTCTCCTTAACAGGAACTTCTGCAGGGTAAGCAATAAAAGGACTTGGTAAGTATTGAACATTCTCATAGTCTTTAGATAAAATTTTAGAACTTGTACAACTAAGAAACCACGGAATAGGAATTCTCCCATCGTTTTTTAATTTATTACAGACCTTTAAAGGGATAATAGTTTGATCGGAAAATTCTATATTATATTCACCTTCTTTGTTAAAACCATGTCCCAATATAATAACCATATCACAATCACAAGAACCAGTCATAGAAACTAAAAAATTTGTATGGTTGGCATTTTTCTCCAAACGTATTCTAGAAAATTCATCTTCACTAATATAATCAAGCCAGGCATCTACTCTACCTATACCTCCATCGTAGAATTGAGTAAAAAGTTCTTCGAGCTCTGAGTCATCCATATCTTCTACTTCTTCTTTATCCATTCTCATTTCTTTTTTTATAAAATTGGGAACAAAACAATAGTCACATTTATTTTGTTCCCAAAGTTTTAAGTCTTTACAGAATGCTTCTTTTGTAAGAGGAACCGTACACAGTATTTTGATTCGATCAACTCTTACTCTAAGATTTTTCAATCTTTCTATTCTTCCAAAAGAACTTTCGAAAGGATTTTTCAGAGAATCATTAGGCAACATTTTTAAACCTGTGCTCAGATCCAATATCTACTTTTAAAAAAGGAAAAGCTTTCATTTGTTTTGCTCTTTGCTGTCTGGTTGTTTTGTCAAGGGTACCTTGTTCTTTTATCCTAAGTACATCATCCATCACTTCATTGTGATATTTTTTTTGTATTTTATCAATGGTTGTTTTACCTTGTTTTTCAGCAGCTTTAAGAAATTTATAAAACTCCCTGTTTATATCTTTAGTGGAAGCATCATTGAAAAAAATAATTCTTGATGCTATGTCTAGTTCGATTGCTATAGATGCAATATTGCTTCCTCCAGGATTAATGAACATAACAGACTTCTTAGAAACACCTTGAGCTATCTTTCCCAATTCCAAGTCTTGTTCATCTATACGAACAAAATTTTTCTGAATATTAGCAAACAATATGATATGTCCGCGATCTTTACTAAAAAATTTAGCGACTTGATCAACAGAAACATTCGCTTTTACTATAGCTCCATTTTCCTTCGCTAACTCTACAGTTTTTTTAATTGATTCGTCATAGTCTTTAATAGGATCATCTAGTATAATAAGTGCATCATTAAAGTCGAAACTTGGTTTAATCTGAGAATTTTTTATACTTTTTGGAAGCGAATCTATATCGTCTTTGTAAAAAATAGTTTTATTATTAGGGTGATAGTAATCAAGAAAAGCTTGTAGATTGACACCTCGATCATTCATATAAACGACCTCATTTTTTCCACGAATAGCTTTCATCAATTCAGCGGCGGCTTTTCGACCACTTTCTGTCTCTTTACCTTTGAGTAAAGAATTCCAACCATCTTCTATTTTTGATGCTAGATTTTCTCTTTCCAACACACCTGTTCTTTTGGCGCGAAAAATACAACGTCCACTTTCTCCCATGTCAAAAATTAAAGTATTCTCTGGGATATCCTTGACATTTTTCATGAAGAAACGCCGCTCTGCTTCACTATACCATCTCCTTTTGGTCCAAATAGAAGCGGGATTAAAACCCCGATGTTGTTTTACAACAGGAGTTAGTGAAGTATTAGGATACAGTTGCTGAGTGATTGTTTTTTTTGTCAATTGCACACGAGGTAAATTCATTTCTATTTGTTTTAGTTCGTTCGAAATTTCTTTTAACTTTACTTTTAGTGCGTTAGGATTATCAAGCATCATTTGTTGTAGCCTAGGAATATCTTTAGGGTGGCATTTAACAACATTTTCCTCCAGTTTGATAGTGCCTCGTTTTATTCCTCTATTTTGTAGTATGGAGTGTACTTTTGCATCTACGTTATGTCCACCTAATGCTCGAAATATATCTTTTTTATACCATGAAAGAACAAAAGATGGAGTACGCATCCAACTTGCACTGTTGCTTGGAAAATACTTGTAAATATTTTCGAATTTTGTAAATACTTTTCGATCTCTATGAGTAAGATATTTTTTATATTTAATTTCTTGTCTCTTTTCCTTACTCCACGAAATCTTTGCTTGAATATCATAATCTCTGAATATTTGGAATAAAGTAGAGTATTGTGCAACTCTCACCAAATTATTATCATTTAATGAAGCGAAGTAGTCATAAGCTATTTCTTCTGCTTTTATAGTTTCTTCTTTACGAATAGGTATACTTAAGTCTCGGAATTCTATTCCGGGAATATAGGAGATAGGAAGTCCTCCAGTTCGTATTGGAGTAGTATATTGGAGTTTTTCATCTTGCATGGAGTACATATTTCCAGTAGTATTCCAATTATAAACCAAGCTATTCACTCGAAAAAGTTCTTTAAAGTAATCAAAAAGAGGCATAGGGAAAGGCCATTTTTTTGGTTTAGGATAGTCGAAGTTGTCATTGATAACCTCACCGTTCTCTGACCAAGTTTTAAGTAGACTGTCTGCAATGCATAAAATAGATCCATATTCTGTATCTAGTAAAGAATCGCTTAGATAAACAGGTACCAAGTCTACTCGATAGGGATATGTACTACGAGAGTATTTCCCTGTAGGTGAAAGACCCCAGTTATAGCTCTGTGCTAAATCTCCTTTTGCTGAAGCCAAGGTCATAATCATTTCGGTTCTTAGAGGAGGTAGCATATTTATTGGAATAATACGCTCACGTCCTAAGATTGCAACAATTTCTTTGTTAGCAGTTGCGCCGATTATCATATCTGTTTCCACTGCAAACTGTCTGGCTTCAACTTTGTACTCTGCTAAATCCACTGCAACCTGTCCGGCTTCGCCTTTGTATTTTGGTAAATTCTTATAGCGAGGTATTACCCATATAACTAAGCCACCAGTTTTATTGAAAAACACTCCTGTTTGTTTGTTTTTCATAATATTGTTAAATGAAATTTCTTGTTCTTCTGTTATTGAAAAAAAAACTTCATTGTTGTCTAAAAGCCATTGCTTGATATTAAAAGGAGTTACTTTAATGTCAAGATTGTACTCATTGTTGTCATTTGGTAGTGGCAGTTGTAAAGCATGAGCTTTGTATCTTGTAAAAAAACAAAGCTCATAAATATCCTCTATTAAGGCTGTTATCAAAAAATCTGATTTTGGTAACCTGATAACAATGTCTTTCACCCATCCATCTATTCCTATGATTGAATGTTTTTTCACTTGTATTGCTGTTTCAGGGAAGTTTTGAGGTAGTAATTTTTTTATTGATTCTATTCTAACATGTGGTGGAGGCTCAGAAATAATAAGGCAACATTCTTTACCAAGCTCCTGAATAGCTAATGTTTGAATATGATAAGGAAATGATTTTCTAAAATTTTGCCACACAACATCTACTCCTGTTGTGTTTATATTTCCTATAACTTTCTTTTTTAATATTTCATCGATATTTACTAATCCCTCTGCGCTTTCTTCGTCTATTTTAAAGAGAGCTTCTGCTGCTGCTACTCTAACATATATATTTTCATCTTTCAGTGTATTCTCTAGTTTGGAAATAGCAGATAAAGCCCTCCAACCCATATTTCCCAAGATTATTGCAGTTGATTCTCTTATTTCTGTATTTTCATTTTTCAATGCACTCATCAGAGCAGGCAAAGCTTTTTTCCCTATCTTCCCAATTGTTTTTGCTGCAAAATATCGCACATTTTCATCTTCGTCTTTGAGAGCATTTATTAAGGCATCAACAGCAGGAAAAGCTTTTTCGCCTATTTTCCAAATTGCTTTTGCTGCAAAATATCTCACATTTGCATTTTCATCTTTGAGCGCATTTATTAAGGCATCAAGAGCAGGCAAAGCTTTTTCGCCTATTTTCAAAATTGCTTTTGCTGCAAAATATCTCACATTTTCATTTTAATATTTGAGCTCATTTATTAAGGCATCAACAGTAGGAGAAGCTTTTTTCCCTATCAGAGTAGGAAAAGCTTTTTGGCCTATCTTTTCAATTGCTTTTTCTGCAAAATATTTCACACTTGTGTTTTCATCTTCAAATGCATTGTTCAAAGCATCAAGAGCAGGCAAAGCTTTTTCCCCTATTCCTCCAATTGCTTTTGCTGCAGAAAATCGCACATTTGCATTTTTATCTTCGAGCGCATTTATCAAAGCATCAAGAGCAGGCAAAGCTTTTTCACCCATTTCTTCGAGAGTTTTTGCTGCTTTATATCGAACTCTGTGATCATTATTATCTAGATCCAGAATGAGCTGGTTGACATCATCAGAAAATACTTGAGTAGAGAATAAAGAAATTAATATGAGAAATAGGTAAAAGAAAATTTTTTTTATTTTCATGAAAAACCCCTAAGTTAAAATTTGTAATTTACAAACGACTGAATTAAATCATGAGAAACATCTGCAGCGATTAAGTTCTTAACAAATTTGGAATCATCTAATTTTTTCTTTTTTTCATCAATTGATAAACTAAAGTCTTCAATTATCCACTCTATTTGATGACAAAGTGCATTTTGGCTTATTTTTACTACATCACAGAGATTAATATATGGCAATTTAAGTAAAGATTCAGGAGCACTTAGGCCTATTTCAAGAGCGGAAGAGTAATACAAATCATTTTTAAGGTCGTGGAGTAATTTTTCTCGAAAACGATCATATTCGGTAATGGGATAAAATATAGGTAATTGCCAGTTTACAGTTGTTTCTACTTCTGTGCCAAATACAAGTCCAATACCTGTTAGTTTTTTTAATAATGAGAAAAATGTTTGAGAAATGTCATTTGATTTCGGAATGCTTGTTTTCCAATTATTTTTTCCGTTATAGTGATAGAGAAGAGCTAGGTAGAAAAAAGAAACAAGCCTAACTAGACTATCATCGTTTTCATTACCTATCATAGTACAAAGCACTCTTGCTACATCTTTATCATTTTCGTCTGTTAAAGATTGCGATACCCATTCAAATATTTTATTTGGTTCAGGAGACATGACTTTGGGATTTAAAAGATCAAGAGAACAGTTCCATGATTTTAAAATATAGAAAATGCTTTCGGAGTCTTGAGAAAAACGAAGTAAAAAGTTATTGTGATTGAAATCACCAATTGATTTACTACCAAGGATTTCAGCAATTGTTCCCATAATACATTCTTGTTGAATATCTAATAACCTCCATTGTCTTTCTGCACATCGCATTATAGATATCATGAGGTTTTCATATATTTCTTGTTGGTTACGAATGAGTGGCAAAACAACTTTCGTAAATTCTAAACTAATTTTTCTTCGAAGTTGTACAGCTCTTTGATTTATAGTATTTGCTGTTTGATGTGATCCTGTAAGCGCAGAGGGAATAGGATGATAACCAGGTTTTTCAAGAGGTTGATTTTTCATTTCTCTTGTTAAAACAGGTGGGCCAGAAGCATATTCGACCCACAAGGTAGTTAAATCTCGTTCATCGCTATTTGTAAGAAATTGGTTAATTATATATTTTTTTCGCTGATCCAATTCTCCCAATAGTGAAACGCCTGTAGCATCCACATTATCTTCTTGGTAAGTATCCATATATTCAGAATAAAGATCCTTTCCCCCTGGTTCTTGCCACGAAGTAATAGTTGTTGCCAAATTTTCCATAAAATAGATGATCCCGTGTCCAACTGCACCGTATGGTACATCGACTTCAAGATCTTTGTTGTAAGAGAAATAACCTTTTGTGAAATTTTTCTTAAACGGGTCTTCGTTCTTTACATTTTTGAATAAACGGACAATACGGTTAATTGACCAATATCCTAAATGTTCTTTTCGATTACGAGAAACCAAAAAACATCCATCTTTTTCAAAAACTGTTTGTAAATAGTTTTTTAGATAAGAATCTAGACTCTTAATAACTTCATAATCAGAATCGTTAAAACATTCCGCTAGTTTTTGAGAATCATATTCTATTTTATTGTCCGTATTTCCATCAAAAAAATGATCTGGATCGGGTATATGACTTCTATGGGCGACACCTGGATCTACATCTATTGAAATTTTTTCTTCACTGGCTTTTTGACCAAAGATTTCGGTAGCCAAACTATTCTCATCAAAGGTAAAACGCTGAAAACCAATATTTATGGTATCTAACACTATTTTTTTCCATGCGTTATTAGTATGGTTTTCGAAAACTATTTTTCTTACCTCTAAAAAGAAACTACCTCTAATTGCTTCTCTTGTTACTTGTGACAACTCTCTTTTATTGAGTTCCTTGTCTACAGAAAACCATTTTTTATAAGAGGGGTTCTCTTCAATAGCTGTTATACTCCAGCGATTTTTATTTTCCCGAAGAGATTCTTTAGCCAGAGAGATAATCAACGCTTTTAACAATTCTCTTTTTTTATTAGTGAGAGATAAAGGACTATTATATGCATCCATTAGTAAGGCATCTTCTTCTTCATTATTTGCTATGGATACACGTCCCCAAGCTTTAGGAGGTTGCCACCTCGCAGTATGAAACTTGGGTGTCCAGTTAGATTTTTTAGCTTTTTCTTCGAGTTTAAGAAGTGCCCCATCAATCGCTTTTTTTATTTCTTCTAAATCGGCTTTAATAAGAACAATATCAATAAATGATGAATACGCCAACGCATAAAAAATTATAGATGAAGCAATGCAAGAGGATGTATCTAGAGTTCTATTATCTAAAGACCTTTGAATATAAGCCGACATTCGTGGCGTAAGCTTTGTGTCTATCTCCTTTAAATAATTTTCATAATTGCCAAGAACAATACTACCTTGTTCAGGCATTGACTGCGATTTCAGTGCAATGTTTATATGATTCAAAGCATTATCTAAAGATTGGAGAATATCATGGGTTTTAATTTTATGTACAGCTACTAAAACATTCCATGTCTGTTCTAGAGTTTTTTCAACATACGTTGTTCTTTGGGAATCCAAACACTCTTTAGCATACTTTCTAAATTTCTTCCTAAGTTCTTTGTATTGCTTTTGATACAATTCATTATAGTTTTTTTCGCCAGTTTTTTTCGCGACGTATTTTAAATATTGTTTCAAAGAAAGCATAATTTATCTCTGAGTAGAAGAAGAATTTAGCATAAGAAAATACGCTGACAACTATGTGCTCCTCGTTTACTTCATTTTTTTATAGACTCTCTACAAGAAAAATTATCAATTAAAACAACCTCTAACCTCTTAATGTGCTAGATCTCTAGATGTAAATTGCCATTAGCACATTCTGAGCTATAGAAAAATTAAAGTCAATGAAAAAAATTAGCTCAAAGTGTAGTTCCTCTAAATAAAAAATAAAAAAAATAAATTATTAACAAAAGAAATCTTTATAGAGTGTATTTTTTTTAATATCTAAAGTAAAACTTAACTTAACTTATTTTTTACTGGATTTCTTCACATTATTTTAAGCACATCACCAAAAATAAACTCTAGGTTAAAAAAAATTATTTATTATTAACTATATTTTATCTCGCTTTCGTTAGTCAAAATAGAAAAGTCTAACTGCACCTTCTCCTTTTCTCTACGGCCAACTCAAATAACAGCATTCTCAATCAAATACTGCACCCTAGCAAGCCTCTTAGCCTCAAACTCCTCCCTACTCAGCGTCCTATAATACCCTGTCCCACTAGCTCCAGCAGCATCAATATCAGCACCGGCCTCCTCCTTAATCACAGCACTAAAAGGATACCAGCTAAGCGGAATCCTTTTAAGAAAATCGTTACCAAACAAAGAATTGATCATATCCAAGTAAACGGAATTCTTGTACCCTTCCATCAATTTATCATCAAGCGCCTTGTTCACAAACAAGTGCAAGAAGTCCTTGCGCACCAAGTACATATCAGCCCCCACCAAATAGTTCTTGCACACATCCCTCCAAGCCTGCTCCTTCTCTTCTTGCCCCTGTAGCCTAAGTATCTCAGCTACTTTCTTATAGAGAATATCCTTAGCACCATCAATGTATTTCGCATCCTTGGCCTTCTCCTTAAGCGCTTCGTTCGTCTCAAAGTCCAAGTAGTCCTGGAACCGGCTACGTGGGCAACCATCTTGTATCCAGCCAAAGATCGTCCGTCCATTTAGGCTACCGCTCTTCGCACTTAGCTTAAACTTGGCTACTTTTATCAAGAATTCATGGTTATCGATGAATCTCTTGCGGTGCTCTGGTTTCCTCAAGAAACTCGGATCAAAATCAGCTACCACTTCCTGTATTTTCGTGCTCGCTAAGGAGTATTTTTCTTCGAAGCTAATGGGTTTCTCTTGCTTTTTTGCAGAAAAGTTGTTACAATTAAAAGACTTAGGTAAATTGTTAATACAATTCTCCTGAGCCTTTTTTGTTTCCTGGGGAGCTGGCGCTGGTGGTAAAGCTTTCCAGCTCCCCCCCTTTTGCTTACTATACAGCTCACCGATAAGCTCTTCCTTGTATAGATACCACCAACGTTTGCCTTTAGACCACTCC
This sequence comes from Planctomycetota bacterium, assembly GCA_029260735.1. Classification (GTDB taxonomy): domain Bacteria; phylum Planctomycetota; class Uabimicrobiia; order Uabimicrobiales; family Uabimicrobiaceae; genus JAJDCR01. The sequence goes on from JAJDCR010000134.1 coordinate 10,679, forward strand.
CAAGCTTGGTTCACTATCCAGCCATCCTCACAGAGCTTCTCTATAGCTGCTGCAATCTTTGCCCCTACTCGCTTCTTCACCTCAGCGATGCTTTTAGCGCCCAGGATCATCTTGTTCGCTATCTTAGTTGGATCAAGTTTTAATATCCTATTGAAGTGCATCAAAGGTGCGATAAGTTGGAATATCCTGAACTCGATAGCCTTGCTTTTGAGGATCTTAGCTAGTGAGTACAGCTTCCCGCACTCTTTTGCTTTCCTGAAGTACGATGTGTCAAACTCGATCGTTAAGCTCGATTTGCTGTCCTCATAGCTCAATATCGAGTAATCAGTATTGTCTTTGCAAACGAGTAGACCGCTCCATTTGTGTAAGCTCTCATGGAGCTTGCGGTAGTTCTTTCCTTGCCTCGTTTGGCCAAGTTCTTCGAGTATCCAGGTCTTCATCACTTCGATCCTGCTCGATGCACTTTGCTGCGCATGGTGGAGTAGTATCGCTAGAACATGAAAATCATGCCAGTACGTTACTCCCTTACCCCAGAGGACAAAGTTTCCTGAGCCATCTTCGTATCGAGTTATCCCTGATCTGGCGATCTGGAATAGCGGTAGAGAATTGAACGGTAACTGTAGTTTTGTCATTTTAATTTCCTTAGGTTTTTAACAACTGCGTTACTGAAATACCAAAGTTCGCTTTAATCTTTTTAAGTGCGCGTTACTCTAATTCCAGAGTTGCGTTACTCAAATACCAAAGCTGCGTTACTCTAATTCCACTTTTCCTTCTGCTTCTCAACTAGCTTGGGTATCGCCGTAACCTCTAGGTTTTCTTTAGGTATCTTTAAGAAGAAGAGAAGAGAGGGCGACAAATTTCAGAGTTTATGGAAAGTTTTTTCGACGGTCGCTAGTCTTTGTTGGGAAGAATCTCCTCCTTTTTTTTTGTTTCACATTTGTCTAGCTCAAGGATTACTTTCTCCAGGTCATAGAATTTTCTCTTTACCCAACTTCTGACGGACGGGTCACTATGATGAAGAAGCTCGATCGCTCTAGTGAAAATTTCGTCCGTTTCTTTGGCTAAAATTTCGGCATTGGTTTGCGTCATTTTTTCTTCCATTACAGATGATTTATTGTTTTGGTAGTTTGGCCTTGCTGCGAAAAATTTGAGTGGAGCTCTGTCTAGCGAAATATAGGTAGTCCTTTGCGTACCTGCGCAAACTCCAGTTAGTGCATGAGCTCCTTAAATGCCCTCTGCCAGTGGCAGAGGGTATAAGTGTGCAACTAGGCTACTTAGTCTAGGTTATCTAGTTCGTCGTAGAGCTTTTGGCATTGTCTTTCTAATACAAAAATCCTCTCTTTGAGAGCTTCTATGAATCCGTGTTTTTTGCGTAATAAAACTTCGATCTCTTCTTTTCTGTTCATGCGCCTATCTCCTTCTTGTATGGGTTTTTGTGATCGTTTCCGTTGTTGCCAAAGAGATTCGCTTGCTTGGCTTCCTGCTTCTTTGGCTTCTCCTCGATGCTCTTGAAGTGGTCGGCTGCTACCTTGCACTTGGCTGAGATTACTTGGTCGTCCGTCTTGGTTTCTAGTATGCGAAGGTACTGCCTATATCCGTATATCTTGCCGTCCTTGCTTTTGACTTTCTCTAGCTCAGGAATCTCGGCCCAGGTCACTTCGATGGGAGTGATTCCGTCGTGCTTTTGCAGTTTCCAGGGGAATTTCTGTTTCATCCAGTTGAGGTTTTCGCGGAATTCTTTCTCTATTTGAGCTGGTGTTTTTTGGGGCTGGGGTGGCTCTGTGGGCTTAGGTTTGGGTTTGGGCAGAGTTCGTCTTTGTTCGGTTATTTGTTTGGGTGTTTGTTGCGGCTTCTGCTGTGGTTTATGCTGTATATTTTGCTTAGTCTCATGGGTAGGGGTTCTTTGTTGACCTTGCTTTTTCTCGAACCTCTCCATCTCCTCATAAGAAGCTATGCTTGTGGTCGCATACCCTAGATTAGCTAGGGCACGTCCCATTGCATCGGTACTTGCTTTCTCGATCGTGGGTAGATGGCTAGAGCACATCTCTTCTGCGAAATCCTCCGATAAGGTTCTCCCTTCCTCGTTCTCGATCCAGCAGCGAACGACCATGCTCTTCGCGTCCCTGTGGACGATCTCTTTCCTGATAGACTAGCTCGGGTGCTCTTCGCGGAACCTCAGTAGGCGGTAAGCTACTGTGCAGTAGTCTTTGCCCTTGAGGTTCATTATGTACTTCGCTTGCTTCAGTTCTTGCTCTGTCATTTCACTTACTTTTCTCGTTTTCATGGGTACTCTCTCCTCTTTTTTTGGCTCTTGGTTTAGTTTTGTTTTTCTCGCTCTGGTGGGAAATCCTAGATGGATTTGGCACCGAGCAGTGCTGCCTTGTTTTCTTCCTTTGCACGGCAAGCCACAAGTTTCACCCCTTGGTGAAATGTATCCGCAAGTGATTGCGTACCACTTGCGGTAGTTCTTGCGTAGTTTTAGCTTGCTTGCATCAATTACAGGGCAGCTCATGGTCTCAAGAATTTGAAGCAGTTCTCAGTTTCAGCTATGCGTGTGACTAAACGGTAGATGCGAGCGAAGTCGCTTTGGGCTTTGCGGTCGCCTTTGCGTGCTTTTCCTACTATTTCGTGGATGTTTTCGACCATTTCTTCCGCTGTGGTCTTGGGTTTGTTATTCACTGGGTACCTCCTACTAAGATCTCATCGATCTTGTAGTTGAGGAGGTCGCGTACAAAGCATTGCTGATGGAGAGTTATTTGCTCAATGGAGGAGAGAGCGTTGTAGAGCCTATGATCCATCATGGACTCGGCTTCTGTGGGGGAGTAGCCTAGTTCGGCTAGAGGGAGGGCGTAGTGTCTTATTAGACCTTGACTATTTGTCTTGGACATGGTATAGTTCCTTTTGTATATTGATTTAATGAGGCGTGTACCTTGGCAGAGGTGTGCGCCTTTTTTTATTTGAGCTTAGATATATCTAAATATCCAAGCTTGATGAGCTTTAGTAGGTTTTCACCACTGGGTACAGATTTACCATTTGCCCAGCGGTGAACCATTGTTCTTGTCACATCCATTTTTTTGGCTACGTCTGACTGAGAAAATTTTCTTCCGTTCTCGTCAGGCTCGAAAAGTTGTTTTATTGCAATAGTTATTTGTTCCATAAATTCTCCCTTCTGTCTCTAAAAAAGAACATATTAATTATTATAGTGAATCAGAAGTTCTTTTCAAGGTATTTTTGTACCTTTTTAGGAACATTTTATTTACAGCGATATAAGCAATTGTTTTTAATAACCTTATGGAAATACATAAAGCTTTGTTAATAGGTATGAATAATAAAAACATAAGGCAAGCCGATATCGCTAAGGAACTCAATGTTACCAGAGGAATGGTACATCGGTGGGTTAGTGGTCAAGCTTCTCCCGTTGGAGAAAATCTAGTAAAATTGATAGATTTGCTAGATATACATGCTCTACTCTTTCCAGATAAATTTAAGGAAGAAGAGTATGCCACAAAATCTGAGGTCAACGCACTATGGGAAAAAATAGAGAAGATTGAGAAGCAGCTCGATAATTCTATTGATTAACGATAATAAAACAAGAAAAGCAACTTACTGAGGATATTAGACTTACAGGGGGGCTCTTGCTCCCTGAGAAGTTTTCTGTAGAAGAACAAAATCAAGAGCTACCAGTTTCTGTTTCGGAAAGAATAGTAGCAGGAGTTTAAAGTGGTAGATTTGCCTGAAATAATAAGAATTGCTAGAGTAAAAAAAAATATAAGCCAACAAGATATAGCTGAAGAGCTTGGTGTAGCAAGAAGTGCAGTTTCAAAATGGGAAAGTGGTCTTAGTCAACCAGGAGCTGATTCTCTAATCAAACTCGCCTATATGCTCGACATAATCCAAGAAATATTCCCAGACTTTGAACGAAAAAACCCGACAGATAAATACGCAACAAGAATAGAAATGGAGTCACTATGGGAAAGAATTCAAAGGATAGAGGGAGAACTTAAGGATATGAAATCAAGCAACGCCCTTTGCCTGCCATGCTGATTTTTACCTCTTTAGAGTTTAATACTTCAGTAAATCTATTGCTTGTATATTGTACTCCTTGATCTGAGTTGAAAATTTCAGGTTTACTCGTAAGTAAAGCTTCCTCTAAAGCCTCGACACAGAAATCACTTTCCAAACTAATGGAAACCCTCCATGAAATTACATAACGGGAAAACCAGTCCATTACTACCGTCAAGTAGATAAATCCTTTATTCATCCTTATATAAGTAATATCGCTACACCACGCAAAATCTGCTCTATCGACTTTTATATTGCGCAGCAAATACGGATACTTCTTATGAGCAGGATCGCTTTTGCTTGTTTTAGGTTTCGGGTGTATTGCCTCGATTCCCATTTTCTGCATCAGTCGCACTATTCGCTTACGATTTACCTTGTGTCCTTTTCTTCTCAGTTGAGCAGTTAGTCGTCTAGAACCGTAAGATGGGCTTTTTGTATATTCTTCGTCTAGCAATTTCATTAGTTGTAAATTGTAGTCGCTTTCCATTGCCGGTTTATAGTAAAGACTGCTTCTGCACAACCCAAGCAAACTACATTGTCTGGCTATTGTTATTTTTGGGTGTTCTACCTCTATCAGTTTTCTTTTCTCATTAAGAGAGTAGCCTAGATTTTTTTTTCAGCCATTCTAACTCCATTGTTAGCTGGCCTACATGTTTTAATAGCTCATCCTCTTTTTTTTCGGATTCCTGGTTTTCCTTTTTCCGTTTATCTGAGAAAATTCCTGGCAACTCCTCTAGAGCCATTCGCTTCCATTTACTTACTTGGTTCGCATGTACTTGGTATTCGCTCGATATCTCTGCCAGAGTTTTCTCACCCTTAATTGCTTCCAAGGCTACTCTCGCTTTGAAACCTTCTGAATACTTATTTTTTTTCTTTGGCATTTCCTTTCGCCCTCATTTTTTGTACTAGTGCTGGTTTATTTTTCAACCTAACATTTTTCCACCTTAAATGCCTGTCTTAATTTTGGGGGCCATTATATTCAACACCGTCTCCACTCTGTTGGACGCAGTGCTCCTATTTTTACTCACTGTGCTTTCGAAGCTCTTTACCGAGCTTCTCGAGGTGTTCCAAGACTCATTGATTAACTTGCTGAGCGCTCTCTCGTTGAGGCTTGCAAAGCAAAATCCAATGAAGTTGACTCTAATTTAGTTACTTCTATTGCTATTGAAACTGAGTTCTAGAAATAAAAAAAGCAAGGTGGGAAAGCCTTCCGTCCCATCTTGCTCACTTTTAAGGAATATCTATGTCTACTTGGAAACATTTGCCTAGAGGAGTCTCTTGTCATCTTTGTAAAACTATCGTGTCCTTTCGGTGAGCAAGAGTAATTTACTTTTTTTTTAGATTTTTACTAACGTAGAAGAATGAAATCTGCTATATGTGTTATTAGGTAAAAAAATGATCTCAAAAATGTGGAGTAATTTGAGAGGGAATAATGCTAAGTAAAAAAAAAGACTCCCCAAAAATAAAAAGAGTAAACGAAAAAGAGTTTGCCGCGTTGTTAGAACGAGCAAAAAAGAGCGGTTTAAGTAAAAAAGACTGTGATCTAATGAGAAACGCAGCAGAAATAATTAACTTTTACGTAGATAACGTAGATGAAGAGGATGCTTAGATTTTTTTCTTACATAGAAGTATGAAATTTGATATAGGTAACAAATCAGAAATAGAAAAGAATAGAACTAAACTCAAAGATGTAACTGGAAATGCCAAGAAAAAAATCCCGCAAAATACGAAAAATAAGTAGAGAAGAGTTATCGTCGGCACTAGGGCGAGCAAAAGAGAATCTAGATCGTGGAGATTATGAGATTTTTGAGGCAGTAGTGGAAACACTAGAGTTTATCACAGAGAAGTTGGAAGAGAAGAACGTTCGGCTGAAGCAAATGCTCAAACAGATTCTGGGAATAAAATCAGAGAAATCATCAAAAGTAATCGAACGGATTGAAATGGAAGAAAGCAAAGCTGAAGTAGAAGTGCTAGGTTCTTCCCCATCTTCAAACGGTGATGTCCAAAAGGAAACTCCTCCCAAAAAACGTAAAGGTCATGGCCGAAACGGTTCAGAGAAATACACAGGAGCGAAAAATGTGCGGATAGCACATTCAGATTTAGAGTCGGGACATTCCTGCCCTGGATGTGTGCGAGGAAAGGTTTATCAAGAGAAGAAGCCAGGGGTATTCATCCATATAGAAGCTAGACCACCAATTGATGCAACAGTTTACGAAACGGAAAAACTACGTTGTAATCTTTGTGGTGAAATATTTGAAGCCGATCTGCCCGTGGAAGCTCCTGCGAAAAAACATTACGACGAAACAGCGAAATCGATGATGGCCGTTTTGAGATATGGACATGGATTACCTTTGAATAGGCTGGAAAAGTTGCAAGCTAGTTTCGGAATTCCTTTGCCAGCAGCAACGGCTTGGGACAAAACCAAGGAAGCAGCAGAAAAAATATTTCCGGTTCACCAAGAGCTTACTCACTTGGCAGCTCAAGGGGAAATAATTCACAGCGATGACACCGGCATGAAGATACTCAAGACAATGAAGGAAATCGAAGAAGAAGCCAAAAAAGCAAAAGGCAAAAAGACTCGTAGAGGCATATTTACAACTGGCATTGTCTCGATTATCAATAGCAAAAAAATCACGCTGTTTTTCACTGGTCGCAAGCATGCCGGAGAAAACTTTGATGATTTACTAAAAGGGAGAGAATCAGACCGCAGTCCTCCGCTGCAGATGTGCGATGCCAAAACTGGGAATAAGTTAAAAAGTACTTCAGCGATAGTCTGTAATTGCAATGCTCATGCAAGGAGGTACTTCGTGGACGTATCGGAAAATTTTCCTGAAGAATGTACGTATGTGATCTTAAAAGTTTACAAGAAAATCTATAAACATGATGCATGCACCAAGGAAGAGGAAATGTCTCCGAAAGAGCGACTCGAATACCATCAAAAGAAGAGCAAGCCGATCATGGACAAGTTCCATACTTGGTTGAAACGACAATTTGAGAAAAAACTCGTAGAAGAAAATTCAGGACTGGGCAAGGCTATTTCCTATACCTTGAACCATTGGAGTAAATTAACCCAGTTTTTGCATATCGCCGGGGCCCCTCTAGATAACAACATTTGTGAACAAACACTGAAAAGGGCAATTTGTCATCGAAAGAATTCTCTCTTTTACAAAACCCTTGATGGTGCTCGTGTTGGCGACATGTTTATGAGTCTAATCCATACTTGTTATTATGCAGGAGTGAATCCTTTCGACTATTTTACACAACTACAGCGCAACTCAGAGCAAGTGGCTGAAGATCCGTCGAAGTGGTTACCATGGAATTATCCGACGCAGTTGCAATCTCTCAATTGACAATCTCCCGCCAGGGAGGACTGACATTGCATCCCGTCGGATTTCCGTTGTAGATCAAAAGCTGCAATTCGTATGTGGCCAAGCGGATTGAAGCAGCATCGGAATTTTCTGGCCACCAATTAAATCTTCCTTTGGAAAGCCGTTTCTGGAAAAGCCAAAATCCCTGTCCGTCATATGTCAACAATTTGATCGCTGTTTTTTTTCGATTTCTAAAAACAAAGACACAGCCCGAGAACGGATCTTCTTGCAAAGTCTTACGGCATGTTGCACAGAGAGAATCAATCCCCTTTCGAAAATCTTCTGGATCAATCATTAGCAAAATGCGCATATGGGGGGTGAGTTGGATCATCCTTGCCTCATTAGGAAGTTTTGAAAAATCACTGCTAAATCTGGCATTTGTGCTGATTTTACATCGATTTTTATTTTGACTCCATCGATATTTTCTATCGCGATTGACCATTCGTTTTGGCTTAATCTTGGGCTTGGTATATCTAGTTGAATAAAGGCTCCAGGGGGTTCTCTTTTTTCGGGAGGCTTAAATATCCTCTTTTTTAGGTTATTATAATCCAATCGTAGAGTTTGAGATATCTTGCAAACGCTGTGCTCTGGATGCAATTCAATCGCGGCTTCCCACAATAATTCTGGAATTGCTCTGCCTTGTGTCTTATTTTTTCTCCACTCCTCGAATTTTTTTCCAACTTTTTCTATTTTCGATTCTAAGTTTTTGCTCTCTTTTTTGCTCTCCTTTTTAGGCGTGTCTAAGATCCTCTTTTTTAGTCTACTGTAGTTTAATCGCAGAGCTTGAGATATCTCATAAATTCTGTACTCTGGATATAATCCTATCGCTGCTTCCCATAGTTCTTCTGGAATTCGATCACGTTTTAATCTGTTTTTTCTCCAATCTTCGAATTGCTTTTTTATTTTTTCTATTTTTGATTGCTCGCTCTTCACCCCTTTGGTGTCTTCTCGCATAAGCTATCCCCCTTTCTTTCAAACTTCATTAGGATAGCCTATTATACTCCTTCTAAAATTGGAATCCAAGCGGGCTTACCGAAAGCACACAAACTATCTCTGGCAAGAAAAAACCTCTCTCCAACAAACGTTCTTCTGGTTGCACCTACAACACTCAAAATCCTCAACTCTTCTACTGCTGGAGGCAGCGAAAGCTCTTCTTCCTTGATCGGCAAGGACAACTCCTTCTTCAACCAAAGTGGATGCCCACTACTTGCTCTCTTTGCTCCTCCTCTTGTCTTGCTTTGATTGAAAATCCTCATCAAAGATGGTGCAAAACTCTTTCCCTTACTTACTTCGTCTCTTCTCAAGGCAAAGTTACTTGCCGTGCCCTCAATCTTCCCTAGCTCATTTTTGCCACTTCTCAGTGGCATTTTTTGGCTTTTTTCACCCCTTTATTAATCCGAAATTCCCTTCCTCATTTCGAAAATTTTCCTCAAAACTGCCCTTGAATAACTCGAAACTCACTCCCTTGATTAGCTTGACAGCTTATGGCTTTCGCAAGAAATCGTTTTGCTGCTTTCTTATCCCGTTTGGCGGTCAAAAGAAAATCAATTGTGTTTCCCTTTTTGTCTACTGCTCGATATAAATAATAAGACTTAGCACGGATTTTGATATAAGTCTCATCCATTCTCCAGCTTGTACCTACTGTTCGCTTTTTCTTGCGAAAACTGGCTTCAAACATTGGCGTGTATTTCACAACCCAACGCTGTATTGTCGCGTGATCTACGTAGATTCCTCGTTCTAGCATCAACTCTTCGATATCTCGATAGCTCAGAGCATAGCGCAAATACCAGTAAACACACTGGTACACTAATGTCTTTGGAAAATGGCATCCCTTTAACTTTTCCTGGCTCATGCTCTGCTCCCAAAAATTTCAATAGGATACCAAAATTTACCCTCCTGGGCAAATTTTGCGACAGAACCATAAATCATCCCATTATTATTTTTTTAATTTTGTCTAAAAGACTATCAAATTCTATTTTTTTTTTCTTTTTCTTCATTAAGTATTCTTTCCTTATTAAAGTTTTTATCAAGAGCTTTATATACTTCTGTTAATTCCTTACCACTACATTTTAGTTTTTTGCTTGCTGTTTCCTTGATTAGTTTTAGTTCCTCTAGAAGTTCCTTACCTTTTCTACGCAAATGAAGTTTTTTTTCCAAACTTTCAGTTCTCTGTGCTTCCTCCAGTATTTCTCCCATTTCTTTATGTATCAAATTTGCTCTATCAGCATCCTCATTTGATAGTTTCTCAGTAAACCTTTCTAATTCTGAAACTATTTTTTTTAAAGATTCTAACTCTTTCACTTTTGGAAGACTATCTTTAGTGAGATAAACCATTATGATATTAATTATTTCGTGTTCTATCTTCTCAGACAGTTCTTTTATTTTTTTATTGGTATCATCATTTACTTCACATTCATATAGTAGTATTCTTCTGTTAACATAGTCAAAAGGAGAATCTTTTACTTTTCCATATTTCTCATTGAAAACTAAAATACAATTTTCATAGCCTACACTTTTCGCACCATAACCTAATTCGACTAAAACGTTTGGATTTGGGACATATTTTTCCCTAACTTTGCCAATTAGAGAAACATCTCCTAAAAATATATGACATTCATCAACTTTTTTTATAATTTCTTCAGAAATTATCCGAGCGCCAGAAACATCTTGAGTTGCTTGATCAAGTTTTATTTCCAATTGTAATTTTCCACTTATTTTTTCAACTACTTTGTTAATAGCAATTTGCAAAGATTTTTCTATAAATTTTCTGTTTGTGTCGTTTGGCAAATCTGATTGCCAAGAATAGAAGACTGTGAAACTAATCATAAAATTTTCTACTTTCTAAGAAAAAAATATATATAATCAAATATCCTCTACAAGGGGTTTGAAGTCAAATGGTACGAAAACGTATGCTAAGGTATAAGTATCTATTATGTTACAACTTAGTGAACATTGAAATTGATACAAAAAATACAGTTCTTATCATCACAATTTTCTTAACAAAGCTTAAATTTAGAAAAAGAGAAACGATGAAGAAAAATAAAATAAATAGCATCACAAACCAAACAACAAAAAAGCCAATTGATGAGTCAAGTGAAATTGATGAGTCAAGTGAAAATGTAGATATTGAGAACTATCCTTTTGCTCAACATGGTTTCATCTATTGGGTCTTGGATAAAATTATTTCTTTTTTGTTTTTTTTAAACTTGGTTGAATTATTTAAGTTTCTAGCAGCTTGTCGTAGTAAAACAGACAAGCAAAAAGTCTACAGGAAAAGTATAGCTATAGATGTTTTTATTGTATTGAAATGGACTTTCCTTTTAGTCTGTTGGAATCTCGCGATAAAAAACAATATAATATTATATATAGTTATTTATTTAATTATTAGCAACGTTTATACATATTTTTATTATCACCTTTGGGGTTCTATGGCCACTTTGGATGGAAAAGAAACCATAGACTGGTTAAAAAGACGTTTTGTCAGCCTAATGCAAGCGTTTTTGTTTACGATTGTTTGTTATGGGTACATGTATGATGTTTATTTTACAGAATACTTTCTATGGCCAGATGGTATTTTAAAAACTACGGCGGCAATTCAATTTAGTCTTTCAAACTCTATAGCCGGAACAAGTAAAGTAGTGGTCATTGAAAGTTTTGGTAGTATTTTAGTCACAACTCAATATCTTATTACTTTTGTGTTTATAGGAATTTTATTGGGAAAGTCCATTCCAAGTAAATAAAGTTCTTGGTACTAGTTACTTTTCAAATGGAACCATTTGAAAAGTAACTGTATTTGGGTAAAATTAAATAAAGGGGTGAAAATCCCCATAGAAATTTTCTTTGGGAGCATAAAAAAATGAGGACAGTCCAGTAAAATTAGGCATTTACGCATAATGATTTTTCAAGATACAGATGCATGTTGATGAATAGCCGCAGAAGCCTTTTCAATCTCTCCCTGTGTAAATTTTTCCATAACTTGCTCTCGTATTTTTATGAAATCAAAGTCATCGTCAACTTCGTTATTGCGGAAAATCTCAGCCACCTGAGAAAAGAGATCGAAAGCCTCACAAACTTCTTGAGGAGCTGGTTCAATAG
>JAJDCR010000135.1 GCA_029260735.1 Planctomycetota bacterium
CGCTAGCCAGAATCCTTCCGTTAGAGCAACCTCGTGCTGCTGCTCATTGTCCACTCTTTCTGATTCATCCTCAGGAGACCCCATCATGAATTTGCCTGGCTTAATCCACCGAAAGCACTGACGTACACCTTTGTACGTAAAAACCATCCATAAGCCATATGTTTTATCTTCTCCCCAGTCACTTGCCCAGTGTAGTGGGAACTCTTCTGGCATTGAAGATCCTAGTTGTATATTTTTTGACATTGTATCCATCCAAACAATTGTTTCTTCCTTCGCAGAACCTGACTGACTTGCTCCACTGAGTCTGTCCAGCTCTGCTCTCTTTTACGCCCCGCTCCTTCCTATTTTTGACCTCGGGATAATCGAATACCAATATTGAAGCTGCGACTGGTCGGGTGATTGAAGAAACGCCCAGCAGAACGAATGGTCCTCGCCGAGTTAGCAAACCTACCTCCACGAACAACGCGATTTGTACCACCACTAGGGCCTGTAGGATCGACCACTCCATCTATTTCATAATAACTATACCAATAATCATTGCACCACTCCCATACATTACCATGCATCTCATATAATCCCCAGTTATTAGAAGGAAGTGACTTCACATCTACTGTAACATTATTACCAAAATTAACTTGTTCTTTCGTAATATCATTACCAAAGCTGTATTGTGTTGTTGTTCCAGCACGACAAGCATATTCCCACTGAGCTTCTGTTGGCAAACATAAATCTAATCCCTCTACAAGATCATTTATCCTATTTAGAAATTCTTGGCAATCATCCCAACTAATTTTCTCTACTGGTCTTTTCTTCCCTTGAAATTTACTCGGATTATTCCCCATTACAACTTCCCAAAGTTCTTGAGTACACACCGTTTCTGCTAACAAAAATCCCTTGCTTAAAATAACTTCGTAACCAGGGGGGTCCCCCATCATAAAATTACCTGGCTTAATCCAGCGCAAGACTTGGCGCACTCCTTTGTAAGTAAATGCAACCCACTCACCATACTTATCTTCGCCCCAATCACTCGTCCAGTGTAGTGGGAATTCCTCTGGCATTGATGAACCTAGCTCTATATTTTCTGACATAGTATTTTCTCAAACAACCTGACCGCTGTGTCTGTCGGATCTGCTCTTAGCCCTGCTACTTGTTTTTATGCTAGTAGAGACATTTGAACGTTGTGTAATCTCTAGAGTATATATAATAATATCATAATTATTTTAGGGGATCCCATGAATACTTGGACAATTTTCTTAATGTTTTTTGTTTTTCTGAACAATACTAAGTCCTTTGAGATAGTTCGGCTAGACAAAATAATAAATCCATCGGATCTGATAGACACAATCTTCGCTATATTAATTACTTGCAATACTTTATATTACATATTCTTCCTAGGAGCCAAAGAAAATGAAGAGAATAAGTAAACCAATATTTTGATCACATTTGCAAAAGTTTGCAAATACAAACTTTTTTGATCTACCTAACTCATTTTAGGAAAACCCACCATAAATTCACCTGGCATAAACTGTATGTCTCGATGAAAGCACTAGTATATTTAGCACTAAGAAGATTGCATAGGCTGAGCATTATTGTACAATGAGTATAGGGGATTGTTTGACTATTTGTTTAGCGAAAGGGTTAATATGGTGGATAAGAAGAACCTGTGTCAATATTTTTTTATGGCTTGTTTTTGTATATCTTTGCATTTAGGACATTCCCAAGAAGTCGAGAATCTAAAGCAGATGAATATTCAAGTTGTAAACGTATACCAAGAAGGGCGATATCAAGAGGCAATTATTTTAGCTCAGAAAGCTTACAATTATGGTCTTTCCTCTTTGGGAGAAAAGCATCCGGATACTCTCGCTTCAATGGGTAATTTGGCAGAGTTGTATAGGTCACAAGGGAAATACGAGAAAGCTGAACCACTTTCTTTAAAAAACTGGCAGCTAAAAAGAGAAGTATTAGGAGAAAAACACCCTCATACTCTAACCTCAATGAATAACTTGGCATTATTATACAAAACTCAAGAACAATACATTAAAGCCGAGCGTTTATATTTAGAACTAATGAAAGAAACGTTTGAAGAAGATCATGAGTCCACTGTAAATCTAATGAATGATCTCGCTGAATTGTATCATTTTCAGGGAAAATACAAAAAAGCGGAACCTTTGTTCATAAAATCGTTGAAATTCTCAAAAAAAGTGCTGGGAGAAAGGCACTCTTCTACCCTAAACTCAATGAATCATTTGGCTGAATTGTATCACTCACAGGGAGAGTATAGAAAAGCAGAGCCTTTGTTCCTAAAAACTCTTCAGCATAGAAAAGAAATGTTGGGAGAAAAGCATCCAAATACCCTAAACTCAATGGGTAATCTGGCAGTATTGTATTATACGCAAGGGGAATATAAAAAAGCAGAGCCCTTGTATCTAAAGGCTCTCCATTTCTCAACAGAAGTTTTGGGAGAAAAGCATCCTTTTACTCTAAATTCTATGAATAATCTGGCAGAGCTGTATAGGTCACAGAGTGAATATAGAAAAGCAAAGCCTTTGTATTTAAAAGCTCTCCATTTCTCAAAAGAAGTTTTGGGAAAAAAGAATCATTCTACTATAAATTCTATGAACAATTTGGCATTATTTTATGGATTCCAAGGAGAATACAAAAAGGCGGAGCTTTTACTTGAAAAGGCGTTGCAGTTCTCAATGGAAACTTTGACAGAAAGGCACCCTTCTACTCTAAACTCAATGAATTATTTAGCTAAAGTTTATTATTTTCAGGGAGAATATACAAAATCAGAGCCTTTGTATATAAAGGCTCTGCAACTAAGAAGAGAAGTACTAGGAGAAAAGCATCCTTCGACTCTACACTCAATGAATCATTTAGCATTGTTGCACTATTCACAGGGAGAATACACAAAATCATTATCTACTTTCAAAGAGTACTTGATGAAAAAGTATGTATTTTTAAAGGGAGAGCTACAAAGCAACTCTGGAAAAACTAGATTGAGTATGTTGAAACAGTTTAATGTTGTCTTGGATAAAAATAACTTGTTCTCTATTTTAGAAGCTCATGCAAAAGATGATATTCTACCTCTTTACTTTTCGGTGAACTACAAAGGTATACTCTTGCAAGTATCACAAGAGATGAAAAATTTATTTAGCAATGCCGATGATCAGCAGTTAGTAAAACAATTATTAGAGAAGAGATCAATATACTCTAACCTGTCTTTGGATTACGAAAAACGAAAAAAAAATAGATCTTTAGTAGGTAAACTGGAGAAAGAAATCGATGAGCTGGAAAAAAAGTTAATTTGGAAAAGTAGTGATTTCAAAGACTTAGTATCGGATGTAAAAGTTGAAGAAGTCCAAAAAAGTCTTACAAAAAATGAACTACTCGTAGATTTTATTGTCTACAAATCTCTGATCAAAGAGAGAGCAGAATATAAATTAGTTGCGATAATCGCAGATAGGGATTATGTAAAACTAGTGAACATAGGCAGCTTTAATAATATTACAAGCCAAATCAAAAGCTACCGAGCTAAAATTCAAAGCAAGCAAAACACAAAAGAATTATCTGAGAAAATCTATGAAAGAGTATTCTCTCCTCTAGAGAAATATTTCCACGCAAAAAAGAAAATATACATTGTTCCTGACGGAGTTTTACACTTACTACCGCTCCGGTCTCTGATTAATAAAAGTGGCCAGTATCTAACCAAAAGTAAAAATATAGTGATACTCTCATCCAGCAGAGATTTAGTATTCAAGAATACAAAAAAGAGCAACAACACAGCAGCCATCTTTGCTTACCCTAACTACGGAAGCGGGAAGGGCAAAGAAGTTGTTGAGGATAAAGTGATAAGGTTCACACCACTCAGAGAAACCTTATCAGAGGCCCAATCCATTTCTTCTGCTATAAATATCCCCACAAAAGTTTACACACAAGATCAAGCAACAGAAAAGAATATTTCTCAACTGGACTCACCTAAGATTCTACATATAGCAACACATGGATACTTTCTAGACACACCGGAAGAAGAAGATCCAAAGGATCAACGGAGAATGCAGTTGCCAATGATGAGATCCATGTCTAGCGACCCTTTGCCAAGTAAAAAACTAACAAATCCACTAGTCTACTCAGGACTAGCCTTAGCTGGGGCAAATGATCCAGGAGATAAAGGGATCCTAACAGCTTTGGAAGTCCTTGGGCTGAATCTGCGTGGTACAGATCTAGTAGTCCTCTCAGCTTGCGAGACAGGGGTAGGTGAGATTCGCCAGGGAGAAGGCGTATACAGCTTGCAAAGAGCTTTCCAAGAAGCTGGGGCAAAGTCCGTGCTAGCGACACTCTGGAAAGTCGATGACAAAGCTACTCAGCTCTTTATGGAGAAGTTTTACAAAAGATATATGAGCGGCATGTCTGTCCAGCGAGCGATTAGGGATACCCAGCTAGATTTCATCAATAGCAAGAGATATTCGCATCCATATTACTGGTCTTCATTCGTCATGATCGGTGGGCGTTCAGATGACCTTGATCAAATAGAGCCCCAGGTGGAAAAAGTAGCTGCTGAAAAAACAGATTACACCTTGATCATCTCAGTGGTATTGATCCTTCTCGTAATTTCAATAATAGCTTTGTTAATATTGACTCATAGAAAAAAAGAAAAAAGGCTACAGGAAGAGAAAATCGCTAGGCGTAAAAAGCGCAGAGAAATGAGAAAGTAAGACAACACTTTGTTTAATGTAAGTTTGAGATCACCGTGAAATGTAGAGAAATACAGAAAGGCATTAATAATGGGGAACAAAAAAAGATATGGACAATATTGTTTAGCCTTTTGCATTTGTACTTTCATATCTTTAGGATATTCCCAAGGTAGACAGGAGTTGGATCAACTTAACGCCCAAGTAGCAAAAGCATATCAAGAAGGTCGATATCAAGACGGAATTACCTTGGCAAAGGAAGCTTATGAAAAGAGTATTTCTTCTCTGGGGGAAAAACATCCTTCTACTGTAGATTCAATGAATAACCTGGCAGCATTATATCAAGTGTGGGGACAATACAGTAAAGCTGAGCCTCTCTATGTAAAAGCTTTGCAGATAACAAGAGAGTTCTTGGGAGCAAGGCACCCTTCTGCCCTCATGTCAATGAATCATCTCGCAGGCTTGTACTACTTTCAGGGAGAATATAGCAAAGCTGAGCCTCTCTATGTGAAGACTTTACAACTCAGAAAAGAAGTCTTGGGAGAAATGCATCCCGATACACTTATGACAACAAACCATCTTGCAGGTTTGTATAGATCACAAAGAAAATACAGTAAAGCTGAAACCTTATTTCTAAAAACTTTGCAGCTCAGAAGAGAAGTCTTGGGAGAAAAGCATCCTAATACTTTCATATCAATGGATGGTTTGGCTGGACTATATGAGTCCCAGGGAAAATACAATAAAGCCGAGCCTTTGTTTGTAAAGACTTTACAGCTCAGAAAAGAAATACTTGGAGAAAAACATCCTTCTACTATTCTCTCAATGAACAATATGGCAAAGTTATACAGCTTGCAGGGAGAGTATAACAAAGCAAAGCCTCTTTATATCAGAAATTTGCAGCTAAGGAAAGAAGTGTCAGGCGAAAAGCATATATACACTTTAAAAGCAATGCATAATCTAGCTACACTGTATGAGTTACAGGGAGAATATAGTAAAGCTGAACCTCTGTATGTAAAGGCTTTGCAGCTAGTAAAAGAAGTACCTGGAGAACAGCATCGAAATATTCTTATATTCATGGGCAACTTGGCAAAATTGTATTTTTCTCAAGGAGAATACAGTAAAGCTGAGCCTCTGTTTTTAAAGGCTTTACAACTAGCTAGAGAAGTATTGGGAGAAAAGCATCCTAATACTCTAACATCCATGAACAATCTGGCTTTACTGTATGAGTCGCAGGGAGAATACAGTAAAGCTGAACCTTTGCATGTAAAGTCATTGCAACTATCTAGAGAAGTCTTAGGAGAACATCATCCAAGTACTCTCACTGCGATGGGTAATCTGGCAGGATTGTATAGAGCGCAGGGAGAACACAAAAAAGCTGAGCTTCTGTACCTAAAAACTTTACAGCTTAGTACAAAAGTATTGGGAAAACATCATCCAAATACTCTCACCTCCATGAACAACTTGGCAGCATTTTATGAATCACAGAGGGAATATAGTAAAGCCGAGCCTCTGTATCTAAAAACTTTGAACTTGATGGGTGAGGCATTGGGAAAAAAACATCCCAACACTCTCACATCAACAAACAATCTTGTACGACTATACAACCTTCAGAAAGACTACAAGAAAGCATTATCTGTATTAAAAGGGTATCTAGTAAAAAAGTACTTATTTTTAAAGACAGAACTACGAGGAAACTCTGAAAAAACCAGAGAAAGTATGCTAAAAAAACTTAATGTTTCCTTTGATAAGGATAATTTATTTTCCATTTTAGAGAAATATTCCAAAAAAGATTTCGATGACTTAGCCCTTTATTTTTCAGTGAATTACAAAGGAATACTGTTGCAAGTATCGCAAGAACTAAAGCAAGTATTTACCGATATTAGTGACCAGGAGTTGGTGCGAAGTTTATTAGAAAAGAGATCGGTTTACTCTAGCTTGTCTTTAAATTACGAAAAACGAGAAAAGAATGAATCTTTGATAGAAAAACTAGAAAAAGAGATAGATAAGCTAGAAAAAAAGCTGATTTGGAAAAACAGTGACTTCAAAGCTTTAGTTTCGGATGTAAAGGCGGAAGAAATTACAAAGGCTCTCTCTGTAGGTGAATTGATTATTGATTTTGTTGTTTATCAGTCAGTTATAAAAGATAATGGCAAATCTAAGTTATCTGCCATTATCACAGGTAAAGACTATATCAAGCTAGTGAACTTGGGAGACTTTAATCCTCTCTTAGGGAAAATCAAAAGCTACCGGGATAAAATTCAAAACAAGCAAAGCACAACAGATTTATCCCAGGAAATCTATGAGGTGATTTTTTCTCCTTTGGAAAAGTATTTACGTACGAAAAAGAAAATATATATTGTCCCTGATGGTGTTTTACACTTGCTACCATTCAGGTCTTTGATAGATGGTGATGGCCAATATCTAGCACAAAGTAAAAACATAATAATACTTTCCTCTAGTAGAGATCTTGTATTCAAGAATACAAAACAAAGCAAGAACTCCGCGATCATCTTTGCTTATCCTAACTATGGGGATGGGAAAGGAAAAGAGGTTGTAGAAGACAAAATAATTAGATTCTCACCATTAACAGAAACCCTCTCAGAAGCTAAAGCGATTTCTTCTGTCATAAACATCCCTGCAACGGTTTATACTCAAAATGAGGCAACAGAAAAAAACATTTCTCAACTAGACTCACCTAAAATTCTACATATCGCAACGCATGGATACTTTCTAGACACACCACAGGAGGAGTATTCAGAAACAAGAGGGGTTACTTTTAAGTATAAAACATCAAATCCAGTGATAAAGTTAAACTCACAACCAATGTTAGGATTTAATGCAAATCCGGATAGTAACCCTTTGCCAAACAAAAAGCTAACAAACCCACTTGTCTATTCAGGATTAGCTCTAGCTGGAGCAAACAACCCAGGAGATGAAGGAATTCTAACAGCTCTAGAAGTACTAGGGCTGAACCTAAAGGGCACAGATCTGGTAGTCCTCTCAGCCTGCGAAACAGGTGTAGGTGAGATTCGCCAGGGAGAAGGAGTTTATAGCTTACAACGAGCCTTTCAGGAAGCTGGAGCAAAGTCAGTGCTAGCGACACTATGGAAGGTAGATGACAAAGCTACTCAGCTTTTTATGGAGAAATTTTACAACAGATATATGCAGGGGATGTCCGCCCAAAGAGCTGTTAGAGACACTCAGTTAGACTTTATCAATAGCAAGAGATATTCTCATCCGTATTACTGGTCTTCATTCGTTATGATAGGTGGGCGATCAAATGACCTTGATCAATTGGAATTGCAGACAGAAAAGGTAGCCAACGCTAAAAAAATAGATTACAAATGGATCATTTCAGTGGTAGCGATTCTAGGGGTAATTTTAGTGATAACGATGTTGGTGTTAGCACATAGAAAAAAGGAAAAAAGGCTACAGGAAGAAAAAATCGCTAGGCGTAAAAAGCGCAGGGAAACCAGAAAATAATTCGTGACTCCTGTAAACTTGAGACCCCTATCATAGGGAAAAAATAACACAGAAAGGTATGGATAACTTATGGACAATGAGGAGCAGTTTAAACGATATTTTCTTCTAGTTTATATTTGTATGTTTTTGTCCCTAGGGTATTCTCAAGAAAATGATCTAAATCGACTCAATGCTCAGATTGTAAAATCATATCAAGAAGGCAGATATCAAGAGGGAATTGTTTTAGCAGAGAAATCTTATAAACTGAGTATACACCATTGGGGGAAAAACCATCGCAATACTTTAGCGGCCATGAACAACCTAGCAGAGTTGTATAGAGTCCAGGGAGAATATAGTAAAGCAGAAACTCTATCAGTAGAAACTTTACAACTAAAAAAGCAAATTCTGGGAGAAAATCATCCTGATACTTTGGCAACCATGAGTAACTTGGCACTATTGTACCAATTTCAAGGAAAATATAGCCAAGCAGAATCTCTTAGCCTAAGAACCTTAAAGCTAAAAAACCAAGTTCTAGGAGAAAATCATCCTGATACTTTGACAACCATGAATAACCTGGCATTGCTATACCAATTCCAAGGAAAATACAATCAAGCAAAACCTATTTACATAAAGGTATTGCAATTAAGAAAAAAAATTCTAGGTCAAAAACATCCTGATACTCTAAAAGTAATGCATAACTTAGCAGAACTATATCGATCTCAAGGAGAGTATAGTAAAGCAGAGTCTATCTATACAAAAACTTGGCAGATAAAAAGAGAAGTTTTAGGAGAAAAACATTCCGATACTTTATCTACAATAAATAATTTAGCAACATTATATGAATCTCAAGGAAAATATACTGAAGCAGAAGATCTCTACTTAAAAATATTACAACAAACAAAAGAGATATTAGGAGAAAAGCATTCTGATAACCTAAAGGTAATGCACAATTTGGCGGCACTGTATAAGTCTCAAAAAAAATATACTGAAGCAAAGTCACTCTACTTGAAAGTACTAAAGCTCAGGGAAGAAGTTCTAGGCGAGAAACACCCTGATACTTTAATCTCAATGGATAATTTGGCAGGGTTATATCAATTCCAAGAGAAATATACTGAAGCAAAGTCACTCTACTTGAAAGTACTAAAGCTCAGGGAAGAAGTTCTAGGCGAGAAACACCCTGATACTTTAATCTCAATGAATAACCTGGCTGTGCTATATCAAACCCAAGAGAAATATAATGAAGCAAAGTCACTCTACTTGAAAGTATTACGAGTTAGGAAAGAAACTTTAGGCAAAAGAGATCCTGACACTTTGACGATAATGCATAACCTTGCCGTTTTACACTATTACGAAGGGGACAGCGATAAAACTCTATCTACTATGAAAGAATATTTAGTAAATCGGTATTTATTTCTAAAAAGAGAGGTGCAGGGGGGTTCTGAAAAAACGCGATCAACGTTTTTGGCAAAGTATGATTTTTTCTCTGATCGAAACAGTTTATTTTCAATTTTACTGGAATCTAGAAGAAAAAACTTTCACAGTTTAGCTCTCTACTTTTTGGCCAACTATAAAGGAATACTTTTACAAGTTTCTCAGAATCTCAGGCAAATATTTTCAAAGAGTGTTGATAAAGAGCTTTTAGAAAAGTTTTTTATAAAAAGATCTGAGTATTCCGAATTATTCTTCAATTATGAAAAACGACAAAATAATCCGTCCTTAGTTGATCAATTACAAAGAGAAATAGATCAACTAGAAAAAGAGTTAATATGGAAAAACATTAGCTTCAAAAACTTAGTCTCTGATGTAAAAACAGACGAAATTTTGAATGCTCTTTCTCCAAAAGAGTTGCTAATAGATTTCACAGTATATCAGCTAATAGATTTACCTAACCAAAAGTCGAAAAAATATCAACTAGCAGCCGTTATAGCAAGCAAAGAAAATATAGAACTAGTCGGACTTGGAGACTTACAAGATATTCAATTTTTAATAAACGATTATCGAAACAGAATCCAAAATAAACAAAAATGGAGATCATCTGCGCAGAAAATCTACCATAAAATTTTTTCTCCTTTATCTAAATACTTCGAAAAAAAAAGTAAGCTGTATATTGTACCTGATGGAATCTTGCACCTATTACCATTTAGATCTTTGGTCAACGAAAATGGAGAATATCTCGCCAAAAGTAAAAACATAGTAATACTTTCTTCTAGTAGAGATTTAGTAATTAAGAGGACAGAGGAAAGCAATAAGTCAGCAACGATTTTTGCTTATCCTGACTATGGCAATAAAGAAGGCAAGGAAATAGTAGAGGATAAAACTATCCATTTCTTGCCGTTAAAAGGAACCTTAGAAGAAGCGCAAGCCATCTCCCCTATCCTAAATATCCCAACGAAGGTCTACACAAAAGATCAAGCAACAGAAAAAAACATTTCCCAAGTAGACTCCCCCAAAATTTTACATATAGCAACCCACGGATATTTTCTAGATGTACCCGAAGAGGAAACTCTCAAAAATCAAGAAAGAGGAGTTACTTTCAAGTATAAGGAATCTTCCTCTCCTATGAAGTTAAATCCAAAAACAATGTTAAGCTCCAATTCAATGCCGAACTTCAACAGAAATTTCTCTGATAAAAAACTAACCAATCCCTTGGTTTACTCAGGATTGGCTTTAGCTGGAGCGAATAATCCAGGAGATGAAGGAATTCTAACCGCTTTAGAAGTGCTGGGACTAAACTTGCGTGGTACTGATCTAGTAGTCCTCTCAGCTTGCGAGACAGGGGTAGGCGAGATTCGCCAGGGAGAAGGCGTTTATAGCTTACAGAGAGCCTTTCAAGAGGCCGGAGCAAAATCCGTGCTAGCAACGCTATGGAAGGTAGATGACAAAGCTACTCAGCTCTTTATGGAGAAATTTTATACGCGGTATATGAGTGGAATGTCTGCGCAAAAGGCCGTTCGGGACACTCAACTAGATTTTATCAATAGCAAAAGATACTCGCATCCGTATTACTGGTCTTCATTTGTCATGATAGGTGGGCGATCAGATGATCTTGATCAAATGGAGCTGCAGATAGAAAAAGTAGTGGCTGAAAAATCAGGTTACAAGTTCATCATTTCTGTGATTGCAATAATCATGGGACTAGCTTTACTGATATTGGCTCATAGAAAAAAGGAAAAGAGATTACAAGAGGAGAGAATTGCTAGGCGAAAAAGGCGTAGAGAGATGAAAAAATAGCTATAGGCATCTATGATTAAATATAGTGGTACTTTAGGGGCCACATTGAAAAATTTTAAGGATTAAGTGACATGGTGAAAAAGGGGAAATTGTGGCAATGTTTTCTCGCGATGTGTGTTTGTGTATTTTTGTCCTCGGTTTATCCCCAGAGTCCTAAGGATATAAAGCAACTCAATGCCCAAGTAGCAAAGGCATATCAAGCAGGTAGATACCAAGAGGGGATTGTTTTAGGGGAGAAAGCTTATAAAAGAGCTCTTTACTCTCTGGGAGAAAAGAACCTCGATACTTTAGTATCAATGAATAATCTTGCATTATTGTATAAATCTCAGGGAAAATACAATAAAGCTAAGCCTCTGCTTGTAGAAACTTTGCGGTTGAGCAAAGAAGTATTGGGAGAAAAACATTCAGATACTCTAATCTCAATGAATAATCTTGCATTATTACATAGATTTCAGGGAGAATACAATAAATCTGAGCCTCTGCTGATAAAAACTTTGCAGTTGAGAAGAGAAGTATTGGGAGAAAAACATCCAGATACTCTAACCTCAATGAATAATCTGGCTTTATTGTATAAATCTCAGGGAGAATACAATAAAGCGGAACCTCTTTATGTAAAAACTTTGCAGTTAAGGAGAGAAGTATCGGGAGAAAAACATCCAGATACTCTAACCTCAATGAATAATCTGGCTTTATTGTATAAATCTCAGGGAGAATACAATAAAGCGGAACCTCTTTATGTAAAGACTTTGCTGTTAAGGAGAGAAGTATCGGGAGAAAAACATCCAGATACTCTAACCTCAATAGGCAATCTGGCAGAATTGTATTGGTCGCAGAGAGAATACAAAAAAGCTAAGCTCCTGTTTATAAAGACTTTGCTGTTGAGCAGAGAAATCTTAGGAGAAAAACATCCAGATACTCTAACCTCAATGAACGATCTGGCAGGATTGTATTGGTCGCAGAGAGAATATAATAAAGCTGAGCCTCTGTATGCAAAAACTTTGCTGTTGAGCAGAGAAGTCTTAGGAGAAAAACATCCATTTACTCTAACCTCAATGAACAATCTGGCTTTATTGTATAAATCGCAGAGAGAATACAAAAAAGTACTATCTCTATTGAAAGAGTATTTGGCAAAAAAATGCTTATTTTTGAAGAGAGAGCTGCGGGGAAACTCAGAAAAAACTAGGGGAAGTATGCTGGAGCAGTTTAATATTGCTTCTGATAAAAATAGCTTATTTTCGATTATAGAGGAATATGGAGAAGATGGTTTTGATAGCTTAGCTCTTTATTTTTCATTGAATTACAAAGGGATACTGTTACAAGTATCGAAAGAGTTAAAGCAAGTATTTGCGAGTACTGATGACCAGTCATTGGTAGGAGAGTTATTAGAGAAGAGATCGGTTTACTCTAGTTTGTCTTTGGACTACGAGAAACGAAAAAAGAATAGATCTTTAGTAGAAAAACTGGAAAAAGAAATCGATAATCTGGAAAAGAAGCTAATTTGGAAAAACAGTGATTTCAAGGCTTTAGTTTCGGATGTCAAGGCAGAGGAAGTTACAAATGTTCTCTCCGCAGATGAATTGATTATCGATTTTGTTGTTTATCGATCCATTATAAAGGGTATAGGGAGATATAAACTATCTGCTATTATCACAGATAAAGATCGTATAAAATTGGTAAACTTAGGAGATTTCAGTACTCTAGTAGAGAAAATCAAAAACTATCGAGATAAAATTCAAAATAAGCGAAACACAAAAGGTCTATCCCAGGAAATCTATGAGATAATATTCCTACCCTTGGAAAAGTACTTTCATACTAAAAAGAAAATATACATAATACCCGATGGCATTTTACACCTACTGCCATTCAGATCCTTGATAGATGGTAATAGCCAATATCTAGAACAAAGTAAAAATCTAGTAATACTCTTCTCCAGCAGAGATTTGGTATTCAAAAATACAAAACAAAGCAATAACTCGGCAGTCATCTTTGCTTATCCCAACTATGGAAGTGGGAAAGGCAAAGAAATCTTAGAGAACAAAGCCATGAGGTTTTCGCCATTAACAGAAACCCTCTCAGAAGCTAAGGCTATTTCTTCCGCTATAAACATCCCCACAAAAGTTTACACCCAAAATGAAGCAACAGAAAAAAACATATCACAAATAGATTCCCCCAAGATTTTACATATCGCAACGCATGGATATTTTCTGGATACGCCACAGAAGGAGTATTCAGAAACGAGAGGGGTTACTTTTAAGTATAAAACATCAAATCCAGCTATGAAGTTAAACTCACAACCAATATTAGGATTTAATCAAAATCTGGATAGTAACCCTTTACCAAACAAAAAGCTAACAAACCCACTTGTGTACTCAGGACTAGCTTTAGCTGGAGCGAATAATCCAGGAGATCAAGGAATCCTAACTGCTTTGGAAGTGCTGGGGCTAAATTTGCGTGGTACTGATCTAGTCGTTCTTTCTGCTTGCGAGACGGGGGTCGGTGAGATTCGCCAAGGAGAAGGCGTTTATAGCTTACAACGAGCCTTTCAGGAAGCTGGAGCAAAATCTGTACTAGCAACGCTATGGAAGGTAGATGACAAAGCGACTCAGCTCTTTATGGAGAAGTTTTACAAGCGATATATGCAGGGGATGTCTGCTCAAAGAGCTGTTAGAGATACACAGCTAGACTTTATCAATAGCAAGAGATACTCGCATCCGTATTATTGGTCTTCATTCGTCATGATCGGTGGGCGATCAGATGACCTTGACCAAGTAGAGCCCCAGGCAGAAAAAGTAGCTTCTACAAAAAAAATAGATTACACCTCGATCATATCAGTGGTACTTATTGTAGCCATAATTTTAGTAATAGCCTTGTTAATATTATCTCATAGAAAAAAAGAAAAAAGACTACAAGAGGAGAGAATCGCTAGGCGTAAAAAGCGCAGGGAAAAAATAGAGCAGAAAGGCATACATCGCAATGGTAAATAAAGAACCTCGATATTTTCTGACAGCTTGTCTTTGTCTATTTTTGGCATTAGGACATTCCCAAGGCATCCAGGAGTTGGATCAACTTAACGCCCAAGTTGCAAAAGCATTTAACGAAGGTCGATATCAAGACGGAATTACTTTGGCAAAGAAAGCATATAAAAGAAGTATTTCTTCTCTGGGAGAAAAGCATCCTTCTACTGTAAGTTCAATGAACAACCTGGCAGCATTATATCAAGCGTGGGGAGAATATAGCAAAGCTGAGCCCCTCTATGTAAAAGCTTTGCAGGTAACAAGGGAATTCTTGGGAGAAAAGCATCCTTCTACTCTCATGTCAATGAATCATCTCGCAGGCCTGTACTACTTTCAGGGAGAATATAGCAAAGCTGAGCCTCTGTTTGTGAAGACTTTACAACTCAGAAAACAAGTACTGGGAGAAAAACATCCCGATACACTTATGACAACGAATCATCTAGCAGGTTTGTATAGATCACAAAGAGAATACAGTAAATCCGAGCCTTTATTTCTAAAAACTTTGCAGCTCAGAAGAGAAGTACTGGGAGAAATGCATCCTAAGACTTTCATATCAATGGATGGTTTAGCAGAATTATATGAGTCCCAGGGAGAATACAATAAAGCTGAGACCTTATTTGTAAAGGTTTTGCAGCTCAGAAAAGAAATACTAGGAGAAAAACATCCTTCTACTCTTCTCTCGATGAACAACCTGGCAAAGCTATATAGCTTACAGGGAGAATATAACAAAGCCGAGCCTCTCTATATCAAAAATTTACAGCTCAGAAAAGTAGTGTCCGGCGAAAAACATATATACTCTTTAATAGCAATGAGTAATCTAGCTACACTGTATGAGTTACAGGGAGAATATAGTAAAGCTGAGTCCCTCTATGTAAAAGCCTTGCAGCTAGTAAAAGAAGCTCCTGGAGAACAGCATCGAAATATTTTATGTTCATGGGAAACTTGGCAAAGCTGTATAGTTTACAAGGAGAATACAGTAAAGCTGAGCCTCTGTTTATAAACGCTTTGCAACTAGCAAGAAAAGTATCAGGTGAAAAGCATTCAGATACTTTAACATCGATGAGTAATTTAGCTTTACTGTACGAGTCCCAAGGAAAATATAGTAAAGCCGAGCCTCTCTATGCAAAGACATTGAAGTTAATGAGTAAAATCTTGGGAGAACATCATCCAAGTACTCTCATTGCTATGAGTAATCTGGCAGGATTGTATAGAGCGCAGGGAAAACACAAAAAAGCTGAGCTTCTGTACGTAAAAACTTTACAGCAATATTTTATGAGCCATCAAGAAGGTGCTATTTGGTTTGTACTGATACACATGGCGTTTTTAATGGTCTCCCCATGAGCGTCGGACACCAAGAAGTTATCTCAGTGGAAGATTTTGCTGATCAATGCGAGTAAAAATCGAAAACCCTGCTCGGAGATTGTCCGACTAAAGTTCAAGTTATCCTCTCCTAAAGAACATCGGTTTTGTAGGAGCTGCCGTTTTCTGAATATGGCCGCTCCCACAATTGTCGATATGCACACCTGTAGAAGAGGAGAGAGATGCAGGATTGACTTGGCTAGGGATCGGATCAAGGACAAGCTCGCGAATATCATCGAAAAAATGAGGCAAAATATCGAAGCTCGGAAAAATGGAAAAGGTTGTAATTTAATGGAGATACTTGAATGAGTAGGATAAAAATTATCAAAACAAAAGAATTAGAAAACTGTAATGACTTAGATCATGACAAAAGAACAGAATTTCTAAAAAAGCGAACAGAACTACACAAAGATGAATACGATAAAGGATTAACTCGGGATTGGTACAACTGCAGGCGATATATAGTTATCGAAAAAAATCAAAGAAGGCCCATAGCTATTCTTGGACGAGACGGCCCGCAAAATAGCATAGGTTTATGGTGGTGGATTGATAGAGATTTTAGGAAAAAGGGGTATATGAGCGAAGCTATTGTTCAATGGTCAGACATTCTTAGATCTGAAAGGGTAACAGGCATTTCAGATATTATACGCAATGACTCAGAAGACCAGGAAGCATGTGAAGTTCTAATAAAAAAAATGAGAAAATTATTCGAGTAAAAAAAAGTCGTAAGTCGGAAAAAAAAGACCGTACATGTGGAATATGTGCCACAAAACTGTGATATTTCTAGATACAATTTTTAGTAACTAGCTGAAACCCCTGAAAAATAAAGGATCAGTATCAAGTAGTTACACAATCAATGTTTTGTAACTATCTTGACACCGGATAAAGGACTAAAACAGAGCCGAAAACCTAAGTAATAATAGCCGTTTCTAGGTAAATCTCCACCGCGGTTTTTCGTCCAAAGTATGGAAGCATAACTGTCCAATCCTCCGCCTCGAAAAACCCGCTTTGAGCCTTCATTATCAGTCCATGCAGAGCCATTCCCTGGTGCTCCAGAGTAACTATCTTGATATCTATCCTCACACCATTCCCATACGTTTCCACTCATGTCATACAATCCAAAAGCGTTGGACTTTTTACTCCCTACCTCATGAGCATACTTTTCACCCACATCCCAAGCATTAATACGATACCAAGCATAGTCCCCAATCATAGCATTGTTCCAGTAGTACTTTCCTGTTGTTCCTGCTCCACAAGCATACTCCCACTCAGATTCACTTGGCAGTCTCAGCTCAGTTTTTTGGCAAAACTCATTCGCATCATTCCAAGATACATAACTTGCTGCGTAATTAGCTCCTTTCTTAACATAATTTTTCTCTGTCCAAGGGTTTGTTCCCATTATCTTTTGCCATTGCCCTTGGGTCACTTCATGCTTGGATATCAAAAACTCAGGTACGTTTACCCTATGCATAGGCTTTTCGTCACTATTCCCATCATTGCTGCCCATCATAAAGCTGCCACCAGGCACTAACACAAACTCTATCCCCGTCTGAGTATGCCGGAACTCCTTCACTTCATTCTCAACTCCTCCGCTGGAGTACTTGTTTGTCCCTATATACTTAAAGCCTTCGATCTTCCGTTCTGCTACTACTGAAGCTTTTTCTTGAGTTTCTGAAGACTGGGTTTCTTTTTTCGGCAAAATTTTGGGAGGTTGATTAGGAAAAGGTTGGTTTACTTGACGACTCCATTGTCCACCCATGTAAAAAGTGAAGAAAAAAAATAATATCATCGAGAAGCAAATAAGTGTTGTTCTATATTGTCTTATCACTCTGTTCCATTGGAATGATTTTGTTTTAACACCTTTTCCTTGCTCAAATAAAGTTAAATCTTGGATGAAAGCAGAAATGCTTTGATAGCGTCTTTCCTTCTTTTTTTCTAGTGCTTTGAGACAAATAGTATCCAAATCTTTAGGAAGACGTTTCTTTAACTTACTAGGAGAAAGGGGCTCTTTGTTTAAGACTTGGTAAAGAATGTTAGAAGTAGTGTCTCCGGTAAAAGGAGCTGTATTGGTAAGCATCTCATAAAAAATAGCTCCTAAAGAATAAATATCGCTTCGCTCATCTACTTCTCTTATCTTTCCCTCTGCTTGCTCTGGAGGCATGTATTGTAAAGTACCTATAACCATACCACTTTTAGACAATTTCTGCTTAGCTTTACGAACTTTCGCTAAGCCAAAATCCATCACCTTAGGATTTTTATTTTTATCCATCATTACATTGGCTGGTTTTAAATCCCTATGTATCACCCCTTCCTTATGTGCATAGTCCACCGCCTGTGCTATTTTTTTAAAAATAGATATTTTACGGCGTACTGACATAGATGTGCTTCCAAGAAGCTCTTTCAAAGAAACTCCTTCAATTAGCTCCATAGCAAAAAAATACTGTCCCTCTTGTTGCCCTATATCCAAAACCGTCACAATATTTGAATGCTGTAAGCGAGCTGTCGCTCGAGCTTCTCTCAAAAATCGTTGAACCTCCGTTTTTTTTGCATTTTCTCCCGAAAGCATCAACTTTAAAGCCACCATTCTCTCCAACTCTGAATCGTAGGCTTTATATACTTTTCCCATACCACCGCTACCTATTTCATCGACTATTCGATAGCGACCAAATTCTTTGCCTTGTATTTCTTCTTTTTCTATCTTAAATAATTGAGTAAATTTATTCCCTTCTTGCTCCATTACACGACTCGGAGTAAGATCTTTCGTTGAGTGCTCAGGCTTAAATATTTCACCACATTTATTACATTGGATCTTTTCTTTTTGAGTTGGAATATCTAGTTCTTTTCGGCAATTCGGACAAACAGTTTTATTCATAGTTTATTACGCCCACTAATAGAATCAGTTATATTTTATGTCCTAGTCTTTATCTAAAACTCCTCGCTGCCCAGTCAACTCAACCAATTTCTTCTTTGGAATATACTTCTTTGAAATTAACTTATCCTCACGTACCTCTCTTAAGTACTTCCCAAACATCATCATAATCAATACCTACTGTATTCTATCAAATCTTCCACAGCATTTCCAAAGCATCTTCAACCTCATAATCCCTAACGATAGTATAAATTTCCTGAGCATCATCAACACTATTCAACACAGCTTTCTTAATAATCTCAGAAATCTCAATAATCGGCCTCACCATTTCCCTCAGTTCATCAGTATATTCTTGGCCAGCTATGTGAGTATAGAGTTTAGGTAGATCTTTGAACTCTACGAATCTCACTTCCATATTCCAAGGAAGCTTACGCTTATTTTTCGCTTTTCTTGGCTTAGTCTCAGTGAGCTGAGCAACGTCTCTTCCTGGCAATAACGTTGCCTTCTTCCACCCAATCAAGTAGCAAATAAAGAGAATATTGTTCTCGTAGAACAGCCCCATTTGCCCATCTTGATAAACAAACTGCTCCGTCTCTACGTTCACTGTGCGATCATCCCACTCGCTAAAAAATGTAGTTTGCTGAGCTAGATTAGTGTCCTGGATTCCTTCTTCAAACAAGGATAAATATTTATACACTGCTTGCGGGGAACTCGTAATGGATAATTTAACGTCAAGGATCAGCAAAGGAGCATTCGCAGAATATAAGCTATCCATGCATAACGAATCTGGGCGTAGTATTTTTTGGCGGGACTTAGTTGGTGCAGGGATATTCTTCTCACTCCAGCTAAGGTGAAGTCGGTCGATGATTCTTTTTTCTAAGATATGCAAAGCGTTACTTAGATGAGCTAAAGTTCTCCTCGATGAGACTGGAGGAAGCTCAGCATCTTGCAAGATTTCGTTCCACGATTTGCCTAGCTTCTTCATTAGCGTATGAGAACGGGGAGCTCCTCGTTTACGATGATCATTGTAAAGAGATGGGGTTAATGTGGTGATCTCTTTGCAATGACTATGAACTTCTTTGAGTGCATCGTGGATTTCATGCATTGGTCTAGACAATATCCTTCCGAATCGTAAATCTTTGACAAGATAACTATAATAAAACTAATCGGTTGAACTTCACTCGAACGTAAATCGGTTACTCTTCATTTTCTTCGAGAAGCTTTAGAATCTTCTTATTACTCAAGAGCTTCTCAAGAAAACCTCTATCTTCTTGAACTTTTCTTTGAATAATACTCCATGCTGTATCAAGCTGCTGAGGAGAATAAGTCGTCTTAATTTTTTTAGGCTCTTCTTCGACTTCTTCTTGATCTTCATCGAATAGAGAGTTGTACAACATAGTTCTTTTTCTGCTATTTTTTTCCTTAGCTATCTTATATAAATCTTTGAGAGAAGTTTTTGGTTTAGCCTCTTGTATTCTTTCAAGCCAATCTTCAGGGAGCTTAAATATTGCCATGTACTGACTAACCAAGGATTTTGATACTCCCACATTTTTAGAAATTTCTTCTTGCTTCACACCTTTTTCACATAAAACAGAAAATCCCTTAGCAATCTCGATAGCACAAAGGTTCTTTCGATGGATATTTTCTACCATCTGGATAGCAATAGTTTCAGTTTCACCAAGATCATCATCATGAACTATGCAATCAATCTTACTCATCTCTGCTAACTTGCAAGCACGATAACGACATTCACCTTGTAAAATTTTATAGCTATCTTCACCTTTGCCTATTACGTGAATAGGATTTTGAAGACCATTTTCTTTTATAGAATGAGAAAGTTCCTCAATGTATTTTTCATCAAAATAAGATCGGATTTGCTCTTCAGCATAAATATCACCCAAGAGAATGGATCTTACTTTTTTATCATTTCCTCCCATGAAAGATTTATCTTTCATGACACCCTTCATAAAAAACTTCGACACTAGGCACCCTCCTTAGTAGCTTTTCTAACTTCTCTCGATAGAGACTCGTAATCTTTTGCTCCATTACTTTTACCAGAAAACTCAAATACTGATTTACCAAGTGAAGCACATTGACTAAGTTTAGAATTTTCTCTTATCTTAGTTTTGAAAACCTGTCCGTTAAGTTCAGGAAGAACCTCATTCACCATCTCTCGACAAACAGTTTTTCTGTTATCATAAAAAGTTACCAGTACAAGATAAGGAACATCATTCTCTATCATCTCTAGAACTTTTATTTGAGATCGTAAACCAAGTATGCTTAATCCTCCTGGAGAATAGACAGGGATAATGCACAGATCTGAGGAATTAAGAGGAATGAGATTCAAAGCTCCAACGTTAGTAGGAAGATCAAACAAAACGAAGTCAAATTTTTCTTTCTTAGCTGATCTAATAGCCTTGTTCAAGTTATCACTAAAGTCTTCAGTAAGAAATCCAAAAAGATCATCTCTGGCGGGGATAACATAAAGATTTTTTTTGTACTCATGGAGAGCTTCTTTAAATGAGCAATCTCCATTAAGCAAGTCAGGCAAAGCACATTTGTACTCTCCTTCAAATACAGAACCTAATGAATAAGTTGCACTCATTTGAATATCAAAATCAAAGATAACAACTTTGCTCTTTTTGCTAAGAGTGTAAGCTAAGTTTACGCAACTAGTAGTCTTGCCTACGCCACCTTTTACAGAAGCAAAGGATACTATTTTTGTCATAATCACCTCTTCCTTGAAAAGTTTAACCGTTAAACTTTTTATGTAAATACTGCAAACAAACAACTTACTGAGAAACAATACATCTTAAAAAAGGTAGTTACAAAACTGATATTGTGGAACTACTTTCCTTTATCACTCCACAATTTTTTATTAACATCCATGCTCAAGACCTCTTTCGGAAAACTCCCGCCTATTTCGTTTACTATTCCGAGAAGCCTTTCCGCATAGGCGTGTTTGATAACGAACCCTTTGGCAGGGTTATCTTGCGTTTCCTTCTCTGCTGCTTCCATCGCCATGTTAGTAAACACCAATCCAAGTTTACTTGCTCTCTCCAAGAACTCACTGCGAAGTTTTTCAAGCTCTTGCTCTCTCATCTTCTCCTCTTGCTCTAACTCCTCTTTTTTCTTGAGCTCTTCATTCAAATCAAAGAGAGTATCCTGCTTTTGTTCCTTCTCTTCACTCCACGCCTCAGCATAATCATTTTCTAAGCACTTACCAAGATAGTTAGAATATGAGCTCTTTGCTTTTTCGTTAGCATATAGAATATTTCTTTCTACGTAATCAACCCCGCTTTCGTTTAGGTGCTTAGCTAAGGTATTTTTAGTGGCCTTAGGCACTCTCTTAATTCTAAGGATAGATATTAGTCTTTCTAGTTCTGTTGATTCTGATATAGCTTTAGGCTTAGGGGTGGCCTCTACTGTAATCACGAAATCTTTTACTGTATCGGCCGGATTGTCATCTCTAGGTTTTTCTTCGGAAATGGAAGAGTATTTAAATAGACACATTTTCTTCTTTTTATCGAATTCGTAATATTCCAAATATCCTATATCTATAAGATTACCCGAAATTCTTTTGATTCTAGCTCGCCTCTTTGTGGTGTTAGGATCGTCTATAGGCAACCATCTACATATTGCTTCTTCAGATATTTTAAATACTCCGTTAATCCCATGATATTTTCTCTTTGCAAGGTACTCGTAAAGTCTACGAGGCAATCCCGATGGCAAAGACTTATACACAAACATGTCTAAAAGCTGGTAATATCTTTTTTCTAGGTTATGCTGAATTTCTTCAGGAAAAGTGATAAATGATTCACTATTTCTCTTACTTCTTCCAGTCTTCCCTTTCTCTGCGTTAAATAACAAGGTTGTATCGAAAAGAGAGAATTGAGCATCCATCTGAGTACTACCGTTTTCATCAGGAACAATAAAACATTTCTTGAAGTGATATCTTGCTTGGCCTAAAACAATAAGAGCTTTCTTAATATGCATCACCCAATTTTTAGGCTTAAGATTAAGCTCTCTGGCTATATCACTATAATTTACAATTATTTGTCTAGAGTCCATTCCTTGCTTAACCCAAATACGCATGCAAGCGGTATAAACATCTTGCTCAAAACTAGAAGGAACTCCATATCGAGAAGAGCAAACTAGGCTATACTCATCTCCCTTTGCGTCCTTCCAAGTTGCGGTCGTCTCTGTAGGACATGGTCTCTTCTTGCCAAAGTAAAAAAGAGACAACTGTAAAAGATTATTCTCCTTGGCGTAGGGCTCGATTAAGTTTTTTTTCTTCATAGGAAAATTCTACTCTATAAAAAGTTTCCAGTGATTAGGATAATGAAGTATTATTTTTCCAGTTATTACGATTATCACGCATATTCTTTCCAATGATTACGAAAACATCAGTCTTTTTTCGTAACAACTGGAAAGATTCTATACTAAAAACGATACTATTTAAAGATAATAATGCAAAATTCGTAACAACTGGAAAGACTTTCGTAATCATTGGAAACTAGTTTCGTAACCATTGGAAATGTTTTTCGTAACAACTGGAAAGACTTTTCATAGCCATTGGAAAGATAAATATAATGAACCCCCGTAAACAAAAGGGAAAGCGAAACCTATATACATTCTTATATACAATTAATAAACTACTACTATACAGACAACTTGCATACAAGGATCATTTTAGGCTAAACAAAGCGAAAAAACATGGAAGTGGTGGTGGTTTTTTCGCTTCGCTTTTTAAAACCAAAAAAAACAAAGCAAGCTTCATCCCTCAACTTCTTTTGTATATTCAAGATATTCAGCAAGAAACTTTCTTCATTCTCAAGTACGCACTTAGAGCCACTCAATTATCTTTGCTTTAACTTTGCTAGTTTTGTCAACTAAAAACCTACCCACCAGAACGGCCAAAAATCTACCCACCTAAAATAGAAAAAAAAACGATCTACTACTGCAAATAAAAGTAAAAATTATAGTCATATTTGTATCAGATATACTCCTTAAAAGATTTTGTTGAAGAAATATTCTCGAATAAATCACCTCCGTTTTAAGACTAAAAGAGCAAGAGTTTGTCATTATCATTTTTTTTCTTTTTTCCCCCACTCGTTTTTGGGGAAAAAGAAAAAAAGACCTAGATTTCAGTAAAATATAATCAGGGAACGGAGTGGCTTGTAGCAAGGCGCAAAAGCTTTGACAATCCGATGAATACCGTATAATCTTGGTGCAGGTCTAATTTTTATTTAATAAATTTTCCTCCTACTGAGAAGTTATAGGATTGGCGATGCGTTTGCTCCTTGTGGAAAGTCACGTAGTTTGCTGATGGGCGCATGAGATTGATGAACCTTCAAATAACTATTAACTTTCGTAAAAAATGGAAACGATTACTTCTTCTTTTGTTTCCTTATTTTTTTCTCAGTTGCTTCATTAAAGCGGACACTGCCCCAATCATATTTAATAATTGTCGCATGGTGAGTTAGCCGATCAAGAAGAGCCGTTGTCATTGTTTTATCAATAAAGATTTCTGTCCAATGACTGAATAGCAAATTACTTGTGACGATTAACGATCCTGACTCATAGCGATTAGAGAATACTTGAAATAGAAGTTCTGCCCCTTTGTTAGAAATGGTTTTTACGTATCCAATTTCATCAACGATAATCAAAGAGTAACGTTTTAGTTTGAGCATGAATTTTTCAATATCTCCAGAGTCATGCTCTTTGATTAAAAGATTGGCTAACTGGCAGAGAGTAAAGAATTTAACACTGTAAAGTTTTTTACAAGCTTCTATACCAAGAGCAATAGCGAGATGGGTTTTGCCTCCGCCACTGTCACCAACAAGAATAATATTTTCTTTTCTGTCGATAAATTTGCATCGGGACAAAGTTTCTATTGTTTGTTTTGGTAGTTCAGGAGTCCTTTCATAATTTAGCATTGTTAGCGTTTTTGCCGTTGGAAACCCTGCCTTTTTTATTCGACTTTTTACTTTTGAGCTATATCTTCGATCTGTTTCCTGTAAACAAAGTTCTAAAAGTATTTCATCAATGCTTTTATTCCCTCTGGCAACAACACATTCATAGTTTTCTTCAAAAGCTTTAAGTTTCAGTTCTCGGAAGTAAGATAACACCTGTTCTCGCTTATCCATATTTTATCTCCTCTAGCAAGGAGTTAAATTTTTCAATATTTGCAGAGGGAAGTGTAAAATGGGAGATTGTTTCTATGTGCCTGACTTCAACTTCTTCAATAGGGGATAATTTTTCATTTAGCATTTCGTAAAGCATTTTTACGCTTTCTGTATTGGTTGTTTTACTTTCAATAGCCCATTGGATAACCGTTACCATTTCTTGGTAAGGTTTATCCTGAAAAAATAGAAGACTTTCCAGGAAATCTTTTGTTCCTCGACATTCTCCATGATGACTAACTTGAGTTTCCCATAGTTTATAAACTGCGGGATCCCATGATTCCTTTATCTTCATTGAAATCATCGATTCTTCAAAGGCTCTTGTTTTATATTGTAAAACTTCCAAATAATGCCATGGATTAAGTACCCATTGTTGCTTTTGAAAACTCCTTTTATGGACAGCAATGACCTTATTTTTATAGATTATTCTCACATCGTCCAGGCCTAACTCTATAGAAACTTTCCTGCTTGAGTAATTGCAGGGGACAGAGTAACGATTGTTTTTCGTTGTTACCGTTGAGTATTTATCTATTTTTACATTTAGTATCAACTTGTAGTTGTTGTATTGCTTAGACGGTAGGGCCATCAAATCAGATTTTTCATGCTCAAAAAGTTCTCCTATCAACAAAGTCTGACCGTGTGTTCTGTCTAGGTCTCTTTCTTCGCATTTCCCTATAAGATGGTCATTTATCTCCTCAAAAGATTCACCTTTCAAAATTGGTGTTAAAAAATTTCTACGAGCAAAACCTACTAACCCTTCTATTCCTCCTTTTTCATTACCAGAATTTGTATTACAAAATATTGCTTCGAAGCAGTAATATGATCGAAAACTTATGAATGCTCCTTGTTCTATACGATCTCTACCTTTGAGAACTTTTTGCACAACTGTTTTTAAGTTGTCATAGATTATTTTTTTAAACACCCCTCCAAAGTAGATAAATCCTTCTATATGTCCGTTAAAAAAACATTCTTGGACTTCTACTGGGTATAGTTTTACAAAGATTTTTCCCGAATATTTAGCACGCATGCAAAACATTTTGGATTCTACTTTTATTCCATTTAGCTCAATGGTTGCTGTTCCCCAGTCCATCTCGCATCCATTCCGTTTTTTAGGATCGGATGGAATAAATACTTCTTTGTGTATTAGATTTAGCTCCTCCTTTAAATCTCTTACAAAATCTACTACTGTCGATTTTCCTCCTTTGAAGTCATGTTCTTCAACTAATCTCTTATAAATCCTTGTTGCCGTGTGTCTTTGCTTCTTTTTTACCTTCTTATCTTCTATCAGCCACTTTGTTATGGTTTCTCTATGTTTATCCATTACCGGTCTATTTTTTGGTTTTGATAGATTGTATTTCGGCTCCTTCCCTTCTATTGCCTTTCTTATCACTGGTCTCGATTTTTTTGTGTCTCTACTTATTTTTCTTATAGTATGCCCGAATTTAAATCGGGCTATCCTTATGTACTCATACTCATCCATTTTTAGCATTCCCGCACTCCAAAATGATATTGATCTTTTTCCTTTTGATCTTTGTATCATTTCGAAGTCTGGGTGGGTAGGTTTTTGACCGTTATTTGCTTTTTAGTGGGTAGGTTTTAGACTAGCAAAACCA
>JAJDCR010000136.1 GCA_029260735.1 Planctomycetota bacterium
TTCTAAATCACTGCTGGGCAGCTATGTTATGCGCCAAGACTGTATCAGAGTCTTGGTTACCGAGGAACCGGATGAGCGAATTGTTCACGTCCGGATCTGTGGGGGGATTAGCGAGGAAACTCGCCGATTCTACCCGGAGGAAATTTTTTTTTTTTTTGCTTGGCTAAGCTTTGAGGAGAGAGTGAGGTATTTTTAAGAGAAAGTATTGAGGCCCGCCCTAGTCCGCTACAATGCTCTGTGGCTCCGTTCGGTGAATTAGGTTAATTTAATTTCTAATTTGGCTCCTGCCGACTAGGGAGAAATGAAATGGCTATTGAGATGGCATTGGCTAGCGTAATTATTTTATAAGTAGTTTCTGGTAATGGTAAATAAATTCTTAATTTCCTATGGATTTATGATGGCTGCGCTCTTTGCGCGAAGCTAGAAAAACATACATTTGATTCTAAGCAATCTATTATAAGGCTTAGTTATGTAACAAAAATGGGCATTTTCAGAATAAATCTCTCAATAATAGACATTTCCTCTATACAAATTTAAATACAATCGTAGGAGACTTTGGTAGGCATTGTCGAAGTCCTTATAGCAGATTTAACTTTGCAGAAAGTGTCGCGAAAGCGAAATCTGAATGGAGTGAGCTCTTTGTTGGAATGACTAGATTGGGCCTTAAAACTGTGATCCTATCAAAAAAGAAGGCACTTATTTTTATTTGCTTAATAAGTTATTGTTTCCCAATCTTCGGAATGTAAATAAAGTGCTCACGGAATGAAGCCCCTAACCTTAGCCACTTCAATTCTATCTGATAACAACCGATGAGTTTTACTATGTAGTAACGCCCAATGAATTGTTCCATGAATGAACAAACAAACCATTAATTTAACAAAAGTTGGATATCAGGAAGGGAAGTAAAGGATCTATGTATATATTTCTTTGGGTTTGAGGTTTTTAGAATGAATATATATATAGGGTGTACATGAATTGAGGTCAAAAATGGTGATAATGATTTTTCCCATAAGAACAAACTTTAGTTTTTTATTCATGGAAACCTCTTTTTTATCTTTTGAATATTTAATTTAGATTTTATCATAGTTCTCAAAAACAAAAATAAAAAAATAAAACTAGCAAAAAATTGAATTTTCCTTAAAATAGTAATAGAGTGAGTGTTATCTAAAATCTACTAATTTTTATTCAAGACCGAGAGAAAAAAATGACTAGAACACTATTTCTACTGATATTTTTATCCGTTTTTACTCATGTCAAGGCTGATCTTATTGATTTTGAAACAGGCTTTACCACTGTTCAACTAGTGCCCTCAGTAACAACAGCGACAAATGTTCTCAATATCGCGACGGGTAATGGTTCCCCGACCAAGACAGCTTTTATTGCAGATACAGGTGGAACTAGAACTTCCTTTGCTGGAGCAGGGAGTGACCTCTCAAATAACTCAAGCTTACAAGGTTCTTTTTTCTTAAACGATGAGAATACCACCGCTTTAATCGAGAGCTTGGACTACTTTTTTGAATTTGAGACCCCTGTTTTTAACTTGGCTCTAGATCTTTACGACATGGAAGTAGGAACAGCCACTCTTTCTGTCTTTTCCGATGTCGCCAGAACCAATTTAATCACAAGTCAAACGCTAGGAGCATCAGGTAACGGAGGAATTCTTCATCTAGATGTTTCCGACTTAGCTGGTGGTATAATCTCAGCAACTGTCGTTCATGGTTCAGATGCTGGTGTGGGCTTAGATAACATTGAGTTTGACACAAATGTTACTTCAGTGCCTGAACCAAAAAGTTATTTATTTTTAATGATCGCTCTTGTGCTCTTTAGTCAGTTTCAACAAAGAAAATAACTCTAGCAACTGTTTTAGTCTGGCGTTTCCCTCGCTAAATTTTCTCCGATTTCTCAAAGAGAACTTCTCGAGTAACAACTCAAGAAGTTTTCTCTATTCTAAACCAAAGAATCCCCTAGTATCTTAAGAAGCTCCTCCTTTTGATCTCGGACAAAGAGATGACCTCCCCCAGAAATAGTATGAAAAGCAAAACTGTTCTTGGTATGTTTCCCCCACCCCTGAACTTGGCTAATTCCAAAAACTGTGTCTTTTTCTCCGGCAATCGCTGTAATAGGAAAGTTTTCCGCCCCCCCGTTTTGAAAGTTATGGCGTTTTCCGATCATGATGACGTCAGCCCGAAGAGATGGCATCATTTCATTCATGAGTTTTTCATCTTCCAAAACAGAAGAAGGTATTTCTAGAGTTTTCAAATGCTCTTTCATTAGCTCAGAATTCTCTTCTTTCTGGATATCCTCTTCGCTGATGTTTTCTAAGTTCATAAAAGGCCATTTCAAATGAGGAGCTCCCCAACTACCAGCAATAAATTGCTTCGGAGAAAGTTTTTCTTTATCGAGAATACGAGCCACCTCAAAAGCAACGACTGCTCCCAAGCTATGACCATAGAAAGCAAAAGGACAATCGAGGAGAGGCTTCATTAGAGAGACAATTTTGCTAACGAGCGCCTCTAAATCGAGAAAGGGAGTCTCGCCGATTCTTTCTTCTCGGCCAGGAAACTGAATAGCACAAACTTCGATATCCTTAGGTAAAAAAGAAGGCCAAGAAGAAAATACGGAAGCTCCTCCGGCAAAGTAAGGAAAACAAAAGAGCCTTAGACGAGGGGTTTCTTTTTTCGAAAAACGAACTATCCACTTATCTTGCTCGCTTTTTTTCTCCTCTCGTTGGGCTATTTCTAATTTTTCTTCTGATGAAAGTTGGTATTTTTTCTCTAACTCGTTCTGGATTTGCTCGCTCAACTCCCGCACACTGGGGCCTCGCATAATTCTCATCATGGAGTAATCCAAATCTAAGTGGTTGCGAATCCAAGCGATAATTTGTGTGGCCATGAGGGAATCTAAACCAAGTCCTGTAATGGGCTCGTCTGATTCGAGTTTATTTTGAGCCACCCCTAAAACCTTGGTGATCATCTCTCGGAGCTTTTCTTCTAAAATTTTCTCTTGCTCTCCTGGATTTTCTTGCCACCGGCCCAGTAGGCTATCTTTTTTTCTATTTTCTTCATTTTGAGGCGACTGAGCTTTTTCAATAAGAGAGGCAAAGCGAACACCCTTCTTGGTTTGGGGATGAAACTGAGCTACTTTGGCCCAATCTATCTTCATCGCTATCTGCTGAGTGGGTTGAACTAAAAGAGTTTTTTCCAAAATTTCTAAGGTTTCTCGAAGAGAAAAAGTTTCCCAGCCTTGTCGGCTCATCATTTCCTGGAGTTGCTCTTGCCGAGCTATAACTCCCACATCCCCCAAGGCTCCCCAGTTGATCGTTGTTGCAGGAAGCCCCTCCGATTGGCGAAAATGGGCAAAATCATCGAGAAAACTATTGGCGGCAGCGTAGTTCACTTGCCCGGGGTTTCCATAGATAGAAGAAGCCGAAGAAAATAGAACAAAGAAGTCCAGATCTAAAGAGCGACTTAAGAGATGCAGATTCCAAGCTCCTAAAGCTTTAGGAGCAAAAACACGCTGGTAGCTTTCTTCTTTCATCTCTCCAATCGTTCCGTCCTCCAGAACCATGGCCGCATGAAAAATTCCCTTCAAAGGAGGATGAGTTTTTTCTAAAGAGGAAAAAACCTCTGCCATTTGCTTGCGCTGACTAACATCTGCTGAGACTAAACTAACATGACACCCTGTACTTTCTATTTGGGCTAAGATATTTTTTTCTTTTTTAGTTTTAGGGCCGCTTCGGCTGAGTAAAACTAAGTGGGTAGCTCCTTTTTCCGCCATCCATTGAGCTACTGCTAAACCCATTCCCGACGCTCCACCTGTAATCAAATAGCTGGCTTCAGAAGTAAAAACCATTTCCTGAGGAGGATATACTTCAATCTCCTCTTTGTGTTCGAGAACAATTTTACCAATGTGACGACTGGCGGCCATATAGCGAAAAGCATCTGCAATTTGTCCTAGTGGGAAAACGGTCACCGGAAGCTTGGCTCCCTCTAAAAAATCCATCGCCTTGTGAAAAAGTTGTCCGCCCAAATGGTCCTTCTGTTGGAGCATTCGGTCAACATCGACAACGAAGTAGCTAATGTTATTGCCTAAAAGCTTCAACCCCATCTGGCTATTATGGTAAACATCGGTTTTGCCAATTTCGACAAAGCGGCCAAAGGCTGTCAAGAGAGAGAGACTTTTGTAGATAGCAGAACCAGAAAGTGAGTTTAAAACCACATCCACTCCTTGGCCATCGGTGTCTCGCTTGATTTCTTCGGCAAATTCAAGGCTCCGAGAGTTATAGATGTTTTTCACTCCCAACTCCCGGAGGAAATTTCTCTTCTCTTCACTTCCGGCAGTGGCGTAAATTTCCGCTCCTATTTTTTGAGCCATTTTTATGGCGACAACTCCTACACCACCTGCCCCCGCATGAATGAGAACTTTTTCCTTGGCCGACAAGCGACAAAGATGAACTAAAGAATAGTAAGCCGTCAATGCGACCATCGGCAGGGCAACATAGTCAGTCCAACTTTCTCCTATGGGA
This sequence comes from Planctomycetota bacterium, assembly GCA_029260735.1. Taxonomy (GTDB): domain Bacteria; phylum Planctomycetota; class Uabimicrobiia; order Uabimicrobiales; family Uabimicrobiaceae; genus JAJDCR01. The sequence goes on from JAJDCR010000136.1 coordinate 4,526, forward strand.
AGTTTTCGCAAGTGCATCGCTTTGCTTCGGACAAAACCGCTAAAAGAGTTCGCGGCAAAGCCGTAAACATAATCTCCTACCTCAAATTCGCTTACTTTCGATCCAACTTGCGTCACCACTCCGGCACACTCTAATCCTAAGCAACGTCCAGAACCTCCGACTAAAGCTTCGTCTGAAACGAGGCCCATAGAGATCATGACGTCTCGGAAATTAAGACTACTGGCTTTGACTTGCACTTCCACTTCGTTTTTGTTTTTGTTTTTGGACAGAGACAAGCGCCCTACTTCATAAAAACCGAGAGTATCGAAAACTCCACGATCTCGGATTTGTCCTTGGAAAGAAGACTCTTCTGGGAGAACAGTTTTTCCTTTAGGCTCTAAGCTTGTCTGTTCTAGTTGATTGAGGTAGCGATTTTTACCTCGGAAAGCAATTTCTGCTTCTTTTTCCGAGCCTGCCATTTCCTGAATAAACTGAGCGATTTCTTCTTTTTTCGCGGGGTAACTCAAATCGACTAAGCTCGTCGTAAAAAGCGGAAGTTCCTGGATAATAGTTCGCCCTACTCCGCGAAAAGCCGCTTGAGAAAGGCGAATATTATTTTCTTCTATTTTTTGGGCTCCCCTAGTTAATAGCCACAATCGAGGATATTGAACAAAGGATCTTCTGTTTAGGCATTGCATGAGAGAGATCAAAGGAAGAGAAGCCTCTTGTTCTGTTTTCCAGATACTTTCTAAAGTTAAATCTGAGTTTTCTGGACTATCTAAGGCCCATAGAAAAATAACATGAGAAGGAGAAAAACTTGGGGGCAAAGCAGCAAATAGAGACTGCATATCCTCGGTTTTTCTTGCTCGTATTGTAAAAGAATTACTGCTTTTGTGCTCAAAAGAAGACCCTGCTTCGACCTCAACAAAATGAAATTTTTTCTCTCTTAGATGTTCAATAACTTGCTCAGCAACTCCTTCTTTTTCAGGTAAAGTGCTATCTCGGAAAATAAGGTAGCCATCCTCTAGTGGATTAGCTTCTTCTGTTCGAGGAGTGAGCTTCCAATCATATTGATAGAAGCAATTCGCTTTTTCTCCCGAGACTTTTCCTCCGGAGCCAGGAAGATACTGGCAAGTTAGGTCTTGAAACTCGGCTAAAGTATTTCCTTCCAGGTCAAAAATCCAAAAATTACCCCGCAAGTTTTGCCGATTTATTTCGGTTAACTCGCCATAAGTATAAAAAGAGGTGCCTTTTGGACGTTGGTAAAACTTAACTCGTTTCACTCCGACGGGAATATAGATACTTTCTTGGTCGTAGCATTTTTCGATTCCCGCAAAAATAACCGCCGATTGAACGCAGCTATCCAAGAGACCTGGGTGCATAAAAAAATTACCATGGTCAACAAGAAGGTCGGGAGAAATATGAATCTTGGCATAAGCCCCTTGAGGGCTAGAGTAAACTTCCTCAATCCCTTGAAAACAAGGGCCGAGTTGGAGGCCTCGCCGGTGGAGATCAGGGTACAGATTTTCAATGGCAACAGGAGTCGTTGTTTGAGACAAAATCTCTGGCCAAAAAATCTTTTTTGATTCAAAGTGATCCTGCAAGTGACGGGCTTTTCCTTGAGAACAAACCATCCAAGGTGTTTCAGAATTAGGCCGAGTATAAATGTAGTACTCACCTGAATCCTTGGTAATTTCTAATTTAATTTCCGGAGGCACTCCCTCTTCTGGTAAAAAGGTCGGCCGCTTAATTTCAATGTCTTCGAGAAAACAAAATTTTTCTCCAAAAGAACAGCGAGCCGCAGATAGAGCCAACTCAATAAGACCGGCTCCGGGATAAACCATAGGCCCTTGCACCCGGTGATCTGTTATGTAGGAGTCTACCCGACGATCTAAGTTTATCGTCCAAACAACTTGCCCAGGATCATGAATAGAAGACTCCGAGCACTCCAAATGAGGGTGGATTTTCTCACCTCGGCGAATTTTTTCCCCGGCCTTTGTTTCTAACCAAAAACGCTCTCGCTCTAAAGGATACAAAGGCAGTTTAACCAAGGAGCCCTTAGAGTACCATTTGCAAAAGTCAAGCTCTATTCCTTTGGTATAAAGAGTCCCTAAAGAGAGGAGTAGTCTTCTTTTTTCTTCTTCATTGCGGCGAAGGGAAGGCACGACTAAAGCCGAAGCCTCTTTCGCTTCGATCATGGCAGCAACACCACTGTTATGAATAGGATGGGGCCCTATCTCGATAAATTGTTGGTAGCCATCATCTAAAAGCGCTCCTATTCCTGCGGTAAAAAGAACGGCATCTCGAATGTTTTGGTACCAATAATCAGCTTTCATCTCTTCACCGCCAAGCAAAGAGCCGCTTACCGTAGAGTAAAATAGGATTTGAGATTTTTGAGGCTGAAGAGAAGCTAAGGAAGACAAAAGCTCTTCTTTTAAAGGTTCCATGTAAGGGCTATGAAAAGGGACGTTGACTCGTAAGAATCGATGGAAAATTTCTTTTTCTTCGAGAGTTTTCTGAATATTTTCCAGAACCTGGGCATCTCCGGACAAAGTCACCATATCAGGACTATTGATTGCCGCCAAGGAAACCGTTTCTTCATGCCCACGGAGAATCTCCAGAGCCTCTTTCTCTGTTAGCTTAGCGGCGAGCATTTTTCCTTGGCCAGAAGCTTTCGCTTGGATTCGACTTCGGTGATAGATTAAATGAACCGCATCGGTAAGAGAAAGAATACCAGAGATGTAGGCTGCCGCAACTTCTCCAATACTGTGTCCAATAACCGCTTGGGGAAAAACTCCCCGCGCTTTCCAAAGCTCGCTAAGAGCCACCTGCAAAGCAAAAAGAGCCGGCTGGGCAACTTGCGTTTCGCTAATACGAGACTCCGCCTCCGTTTTGGCTAGTTCATCGACAATAGACCAATCGGCTATTTTCTGAAAAACTTGATCGATTTCTTCCATCGTTTCCCGGAAAAGAGGAGTTGTCTCCCACAACTCTCGACCCATCGCCCACCACTGGGGCCCTTGTCCTGAGAAGACAAAGGCACAGAGAGTTTTTTCAGGAAGAGAAATTCTCTCTTGAATAGTTCCTTCGGGGTTTTCTCCTTGAGAAAAGCTTTCTAGTTTACTCATCAACTCTGCTTTACTCTCGGCCACTACGGCAAGACGCTGAGAGAAGTGGTTTCCTCGAAGGTTACTTGATGAGCAAATGTCTCTCAAGCTGTCTTTTCCTTTTTCTAAAAAGGAGAGATAGTTTTGGGCATATTTTTGGAGAGTATTCTTATTGCGGGCAGACAGAGTGAAAAGGAGAGGCTCTTTTTCCTCTGGTGGCAGTGAAGTCGATTCAGCAGGATACCAACCTTGTAAGACAACGTGGGCGTTGCTCCCTCCAAAACCGAAAGAATTCACTCCGCCAAAATTTCCTTGAGCCCCCTCAGGCCAAGGAGTGTTTTCCGTTGGAACTTGCAGTTTCAATTCGCGGAAGGGAATATTCGGATTAGGTGTTTTGAAATGCAAGTTCGCTGGAATTTGACGGTTCTTTAAAGCTAAAGCAAGTTTAATAAGGCCTGCAATACCAGAGGCTGGTTCTAGATGGCCAATATTTGATTTAACAGAGCCGATAAGGCAAACTTCACTTTGTTTTTTCCCGATTACAGTACCAATAGAGCGAGCCTCGATCGGGTCTCCTACCGGAGTACCTGGGCCATGAGCCTCTACATACTGAACATCGGCAGGAGAAACTTGAGCATCGGCATAGGCCTCTTCGAGCATTGCAATTTGGGAATCCAAACTGGGCACTGTCATGCCATTGGTATGCCCATCTTGATTCAAAGCAGAACCTCGGATTAAAGCATAGATATGATCCTTATCTTTTTCAGCTTGAGATAAACGCTTTAAGACAATGATCCCGCAACCTTCGCTGCGAACAAAGCCGTTCCCGCTAGCATCAAAAGATTTGCAGCGCCCATCAGGAGATAAAAATCCTCCTTTACTAAAACCGATATGCAACTCTGGCTTTAGCATGGCATTGACCCCGCCGACAATAGCAAAGTCCGACTCTCCTCGCCAAATACTAGAGCAAGCAAGATGAACAGCGGTTAAAGAGGAGGAGCAAGCAGTATCAACAGCAAAACTAGGACCTTTGAAATTAAAAATATAAGAAAGGCGACCTGCTGCTATGCTAAAGGAGCTTCCCGTATTGGTATGAGCTCCGATATTGACTCTCTCTAAAGGACTAGACTGTAAATTGCTGTAGTCGTGTCCTGATATTCCGATAAAAACCCCCGTGCGGGTGTTTTCTAATGACTTAAGAGGAAGTCCTCCGTCTTGAAGAGCCTCAAAGGTCACTTCTAAAAGCATTCGCTGTTGAGGATCCATTCTCTGGGCTTCGATAGGGGATATTCCAAAAAAAGCGGCATCGAATTTGTCAACACCTTCAATAAAACCCCCTTCTCGGAGATTAATCTTACTGGCATTTTGAAAATCAGGGTGGTAAAACTGATCTATGTCCCAGCGATCTTTAGGGATCAAACTAATGGCATCCGTTTTATCTAAAAGCAATTTCCAAAACTCTTCTGGACTGTTCGCTTGACCAGGAAAACGACACCCTATCCCAACAATAGCTAAAGGCTCCCTAAGAGGTTTAGCAGGTAATTCTGACTTCAACAAAGTATGCATTCTGTTTTCTGACCTCAATCTGAAACAAAATTAGAACATGATAGCTTTAAGCATATTGGGTAGACAGAACTGTCTACCTTATGCCGAGCCATTATATACAGATCTGTTTCCTCGTCAAGACTTTTTTTACTTTTTTATTTCTCTTAGTCCTTAATAAAAAACCATAAAACTCCATATAAGAATAGTCCTAGAAGTTTTTTTAAAAAAAGTTTGATAGACAGAACTGTCTACTATATAATAGCCAACATGTCAAAACTATCAAAACGAGATCACCTAGTAAAAACCGCTTTGGAGCTTTTTAATAAGCATGGATTTCATGCTGTAGGAATCGATACCATTGTCCAAAAAGCCCAGGTCTCTAAAAAAACTCTATACAATCACTTTCATTCAAAAAATGAATTGATTCTTGCTACTCTTCGCTATTATGATGAGACTTCTCGCAACTTCTATGTTCGTGAGGTGGAGAAAAGATCCAAAGCTCCTGCTGAACAACTATTGGCCATTTTTGATATTGCCGAAGAAGTTTTCAACGGATCAAGTTTTTATGGTTGTGTTATCGTGAAAGCGATTGGGGAATTCTCTGAAATTGACGAGGCGATTCGGCGCTCTTGTGAAGAATCTAAACGTTTACTTTATGAATATATTGAAGCGTTGGCGAAAAAAAGTAATGCCCAAGAACCGGAATCTTTAGCCAAGGAAATTTGTCTACTTTTAGAAGGGGCTATTGTTATGGCCCAAGTGAGCGGTGATTCTCAAATAGCATTTATAGCTAAATCTATGGCAAAAAAATGTATTGATGAGCAGGTGGGGCAAACTGTTTAAGCTGTTTAAGGGAAATAATTAAAAATATATGAACATCTTTTATAAAATAATCACTCTTCGTCAGATCATTATGTGCGCCGCGATGGGGCTGATCACTCTCGGGCTGGCAGCGTTTGTCCAAATGCCTCGCCAAGAAGATCCCAGTATTAAGATCAACCGAGTCCGCATTATCATTCCCTACCCTGGAGCTGATCCCACAAAAACAGAAAAACTAGTGACTAAAGTTTTAGAGGAAGAGATCGCCAAGCTCGACACAGTCGAAGATATTGTTTCTATTTCAAAAAACAATATTGCTTCGATAGAAGTTTTCTTCTACTACGAGACTGACATCGGCTTAGCGATTGAGGAACTCAAAGACACTGTCCGCGACACTACCACGCAATTGCCAAAAGAAGCTCTCGCGCCAATAATCTTTGACGAAATAGAAAAGAGTTTTCCCGTCATTGCTGTGGCTACAGGAAAAAATTACACCCTGCCCCAACTCGAAGCTTGGATGGAAGCTTTTGAGGATGAGTGTGCCGATCTGCCAGGCGCCATTAATGCTGAAATTAGGGGAGAGTGGGAAAAGACGATCTTTGTTTCTCTTTACTTAGAAAAACTCTCCAAATACCGCATCCCTGTTGCCCGTATTATTAGCGCTCTTTCTGCCCGAAATGATTTAGCTCCGGGGGGAATTGTTAAGCTGAGCGGAAAAGATTTCTTGATTCAAACCCAAGGAGAGTTTAGCAGTATAGCGGAAATTGAAAATGTTATTGTCGATATCTCTGAGCAAGGCAATCCTATCTACATCAAAGACTTAGCGGTAGTGGAGACGGGACGAAAGGACTTGAATTATAAGGTACGCTACAACGGACAAGAAGCGATTGCTCTGGCCATTAGTATGAGAGAAACTTACAATGTATTGCGTTTTGAAGAGGAAGTCCAAGAGAAACTGAGTAGCTTTCAGAAAAAACTCCCACCTGGAATAGATCTTCGCCTTTGCATTAACCAAGCCCAACACGTTAGCTTCAAACTCGACGAGCTTTACTCTAATCTTTTTCAGGGAATTGTTTGCGTTATCTTTGTCCTTTTCTTCTTTATTGGAATACGTGAATCTACCGTAATATCTCTCTCTATTCCCATCACAATTGTTACTGCAATTTTCTTTCTCAACCTACTAGGAGTTCGTTTAGAGCAGATATCCATAGCCTCTTTTGTTGTCGCTTTGGGCCTCTTGGTCGATAACTCCATTGTCATCATCGAGAATATCCACGATCACCTCAAAAAATCAGACCAGGGCATTATCGAAACTTTTGCCCTAGCGGTACAAGAAGTCGCTCCTTCGATCACCTCGGGCACTCTAACCACAATAGCCGCCTTTATTCCCATGCTTTTTATGGGAGGAGACATCGGAGCTTACATCCGCTCTATTCCTATCGTCATGATCGTTACTTTGACCTGCTCTCTCTCTCTCGCCTTATCGGTTACCCCTATTATGTACTTCTGGGTTTATCCCAAAAGAAGTTTAGGCGAAATCGCAAAAAAAGAAGAGAGTTCTCGCTTACGCACAAAATACCGAAGTTTTATCCGCTTTTGTTTGAAAAGACGCTACGCCTGTTTGTTCATAGGCTTTCTTTTTGTTGTGCTTAGCTTGGTTGTGGCCAAGAGAATGGATCGGCAACTCTTTCCGACAATCAATCGCCCTCAGTATATTATCAATGCTTACCTACCCGAGGGAGGAAACTTAGACCAATGTGAAGAGGTTGGCAAGAGCATTGAAAAAATCATGCTCGATAGTAAAAGATTTCCCGAAGTGAAAGATATCGCCTGTTTTTTAGGCAATGGTTCTCCTAAGTTTTACTTCAATGAGCTCGGAGATAAACAGCTAAATAACCCCGCTTATCTCGAAGCCATCGTCAATCTTCATCGTTCTTTAGAAAATAAAGAAGTCCGAACAACTCACAACTTAGTTCAGATTACCCAAGAAATACTTGACCGCGAAATCAGCGGAGCTCGTATCCGAGTCCGAGAATTTAAATCGGGAAAAGCTTTTCGGGCCCCTGTTATTATTCGCCTAACGGGAAACAATCTCGATATTCTCAAGAGCCTCACCGAAAAACTCAAAAAAATAGTGGAATCCATTCCGGGAACTCGCAATATTCACGACAACTTAGGGGAAAGCACCTTTAAAATCCAAGTAAAAACAGATGCTTATGCCTTAAACCAAGTGGGGCTCACCCATGCTGATATTGCCAAAGACATTCGAACTTCCTTTAGCGGAGAAATTGCCACGACCTTTCTTTCCGGAGACGAGGAAACCGACGTTATGGTTCGTCTCTTAGAAAGTGACCGCCAAGACTTTGAGAATATTGAAGAGCTTTACTTTGCCTCTCGTTTAAGCAGCGAAAAAATTTCCTTTAACCAAGTGGCTAAACTTCAGTTACAGCTCGAAAAAGCCCAAATCAACCGCTACAATCAAAGATGGTCGGCTTCTGTTTTCAGCGATGCCCAAGGGCGTTTGCCCGATGCCATTCAGCGCGAAATCAAAGCAAAAATTGCCAACTGGGAACTTCCTCCTGGCTTCACTATGACTTTTGAAGGAGAAAACAAGGAAGTCACAAAATCCTTTGGTTCTCTGCGGGTGGCCGCTTTCTTTTCTATTTTACTCATTTATCTCATATTGGCGACAGAGTTTAACAGTCTCTTTCAGCCTTTGATTATCCTGCTTATTCTTCCTCTTTCGGTCGCAGGAGCAATCTTTGGCTTGAAGTTAACCGGTAACCCTCTTGGGTTTATGTCGATGATGGGCTTTGTCAGTCTAATAGGTATCGTCGTCAACGATGCGATTATCTTAGTTGACTTTGCCAACGCCCGCATTCAAAAAAATAAAACGGGGAGCATGGTCGAAAGCATGGAGAACTACTCTTCTATTCTTGTCGATGCGGCCGAGAAACGTTTAAAGCCGATTATTGCAACCTCTGTCACAACTGTTTTGAGTCTTCTTCCTTTAGCTCTATACGGTGGTTCTCTCTGGTCTCCTTTTGCTTGGGCAGTTATTACAGGGCTCATTGTTTCGACAGTTCTAACCTTGGTTTATGTCCCTTGTTTTTTCCGAGTTTTAGAAGATATCCGAGTTTATTTCAAAATTATCCCGACAGTCGACATACACGTTTACACCAACGACTCTCGCGTAAAGAAAGAGCTCTACCATATTTTGAGCGCTTCTTATAAGTTAGATTTCTTTGATCCTAAAACCAAAGACCTAACCCACCGTGAAAAAACAGATTTGGTGATCATAGATGAAACGGGCTTAGATCTCCTTATTTTTCTAAGACTTCTTCAACAAACCCGGCATGCTCCCCACATTGCCACCTTCGTCGTTTCCAAAGAGTATCCTGACGCCCAATCTTTTCTGGAAAAAAGAAAACTAGAGCAAGAAATTAGCTCTTACCAAGAGCATTTGATCAAAAGTAGTATTTATGTCACTCATGATAACTTAGAAAGTCTACCCAAGGAACTCAAAGGAGCCATGAATAAAATTGGTGAAGTCCTTTGGAATATATGGAACCTATCGAGAATGGAGAAAAAACAGTGAAGTACCTAAGCTTTTTCCTTCTAGTTTTACCCCTACTTTTAGTAGGAGCTTGCTCTAAAAAAGCAGAAGTTATTCCTGAAAAGCAAATGCGCTCGATCAAGAGTATCCAAGTGAAAAAATCCTTTACTTTGCCCAGAGTTAAAGTGAGCGGGTTGACAAAATCAAAGCGAACAGTGGAGTTGGCCTTTCGTATCTCTGGGGTAATTGACAAAGTCGGTGTGGAGCTAGGGGATATCGTAAAAAAAGACCAAGTTCTCGCCACTCTAGAGTCGACAGACTTCCAACTACAACTGGAGCAAACGCGCCAATCTCTTTCCCTAGCAAAAAGTCGTCTGACCAGAATCAAAGCCAAAGCCCGTCCCGAAGAACTAGCTTCCGGCCAAGCCCGAGTGCGCTCCGCCGAAAAATCCTATGAAAATGCAAGGCGCCTCTACGACAGTCAAATTAACCTAGCCCGCTCACAAATCACCTCAGAAATTGAACTAGACAAACTGCGCACCCAATCCCAAATCGCCCAAGAAGAAACCACCATCGCCAAACAAAACCTAATCCTCCTAGAAAAAGGAGCCCGGGTCGAAGAAATCCAACTAGCCATAGAAGAGGTGAGCTCTTCCAAAATCGAAGTGCGCATCGCCCAACAAAATCTCCAGTACCTCCAACTGAAAACACCATTTCGAGGAATTATCACCGACTTACCGATCGAAGCAAAAGAATTCATCAGCAGCGGAAAGAACGCTGTCGTCGTTGATGACCTCTACAAAATCAAACTAGAAGTCTTTGTCCCCGCCTCCCAAGTTTCTCAAGTCTCTCTAAACCAAAAAGTCGACGTCTTCATCGAATCGACCCAAGCCGAAAAATACCCCGGCCTCGTAAACTACATAGCCTCCAAAGCTGAAACTATTTCCAAGACCTTCAGCGTAGAAATTGAAATAGCCAATCCCGAACTCAAAATAAGAGCCGGAATGTTCGCCAACGCCGAAATTCACATCGGAAATCCAAAAGAAACCATTCTAATTCCCCCCCAGTGCCTCCAAGAAGACCTCTCAGGAACCTACGTCCTAATCGTAGGCCCAGTAGACAAAAAAAACACAGCCAAAGTCTCCCGCCGAGATATCAAAATAGGCAAACTCTCCCAAGGATCTATCGAAATACGAGAAGGATTGAAAGAAAACGAATGGATCGCCATCGAAGGGCAGCACTACGCATCTCCAGGGAGCAATGTTTTTGTGACGCCCGTTGATATTGACCACTGATTTTGATCGCTGATTAAGCGGATTTACAGGAAGGGTTTTGTTGGCGAGCGGTTATTTGAAAAGCCTTAGATTTTAGTTTGCTGGTTGTTTATTGTCTGAACCGCAGATTTAGCCGATTTCGCTGATCAACAGGAAGGGTTTTATTGGCGGGCGGTTATTTAAGAAAGCAATGTTTTAGTATGCTGGTTGTTTATTGTCTGAACCGCAGATTTAGCTGATTTCACTGATTAACAGGAATGGTTTTTGTTGGCGGGCGGTTATTTAAGAAAGCAATGTTTTAGTATGCTGGTCGGTTGTTTGTCTGAACCGCAGATTTAGCTGATTTCGCTGATTTACAGGAAGAGTTTTGTTGGCGAAGGTTTATTTTTATTAGCTTATACCATTCATTAACAGGAAGGTTTTTTAGTGAGAGTTGTTTATGAAAAAGAATAGCGAGCAACAAAAGAATATCGTAAAGGTAAAGAAAAATCAAGGAAATCCGCTTAATCCGTTTAATCTGCGGTCGTTTTGTTTTCTTTTCTCGTCTATGTTATTATTCCTTGGGGCTTACTCAAACGCTGGGTGAAGAAAACACCCTTAGATGCCGTTAGTTGGCATAATAATTTTGCTGGGGTAGTTGTGGGTTTGAAGGAGTGAACGAAGCACTAGGTTCAGGACCTAGTGGGATTAACTATCCCATAGCTTCGAATCCTCTCTACGGCACGACTGTAGTGAAAAATCAAGAAAAGACAACAGACTTACATCGTGTAAGTTTCCGAAATCTTTCTTGGAGAGAATTTTATAGCCATCAGGTGTAAGTTCATCCTTGTGGCGATGGATAACTAAATCAATCGTATTTGTGGGAATTTGATAAAATTGGGATTCTTTCGTTGTCCATCTGGAGTCGAAGCAATATGATTGCAAAAATAACTAGGATATTATATTTTTAAAATGTATAATAATATAGAATTGTGATAAAAACAGATACCTTTCTTTGGTAAAGGAAATAGAATATGCTTCGATTTTCTATTTTTATTTTCAGCTTATTTTTGTTAAGTAGTCAAGTTTTTGGATTAGTTGTTTTTGACAATAAACAAGCTTTTCTCAATGCAACGAATGCGATTGAACATCAGCTTCCCAGCTCTGGTTCAGGAACGTTTGCGGTGGGAACTTTGACTGTTTCTCAGGCTTCGGGTTTTACAGGGATCTTTAACAGTCTTACTCCGCATCTTCCTCTTCACATAGGAATAAGTGACTTGGAGCATTTGGATGTCAATATCAACGAAGATACCACTGTTTTTGGTTTTGATTTTGTCGAACCAAATCTAGATGGTAATCTAGGAGGCCCCTTTGTTGATTCTACATTTACAGTGACATTGTTTGATGATAACGTAGCCCAGGATTCTTTTACTTTTAATGCTCCTAATGATACTCTTGCATTTGTCGGTGTTACAGCCGAATTTGATTTTGATCGCGTAGAGATCCGCGAAACCATCGGAGGAGTTGGAAATGAGTTCTATGGTAGCTTTTTTACGGGAAATGCTGTTCCTGAACCATCTACCATTGTGATGTTGATCTCATCATTGCTTCTTTTCGGTGTTATTCATCGACCAAAATAACTGATAGTCTGAAATTTAATGCTACGATTTTTTTCCACATTAACTTCAGATTTTGTAGCATACTATCAACTAACGTCACTTTCATCAATCTTAGATTTCATCAACGACAGCTTTGATCATTCTGGTTTGGGATTCTACATTTCTTTACGAGAAAAGAGCAACTAAAATTTGCTTATCTCTTTCAAAACCTTCCAGGTTAGTTATAGATTTTGATCTGTTAGAGGCAGTTTATATCCAAGATCGCCTTAAACGTAAGTTTAACTTATAAATGTGCTGCCATGAGATATGGAGTGTTCGCATTCTGAAAGATTACTACTCCTAAATCTTCTCTTTTGGATTCACTCCTTGCTTTCTTGCAAGGATGCAGGGACAGTCTGTCTTTTCTATGAAACTTGACCTTCCTCGCCAACAACAAACAGATTAGGTTTTCATCTTGGATTGAAAATTCATTTTTTTGTCTTCCAGACTAGTCCAGACTAAAAACGTAGTAGATGATAATAAAAGATGTGCTATAATGATACCTCTCTATGGCCCTATAAAGGGAGGACT
>JAJDCR010000137.1 GCA_029260735.1 Planctomycetota bacterium
ATGGAAGCAACAAGAGCAATCATTAATGCGATGACTACATACTTTAGGATAGAATTTTTTTTAGTATTTTTTTCCATATTATTTCTCCTTTATTAACAATAAGTAATCCAAAACTTTTCGCTTATATATATTATAGCTAAGCTCGTTCAAATTTCATGGAAAAAATCATCCAATTAAGCCAGGACAAAAATGTATACCATTATCAAAATAAATTAGAATTTCCAACTGCTTCATACCTTTTAATTTCTATTGTGATTTTAGCTCAACCTAATGGATTATGATTCCACTGGGCTGGGATTGTAAGTGTTTGGTGGGATGTTGGTTGTGATGTTCTTTTTTGAGAGGTGGAGTAAATATGGAGTAAATTTTTATTTTTTTGAGGAAAATTTAGAAAGTTTTGTCGATTACTCAGAAATTTAAATTCATAATTTAGTCCATGATATATTTGGGGAAACCACGCTGGATTCCCTGCTTGGGAGATATTTTCCAAATCAAGACCATCGAATCTTTTTGCTGGGGAGTTACTTTTAAGATAGGATGATTACCTATAAAACCCTCTGGCTTTAAACCATCCTCGTAAATGGTTGCTTTGATTTTATGTCCATTAGCATAGCTATATCGAAAAGCTTGTATTCTCCCGTTTTCCATTTGGCGTAGTTTGCTGTAATAGGTTCCTAGTTCTTGATTCCATTCAAAATGAATAGCTGAGCTTATTTGGCCACTTGAGTTGAATAACCTTTCCATCTGATCAAAAAAAGCACGGCGAGATAGACGAAAAGCCGGATGGGTCATTTCCTTTAAGCTATTATAAGGAAAGAAGATATTTTGAGGAAGTTGAGCATTCTCATTAACATACAAAAACTCCATTTTGTAATCTTCTCCTAAACTCACTAAGTTTCTCTTTTTTTTTGGTGGATGAACTGTTAGGGGCCAAAACAAGCTAAATTCAATAGTTGTTAGTCGATAAGGGCTGTAAGATACACGAAAACCAATGAAGTTGAGGCGAGAGTGGAACGAGAACCATCGACGGTGCGCTGACCGAAGGCCGAAAACATTGTCACCCCAGCCCCCGCCTCGGAGAATTCTAAACGAGCCTTCACTTTTCAACCATGCCGAGCCATCTGAAGGGGCATCAGAGTACCCCATATGCGCTTTATCTTCGCACCACTCCCACACATTTCCACTCATATCATATAAACCAAATGCATTTGGCTTCTTTTGTCCTACTTTGTGAGGATATTCTTCACCCATTCCATTAGCATTACCATCCCACCAGGCATAATTCCCATCCATCTTATTACCCCAATAGTGTTTTGTTGTTGTTCCTGCTCTACAAGCATACTCCCACTCGGCTTCGCTTGGCAATCTCAGATCTGTTTTTATCCAAAATTGTTTTGCATTGATCCAAGAAACATAAGTGGCAGGGGAATCTTTTCCTTCCTCAACAAAATGTCTACCTACCCACGGGCTCGTACCCATTATTTCTTTCCATTGTCCTTGTGTTACTTCATATTTGGACAAGAAAAACTCTTTGATGTTTACTCGATGGACTGGTTTTTCCACATCATGCCCATCATCACTCCCCATCATAAATGAGCCACCAGGGACTAAGACAAACTCTATTCCTGTTCTGTCGTGACGATATTCTTTTATCGTATTCGTTTGTCCTCCTGCAGAATGAGTCTTTTCTTGCAGGAAGGTAAATCCTTCTATTTCTCTTGCATTTTCTTCTGTTTTTTCTCCATCGGAGAATAATTCTATCAAAGACACTAATAGCAGAATTAAAATGATAAATTTGCGCACTACTTTCCTTTCTTCTCTAGAAATTAAAGCTATCGCCAACGCCACATAATTGCACCATCGCTATGGACTGCGGGAATTGAAATTCCAACAGGTAAACAATCATCTTTTTGGAGGAACCAATTTTCTTCAGTTAAGAGTTTAGGGCCAAACAAAAGTGGTGGATCAATATGAGCTCTATCTTCATCAACCATGAACTCAAAGAATTCGTGATATTCTGGGGCAATGGAAGATTCAAGAATAATACGACCAGACATCCACGGGAATTCCCCCGAAACTGAAGATATCGTTCCAATCAACGTGTCAATATGAATAAGCTTCATTCTGCTCACTCCCTGCAACAGTATTTAGTTTATGGATTAGTAGGCCATAGTATTAAGTTTGTAATTGTTTTTTGGGTAAATGGTTAAGTGCTTTTGTTTTTCTTTGGCGAGGGAGAAATGAGGGTGTTTTTTGAGAAATTGTGCCTCTAGTACCACGATTTTATACCTACAGACTATTGTTTATGGCTACTCCTGTCATTGTCTGGACTTCTTATTCCTATTTGCATACATCTATCTTTGATAAAGCCCAGGAGACTCGAAATATCTTGAAGCGAGCTAAACGAACTCTTGATGATATTTTATCTGGTCTATAATTGATTCCCATACTTCTTATTATATCTCTCCTAAAGCTTTGTAAAAGTGATAACCTAACAAAGGTATAGGACCAACAAGAAAAGAAAAAATACCACTGTAAACAAATGTACGCACTCCAACTTCCTCTGTATTGGAATTCTCATTACTGAAAACTACTGTTATTAAGCTACAAAATGCAATAGTCGGGCCTATAAATATAAAAAAATAACAAAAAACAATCATGCTTATTACTATTACCTTTCTTTGCCATATTTTTGTGATTTTGGTTTCACCCACCATTGATTTTACATTCTTTTCTTAGCATTTGCATATTTCGTATTTGACTATCAATACTACAATATATCTCCATTGTTAGCTTGACTACCCACTCATTGCCTTGCTGCTTTATCCGCTCATCCATGTTATCGCTCGCTTTGTTTATTCGTTTGGTCTGTTGGTGGTTCAATCCCATAGCCCGTACGTCCCTATATCCTCATCCAAATCAGTCCCTCCTTTTTTACCATCGGCTCCTAAGGATATGATGTAAATCCACTTATCTGTTATTTTATACAGAAATTTATTACCCCAACCATCTAGCAACAGACTATCGTCCTCATTGTACTCTTTTATTACTAAAGCCAATCCGTTATTTTCTGGAGGAAGAACTCCTTTGTCACTGTTATACATCGCTAGTAGCATCTGTAGTGTATGTATTTTTGCTTTAGTTGTGTTCAATTTAGGATATTCTGGGTCAGATTTTACTATTGGCCAGCAAAACCATCCAAGAAAAGTAATCACCAACAAAGAAAAAATGATAATGTCTAGTATTGTTCTTTTCTGCTCCCCCATGTTACCGCTCACTTTGCTTATCTACTTGGTTTATCGGTGGTTCAATCCAGCGGCCTGTCCAGCCTTCGTCGTCTGCCCATGGATTTGTTTTGTCAATTTCCTTGGCCATGCCTTTATCCACCACCTCATTAAATCTGGATTTATTTGCTTTACCTTTAATAGAAATTCTTTTGAGAGGAATTTAACGCCTTCAATATTTTGACATTCGAAAATTTGTTCAACTGTAAAACTGACGTACTCTAGGCTGGCTTGTTGCAGGTTAGCCATATGAAAGATGGCCCCTTCCACACGTGCTCCTCAAAGGTTGGCTTCTTTCAGATTAACCCCTTTTAGATTAGCCCATTTCAAGTTGGCTAGTTACTAGCAAGATAAATTCTTAACCTCCTATGGATTTATGATTACTACTCAGGGATTTAATAAAAAAAATATCGGAGTTCTTACATAGCAGATATAGCTTAGCATAAAGTGTCGCGAAAGCGAAATCTGAATGGAGTGAAGCCCCCAACCTTAGCCACCTCAAATCATTCGCCAACAAACTTAATGTCGGACAAAGCTACATTTTCGGAGTTAATCCTTTCGCATATATTTTTTCTATTGTACGAACTCAAATGCGTGTTTTTTAGCCTGTAAATCAAATGTGGAATGCATGTTTCTCCCCTTATTTTATCTATCTCTTAGCTTTTTTTTGTTTTCGCGTGCGAGAAGCCCGTAATAGTTTTGAAATATAAGGATTAAAAAAGGCCTTGAGAGAATTTTTTACTGAAAAAAGAAGGGATAAAAGAGAAAAAAGTCTCTCCAAAAGTATATTCAGCTTCATGTTCATCAAGTCACATGATTAGTTCATTAAGGCCACTTTTGCAAATTTTTCGGTATTCGTCTAGGTGCCCAATACGTGTATTTACTAAATCCCAATATTCTTCTTTTTCATGTTCTTTGAGATCTAATTTTTTTCTTCAAGCCTACTTTTTTTCACTGTAGATCTCTATCTTTCTTTCTATATCTCTACTTAGTTGAAAATACATTACACCAGATACTACCTGGTAGTCGAGTTTGGGTTCGGAGCATAAACACACAAGCTCAACTAACGATTTCAGCTTAACTTTTTCATAGCACGGAAAAAACTGTAGTTTTGGTTCACATTTAGCAATAGCAGGAGAAATAGCAAAATTAATGCTGTGGATACAGGATATAGCATCAATAATTTCGATAAAGGATTCACCTGGTTCGCAAAGAATAGATGTATCTTCATTTTCTAAGTTTTTTTTTAATATTTCATTTTCAGATATTGATAAATCTTTTTCTGGTTCCCAATTCTTATTGCTAAGGATAATTTGTTTGTGGTCATGTTGCCAAGATAGATCGGCTGTATAGCAAAGTACATCTAAAGCGTGTCTATATTTTAATTCAAGAACAGTGAGAGTAATTGGATAATCTATGTTGCTCTGAATTTCTGAAGATAAAATGATTTTGCTTTCAGTTACAACCTCTATAACTCTGACTACATCAGAGAGAGGAGTGCCGTAAAAGTTAAGGGTAACTTTAAGAGAGTCAAGCTTTTTAGAAATAGAAGATTTATTTTCCTTTACCTGATTTGACTGGCAACTTATGGAAATTATTACAAGCGAAAGTAAAATTAATAGCTTGTGCTTCCACAACATTTATCCTTCTCCTCTGATAGTAAAGAATTATGGACTCGTAGGCCATAGTATGTTTAAACGTTTTTATTTTTCTTTGGTGAGGGAAAACGGGTAAATTATTTGTAAAAAATTTGACGTTCTAAAATCTATATTTTTGCAGATTTGGTAACTTTTGTCTTGGCAGGTTTGTCTCCTGCTGAGCAGAAACTTGTGCTGCAGATTTGGTTAGCCTATTAAAAAACAAGCTCTTCAACAAACGGAGCGAGAAAGAGAAAGTGAAAGTGAATATTGAGTTTTACTAGATTACATTTTCCATTACATTTTCCATTACATTTTTAATGCAATCTAGTAAATTTTTGAAAGTTTGGTGAACAAAAGTTTTATTAAATACTTCAGTTCCATCTTCAAGCTCTACAATTAATACATCCATATAAAGATTAGGCCATATAGTAATATTTCCTAGAAGTTTACTAGTCTCAAAGTTAATGCTAAATCCAGAGCTAGAGGATACTGGGTATTTAAAGTCAAAAGAAATTTCAAATAAACCAAAAGGAACTAAGACACATTCTATTTCTTCAATATTCATTTTTTATTTCTAAAGTTTTTTTGATATAAAATAAAAATTCACTTATTGTCTTTTGGAGTACTCATTGAGTAACGTTTGTTCAAAGTCCGCCATATTTGCAGATTCATATAAAAATCTGTTTTTTTATAACTGCGATATGTAGTCTTTAAAGATATAAATTGAGGAAAATTATCTATTGATATACTTTTCTCTGTAAATTCTTTCATGATATTTTTCTGATTAAAATTCAAATTAAAATGAACTCTTTCTTTAACTTCCTCAAATTTTATCCTACCACTTGATTTTGTCTCCAGTAGTTTTAGCTTTTCTAACGTAATAGTAGACTTTACAGGCTCGTTTTCTAAGAATTTGACCATTTTTTGCTTGGCGATTTCAGCAGAGATATTATTACGGTAAACCTCGTTAATAAGAAGTCCGACCACCAAGCCAGTTACCAGTATAATGCTAAGCGAAACCAATATCAGCTTGACTACCCACTCATTGCCTTGCTGCTTTACCCGCTCATCCATGTTATCGCTCGCTTTTGATATGGTCTAATTTAGCTTTCTTTTCGATTTTAAGGAGTAACAAAAGTACGGCTATTAGCAATATAGTTATTGATAGTAGGCAAAGAAACTCCCCTTGGCTTAGTGCAATGACATAGCTAACTAGACAAATGAATATATATGTTTCATCACCCTTAACAAAAAGAATTCCAATTTTCTCATATTTAGAAATCTCAACGGTAAAATCGGCCAATTCTAAATTTTGAAATCGCACAGTAGTAAAAACAAGTGGAAGAAATTTTTTGCTATTGTGTATTTCCCAAGCCTTAGCACTATTCACCAAAGCAATCAAAGCAAATAAAATCAACGTAGCTCTATTCATTGCTTCTTTATTAATGGTGGTATAGATTTAATTGAAACAATCCCAACTCGTTTATATTTAGAAAAGACTATTGTGAAGTTATGACCTTCCAGAGCCTCCACAGATTTATAAGCAATTTCAAATTCTCTCTGATCGAGTAAATGAAAAGCCCCAGCATTACCCACCAAAGCAATCAAGGAAAATAAAATTAACGTAGCTTTCTTCATGCTACAACTCCCTGCTCTTTGTTTTTCTTTGCTTTCCTATTAGGAAGTAGAACAACGACAAAAGGGAATGCCATCAATAGTATTAAAAGAATTTCCTCTGGGGTTACTGCGATGCAAAAGAAACCAAAGTATATGTATATTACGCATGGTGGATACTCATTGTGCTCAGGGTACCATTAAGCTCTATCTCAAATAATCTATCTACCGCTTCGCTATCAAGAATTTCAAAAGCTTCAGCACCGCTTACCAAAGTAACCAAGGCAAACAAAATCAATATAGCTCTCTTCATTTCTTAGCTCCTTGATTTATATAGCACTAAGAAGAGTTTCCATACACCATCTACTAAGATAGATATTTAATACCGCGGCAAGATGTATCACCAAAATTAAAAAAATAATATCGCTCCGTTTATCTTCTTCTTGCCTA
Organism: Planctomycetota bacterium; assembly: GCA_029260735.1. Classification (GTDB taxonomy): domain Bacteria; phylum Planctomycetota; class Uabimicrobiia; order Uabimicrobiales; family Uabimicrobiaceae; genus JAJDCR01. The sequence continues at coordinate 6,989 of JAJDCR010000137.1, forward strand.
TTAATGATAGCATAAACAGAAATCATTGCTGGTATTACAAGTTGAATAGGTGATGACATTGGTCTTAAAAGTAAAAAAACAGAAAAATATATTCTTATCCCGAAAATAATAACTAACCAACAAAAGAAAATTGCTGCTATGTAGTAAATAAAAATAACTAAAACTGTTTTATCGTTATTCACTTTTTTATCGCAAGACATAGTTACCACTCCCAAATACGCCCAAAGCAAACCACTTCACCACAATACTAATTGTACACAATATTGCCCAGCTCGCGCAGATTTTTATTAAATATCATCTCTTATCCCCTAAATTCATTAGCTGTCTCTTCACAATTTAAAGTCTTTAGTTACTAACCTAAAGTTGCAGTTTCGTGAAGATGAGGAAATATATGATGATGTTGAGGAAATCGAGTACATTCTACAAGGATATCTTGCCGTTTATGAAGAGGCCTTGAAGGAAAATGAGATTGAGCTGGAAGATAGAGCAAAAGTTATCTGAGAAATAAGGAAGTTGCCAAGAAAAGCATTTTTTGCTAAGGTTAGATTTCTCTTATAAAGTCCAAGTTTTAACTTACGGTTTTTATTGGAAGTTCTATTTTTTATAAAGCCATTTGAATGAAAATTCTATTTAAATATTAGTCAGAGCAAGCACTATCTACTTTTGTTTTTTTTGCATAAGGTAATCAAAATGTCTTCTAAAAATGTCCCAAAAGTAAAAGGAGTAGTCAATCCTATTCAATCAGAGTGGAGAAAAAAACTAAGGGAAAAGTTTGGCCTTCTTCCTAATTTTATGATCATTGGTATTCCAAAAGGGGGAACCACTTCTCTTTTCAATTATCTTTCTCGTCACCCTGACGTTGCAATGTCTGTTCGAAAAGAAATAAACTACTTTTCAAATAACTACAACAAAGGGCTCGGCTGGTACCGAAGTTTTTTTCCCACTGTTTTCTATAAACTCTTCCTCCAGATTTTTATTGGAAAGAGTATCTTAGTCGGAGAAGCCTCTACCTCCTATCTATTTAGACCACGTTCCGCTGAGCGTACTCATAAACTTTTACCTCAGTGTAAACTGATTATGCTCCTGCGAAATCCGGTAGACAGAGTGCCTTCCCAATATGTCCAAAATCGTAAAATTGGGAAAGTATCAGAAGACCGTATGAGAAATTTAATGTAAAAATGTCTCCTGAGCTTTGCAAAGAATTGGTGGAGTTTTTTCGGCCTTACAATGAAGCTCTCTATAAATTTTTAGGAAAAGATTTTGCTTGGGAATAGATATTTATGAACTATAGTAGACAGTTAGTAGTAAAATTAAAACTACACTTGTTAAGAAACGGTCAGAGCAAAAACTATCTACTTTTATTTTCTTTTGTATAAGGTAACCAAATGTCTTCTGGAAATATTTCAGAAATAAAAGAAATAGTAAATCCCATTCGATCAGAGTGGATAAAAAAGTTAAGGGCAAAGTTTGGTCTTCTTCCTAATTTTATAATTATTGGTATTCAAAAAGGGGGAACCACTTCTCTTTACCAATATCTTTCACATCACCCTTACATTTCTGCCTCTGCTTGCAAGGAAATTCATTATTTTTCAAATCACTACAACAAAGGAATTGATTGGTACCGAAGTTTTTTTCCCACTGTTTTCTATAAATTCTTCCTCCAGATTTTTGCTGGAAAGAGTATCTTGACGGGAGAGGCTTCCCCTTCCTATCTCTTTAGGCCCCATGCTGCTAAGCGTATTTATGAACTTTTGCCCCACTGTAAACTAGTTATCTTACTACGAAATCCCGTAGACAGAGCGCTTTCTCAATATGTCCAGCATCGGAAAAGTGGAAAAGTATTAGAGAGTTTAGAAAGTGTAATTCTTCGGGCCAAAAAAGAGTATCCAGAGCAATTCCAAAAAATGCAAGAGGATAAAACGTATAAAGGGGAGAGTTGCTTATCTTTATTAAAAAAAGGAATTTACATTGAGCAAATTAAAGAGTGGCAAAAGTATTTTCCCAAAGAACAAATGCTTATATTAAAAAGTGAGGATTTGTTTTCAGAACCTAATCAAGTTTATCAAGAGGTTTTAGATTTTTTAGATATTCCTCCCTATGAGCTAGAGCATTATCGTGTTTTTAATAAAGGAAAGTATGAGAAATTTAATGTAAAAATCTCTCCTGAGCTTCGCAAAGAACTGGTGGAGTTTTTTCAGCCTCACAATGAAACTCTCTATGATTTTTTAGGAAAAGATTTTGCTTGGGAATAAATAACAAATCGTTTGCAGACACAAAAAAAAGCCGGAATTACTTTGAACTGTAATTCCGGCTTTTTTTATTACGAAGTGCATCTCATCAAGTTATTTTTTTCTAGAAAAAAGTCCTATGGCCAAAGCACTCAAGAGCAAAAAATAGGTACTAGGCTCAGGAACACTAGTAGAAGAAACTGTCAATGTGTCAATAAAGATACTTCCATTGGTTGGAGTAATCGGAGTGATCACCACTTTTTTAATGCCTTCATCCGAAATAAAACCACCAAAATTGACGACTGAGCTTGGTAAATTCAAGCTTCCCAGTAAATTATTTTGAGCGTCAAAAACATCAAATCTCTCCGCATCAACGAGACTAGTGTTAAAAAGACCTACGCCTCGGACAGCATTATCAAAAGTGATGATAATAGGGGAAACTAGGTCACTGTTAAGAACAACATTAGAAGGAGATTCAGAAGTACCTCCGTTGTCGCCTAAAGTAACATGCGAGTTTTCGAAGCTCATGCCCGCAATTTGGTTTGTCAAAACAGTGCCATCTGAAAAAACAACACCTGGGTCAAAACTATCAAAATTGTGAGTGACAAAAGAATTTAAGTTACTCAAAAAGATCGCTTCATTTGTGAAAGATATAGTTGCTCCGCTCACCAATGGGGCTAAAGCAAAGCATAGACAAAATATAACTTGTTTCATTTTCCTCTCCATTTCTTTTAATTTAGTCTTTTATAGTATAAGAGAATGGAGCTGTATTTTCAAGTATTTTGTTTTTGCCTGGAGAAAACATTTCCCATCAATATTCCCCCGAGCAAGAGAAGTAATAAGCTAGAAGGCTCTGGGACAACTGCTGAAGAGAAAACAATCACATCGTTGGGTTGATTTAACCCCGTTGTAAAGTCGCTAACTGTGGTTCCATCAAAGCGAAGAACTCTACCATTACCACCATTTCTGTGCTCTACCGCCAAAAGATCACCATTGGGTAAAAAATTGATCCCCAAAGGAGTATTCAAACCTGTAATTAGATTGCTTGTGATTAGGCTAAAGTCAGAACCACTAAAAACGTGTATGGCATCATTGGCTGAGCCATCAAAGCTTACACTTGCCGCGTAGATATCTTGTATTTGATCCCCATTCAGGTCGGTTCCGAGGATAACTCCTTCGGCAGCACTAGGAAAAAAAGCTCCTCCAAAGGTGGTGATTTCGCTCCCATCGCTATCGTTATAAACCCCTATTCCGTTTCCATTGCGTAATCCTACGTAGATTTTGCCGTCCTGAGAAAAAATTTCATCTAGTCCTGTTAAGCCTTGGAGATCTCCAAAAGCACCCGGATCTAACTGAGTTTTTGTTTGGACATCCCAACGTTCGACTCTTTGCTGAGCAAACTTGGCCACAAGCATGTCCCCATTACTTCTAAAGCCTACATCGAGAACATTTGAAGAAGTACTTCCGACCGAAATAACATCGACTCTCGTAAAGCTAATCGGATCGACCACAACTATATTGCTATTGAGAAACGAGGAAACGTAGAGGTTGCCATCTGGTCCAATCGCACCTCCCGCTGATCCATCTAGCTCTCCTGGTAAAGTTAGCGTTCCTAAAAGATTACCGGACAAATCGTATTTGGTAATACTGTCATCAACAAAGTTGGTCACAAAAACAAACTCTGTTGCCTCAATGGTCGAATTTTGTCCAAAGCTCAGGATAGCTACAACACTGACTAAACACATCCATTTAGGGATAAAAAATTTCATATGATCCCTTTCTTTTAAAATTAAATTCTGAAAATTTAATAGGGACACGCCCTAAACAAACATTAATTTTTTTTGGATATCCACTCACACAAAAGCTCTACTCCCCTTACTGTATCAGGGCAATATTTTTTTAGAAACTCTGGAGTAACGGGATTTTCTCCGAGTTGATCAACCGCGGAAAGAACTTCTCTTCCTTCAAAGTTGACATAAGCCAAACGAACAGTGAACTCCTTCAGTGGTCTCCCAAAATCGACTCCCGGAAGAATAGCTACTCCGGTTTCTTCCAGCAACCTTTGGCAAAGCACACGGCTGTCAAAAATCCCTCGTTGAAAGAAACTATCTTGAAAAGAAGTTAGATCGGGAAAAAGATAAAAACCTCCTTCGGGAGAAACTACTTTCGCTCCTGTTTGACGGAGAAGATAGGTTAAATGATCTCCCAGAAAGAAAAGAATTTTGCGACTATTTTTTAAATAGCGATCAATCTCTTCTCCTCCTTCGTAGGCCCGTACAGCAGCATACTGAATAGGCGCACTGGTCGAAGTAAAAGTTTCACTTGCTATGGCTGTCATCGCCTTTAAAAGCCAATGTAGTTGACGGGGAAAGACAAAAACCCCCAAGCGCCAACCCCCTGCTCCACACCATTTACTCAAACCACTGCTAAAAATGGTTCCTTCAGGATACATCGGAACAATCGATTGGTGAGAAGCATCATGATCGAGTTTCCCATAAATTTCATCGGATAGTATTAGTATACTATATCGACGAGCAACATCTGCTATTTTTTTTAATTCTTCTACAGGATAGGTCGCTCCAGTCGGATTGGAAGGATAATTCAGTATTAGAATGCGTGGATGATCCGGGTCGGAAGCGCAAAAACGATCTAGTTCTTCTCCTGTTAAACGCCAATTATTTTCTATTTGCGTAGGTAAAAAGTGAACATTACGTCCGATAATCTGGGCTTGGGGGGCATAGGAAACCCAGGAAGGAGAAGGAATTAGTATATCTCCATAGTAGGCTAGTTGAAGAATGAACATGAGCTCTTTTGACCCTGGTCCAATCAGAACATCATCCTCGGTGCACTCCATACCATAGACTAAACACTGATGTTGGGCAATAGTCTGACGTAAGCTCTTAAGACCTTTGACTTGAAGATAATCCTTTTGGTGAGCATTCTCTTGAAGAGCACTCACCACGCACGGAGGCACAGGAAAAGGAGATTGTCCTAGACCTAACTTGTATATTTTTTTTCCGGCCTCTACTAGCTGAGCTGATTTTTCATTAATCGCAATAGTCGCCGAAACTGGCAAACTACGCACATTTAAGTTGAGATGAATTCTGGAGTTTTCTGTTTGCTTTACCACAGGAAATACCTTAATTTTTTAAATTCTTTTGCTCTCTGTTTCAATATCATAAGTCTCAATATCATAATCGCTAAACTTAGGCTTTCGTAAAGCCCACCAATACGCTAAAGTACAATGAGCCCATAAAGTGGTAATTTTACCATCTTTTGTCTTGTACCAGCTATCACAATCTGCTGCCCAAACCGTTTTTTCCAAACCTTTTTGCAAAGCTTTATCAAAAGTCTCCATGGCAGATTTTTTCACGTCAATGGATTTCTTTTGACTGAGCTTCTTCAAGCACTTCATGACGTAATTGACTTGGGCTTCGATCATAAAAATAATCGAATTATGACCTAGGCCAGTGTTTGGCCCTAACAGAAAGAAAAAATTAGGGTATCCTGTTACGGTTAGTCCCCAGTGAGTTTTTACTCCTTCTTTCCATGCCTCTGACAAGGGTTGTCCTCCTCGTCCTTGGATATCGATCGGTCCTAGTAGATCGGCCACTTGAAATCCGGTGGCCAAAACAATGACATCGACTTCGCAAGTTTTTCCTTCTTTGGTCAGAATTCCGTTGGGGGTGATTTTTTCGATTCCCTCTGTGATAAGTTCTACATTATCTCGGTTTAAAGCGGGGAAGTAATCGTCCGAGAGAAGAACCCGTTTACAGCCTAAGGGATAATTGGGAATTAGTTTTTTTTGTAACTCAGGATCAGGAATTTGCTCGCACATACTTTTAATCGTTCGCTTGGCTTGGAAAGCTCCTATCTTACTCCCTTTTTTAAAAGCAATAAAACGACTTTCCATGAACCAATATATCGCCCAACGCAAGATTCGGAGCAAAAAGGGAAAACGTCGGAAACGTTTTTTTTCTTTTTCACTGTAGTCCCGATTATTTCGACGCACAATGTAGTTAGGGGTGCGCTGAAACACGTGAAGTTTTTTTACTTCAGGGGCAATTGCTGGAATAATTTGAATGGCGCTGGCAGCGCTTCCTATAACTCCGACTCGTTTGCCTTTTAGGTCACAGTCATGATTCCACTGAGCAGAATGAAAAACATCTCCCGAAAAATCAGAAAGCCCCTCAATATCTGGAATTAAGGGACGATTTAAAGCACCAATCGCACTCACTAAAACCCGAGCTTGGATCTTTTCCCCTTCTTTGTTCTCAATTGTCCAAAGAGCTTTCTCTTCGTTAAAACTCGCTCCCTTAATTTCGCAGTGAAAGCGAACATGAGGCCGGATTTTGTACTTATCGACACAGGTTTCTGTATAAGCTTGAATTTCTGGTTGGGGAGAGAAAACTCTCGACCAGTCAGGGTTAAGCTCAAAGGAAAAGCAGTAGAGATGAGAAGGCACATCACAGGCCGCTCCTGGATAAGTATTGTCATACCAAGTTCCACTGATTCCACCAGTTTTTTCAAAGATCTTAAAGCGAGTGATACCTGCCTGACGTAACTTAATTGCCATACAAATACCGGAAAAACCTGCTCCCACAATGGCGACCTCAAGAGGAGAGTTGTCTTCCTCTTGCATTTTATCCGTACTCATCAAATTTCTTCCTTAATTTAGGGTGTACCATTTTAGAAAGTGTTTATGTTCCTGGAAGGAAACGATGTCCTAGTAAAGTCATGAAGAAAGCGAGCAGAGCCCACCAAGAGAGATCTCCTCCCGATATTCCCATGACAACTCCATCCCATAGAGAGATTCCTGCTAACAAAAACCCCACCAAAATCTTAACCGATATTTTTTTCTGAGCGGCAGCAAAAACAACAGAGATAACCCAAAGAGTAAAAAAAATAGCCCAAGATACGCTCCCTAAGTCATGAGCTTGAAAAAAAGCATAGCCGCAAGGAAGAAGTAAAAAAATCAATGGCCAAGAAGAAAGCAAATGGGTATGGTTTTCTTGACGAGCAAAATAAGTTAAACCAATAATGTAGCCACCTAAAAGGAAAGCCGGAAAAAGAACCGCAGTAAAATTTGCAGAAGTAACTATGGCGGCTGACAAAAGGTAGACCCAAAATCGACAAGAGGCCATAATCCAGGGGCTTCCGGAAAAAGATTTATGCACTATATCGTAAATTACAATAGAAAGAGTCAGCAATCCTCCCCAAAGCATGGGCGCAAAACTAAAAACTCTTTCTTGGCAAAGCCAGGCCAAAAAAAGATTAGCACCCACCAAGAAAAGAGAGGCCACAAAAAAAGCTTCTTTTCGAGAAATAATCTCTTGGGGAATAGGACGCTCGGGCCTTTCCTTTCGGTCAATAGCAGCATCGCAAGCGTCGTTAAGAAACATTCCTCCCACATAATACAAAGTGAGAATAGCAAAGGTATAAAAGTAGAGAGAAAAAGAAGGAACTCCCCCCACAAAAACCATTGCTGCTAAGGCATTACTACCTACTGTTGGTAAGTTCGAGAGACGACTCATACGAATGTAAGCGAACAGTTTTTTGGTGAGCATAGTTGACCAGAATAAGAACTTGAGAAAAAGTTATTTGCATCAATTCATGATAATAGCAAAAAAAATACCCATCTTCAAGCTTCAATGCCCATGGAAATAAGTTGCTAAGAAGAGTTTCTAAAAAAGAATGGCAATCGACAAGCGATCATCGTAAAATTAGGGCTTTCTAAGCCATTATTTTTTTAGGTCCATATCCCAAAAACTCAGTCACCGTGTCCCTAAGGAAAATCACCTATGCCCGCTTCAAAAGTACTCTCGGAAATTCTTCGCTTAGATCCCAAAGAAAATCACCAAAGAATTGTTCACCTTAGTTTCTGTTACGATTTTCCACACGATATGAACCGAGCTTTAGAGTTTGCTCTCTTTCGTACTTTTGCAGTGCCTAGCGTCTCTGCTCTTTTGGACAGCACTGGTGAGTTTCATTGCCGACCTCAAAAACGATACGACGATACAGGGCTTCTTTTAGCAGAAATGCTCGAAAGGGGTTATGATAGTGAGAGAGGAGCAAGAGCACTTAAGAGGATGAATAAAATTCACCATCGTTTTGACATCACCAACGACGATTACCTCTATGTTCTTTCGACTTTTATTTATGAGCCCATCCGCTGGAATGAAAAATACGGCTGGAGACTCATGGTTGAGTCAGAAAAATTAGCGATGTTCTATTTTTGGTGCGAAGTGGGGCGACGTATGGGGATTGGCCTTATTCCGGAAGGCTACCAAGAGTTTGAGGAGTGGAGCCTTCAATACGAAGATAAACACTTTTGCTTTACCGAAAGTAATAAACGAGTAGCTGTGGCCACTCGAAATCTTTTTCTTAGTTGGTACCCCAAACTCTTGCACCCTTTGATCAAGCAAGCTATCTACTCTCTTCTTGATGAGCCCGTGCTAAAAGCCTTCGGATTTCCTAAATCTAACTCTCTCCTAAGAAAACTGGTTCTTAGTACCTTAAAAACTAGGGCTTGGGTTACTGGTCATCTTCCTCGTCGAAAACATCCTTTTCACTATACCTCATTAAAAAGAGGAACCTATCTTAATGGCTACCGTATCGAAGAATTAGGTCCCCCAGGTACTTAAGTAAATTTTGGGCTTTTACAAAACATGAGAGCAAATATTATGCTGCAAAACTATCGAGGAGCTTTATCAAATGTCCGCTGACAATTCTTACCATGAACCACTAGAGTCTGCACTGAAGCACGCATTGACTTATCTTGATCAATTAGAAAACACTTCTGTATCGGCACAGGCTAGTCTTGATGAGCTAAGGACTCGTCTTTCGCGTCCATTAGTCGAAGAAGGAACAAACGCCCAGCAAATTATTGATGAATTAGTCTCTGACACAAGTGGTGGATTACTAGGGACGATGTCTGGTCGTTTTTTCGGATGGGTAGTGGGAGGCTCACTGCCCGCCGCTTTAGCTGCGGACTGGCTAACTTCAACTTGGGATCAAAACGCTGCCTTATATGCTTGTAGTCCTGCAGAAGCCGTTATTGAGGAAATATGTGGAGCTTGGCTAAAGGATTTACTAGGCTTGCCCTCAGAGGCCAGCTTTGGATTAGTTACAGGTTGTCAAATGGCACACGTTACCTGTCTTTCTGCTGCTCGTAATGCTATTTTATCGGACCTGGGGTGGGATGTCGAACGCCAAGGACTTAATGGCTCTCCCCCAATTAAGGTTTTAACGAGCGACCAACACCACGCCTCTGTCAATCGAGCAATCCGCATTTTGGGACTCGGGACAGACTGCTTAATTTCTTTGCCCACTAATGAAAATGGGCAACTTAGTCCATTAGCTTTAGAAGAGGCATTAAAAAAATATTCTCCTGATCCTTTGATTGTTGTGCTACACGCAGGGGATTTGAATATTGGAGCATATGATTCATTCAAAGAGCTTATCCCAATGGCCCACTCACACAATGCATGGGTTCATGTAGATGGAGCTTTTGGGCTATGGGCAGCCGCGAGTGCTAAATATCGGCATTTTTTAGAGGGAGTTGAAATGGCCAATTCTTGGGCCACTGACGGTCATAAATGGCTCAACGTCCCTTATGATTGTGGTTATGCTTTTGTTAGAAACTCGAAAGCACACTATAACGCTATGGCACTTAAAGCAAGTTACCTTGTCCACGACAACAATGCACGAGATCAATTTAATTGGAATCCTGAATGGTCCCGGCGCGGTCGAGGCGTTGCTACATATGCTGCGATTCGAGAACTGGGCCGAAGGGGAGTTTCTTCGCTCGTAGAGCGCTGTTGTCAGTATGCACATGACCTAGTGACACAAATCGGAGCGCTCCCTGGAGTGAGCATTCTGTGGGAACCACAAATAAATCAAGGCCTACTCCGGTTTCATGATCCAAAATCGATGGCGAGTGAAGCAGATCATGATGATTATACAGACGAGGTGATTTCAGATATTTTACAAAGTGGAGAAGCTTTTTTTGGGGGCACAACATGGCGCAACAAAAGGTGCATGCGCGTTTCCGTGTGTAGTTGGCGAACGACAGATGATGATATAGCAAGAGTAGTATCTGCTGTTGGTGAAATCATTTCCTCTAAACGGAAAGCTTTTTCCGAAAAATAAAACTCATTTTTTTTAGAAAGATTAGCTTTGGGCAAATATGAAGATATTATTTTCTGGAAATATTTAAGTAATTTTTGTATATTCTATTTATGCACTTGATAATAGAAATAGCTAGTTTTTATATTTGTTTAGAGAGGAAAAAGAAATGCTGAGAATTACTCTTTTGCTTTTCTCCTTATTATTTTTCTCATACCCAGTCGTAGCTATCCCCACAAATGGACTTATTGGAGGATGGGTATTTTCAGGAGATGAAACGGACATTAGTGGTAATGGGAATACAGGGATTGTTGACGGAGCTACCCGCACGAGCGACCGCTTTGGAGTATCCGGTAGCGCATACAGTTTTGATGGTAACGACAAAATTATCTTACCACTAGATTTGACCACAGAATTAAATGCAGGCGACCCTATTACTTTGTCACTGTGGTTTCAAACAACATCTGCTTCTAGTCAGATTCTTTTAGCAGGTAATCCTGGTGGAGGGCCAGACTTTTTAAGTCTTGTTCGATCTGATGGACTTATCCAAACCCGTCTTTATGGAGGAAGTGCTGGTTTTTCAGATAGTCCACTTAATGATGGGCAGTGGCATCATATGGCCTGGGGAACAGATGGTAGCACTAGCTTTTACTTTATAGACGGAGAAGTGCAGGTCACGGCTCCCGTAGCCAGTACTTTCAATCGAGAAATTGAATTGTGGCTAGGAACTAGGCTAAGTGGTGATCTTCGCTATATAGGCCAGCTGGACGATGTTCTTGTTTATGATCGAGCTCTGTCTACATTAGAGATTTCTGAGTTAGCCGACAACTTTATTCCAGAGCCAAGCTCTTTGATCCTGAGTTTATTAAGTTTGTCATGTCTTTGCCGGTTCGGTAAGAGCAAAGAAAGAAAAGTTATGTAAATGCGTTTTTGGACTAACTTTCACTTGGCCCGGATGCTTTTTTGGCTAAAAAAATAATCATTATCTCTTTCGATAACACACTTTTTTCGCAGTACATTAAAAACATGCAAATCCAAATGCATGTTTTTCAATCTTATTTCTCCTAGCCTTTAGCTTTTTTTGTTCCTATGTGTGAGAAGCTTGTATAAGACTCTTGAATATATTTTTCAAATCGCTCCAGACACTCCGGTAAATTCTTGCGACCAAAACCAACGCGAAATGAGTTATATCCTGGCCCATAAAGAGTTCCTGGTAGTAAGAGAACCCCCTCTTTTTCCACGAGATCAGTACAAAAATCTTCGACAGATCCCTTGAGTAATCGAGGGAAAGCAATGGGGCCTGCCTTAGGTCGATGCCAATCAAACAAGTCTGTATGAGAACGGAAAAAAAGATCAAGTTCATCGAGATTGTCACGGATGATCTGCAAGTTTCGCTTGATAATTATCCCGCTGTGGCGTAAAGCCAGGGCCGCCAAAAACTCGCTGGGAGCACTATTACAAACCGTGGTGTAATCCTTGAATGCGACAAGTTCCTCAAAGATACCTTCATTGCGAGTGGCCACCCAACCAATCCGAAGTCCTGCTAGCCCATATGTTTTAGACATCACTCCAAGAGAGGCTGCCCGCTCATTAATATCAACAAAGGCCGGTATTTGATCCTTTGGGTCTAGCTCAAGTCCGCGGTATACTTCATCAGAAAATACAATAAAACCGTGTTGGTCAGAGAGAGCGGAAAGCTCTTCCATAAAATCTAATGAAGGCAGAAATCCTGTAGGATTATGGGGAAAGTTTACCACTACCAATTTAGTGCGAGTTGTCAGAAGACTTTTTAAAAATTCTAAGTCCAGCTCCCACCCACGCTCTGGGTTTCCCTGCCATAGAGAAACATCGGCTCCTATTGCCCGTGCGACTTCTCCGAGAGATTGGTAATAAGGTGCCTGCACAACAACATGATCTCCAGGACTAAGAGTGACATTCATAAAGTTAAAAATGGCTTCTTCTGCTCCGGCGTGCACAAGAACTTGGTCTTCTGATACCTCTGTGTATATTTTAGTAATGGCTTGTCGAAGCTCAGGATGGCCGAGTGAATCTGGATACCCTAGCCAAAGCTTGCTAAACTCCTCTTGGGCTCCCGCCTCTAACGCCAGTAAATCTTGAATAGTTAAACTTTCACAATCTGAAGGACAGAGTTGATATGGTGCTGAAAACTCATACTTGGCAAAATAGCGTTCCAGCCGGAACCGATCCAGTTTCATATAGGGCCTTTCTTACTTTCCCAATAAACTATGATTTTAATTCTGAGGCAGATGGCTCATAAGGGAAAGGGCCATAGTGGGTAGAAAAATTTCCTTCTATTCGAAAATGCTTACTAAAGCGAGTTCCTTCTAATATTTTAGCCGTGTTTCCGCAAATTAAAACGGGTTTTTCTCGAGGAAAAATATGCTGGTCATCCAAGATAAAGGCATGAGGTGCTCGGGTCATAGTCCCTATATAATAGGCGGCATGTCCGTAATCTTCGGGAATATCTTCCAGATCCAACTTAAAAGCACGGATCGTTAAAGAAGAAAACTTAATCATTCCCACCTTATTTTCTACTTCGGGATTGTTGATCGTAATCGGTCTAGATTGCATGATCCGATGATCGTAGCAGTTATATTTTTGAAGCAAGCGGCGGAAATCGTTGATATACATCGCTCCCCCTAAGCGTTCTCCTAAAATCACAGGGTCTTTTTGTCTGGAAGAAGGAACTCGTCGATCAGAAAAGATATCAGAAAAATGAAGTTCTCCTCCTGGCTTGAGAACTCTAAAGATTTCATCGAAAACCTCTTCTTTTTGAGGAGAGAGATTAATCACTCCATTAGAAATAACAACATCAAAAGAGTTTTCTTCGATATCTAAAGCTTTCAGATCCTCAATATAGCCTTTCAGAAATTTTACATTAGATTTTTCATAGCGATATCGATTGGTATGGTAATCAATATGGCGACGAGCAATGGCGAGCTGCTTTTCATCCATATCAACTCCGACAACTTCCCCTGTGGTCCCAACTAGTTTGGAGACAATGAAGCTGTCTCGTCCCGTGCCACAACCTAAATCTAAAACTCGACATCCCTCTAAAGCCATAGGGATGGGCGACCCACATCCATAAAAACGATTGAGAACTTCTGGATGAATCTCAGGAATAATTTTTTTTAGGTAGGGAGGAAGGGCATCTTTGGAGGCATTGGTTGGCAAGTCGCTTTTGTTACTCAATACTTTACCGTAGTATTCTTTTACACTTTCGAGGGTATTTTCCACTCTCAAGCTCCTTTGGTTGGTTCATTTTCGGATGATTTTAGTGCTCATCCTAATTCATCAGGTAATTTTTAGGAATTAAAACTTTCATTTCCCTATTTAGGGAACTTCAAAAAAAGATTAAGAGGTTCTAGTCCTAACAATGATAAAGTTATATAATAACATGATACAGTAAGTAATCGCTATGAAATATTTAGAGAATTTTCACAAAAAGTACTTTTTATAGGATAAAAGTATGAAAGACGGTTCTTCTCTCACACATTGGAGCATTTTAGAAAAATTAGCCCAAGAAATCCCACAAGATATTGCTCTTTTGGGAGAAAGTCGTCTCACTTTTAGCTATGCTCATGTTCAAGCGCAAATAGAATACACAGTCTCATTTTTAAACGAATGGGGATTAGGACGTAATGATACTATTGTTGTTGTTTTAGAGAATGGTCCTGAGATGGCAATGGCTTTCCTTTCTTTGACTGCAGGAATAAAAGTAGCCCCCTTAAACCCAAACTATCAAGAGCGTGAACTTCGCTATTACTTCTCTCAAACCCAAGCGAAAGCTGTTCTTCTTGATCCTCAAAAGCACCTTAAAGCTAAAAAAATTGCCCAAGAAATGGGAATAGGGGTTCTTTCTTTAGTAAAAAATGCTCCAGAATCACAAAGCTTTACTTGGCAAGAGATTCATCCTCCTCAGAAAAAAAACGATTCTTCTCTTCAAAAGGGTTTTAGCCAAAGCTCAGACATCGCTTTAATTCTTCATACATCAGGAACCACATCTCAGCCCAAAATGGTTCCTCTAAAGCAAAGCCAGCTTTGCCTATCGGCTTCGAATATTCAAAAAACTCTCGAACTCACTTCCAGTGATCGTTGCTTCAACATTATGCCTCTCTTTCATATCCACGGTTTAGTTGCAGGTCTCCTCTCTTCTGTTTTGAAAGGTGCTAGTGTTGTCTGCACACGCGGTTTCGATCCGAACACTTTTATGAATAATATCGAAAAATACCAAGCCAGCTGGTATACCGCTGTTCCCACCATGCACCAAAACATACTTCAACTGAAAAAACAGGAACCAAAGAGAAAGCATTCTTTACGCTTTATTCGATCCTCTTCCGCCCCTCTTCCCGAAACTGTTATAGCTGGTTTAGAGGAATTTTTTGCTGTCCCAGTTATTGAAGCCTATGGTATGACCGAGGCCGCCCATCAAATATCTAGTAACCCTCTTCCTCCCGACCAAAGAAAATCGGGGTCTGTCGGAAAAGCCTCTGGACCGAAGGTCGCTATCATGGGAGAGAAACAAGATTTTCTTGCTCCTAAACAAATAGGAGAAATTGTCATTCAAGGCAATAATGTGATCACAGGCTATGCTCACAATAAAAAAGCTAACCAAGAGAATTTTGTTGGCGGATGGTTTTGTACAGGAGACCAAGGGTATCTGGATTCAGAAGGTTATTTATACATTTGTGGTCGATTAAAAGAAATGATCAACAGAGGGGGAGAGAAGATATTTCCTAAAGAAGTAGACGAGGTTCTTCTTGCTCACCAAGACGTTGCTCAAGCTTTAACCTTTGCCTCTGCTCATTCCAGTCTGGGAGAAGATGTTGCCGCAGCCATCGTCTTAAAAGAAGGTAAAAGTCTTTCTAAAAAAGAACTCCAGAAATTTGTAGGAGAACATTTGGCCCGATTCAAGGTTCCTCAAGAAATATTTTTCTTGGAAAAAATTCCTACGGGCCCCACGGGAAAACCTGACCGAATTGGCATGCCTCGGCATTTAGGTCTAGGGCAAAAAAAGGAAAGGGAAAAAGAAGAAGAGGGAACCCCCCTGGAAGAGAAAATTAAAGAGATCTATAAAGAAGTTCTCTCCGCCAAAAGTCTTTCTCTACGAGATTCTTTTTTCCAGCAAGGAGGAGATTCTCTTTCTGCAATACGAGTAATCTCACGCCTACGACATCAACTCAAAAAGGAAATCTCTCTAAAGAACTTTTTCCTCCACTCTTCCATAAAAGACTTAGCAATTCTCTTAAAAGATATCCCTGAGCACTCTAATATACCTCTTTTACTAGAAAAGACCTCTTCAGATCCTGTTCTTTCTTTAGCCCAGGAGCGAGTTTACCTTCTCTCTAAATTGGAAAAAAATCCTGCCGCCTATCACCGTGCACTAGTCCTCGATATAGAAGGTCCCTTAGATCCAGAGATTTTTGCTCAAAGTATTCAAAAACAGGTGGCTCAAGAAGAGATCTTTCATACCTTTTTTCCTTCAAACAAAGAAGGCCCTTTTCCGCAAATCTGTCCCAATTTTCAGCTCCCCTACCACAAAATAGACCTTAGTGAACTTTCTTCCTCTGAGCAAGAATCTACTTGGCAAGCTACTTATTTCAATCATTTAAATAATGGATTTTTAATTTCTGAGCGTCCTCCCTTAGAAATATTCATTCATAAGCTGGCTCCTGAAAAATATAGGCTATTTTGCTCCTTTCACCACCTTGTGTTCGATGGTTTTTCGGCAAAGCTCTTTCAAGAAAAATTGGTTTCGATTTACCAAGCTCAAGAAAAAAACGAGAGCCTTCCTCAAAGTTCTTTTTCTGTAAAATATTCTCATTATGCTCACTGGCAACGGAGTTTACTGCAAAAAAATCTTTGGGATAAAGAATGGCTATACTGGGAAAATCAATTGAAAGATTTACCATTGCCTGCGAGCTTACCTTTCGATAAACATGTTCCGAAGAACCAAGATGAAGGGACTGGAAATCGTATTTACTGGAGCTACTCTCTTGAAACAAGCCAAAAAATAACCGGCTTTTCTCTCGAAAAAAACGCCACTCTATTTATGACCTTACTCGCTAGCTTGCAAGCACTACTCTATCGATATAAGCCCGATCGAGATGTCGTTATAGGAACTTTTGTCAACACACGCAACCGAATAGAGTTGGAGTCACAAATAGGGCTTTACCTAAATACTTTAGTTTTACGTGCGAACTTATCTCCCAGCATGACCTATGACCAACTAGTCGAAAAAAATAAGAGACTCGTTCTAGAGGCCCTCCAACACCAGAACTTTCCCTTTGAAGAGATTGTCAAAAAAATTAATCCTCAGAGACATTTAGGAACCAATCCTTTTTTTGAAACGAGTTTCCAGATGCGCTCTCGCGAGTCTCACCAAACCTCCTCTGGGGTTACTTTTCGAGAAAAACTTTCACCTCTTGTCTGGACTCCCTTTGCTTTATCTATAGAGGCTTGGCTAGAAGGTAATCAACTCATAGGTTTTTTAGAATATAAAACTTCTTTTTTTGAAAAAAATACGATAGAAATTTTTCTTAAACAATGGCAAGAGCTGCTCTCTTTCTGTGTAGAAAATCCCGATAAGAAAATTTCCCAAGTGCCTTTTTTTTCTGCCATAGAAAAAGATATTACTTCCCTAACTCCTTGCCCTTACTATTGCGAAGAGAGCTCTTTAGATCAAATTTTTTCTGAACAAGCTCAAAAATACCCCACTGCCACCGCTCTAGTTTGGAAAGAAAAAAAACTGAGTTATCGCCAGTTGGACCAAGAATCTGGACAACTCGCTAACTATTTAAAAAAACGAGGCTGCCAAAGAGAAGATGTTATTGCTTTATTCTTGCCCCGATCTTTTGATTTGATAGTTTCCATACTGGCAATTGTTAAACTTGGAGCAACTTACCTTCCTCTTAATGTAAAGGAAGCTCCTAATCGATTAGCTCATATTATGGAAGATTCTCAAGCCTCTCTTGTCATAAGTAAAGAGACTTTTTATAAAGAAATAAGCTTCCACTCCTCCATCCTCCTCCTCGACGTCGATAAAGAATGGACAAGAGAATCTTCTTCTCTTCTGAAATCTTTCAATTGTCCTCAAAGTATAGCCTATATAATCTACACTTCTGGTTCGACTGGAACTCCCAAAGGGGTAGCTGTTGCTCATGAGGGAGTTCAGAATCTTTGTTTGAGCTCTCCGTTCTTAGAATATTTTGGCCCTGACAAAATCGCTTGGCAACTAGCCTTTCCCTCTTTTGATGCTTCTACTGTAGAAATTTGGGGCCCTTTACTCCAAGGTGGTCAGTGTGTGCTTTTTCCTGAGGAAGTCCCTAGCGGAGCAATCATTGCAAGTTTAGCAGAGAAATATCCCCCCGATTTTCTTTTTTTAACGACCTCCCTGTTTAACGCAATGGTAGAGGAGGATATAGAGTGTTTTCAAAAAATTACTGAAGTTTGGACAGGAGGAGAAGAGGCATCCTTACCTGTCATACAAAAATTTATTCAGAGATACCCACAGAAAAAAATTATCAATGGATATGGGCCCACAGAAAACACTGTTTTTACCACTTGGCACCCTATAACAAAAGAAAATCCTCTTCTCAGAAAACGAGTTTCTATTGGGAAAACGGTTTCGCGGAGCCAAATCTTTATTTTGGATTCAAAGTGCCAACTTGTTCCTCCTGGAATCGCAGGTGAAATTTATATTGGAGGGCCAGGTTTAGCTAGCGGATACTGGAGAAAACCTGAGCTAAGCGCTCAATCTTTCGTTCCTCATCCTTTCTCTTTGAAAGAAGGAGAACGACTTTACAAAACGGGAGACAAGGCTCGTTATTTAAGCAATGGAGAAGTTGAATTTTTAGGACGCACGGACGAACAAGTAAAGTTGCGCGGCTTTAGAATTGAGCTAAACGAAATTGAAATCCAGCTGGAAAAGCACCCTCAAATAAGTCAAGCCATAGCTCTTATCCTTTCGAAAACTCATGAAAAACAGTTGTTTGCATTTTATACAGGCGCTTCTCCTCTGAAAGAGATCCAGCAGTACCTAAGCTCTAGTATCCCCAGTTACATGATTCCTCCTCAAATTGTTTTTATAGAGCACTTCCCTTTGAACTATAGTGGCAAAGTTAATCGGCGCGCTTTGGAAAAGAAAGCTCTTTCTTTTCTAGAGAACGCTAATAAAAAAAACATTGTTTCTCCTCGCAGCCCTTTAGAAAAGGAGTTGTGGAGCATTTGGCAAGAATTATTTCATGGAAAAGAGTTTGGAATAGAGGACAATTTTTTCGATTTAGGAGGGCATTCTCTTTTAGCCAATCGTTTAGCCATGAGAATTCAGCATAAATTTTATATTAGCTTTACTTTACGAGATCTTTTCGAGGCACCTAGTATAGCACAAAGTGTTCCTCTTATCATAACAAAGCAAGGAAGTTCTATTCAAGAAAACGAGCTTTCTCATCTTCTCAGTCAGGTGCAAGAACTTTCCGCAGAAGAGACAAGGAAACTTCTAGAGGAAATAGTAGCCCCACAAGAAAGTCTTTCATCAGAAGAAGAGAAACCTACTTGCAGCTATCCCATTAGTCTTTTTAAAAAAGGAAAAAGTGGGAAAAAGTTCTTTTTTTGTCACGGTGATTTTATGGGAGGAGGGTATTACTGGCACCAAGCTCATCATGCCATCAAAGATAGCTTTGATCTGTATACGATTGAGCCGCATGGGAGCCAAAACGAAGAAATTCCCTTATCTATAGAAGAGATGGCTTTAGATTGTATCGAAAAGATTTTGCTTCTCCAAACGGAAGGGACTTACTTCCTTGGTGGTTTTTGTCATGGAGGGCAGGTTGCCTTTGAAATAGCTAAACTTCTCCTAAAAAGAGGGAAAAAAGTGGGAGCCGTTCTTCTTATTGATGCTAAAGCAAGCAATCAGAATTTCCAGCTTTTACGAAAAAGCACTCAACTTTGGGCTAAAGTAAGAAAATTATCTATTGCTCAAGAACAAGTTTTTTTTCTTCAGATGAGAGAACTACTTATCCTCTTAAAAAATCCTCTCCATTATTCTAAGAGTTTAGTTCGGGCCTGGAAGTTTTTCTTCTACTCAGGGCAAAAAGAAAAAACATTTTTCCAAGTTCTGAAAAATGAGAATTTTTCAGAAGAAGAAAGGGAACGTTTTTTAAGCTTAAGTTACCGAAGAATTGCCAATGCCTACATCCCTTCTTCGCAAGTTTGTTTTCCCATTTTTTTACTCTGGCCAAAAGACAAAGCTCAGGAATTTGAAAAAGAAGTTCTTTCTTGGAAAAAACTTTCTCCTCAAGTTCAAGGGGAAATGATAGAAGGAAATCACCTAACTTGTTTGAGTCAAAAAGATTTTCCGGAAAAACTCCAACAATATTTTGAAAAACTAGCATCTTTATGAAGCGAAGGTTTAAATGGACAAAGAAAATTTACACGAGCAAATCGCTCGACTATCTCCCGAAAAGCAAGCTTTGCTTCAGCGTATCTTAGAAAAAAAACAATCTAAGGGAAAAGAAGGAATAGAGATAAAAAAGTTTTCTCCAGATAAAATTCCCACTTCTTTTGCTCAAAAACAAATTTGGCTGCTTCAGCAAATGCAAGTAGAAATTCCTATTTATAACTACCATCAGATATTCTGTGTTGAGGGAGACTTTAGAGTCGCCGCTTGGAAAAAAACCATCGAGGAAATGGAAAAGCGACACGAAGTTTTCCGAACAAACTTTAGAGAAGAGGAAGATGATCTCTATCAAAAAGTTTCGACACCAGGAAAAGTCCACTGGCAAGAGAGCAATTTTCAAGAAAAGAAAAAAGACGAACTACAAATAGTTCTTGAGGAAAAAATCAACAGTCCTTTTGATCTTTTTCAGGACAGTTTACTCCGAGCAGAAATCTTTCAAACAGGGACTGAATCTTTTGTTCTTTTGCTCATCACTCACCAGATTGTCTTTGATGGATGGTCTCACGAAATCTTTCTCGAGGAGCTCTCTGACCTATATTCTTTTTACACCCAAGAAAAAGAATGCCCTTTGTCTCCTTTGCCTGCCCAATACCAAGATTTTGTTTACTGGGAAAGAGAAGCCTTGAAAAACCTCAGCATAGAAAAAGAGATATCTTTTTGGAAAAAAAACTTAGAGAGCGCTCCTGAGATGTCCTTTTTTCCTCTGGACTTTCCTCGCCCTTCTCAAAGAAATTTCCAAGGTAAAGTCTACTATTTTTCTCTTCCGGCAAAGACTTGGGCTAAGCTTACCCGACTCAGCCAAGAACTTCGGGTAACAAACTTCTCTTCCCTTTTAGCCTCCGTTTATACCCTTCTCTATCGGCTTACTGGCCAAACAGACTTGGTCATAGGATCTCCTGTTGCAAATCGGCAGCAACCAGAGTGGGAAAAGCTTATAGGAATATTTCTCAATACCCTAGCTTTCCGCTCCCCCGTTTTTCCAGAATTGTCCTTCAGAGAATTTCTCAAATTAGTGGAGAAAAGAGTTGAGGAGACTCTAGAGAACCAAAATTTGCCTTTCCAAAAACTCTTAGCTGAGATTCCTTTTTTACGTAACCCTAGTTATAGTCCTTTTTTTCAAATGGCTCTTGCCTGGCAGAGCTTTCCTTCTAAGGGCTCTCTAAAGCTAGGCCAACTACAAGTCCAAGAATGGGTTATATCTCAAACAGTTACTCCCTTTGATATTATTCTTTCTCTCATGGAAGTGGATGGGGTTTGCCAAGGCTACTGGCAGTATCGCACCGATCTATTTACCGAAGAAAGTATCATATCTTTTCACAGACACTGGGAAAAATTGCTCGATACTCTATTCTTGAACCCGGAGAAAACACTAAGCAGTCTTCCCCAAATAACAAAACCCCAAATAACAAAAAGAGGCAAAACACATTTGTCCCGAGAAGACGCTCCCAAACCGAGTGCTACTCAGTTCCCTCAAAGCGATTATCTAAACAAAGACTATATCCAAGATATCGTCTCCTTGCACTGGAAAGAGCTTTTGTCAGTGCAAAGTCTAGACGAAAAAGATAACTTTTTTGCTCTGGGAGGGCATTCTCTCCTTGCTACGAGAATCGTCTCTCGCTTAAACAAAACCTTAGGAGTGCATCTTTCACTGGCCGATATTTTTGAGTACCCGACTGTTAAAGAGCTGACTGACAGAGTCCGAGAAAAACAAAACCATATCCAAAGCTCTTCTCCCGTACCTCCCCCTGGTGAAGATTCACCAGTGCCTCTTTCTTCGGCTCAGAAAAGACTATGGTTCCTCATGCAATTAGAGCCTGAGAATTGCTCTTACAATCTCTCGTATTCTTTCCATATCAAAGGCCACCTGGATGTCTCGTCTTTAAAAGAAGCTTTCTCCATCCTGGTAAGCCGCCACTCGGTATTACGCACTCATTTCTTAGCAGAAAAAGGGATTCCCTTTCAATTTGTCTCTTCTTCCTTCGAGGTAAACTGGCAGGAGAAAGATTTGCGTTCCTCAAGCGAAGGCACAGATTTAGAGACTCAGCTTTGCCAGCTTGCTAGTGATGATTTTTCCATCCCTTTTTCTTTAGCAAAAAGTCCTCCCTGGCGCTGTGTCTTAATCCAAGTCACAGAAGAAGACTGGGCTCTTTTACTTTCTATGCATCACATCATTACAGATGGTTGGTCCAATGAAATTCTTCTGGAGGAGATATCTCATGTTTATAATGCTTTAAAAAAGCAACAAACTCACTCGTTACCTCCTTTAGAGGCACAGTTCTCTGACTTTTGTCGAGAAAATGAAAAGAGAGAGTTTTCTTTTTCGGAAAAATTTTGGCAAAACCAGTTTAGCGGTGATATCCCAATACTCTACTTACCAACAGACTCTCCTCGTCCGAAAAAACAAACTTACCAAGGAAATCTACATTACAATACTTTGCCCGGTACCGTAGAAGAGAAAATTTTCCAGTTTAGCCAAAAACATGAGAGCACAACATTTCTCACTTTACTAAGCGCTTTCTCTGTTTTTCTATCTCGTCTAAGCAACCAAACCGATTTCGTTGTAGGAATTCCCGCAACCAATCGATCTGATCCTAAATTTGAAAAAGTCATGGGCTTTTTTGTCAACACCTTGGCTCTTCGAGTGCAACTAGCTTCTCAAAAGACATTCCTTTCTCTTTTAAATAAAATAAAACAAAATTTTCTGGCCGCTCATGAACACCAAAGCTATCCTTTCGAACGTTTAGTCGAGTTGGTCAATCCCCAACGAGATAACGCTGTTCCTCCTCTCTCTCAAGTTATTTTTTCCTATCAAAACTTCTCTTTACCTCACCTAGATTTAGAGGAACTAGAAACAAAAAGAATTCCTCATAAGCAACATACCTCTCGTTTTGATTTGTCTGTTTTTGCCTTCCATCAAGATAAGAAGCTAAAAATAATTTTTGAGTACAACCTTGATATTTTTCACCCAGCAACAATCCAAATTTGGCAAGAGAGTTTTCAGCTACTGCTCGAAGGAATTGTCGAAAACCCACAACGAAATTGGCTTGATTATGAACTTTTTCCGGAAAAAGATTTTATCCAATCCTTTTGCTACCCTTCAAATCCATTGCCGAAAGAAAAAAGATCATATTCTTCTTTAGAGAAACTTTACTACCATCGATTAAAAGAAACTCCTTCCAAAACGGCTTTCTTTTCTTCTGATAAGAAAATCGACTATCAGACCATTGATGAGCAAAGTAACCAATTGGCTCATTATTTGAAATATTTTGACGTACAGTGGGAAACTCCTGTCGCTGTTTACTTGGAAAGGTCGGAGCTAGCGGTCATTGCGATGTGGGCAATATGGAAAAGAGGAGGAGTTTTTATTCCTCTTGACATCTATTCTCCCCCTGAGAGAATCGCTTTCATTCTCAAAGACACCCAAGCCAGCGTTCTTATCAGCGAAGGTTATTTACAAGGGAAATTGCCGGATGTAGATTTTTCCATCATCAACTTGGATGATTTGGAGGAGATTTGTTTAGATTACCCAAAAAATGATATATTTGTAGATAAACCTCTCAGTAGCTTAACTTATATCATGTATACCTCTGGTTCGACGGGCCATCCCAAAGGAGTTATGGGAACACAGGAGAGTATCCTCAGTCGCTTACAGTGGATGTGGAGGGAATATCCCTTTACTTCGGAAGAGGTAGCCTGCCATCGTACCTCTCTCAACTTTATTGATGCTCTTTGGGAACTTCTCGGAGCTTTTCTCCAGGGCATCCCCACCTTGATTCTTTCAGAAAAAGAAGTTAAGGACCCCACCCTTCTTGTCGATCTATTATCTCAATTTCAAGTAAGCCGAGTTTGGTTGGTCCCTTCTCACCTCCAAACTATTTTGGAAAGTCAAAAAAAACTGTCTTCTCGTCTCAATAAACTAAAGCTTTGGATTACCACAGGCGAATCGACATCTCTTACTCTAGCCCATTTATTTCAAGAGAAGTTACCCCAAGCAACTCTTCTCAATTTATATGGGACTTCAGAAGTCTGGGATGTTTGTGCTCATGAGTTCAACCAAAGCTCTCCTTTTTGTTTTCCTATCGGACGTCCTCTTAACTACCGAGAAATTTTCCTCTTCGATGCAAATTTACATTTAGTTCCTCGAGGCAGTGTCGGAGAAATTTTTGTAGCCGGTGCGGGACTTAGTAGAGGTTACAAAGGTGACCCTGTGTTAACAGCAGAACGCTTTCGCCCGCACCCTTTTGCTCAAACTCCAGGAGAAAGAATATATCAAACGGGAGATCTCGCTCGCTTTCTTCCCGATGGAAACATCCAGTATTTACACCGCAATGACCACCAAGTTAAAATCCGTGGCCTCAGAATTTCTTTAGAAGAAATCGAAACGGCTTTACTCACTCATCCTCAAGTAAAAAGAGTTGCCGTGGTGAGCACAGAAGGTAAGGGAAGAGATAAAGGACTTATCGCCTATATACAGTCCTCTCCAGGAATTACTCTCAATACAAAAAATTTCCCTTCTTTTCTAAGGGAACTTCTCCCTGCTGCCATGATTCCCGGAAACTTCGTTCAACTCGCCTCTCTCCCTTTAACGATCAATGGTAAGCTTGATCGCCGTTTCCTCAGCCAAGTTGACCACAAAGCTCTTCCCTCTTTTCCCGAAAAGAAAATTCCCCAGGACCCTCTACAATATATTCTTCGGTCAATCTGGAAACAGTTCTTACCTCAAGCAAACATAAACATCAAGGATAGTTTTTTCGACCTGGGGGGACACTCTCTTCTCGCTGTCCAAGTTCTAGATGAAATCAATAACCGCTGCCAGACTAAACTTCCCCTCTCTGCCCTCATGACTCATGGTACCATCGAAGAACTTGCCCAAGAAATAATCTCGCATGACATAGAGAAGTTTTCTTCTCCCATTACCCTCGTTCAAAAAGGAAAAGGAGGTAAAAACTTCTTTTTCTTTCACGGAGATTACAACGGAGGAGGCTACTATTGCTTGCGTCTAAAATCTTACATCCCAGACAAATTTGATTTTTATGTTTTACAACCTCACGGCCTCGGAGGAGAGGAAATTCCCCTTAGTATCGAAGAAATGGCCTTGGATTACGCACAAAAGATCCAAGCTATACAGCCACAGGGGCCTTACTATTTTGGAGGATTTTGCCACGGAGGATACCTCGCCTACGAAATTACAAAGTTTTTTGAAAAAAGAGGAGAGAAAATCGAAATACTTTTGATTGGGCATAGCTGGGTAAACAACATGCAGTTCTACTGGCTAGAGAGAGTTACTAAAATATGGGCCTATCTTACTGGGCAAACTCCAGAGCAAAGACAACTCCTCTTTCTGAAAATTCGAAATGGGATTACCACCCGCAAATTATCCGAAAAAGAGCGCAAAAAATCTCACTACTTCCTTAAAATCATTTCTCCCAAAAGCATGAAAAACATAGCCGAAAGACATTCATTCTTCGATAAAACGTATATTCGTGTAGCCCATACTTATATCCCCCAAGGCAAAATTGCCTCTCCTGTTATCCTCTTTTGGCCCGAAAAACGCCTCTTTGAAATTGAGAATAGCCCCTATCCATTGACAGGTTGGAAAAAACTCGCCGACCAAGTACAGCTAGAGGTTATCCCCGGAGATCACTTGAGCTGCATCACTCAGTATGGAGAAGAGTTTTTTAGGAAAATAAATTCGTTTTTGGAACGTTCCTTGGAAAAGGATAGCTGATTTAAGCAGAAAACAGATACTGATTTTTATACACAAGATTTTGAAATTGAAATTCGGTATTTTTAAACATAACAAACATAAATTTTAATGGGCTTTGCGGGATAAACATATATATTAAGCAGGAAAATATTATAGCCTGGGGCATATTCTAATATGTACGTTTATCTAAATTTTTTTTATGTCTGGCACGTAAAAAAACAAGAAAGAGCACTAGGAATAACAAGGTTTTCTTGACATCTTCTTTAATTTCAGTTATACCTATAATCGTTTAGATATGATGATCCAAAGGCTAGGTCAGACGGCAAAAAATCTTGGCAGAAACTTTTGTCTTGACCCTAAATCAGGGCTGAATTATGAAGTACGTTATTGCATTTCTATTGTTGGTAATAGCGGTAGGGATTTATTTTTTCGATCGCTTGGGGAAGCTCAAACATTTTTTCTATTTCCTCTTTGAAAAGAAAAGAGAGAGCGGGGATGCTGCTTCAATTGTACAAGATCTCACCATCGCTCTAAAAAATCGAGAAGCGATGACCCAGTTAAAAAACTCGGGCACTCGTATCATTACGAAAACAGTAATTCCTCCTCCTGAAATGACAACAGGACAGGTCGTTATACCCGCCGTTCCTCGTCCTGCTCCAATTGTAGAAACCAGTAGCCAAATTGATCCTGCACAAATTCCTCTTAAGATAGAAAAAGTTTTTGTTCCGGAGGAAATTGAGCAAGGCATGAAGATGCTCGCTATTTCTTTCCATATAAAAAATGAATCTGATAAAGAAATCAAGGTAAATGCTGTCAATGTATGTTTTTCGTACAAAGGAGAAGATGTTTCTCATCAGTATATCGTTCGAGGAGATGCCGGAAACGTTTCTGTTTTAGCAGGCGGGAAAGACGCACGTTTGAATTTGACTGTTGATGTGGGACACCAAACTCATTCTGGAAAAGTTGATGTTCTTCCTGATATATGGATTCAATTACCTGACTTTCCAGACCCTATTTCGGTTCCGCCTACTTCAATAGGGCAATGGACAGTTCATCCAAAGGGACGTACATTTCTTATTTCAACAGAACACCAAGGGATGGAGACGGCCGGAACTCCTTTTAAAATTAGACTAGAAGCAAATTACAAAGGCCGTGTTGATCCAAACTACCAAGGAACTCGCCGAGTTTACTTCACAAGCTCAGCAACTGGAACAATTGAATACCCCTCTCAAATTCCCAATGACTTAGACCTAGTTTTTGAAAAAGGGGTAGCTCAAAGTGAAAATTGGTTTTGCTTTTACAATATCATCGAAACTCCCAATATCCATGCTCAAGATAAAAGCCCTGGAGGAGCTAAGGGAGCTTGTTCTGCCATCACAATTCGTCCAGCTGCAACAGGTTCTCTGCAGCTTCGTTTAACCTCTCCTCAAACTAGCGGTTATCCCATCCAAGGAGACAATCTTCTTTCGGTTCTAGATATATACAACAATCCCAAGGTAGATTTTGATGCTGACGTTGAAGTTACTGCTGAAGGAACAGCTCAAATAGTAGGCCTCTCCGGTCTCAGTGGAAACATCATCAAGGCAACTTCTTTCTCTCAAGGTGAAGTGAACTTAACTAGCCTAGGATTGATTATCGAAGATGAGAATATCAGTGAACCTATAACAACAAAGGTCTGTGTTAGCGGGGAAGATAAAATTGGTCACAGTGATGACATTTTAATTATCCCTCCTTCTATGGTGAAGGCATCTTCTGAAGCTAACCGAACAGCTAGAACAGTTTTCCGACGACTTTTGACCAACCGCAAAAAAAGAATATGGGTTGCCAATTGTGAAGAAGATATCTCTCGAATGTTAGTGGAAAATTTTGAAAATGACTATGATGTCAAGGTTGTTACCTTAGAAAACACAAGCATCAATGATCTCATTGATGAAAAACCAGACGTACTTTTTCTAGATGCCGGAAATTCTAATCTTGATGGCTATGAAATTCTCCATCGCATTAAAAGTACCCCTGAAATAGAACAACTCCCCGTTCTTTTTCTCGGCTCTCCCTATGAAGCAGAAAACAAAATCCTCAATGTTTTACGTCATGGGGCGGCTTATGTGACAAAACCGTTAACAATTCCGACCGTAAAAGCGAGAGTTATAGAGCTCTTGGATAACATTATCATTGGCCAAGGAAAACTCCCCATTAGAGGTGCCAGACTTCAGGGCAGCGATGGACTCATCTATCGTATTATCGCTAAAATTGGAGAGGGCGGAATGGGCTACATTTACGAAGCGGAGAGACTACGAGACAAGAAAAAGGTCATCATAAAGTATCTCCCTCCGACAGAGTACAAAGACATGAAAGCGGTCATGCGTTTTATCCAAGAAGGTTTAACCGTAATCAATTTTGATCATGAAAACCTCGTTCAAGGGTACGACCTCTTGATGGATCGTAATCGCTCATTTTATGTTATGGAGCTAATTACAGGTAAAACACTCGAAGCTTTAATCCAAGAAGAGTATTCCCTAGAGCCGTTAAAAAGTCTAGATATCGCCTTACAAGTAGCTCGTGCTTTAGAGGCCATATCCGAGCAACATCATCTTGTGCACAGAGATATAAAACCGGCTAATATTTTAGTGGTCGAAAATGGTTTGGTTAAAGTAGTCGACTTTGGAATTGCCAAAGTAACTGACCGACATTGCTCCATGACAACCAGAGGGATTATCCTAGGAACGCCTTACTATCTTTCTCCCGAACAAATTTTAGGGAAACAAGTGACCATTCAAAGTGATATCTACAGTCTGGGAGCTACCTTTTATCATATGGTAACAGGAGAGGTACCTTTCCAAGGAAATGATGTTTTAGATATCATCCATCAACGTCTCAGTCGTGATCCTCGTGATCCGAGAGAAATTAACCCAGGAGTTCCTCCGGCGGTAGCTCAAATCATCCTAAAAATGATGCAGAGAAAACCGAGTCGACGCCATAGTTCTGCCGAAGCTCTTATTATCGAATTAGAAACCCTTTTAGAGCGCTTGCGATCAGGAAATTTTGACGTAGAATCGACTAGCGCAATAGACCCCAAAAACGAATAGAGAAATTAAACCTTTTGGGCACAAGTTAATACTTGTGCCAAATGTCCGATTGAAAATACAAAAAACATGAAACACATTAGAAACTTTAGCATTATTGCCCACATTGATCATGGAAAATCCACCCTAGCTGACCGCATCTTACAGCACACCAATTCTGTTTCCGCTCATGACATGCGAGAACAAATGATGGATACTATGGATATTGAGCGAGAACGTGGAATCACAATAAAAAGTCAAACAGCGGCTTTACCTTACACAGCCAAAGATGGCCAAGAATATCTATTAAACTTAGTGGACACACCTGGCCACGTTGACTTTACTTACGAGGTTTCCCGAGCCTTAGCTTCTTGTGAAGGGGCCCTCATTCTTGTAGACGCAACCCAAGGAGTAGAGGCGCAAACCTTGGCCAACCTCTATCTTGCCCTGGAAGCCGACCTGGAAATTATTCCTGTTGTCAACAAAATAGACCTTCCCTCAGCAAGCATTGAGATGGCTCTTGAGCAAATCGAAAGTGAACTGGGCCTAGATCCTGACACAGCTATTTTAGCCTCGGGAAAAACGGGAATAGGTATCGAAGAGATTTTAGAAGCGATTGTCGAGCGCGTTCCACCCCCAAAAGGAGACACAGAAGCTCCTCTCGAAGCCTTAATCTTCGACGCTAGCTACGACTCTTACCGAGGTGTTATCATCCACTGTCGCCTTTTCAACGGATCGATTAAGGCGGGAGATAACATTATGTTTATGTCCAACCAAGAGAGGTACCGAGTAGAAGAAACAGGGGTTTTCATTTTGAGTCGGAAACCTCTACCTATTCTGAAGGCAGGTGAAGTAGGCTATATCATTGCCGGAGTAAAAACTGTAAGTGACACAAATAACGGAGATACCATTACTCTCTCTAATAATCCTTGCTCAAAAGCTTTGCCCGGATTTAGAGAGGTCAAGCCCGTGGTTTTTTCTTCCTTTTATCCAATCTCAGCAGAAGACTATGGAGATCTTCAGGATGCAATGGAGAGGTTACAGCTCAATGACGCTTCTCTTATTTACGAGAAAGACACTTCCTCTGCTTTGGGTTCTGGTTTTCGCTGTGGATTCTTAGGCTTACTGCACATGGAAATTATCCAAGAACGCCTAGAAAGAGAGTTTAACCAATCTATTATCATTACAGCTCCCTCCGTTAGCTATCGCTTTACTCTAAACGATGGGGAAATTCTCTATGTCGATAACCCTGTAAACTACCCTTCACCGACAAAAATAGCTAAGTCAGAAGAAATCTACGTTCGAGCTTCACTGGTCTTGCCTGCTGACTACTTAGGTCCTATTATGAAACTGTGCATAGACCGAAGGGGAACCCAGACCAACTTAGAATACACTTCTAAAACAAAAGTGGAGCTAGTCTTTGAACTTCCTCTTGCCGAGATTATGTTTGACTTCTATGATCAACTAAAATCTATCTCTCGGGGATACGCTTCTTTTGACTATGAAATTCTCGATTTCCGAGAAAGTGATTTGGTCAAATTAGATGTTCTAGTTGCCGAAGAGCCGGTAGACGCCCTCGCTTTAGTCGTTCACCGAAGTCGCTCTTACTCTAGAGGCCGCCAACTATGTGAGCGTCTCAAAGAGACCATCAAAAAGCAGATGTTCAAAATTCCGATCCAAGCTGCTATTGGAGGAAAAATCATCGCGAGAGAAACAATTTCTGCCTTCCGAAAAGACGTCACCGCCAAATGTTACGGAGGAGACATCTCTCGAAAGCGTAAATTGCTAGAGAAGCAGAAAAAAGGTAAGAAAAAGATGAAGATGATCGGGAATGTCGAAATTCCCCAAGAAGCTTTTCTTGCTGTCCTGAAAATCAAAGACGAGTAGGGACAACGACAAAGGCCGTCCGCAGGGGCCCTTGTGGTTGTCCGCAACACCTGGCAAGATAGGTCGCGTAGTGACAGAGGCACGTAGCCAGGGCATTTATGCCTTACTTTTATACACAAGATTTTGTAATTTAATTTTTTACTTTTGTAGCATATGCTAAACCTGGCTAAAGTCTTTATTTTCAGAGTGTCCCCCCCATTTGGGCTGAGCGGGGTAGGTTTTTCCCTTAAAACATTTCTTAGCAATGGTTTGTATTGGTTTTCTTCAGCTCTGAAAGAGCGAAACAACCCAGCCCAGGGCGTTGCCCCAATTCCATTAAGTTAAGGAATAATCAGTAATAAAAAAGGATAGAAGGCGATTTCTCGTTTCTACGCCTTACAGCATGGCAGTTTGTTTTTCCTAAAACAATTGACGAAGATATATTTCACCAGACGTAACGGACAACCACGAGGG